>JBBQNI010000003.1:0-134275 GCA_038329785.1 Anaerolineales bacterium | reverse complement strand
CGGTTTCGGTAATTACGAAGTGCATAATTGGTTCCAACCGGGCATTTACCTGGCCGCAGCTGCGGGAATACTGGCCTTGTTGGCTGGATTTTTTCACTTTAAATTATGGGTTGGTCGTAAAAAAGC
This sequence comes from Anaerolineales bacterium, assembly GCA_038329785.1. Classification (GTDB taxonomy): domain Bacteria; phylum Chloroflexota; class Anaerolineae; order Anaerolineales; family Anaerolineaceae; genus UBA6170. The sequence goes on along the minus strand of JBBQNI010000003.1, from coordinate 134,149 downwards.
GCTTCAGCCTGATATGGACTGAAGCCTTTATAAAATAGGGATGAAAGGGAGAAAGAATGAAAAAGGCAACGATAATTTTAGTACTATTGGTGATTGTAGGAAGCCTGTTCCTGTTTAGTTGTGGTTCAAGCAAGGCGACTCCAGATTTGAGTAAAGGCAAGGCGGTTGTTGAAAATAAGTGTATCGGCTGCCATGCGATCGGTTTGATTGAGATCGCCGCCTATGATAAGCAGGGCTGGACTGATACAGTCGACCGGATGGTTGTGAAAGGTGCCAGCCTGACGGATACGGACAAGACGCAGGCTGTCGAATACCTGGCGGCAACTTATCATCCCTAAATCTACACATTAATGCAATAGAAATCTGGGCAAATGAAAGACAAACTTGCAGAGCTCCAACAACGCTTAAGAAAGGGTGACATCAGCCGCAGGGATTTTGTGCATGCCGCGGCGCTATTGACCGTGGGAATTGGCATTACTGCCTGTTCTCCCGGCAGTGATTCTACGAATGGATTGACCCGTTTGATAAATCCCAACTGGCGGACCTCGGGCAACGCTCAAACCGGTCCAGATGTTATTGAGCCAAATAATTACAATTATCAGAGTTACAATCAAGAGCCGCCAGACGATAAACAGGTCTGGAAAACTGCCAACCCGGATGGATCACCCCTTGAAAATTCCACCCCCGCGCCGCGAGACCTGACACCATTTTCATGGTATTGCCCCGTTTGCGGGCAACGATTTGTATCGCAAGATAGCCTGGTTAGCCATTTCATTTCCGATCATGCCAAACGCGTGCCAGAGAAATTGAAGCTGCGCGAACCGCATTATTATGCCAATATTTTTGATAAAGTGCCGCAATTTGATGAGAAGAACACCATTTTTAATCGCGTTCTGTGGGATCCATCCTATCAGAAAATGGTAGGTGAAGCCTCTGCCAGAATGCGGCAGAATCCGTGGATCAACCAGGAGACACGCGCCTGGACGGCGGCGGCTATCTACGTCGACAATAAAGTCGGTAATCTGAACGAAGGCTACAGCGGCTATGATGGACGCGTCAAAGGAGCCGGCGGTCTGTATGACTGGGATGAGCCCATCAATGCGCAGCGTTTTGAAGTCGAAGATACGCAGTGGATGACAGACCGGGTGAAAGAAGTGGCCCATTTTTGCGGGGCAGATCTGGTGGGTATCACCAAAGTTGATCCGCGCTGGGTATATTCCTATACGTACGAGAACTCCACCATGAAACACGAACCAAACACAGCGCGCTTTAAATACGCGATTGTGTTGGGCATCGAGATGGATTGGAAATATATCAATGACTCTCCCGGCGCGCTGGCCGAGGCCGCGGCTTCCCGTGCCTATTCCAACATGGCTGAGGTGACTGCCAAACTGGCTGCTTATATTCGCGCGCTGGGGTACCCGGCAGTACCCAGCGGCAATGATACCGCCCAGAATATCCCCATGGCAATTGATGCGGGGCTGGGAGAACATGGCCGTAACGGGCTTTTGATTACACCCGAATTTGGCGCACGCCAGCGTATCTGTAAGGTCTTGACTGATCTGCCTTTGGTGGCAGATCAACCGATTGAATTTGGAATGCAAGATTTTTGCATGAATTGTCACTCCTGTGCCAATTCCTGTCCGGCACGCGCTATCATGTTTGAAGACGAATTAACTGAAAAGCCAACCTCCATCTCCAATCGTACCGGTATTCGCCGCTGGGTGGTCAATGTGGAGAAGTGTTTTCAATTCTGGGTAGAAAATGAGGGCGTTTCGTGTGGCAATTGTATTGCCTCGTGTCCCTGGTCGTTACAAAATAATCGTGAATGGCTGGAAACCTGATTTCCAGTTTTCAAATTTATTCTTAAGAGAGGAAAGGGGATCGGTTACATGGCAGTAGATATCAGTAATATTGATAAGATCATAGACAAATATGGTCTGCAGCAAAAAGGGTTGATTCCTACTTTGCTCGATATTCAAAGCGAATATCACTATTTACCGGCAGAAGCCATAGAGCGTGTCTCTGAACGTATGAATGTGCCCATGATTCAAGTTTATCAGGTAGCATCTTTCTATAAAGTCTTCAGTCTGGAGCCCCGTGGAAAACATATCATCACAGTTTGCATGGGCACAGCCTGTCACGTTCGCGGAAGCGGCATGCTTGTTGATCAGATCAGCAGGGTATTGGATATTCAACCCGGTGAAACCACCCGTGATATGCAGTTTACATTGGAAGAAGTTAACTGCCTGGGCGCTTGTGCGCTAGGCCCGGTTATGGTCATTGATGGGAAATACTATGGCAAGATGACCGTCAATAAAGTGGAGAAAACAATCAGCAAATATATGGAAAAGGAGGAGGTTGTCGATGAGTAATGCAACAGCAGATATCAGACTGGCGCTTGAAGATCTGCGCTCTGAATTAATAGCCGCATATGACTCCACCAGACCCTGTATTACAGTTTGTGCCGGTACAGGCTGCTGTGCCTCCGGCGCGTTGGATGTGAAGGCTGCTCTGGATAAAGAAGTTGAACAGCAAGGTGTAGATCTGAAAGTGGATCTAAAAATCACCGGCTGTCGTGGATTCTGTGAACAGGGCCCACTGGTAGCGATATTACCAGAAAATATCCTTTATACAAAAGTAAAAAGTACAGATGCTGCCCAAATCGTCAGTAAGACGATTGTGGCGGGTGAGTTAATTGACAAATTGCTCTATAAAGATCCGGTAACCGGAGAAAAACTGGTTCATGAACACGATATCCCCTTTTACAAAGAGCAACATCGTGTTCTATTGCATGATAGTGGCGCTATTGACCCAACCTCCATCAATGACTATTTAATTGTGGGTGGTTACAAAGCGCTGGCCAAAGCATTATTGACCATGTCGCCCGATGAAATCATCGCCGAGGTGAAACAATCCGGGCTGGGCGGTCGCGGTGGTGCCGGTTTTCCCACTGCTCGCAAGTGGGAGCTTTGCCGCAAATCGCCAGGCGATGAAAAATATGTTATCGTCAATGCCGATGAAGGCGACCCGGGTGCTTTTCAGGATCGCTCATTGATTGAAGCCAACCCCCACAGTGTTTTGGAAGGTTTTATTATCGGCGCGTATGCGATTGGTGCCAACCAGGGCTTTATTTACATTCGACATGAGTATCCGCTGGCAGTGGAACGCATTAAAATCGCTATCGAAGCTGCCCGCGAACAGGGATTGTTGGGTGAAAATATCCTTGGGTCCGGTTTTGATTTCGATGTGACCGTGCAGCTTGGGGCAGGAGCCTTCGTATGCGGTGAAGAAACCGCTCTGATGGCTTCCATCGAGGGGTATGTAGGTGAACCGCATGCCCGGCCGCCTTATCCGGCTCAGAGTGGCTTGTGGGGTAAACCGACGAACATTAATAATGTCAAAACTTGGGCAACGGTGCCCTATATTATCAATAAAGGGGCTGCCTGGTATTCTCAAATGGGTACAGACAACAGCAAAGGCACCACCATCTTCTCGCTGGTGGGAAAAATCAACAACACCGGGCTGGTGGAAGTTCCGATGGGTATCAGTCTGCGTGATCTGATTGAAAAAATCGGTGGTGGTTCTCCCAGTGACAAGAAGTTAAAAGCAGTGCAGACCGGTGGTCCGTCCGGGGGCTGTATCCCTGAACGATTATGGGACGTGCCGGTTGATTATGACAGCCTGCGCGAACTTGGTTCCATCATGGGCTCTGGCGGCATGATTGTCATGGATGAATCGACCTGCATGGTGGATATCGCCCGTTACTTCCTCAATTTCTCGCGCTTTGAATCCTGTGGAAAATGTACCGCCTGTCGCGAAGGTGTCCAGCGCATGTATGAGATCCTGGATTACATCACACGTGGCTATGGTCAGGAAGGTGATATTGATGTGCTTGAAGATCTGTGTGCCTCGATTAAAGCGGGGTCTTTGTGCGGTTTAGGCCAAACAGCCCCGAACCCGGTTTTAACGACGATCAAATACTTCCGTGAAGAATACGAAGCTCACATTCGCGAGAAAACCTGCCCGGCAGGTGTCTGCAAAGAGCTGATCACTTTCTACATTTTGGAAGATAAGTGCACAGGCTGTAGTTTGTGTGCACGTTATTGTGGTGACCAGGCGATTTCCGGTGAAAAAGGAAGCCCGTATGTCATCGATTCGGATAAATGCAAACGATGCGGCGTCTGCCGTGAAGTCTGTAATTTTGATGCCGTTGTGGTTAGATAGGAGGCAGCAAACATGGTAAACCTAACAATCAATGGTGAAAAATATACGGTCTCAGAAAATTCGACGGTTCTGGAGGCAGCCCAGCAGGCAGGAATCAGCATACCCACTCTGTGCAGTCATAAAGATCTTTCACCGTATGGTGCCTGCCGCTTGTGTTTGGTTGAAGTGAGGCGTAATGGCAGATCTGTTATCACTACTTCGTGTAACACACCGGTGGAAGAAGGCATGGCGGTTATCACGGAAACGGAAGAAGTATTGGCGACGCGCAAGACCATGGCGGAGCTAATGGTTTCGCGCTGCCCGGAGGTACCTGCAATTCAGCGGATGGCATTATCTCTTGGGGTGACGGAACCGGCCTTTTCGACTGAGAATCCTAAAGAAGATTGTATATTGTGCGGGATGTGTGTTCGTGCCTGCGATGAGATCGCTCACGAACATGTGCTAGGATTTGTTGGGCGTGGTCCTGATCGTGAAGTGACAACCGCGTTCGATGTACGCCAGGATGTTTGTGATAGTTGTAATAAATGTGTGCCCTATTGTCCAACCGGCGCAATCACAACCCTTGAAGCTCCTCAGATTGGCCGAGCCTTCAAGAAGAAAGCCTTAAATTGGAAGCGGGCTCGCCAGGTGTTTCAGTACGCCACCCTTTTGGTATTTCTCGGTTTGATGGCTGCCACATTATTTAATGTGCTGCAACCATTGACGGTCAACATCTTCTCACGCTTGAATCCATTGCAAGGACTGGTGACAATGGTTGGCGGCAGAGAGTTGATCGCTAATTACATTCCGGCAATATTGACAGTTGTTCTGACAATTGTCTTTGGTCGCGTCTGGTGCGGCTGGTTCTGCCCTCTGGGTGCCGTATTCGAACTCTTTGGGCGCAAGGACCGGCACTTCAAATGGCAGAATTTACGCAAGTTGAAATATGTCATCCTGGCAGTGGTGGTGGTCATGGCTGCCTTTGGCAGTCTGGCGTTTCTCTACTTTGAGCCAATTACTATCTTCATTCGTGGTCTGACCGCCATCTTTAAGCCGGTGGTGCAGTATGTTCAATTGGAAGATAAAAAAGAATTCATTTTGCCGGGTTTCCAATGGTGGGCGATTGCAATCCCCTTTGTGGTTGCATTATTGCTCAACCTGATCGAAAAACGCTTCTGGTGCCGCTATTTGTGCCCGTTGGGAGCATTGGTTGCTCTCGGTTCCAAGTTTTCATGGATCAAACGCTTTGTCAATCAGGATAGCTGTGTCAAGTGTGGCGAGTGCGCTACGCTCTGCCCGATGGGTGCCATAAGCCCAGAAAATGACTTCAAGAGTGATCCAGCCGAGTGTATCATGTGCATGGATTGTGCGGCACCCTGTCCAAAATTGGCGATCACCTTCCCGCAAGGTCAATTGGGCGGTTGGGGATATGAATTTGATCCTGGCCGGCGTGAAGCTTTGGGCACATTAGGTGCAGGCGCCCTGGCTGTTGGATTATTGTCACTGGATGTTGGCAATGTAAAAGCAGCCAAAAAAGAGGTATTACGGCCACCAGGAGCCATTTTTAATGACTTCCTCTCCAAATGTATTCGCTGCGACCAGTGTATTGAAGCCTGCCCGACTCATTACATTCAGCCGGCTGCCTTTGAAGCAGGTTGGGATAGTCTCTACACACCTATCGTAGACCCCTTCCTGGGCTATTGTGATTATGATTGCAATCTTTGCGGCCAAATCTGCCCAAGCCATGCGATTCCATTCCTGACTCTGGAAGAGAAACGCAAGACCAGTATGGGCTGGGCGCAGGTGAATTTTGATACTTGTGTTCGCTGCATGGATTGTAAAGATAATTGTCCATACGATTGTTTTGAGCTCGTTGAGGTTGAGGGCTTACGCGGTGTTTATCCGCGTGTTCGTGATGATTCCAACTGTGTGGGCTGCGGTATTTGTGTTGCTATTTGTCCGAAACAAGATTTGAAAGCAATTGATGTATTTCCGTATGGAAATGTTCCGGTGGAAACTCATAAAACAACCCCTTATGTAGAAGCATAATGACCAAAAAATCTACAGACCCCTTAATTCAAGGGGTCTGTAGAAGATAGCAAAGATCGTGCGACAGGGTAGAGGGAGAACCTATATGGAAAAAAAAGTTCTTGTACTTTCGCAACAGGCTTTGTTTGGAAAAGGGATAGAGACATTACTGGCTAACGAACCAGGTTTTGAAATCATTCAATGGGAAAGTGACGAAGGACTGACGATTGATTGTATTGTGTCGCACAAACCGGACATCATCCTGGTAAATTGCGATGATCCCCAGCCTGACCTTTCTCCCACTATTCTCTCGATGTTAAAGGAAAAAATGGATGTTTGTTTTGTGGGATTAAGTATGAGCGATAATACGATCAGCGTTTATCGTGGCCAGGAAAAACAGATCGTAGAATTATCTGACCTTATTAAATTATTGAATGAAAATTAAACCAAAAGATTTCGCGAGCATAGTGTTTTTGTTGATTTTATGTTGTTTACCTGCATGTCATGCAGGAGTAAATCCCATTGCTACGATTGCCGTTTCTGCGACCGAAAACACGGCAGCGACTGAGCAAGATGCAAAAAAGCCGGTGAAAATTGAAGCCTGGTTGGATTTATCCAAGGTAGAAGAGTCAAAAACACTGATCTTCTACGGAAGTGTTTACAACGGGAACGTGAATGCAACCATCACCCAGATGGAATTAACCTGGCCGGATAAAGGCCAACCTTATGGAATGAATGCCTGTTACTGTCAGGGTGGTTATGGGCGCTCATTTTGTTTTATTGATTTGACCAATTACGAGCCGAATACAACCATTCAATTTCGAGTTGTTTTTCCTTACCTGGATAAAACCTACGTACGCTATGTCGATTATGTTTATGACCCATCCCCGATAGAAAAACTGTTATTATATGGCATTGAAGATGTGAATGAATTTATCCTGACGGCGAACTAGATGAGTGCCTCGGGGTGAGAGATTTTTTATTTGAGATCACAAAGCTGACATAATCCAGAGTACAATTTGGGTAAAGGTTCATAACCCAGTCAACAGGAAAACGAATGGAAGAAACAAGATTGGCAGTCAATGGTACATTGATGCGCGGACAACCTCTCAATGGGAATTTGTTGAGGGTGGGGGCTAAATTTGTCCGTGCGGATATTACCGCACCATTTTATCGCTTGTGGGCAATTAATGATCAATACCCAGCCATGCTGCGAGATGAGCAAAATGGGGTCGCTATTCAAGTGGAAATCTGGAAAATCTCAGAATCAGGCGTCTTGCGCATTCTGGCTATAGAACCAGCCGGTCTTTGTATAGGCAAGGTTGAGCTACAGAGCGGGAATTATGTTCTGGGAGTATTGGGAGAAGGATATATAACCGCGGGACAGACGGAAATCACTAACTGCGGTGGTTGGCGAGAGTTTGTGGCCAAAAACAAACCCTAAAAAGTGCTTTTTCAGTCGCCTTTATCCAGACAGCTACTCCAATCACAAACTGAATTGCGGCCATTATTCTTGGCCAAGTAGAGAGCCTGGTCCGCCCGATCCAGCAGCTTGTCAATGGAGATGCTTTCGTCGCTTTCCTTGCTGGCTACTCCAAAGCTGATAGTTGAAGTTAATTCAATTTCGTTGGCCTTGATGGGCTCTTGAACAAATTTGCGAATCCGTTCTGCAGTCGCCTTGCTGTTTTCGAGGGTGGTGTTGGGCAGGAGAATTACAAACTCTTCACCACCGTAACGCGCGAATATGTCGCTTGGTCTTAATATGCTGCGAATGCGGCGGGTCTGTTCCACCAGCACAATGTCACCAACGTTGTGGCCATGGGTGTCATTAATCATTTTAAATAAATCGAAATCAAACATTACGACAGAGAGGGTAGAGTTTGTACTTTCGCAGCGAGCAATTTCTTTGACTGCCAGTGAAAAGAAATGGCGGCGATTAAAACATTCGGTCAAGGGATCCTCAGTGGCTTGTTTATGAAGAATTTTCTCAGTCAATTTTTGTTTAGAAATCTCGCGAATGTTGGCCTGTAGAACCCTGGCACCTCGCAGGTTGGTTACGTTCAAAGAGACCAGGGCGGGGAAAACCTGTCCTTCGATGGTGCGGTGTGCCCATTCAACGAACTGTGAGCCTTCGTTGATGGTCAGGTCGATCAATTCGCGCACACGCGTGAACGAGAGCATCCCATCCGGCTGGTAATCAGGGGAGACAATATCGAGAGTCAATTTCAAGAAGCTTGCATGGTCCTTACACCCGAACAATTCAATGGCTGCCGGGTTACCATCTACAAACTGGCCGCTGGGATTGAAGAGCAGAATGGCATCATGCGAAGAATTGAAGAGGGTGCGGTAACGCTCTTCACTCTCCTGTAAATCCAGGAGGGCCTGCTGGCGCTCACGAATCAAGCGCCGCTGCTGGATGACTTGGTTGATGGCCGAGGGTAGCAAATTCAGGTAAACGCCATCCACATCTTTGATGATATAGTCGCTGGCGCCCAGCTTCATGGCGTCCACCGCTATTTTTTCATTACCGGCGCCGGTCAGCATGATGATCGGGGGCGTATTTTCGTGCTGTATCAATTCCTCAATTACTTCAAGACCGGTCATTTCCGGCATTTGCTGGTCGGTAACAATGACATCGTATTCCTGTTGGGCAATCATCTCCAGCCCGATGGCGCCGTTTTTGGCAATATCCGCGCTGATGCCGGAGCGTTCCATGTTTTTAACCAGCAGCCTGGCCAGGCCGATGTCATCTTCGAGGTACAAAATTCGGATGAGATCTGGCGTGTTCATAATTTTCCTCTGCTCAACAGAAGCCTGCCTTCCCTCAGTGATAAATGCAACCCACAGGTTTTACTCATTGGTATCTTTTGACATGATATATTTCGGAATACTGAAGAATATGGTCGTCCCGACGCTCACCTTTGACTTTATCCAAATTCTACCATCCATATTGCGGATGATGGCCTGCACATAGGCCATGCCCATGCCTTCGCCCACTTCTGAAGAGCTGCCCAGGCGTTGAAACAGGGCAAATACACCGTCCAGGTCTTCCGCTGCAATTCCGCGCCCATTGTCTTTGATGGCAAAGATGGTTTCGGTGGGGGTGTCTTTGGTGGTAATGTTAATCTCCAGCGGGCGTCCTTGATACCAATATTTTATAGCATTATCCATGATGTTTGCAAATATTTGTTCCATTGAGGTCTGATCGGCGGTGATGATGGGTAGTTTTTGCGCATACACCACGCCCTCGCGCAGTTCGAGCTGGTACGTGAGGTTGGCAACAATTTCCTCCACCAGCGGGTTCAGGTCTATTTTGGTGAGGGTCAGCTGCTTGCGTCCCAGGCGGGAGAGCTTCAAGACGGCGTTGATGAAACTTTCCATGCGATTGACGGAATTGTTGATGTAGGTGACTGCTTCCGGGATGTCTTGCTTGAGGGCCAGTGTAACTTTCTGGCGCTCCAACTCTTGCATGCCGGGTAATGAATTTTCCAGAGGTGCTTTAATCTGATCAAGGGAATAGTCCAGTTCTCTGGTAAAACCCTTCAAATTGGTCAGAGACGAGCGCAGATCGTGGGAAACGATATAGGCAAACTGCTGGGTTTCCTGAATGGCTTTACTCAAATCGCTTTTCTGATCCTGCAGATTTTGTTTATAGTCTTCAATCGTGCTTTTCAGTAAGTTCTTTTGGTGATTATTCTGATTGGCCTGTTTTATGATGACATAACCAAAAAGTGGACCGGTAATGATCATCATGATGATCAGCACGGTCAGTAATAAACGCGCCTGCGCGATATTGTCCAGGGAGCGCTGGGTGGTCTGGGTGATTTCGCTTTCAACCTGAACCGAGAGTTTGTCGATCGCATCCAGGGTGTTGTTCTTGTGCAAAACGAACTGAGAGGAGTAGAAGGTGAAGTCGTCCTTGCTTTTAGAAGAACCGGCGCGGTGGGATTCATCGATATTCTTGAGCGTATTTTCATATATTTGAATGTTGTGCTCAATTTCGCTATAGAGTTTGGTTTTTGATGCATCAGGAAATAGCGTTTGGTTATCATCCAGAAATTTGTTTAAATCGGCATACGCTTGTTGGTAAAGCAGAAGATTACCCTGTTTGAAGTCTTCCAGGTATCTGTTGGCGAGAGAGTCTGTCAAGCTGAAGCGGTATCCTACCTCACTCAGAACCTTCCGCTCGGCATCATGCACCTGACTGAGTTCGATGATATTGGCGTTAATCTGGTTTAATTGAACGGCAGCGGTAATTCCAATGATGAGAGCGAGAAGGAGAATAAAGTAGATAACGTAAATCAGCCATTTGGTAATATTCTTCAAAAAGTCTTGTAGCATTTTTTCCTTAATAAATAGATATGACTGCAAAAAAATAATTCAGGGTCAGGTCAATGCCTTTACTTGATATTAGAATAGCGCATGTTGGCAAGAAATACGATAAAGAAATTGTAAATATGCAGGCGAAGTCCAGTAAAAATCTCGTAAAAACCATTCTTTAAAAGTGGATTAGAGCAAGTTTGCTTTAGGAGAGGAAGAGACGGGCAAGAGCAACCAGGAGCATACCGGTAATAACCGTACCAAACATACTTTTCGTGCGCCAGGCTATCCAAACCGCCGGAATTGCCGCCCAGAGGTAAAGGTTGAAGGGACTTAAGTTGAGGCCGTTATCTTGAATCAACAGCGCCGGCAATAATAAAGCCGATAGAACGGCTATGGGTACGTAGCGCAGCCAGGCAACCAGGAAAGGCGGCAGTTTTTTATTTCGTAAGAACCAGGCGGGCAGCAGGCGTGGCAAATAAGTTACCAAAGCCATGCCAATCAAGGTAATTATGACCGTGGATGAGCCCATGTGTCCAATCCTGCACCGACTGCGGCGGCAACAATGGTGGCAAAAATCACGTTCCATTGGGTGGCGCCGAATAACCAGATAACCAGAGACAGTACGCCGCCAAGCACAGCGATGATCAGGTGCCTGCGGTTGCGGATTTGCAGAACGAGCAGGGCGATAAACATGGCTGGCAGCGCGTAATCCAATGCAAACGGGCGCACATCCTCGATTATGTTGCCAGTCACAGCACCAATCAGGCTGCCGATCACCCAGGAGAGCTGGCAGACCAGGTTGATTCTAATGCTGGCCAGGGGTTTGTTTTCTCCTCTTTCAAAGCGCAGGCTGTGGATGCCAAAGCTCTCATCGGTCAGCTCGAAACTAAAAGCGGCCACTTCGCCATTGCGCCATTCGCGTAAATGGGGTGCCAAAGCTGCGGACATGAGCATGTGACGCAAATTGACAATGAATGTGGTTGCAATAATGGAGAATGGCTGTACCATTTGTGCAAAAAGGCTGGCAGCGATAAGTTGCGAGGAGCCGGCATAAACGATCACAGACATCAAAACTGTTTGGAAAATACTTAATCCGGCGTTGACAGCCAGAACACCATACGCAAAACCAATTGGCAAGTAGCCCATCATCACCGGGAAAGCCGGTGCGAGTGATTTGAACCAGGATGTGTTCGAATTGGTGGACATGGCCAGGCAGGACGCCTTTCTGAAGAATTCAGGGATTATATCAAAGAAAATGAGATTTATTACATTCACTACTTTCACTACCTGCATTTTTGCTTTATGAGATAAATAATGCTTTAAGAGGCTGAATTGATCATGTGGGTTTGCACAGTTAGTTGAGTAAATGGGTTGAAAAATACTCTCGATGAATCTCAAAATAACCATATAATAAGCCTATGAGCAATCAAATCCTTCTTTTTCTCTTGTGGTACATTCTCCTTTCTTTCTTTGGCGTGATCACAGCTCCCCTGGTGATGTCGGTTTTCAAACATTTGCCAGATCGCGGCTATAGCGTGACCAAGATGGTCGGATTATTATTGACTACTTTTTTGCATTGGTTACTCACCTCCCTGGGTTTATTGAAAAATTCCACCGCCGGCATTATCAGCGCAATTCTGATTACAGTCCTGTTTGCCTGGTGGTTTGCAGGGAAAGAAAATCGCCAGGAAAGCCTGATCTGGGTTAAAGAAAACCATCGTACGGTTCTATTTATTGAAGTCTTGTTTTTGTTCAGCTTTGCGTTGATGGTCTTTATTCGCTCGTTCAGCCCTGATATCTGGGGTACTGAAAAACCAATGGAGTTGATGTTTATCAATTCGATCTTGCAGAGTCCAACATTTCCTCCACAAGATGCATGGTTATCAGGTTTTGCCATCAGTTACTATTATTTTGGTTATGTAATGGTTGCTTTGTTGGCGACTATAACCGGCACAAGTGGTGGCGTGGCATTCAATCTTGGGATTGCTATGGCATTTGCAATGGCTTCCACGGCAGCATTTGGTCTGATGCTCAATCTGATTGCACTGCGTGCACTTCGTGTGCATAAGTCGGGGCAGGAGGATCCCAGGAAGGGTTTGGAACACTCCGTATTCCCAGCCTTGCTAGCCCCATTACTTTTGCTTTTGGTAGGCAATTTCTATGGAGTTTTGGATGTCCTTCACCAACAAAACTGGATGGGCAATTTAGAGGTGCCCGCTCTGGTTTTTGACGCCAGCCAGATAGATCCGGCTCTGGAAGCAGCACAATTGCAGCCTTCTCCAATTCAAATGCGCACCCTAACTTTTTGGGAGTGGATGGATCTCAAGCAGCTGGGAGCGACAACGGGTGTGCCACAACCGATCAATAACATTCAACAACCAAACTGGTTTTTTGCCTCACGTGCCATTCAAGACCGTAACCTGGGCGGTCAATCTCAGGAATTGATCGATGAATTCCCTGCCTTTTCCTTCCTGCTGGCAGATTTACACCCGCATGTGCTGGCACTGCCATTTGTGATCGTATCGCTTTTATTGGCTTTGGAATGGTTTCAGAGTGATAAGCTCCCTGTTTTTTCCAAAGAATGGTGGCGGCGCATTTCCCTTTCTGCGCTTATCCTGGGCAGCCTGATATTTCTCAACACCTGGGATTTTCCGATTTACGCCTTCATCTTTGTGATTGTTGTATTTCTACGCTATTATCCCTTAGCGCCGGAAGCAAATTGGAAACAGGTTGCAGCCGGCGTACTGAGGGAAGCTGGACCAGTCCTGGTATTAAGTGTGCTCCTGTACCTGCCATTTATTCTCAGTTTGCAAACGCAGGCAGGCGGAATTCTGCCCAATCTGGTCTTTCCATCTCGTTTTCGGCAGGTGCTGGTTATGTTTGGCCCGCTGTTAATCCCTGTCAGTGTTTTTGTTGTCGCCTATCTAGTCAGACATCGTGCCAAGTTTGATTTTTCCTTTGCCTGGAGATTTGGGCTCGGGCTATTAGCTGGATTGCTACTGATTGTGGTTTTATTGGTGGTCGTCATCCTTGCCCGGCCGGAAGGTGGTGCAGCTGCTTTGGGGGCTGTCTACCCATTCTCCTGGCGAGATGGTTTGCGTTTGATTCTGCAGCGCCGTCTGGTGGAGAGTACAACACTGATCTATGCCCTGGTATTGGTTTCAGCGTCTGCGGGTTTTCTTTGGGGTTGGCGTCATAAAAGCCGAAATAGCAGCTTGTTTGTTTTCACGATGATATTTATTGGTGCTTTGCTGCTGTTGGGACCGGAGCTGCTATATTTGCGTGACCAATTTGGCAATCGTATGAACACGGTCTTTAAGTTTTATTTCCAGGTATGGGTGCTCTGGTCATTGGCATCCGCGTATATCATTTGGTTCATCACAGTTAAAACGCAACGGATCGCGCGAGTCTTGTGGGTCGTGCTTGTAAGTTCTCTGGTTGCAATGGGATTGGTTTATTCCATTGGGACCGCTAAAATGATCACCAATAATTTCAGCAATGAGCCAACCCTGGATGGCATGGCTTATTTTTATCGTAATTACCCGCAGGATGGGGCAGTGGTTGATTGGCTGAAGGAAAATGTCCCGGCGAATTCTGTTGTTCTGGAAGGTACCAAGGGAGCCTATTGGGTGGAAGGGCGTTCATCGCGCTTTGCAATGGCCAGCGGCATCCCAACAGTGATGGGTTGGGTAAACCACGAATCACAGTGGCGAGGAGAACAATTCAGCAAGGTTGTAACACGTGAGGAAGACATCCGCGCCATTTATACCAGCCGTGATTGGGGAACAATAAAAACACTCATGGATATCTACCAGGTGGATTACGTCATCGTCAGTCCGGAAGAGAACCAGTGGTATGGGGCAATCTACCTGCCGGTTTTTGAGCAAAACATGCGACTTGTGTTTGAAGCCGGGGATACGCGGATATTCGGCCGTTAGCTGCTTGGTTTGCAGTTGGGCAGGTATACCAGGCTAATTCCATTGGCACCCTAAAATTCGTTCATAGTAGATTGATTGAATTTGGGTTCCCCAAAAAAAGTAGCTGATGAACCCGGGAAGAAGAAGCAATCTGCCTGGATGGTCAAATATAGGGTTTGATGCTCGTTTGCGCTAGAGCACAATGGCTTGTGGATCTCCCAGAGGATGCGAGGAAAGTTGATGTATGGGAATTCAGCAATGGATGCAGGCAGCCAGTAGATTATATTGGGAACCTTGAACTTATTTTGTAAAATAAGACCAGGCTGCTCCCGAAGGCGTGCTGACAGCCATTGATTTAAATTCTCAAAAGAACCTTTTTGATCATATTTCTGCGGCTATAGTTGCGTGCTCGCGAAGAATTATTCCGATTTACCCCTTGACAAATGTGTGTAATCTTGATATTATATTTTTTGTAATTTAATTACACGTATTGTGTAATAAAGAAAGAGGATTAAATGGTTGAAGAAAGCAATATTAATTCGATGCCGCTTGAAGAAGAAGGTCAAAAACAAGAAAGCACCAAAACTAGCAGTTCCAAGCCGGTGGAAGAGCCTTTAAAAAATGCCTGGAAGCAGGTTGAAAATTTTGGTCAGGCACTGGGTGATGCTCTGCAAGGGCGCGGAAATGTCGTAATGGTGCGTGTTAATGATGAAGCGCTGAATTATCTGGATATGCTAGTCGAGGCAGAGGTGGTCAAGAGCCGTTCTGAAGCAGCAGCCCTGTTGATTAACGAAGGGGTGCAAGCTAACCAGGAGTTGTTTACCAAGATCAGTGCCGTAACCGATCAAATAACACTGCTGCGCGAGAAATTACGCGCGACAGTGAAGGACCATTCAAAAGAGTAATGAAAGAGGTAACAAATGTCGAACGAAAGCCAACATACGACATCAACGTGGGATCAAATTAAAGCTGATTCCAGACGTTTATTGTCTTCTCTGGAGACACTATTGGATCAAACCGCCAGCTCACTTTCCAATGTAGTGCTGGTAAGCCTGGAGGAAGGCGAGCGCAATAAAATCAATCAACTGATCGATTCGAACTTGGTGGCCAATCAGCGCGAAGGGATTCAACTGATGGTACAGGAAGGAATCAAGGCGCGCCCTGATATTTTTGCCCATGTGGAACATACCAAAAGCGAAATTGATTCAATTAAAACAGATCTCAAAATGAAATTTGCCAGTAAACAAGGGGAATAGTCATTCCCTTCGCATCCTTAGAAAACGCCCTTTGCCCGGGGCGTTTTCGCTTTTAACCCTGGTCATAAATAAGTGAGCCCCATTTGAAAGCTGAATGACCTTTCAATCAATCCTTAATAATTTCTAAACATGCTTCAGGTAAGATGAACAATGTATTCCATATTTGGAGCAAATGTATGAAGAAAAAAAGAGTAGTTCTACTAATTGTTCTTATTATTATTCTGGCTGTTTCAGCGGGGGTGTACTTGTTTTTCCTAGGGCCTATTCCAGCACAAACCACTTCCGAATCACAATTAAGTACCACCCGAGTCCGCTCTGGAGATTTGATCATTTCAGCCAATGGGGCTGGAACGGTTATTACAAACTCTGATATCACCATTGGATTTTCTTCAACGGGTATTCTTGAAGAAATTTATGTGAAAGTTGGAGACAAGGTCGAAGCCGGTCAGGAATTGGCAAAATTAGAGAATAATCCTCAACTAAATCTCACTCTTGCCACAGACCAAATTTCGCTGATCACCGCCGATCAAAACCTGACTGGTCTGCAAACGAACTGGGAATCCGAACTTGCTAATGCAAAGGTTCAATATCTTACGTCAAAATCTGAGTTAAATGATCTTGGTGTTGCCAGATCTGCTTTGAATTATAAGCGTTGTGTAGACACAACAATTCAAAACCTTGAAGCTGATTACTATGCTGCCCGGGATGATTATCAAAGAAAAGTAGATCGTTACAATACGCTCTTTAGCATGCGCGATACAGAAGATTTGGAAAAACAGGAAATGGAAGCAACTGTTGCGAATGCGCAGGTAGCTCTAGATAAAGCCCAGGCTAATTGGCAATATTGTCTTCAAAAACCTTCACAAGATGAAATTGATATGGCTGATGCGAATATTTTGGTGAAAGAATCCGAAATGAATTCCTGGCAGAATGAAATCACGAAATTACAGGATGGACCAGATTCAGATGAGCTTACCCTTCTGAAGGCAAAATTGACTCAGGCACAAGCAGAATATGATATTGCTTACACGAATATTAATGGAATGGTGTTAACCTCTCCTATCGATGGGACTGTGATGAGTATCAATGGGCTGATAGGAACTTCCATTAGTGGCACTAATTTTATTCGCCTGGCAGACCTTTCCACTCCGGTGATTGAAGTTTATCTCGACGAATCCGATCTCGATAGCATTGAAATTGGATATGAAGCTGATGTTACCTTCGATGCATTTGAGGATCAAATCTTTAAAGGCGCAGTTACATATGTTTCGCCAGAGCTTGTTTCCTCTGGGAATGTGAAATATGTTTATGGATTGGTACAACTGGATATGTCTTCCTATGTCAAGCCTTTCAATCTTCCACTTGGAATGAATGCCAGTGTAGAAGTGATCGGGGGTAGGGCTGAAGGAGTTTTATTGGTGCCTGTTGAAGCTTTAAAAACCATAGATGACGGTCAGTATGGTGTGTTTGTTATGCAAAATGGAGTTCCGACATTCAAAACGGTTGAAGTCGGCTTAATGGACTTTACATCAGCTGAAATTAAAAGCGGTTTAAAACTGGGAGATGAAATAACTACAGGAATCGTGGAGACTGTGCAATGAGTATAGAGGCTATCATCCATACAAAAAACCTTGAAAAGATTTATCTGATGGGCGAGATAGATGTGCCTGCTTTGAAGGATGTTTCATTGAAAATAGAAAAGGGTGAGTTTGTGGCGATTATGGGTCCATCCGGTTCCGGAAAGAGCACCTTAATGAATATCCTCGGCTGCCTGGATACTCCAACGCAAGGTAAATACTGGTTGGATGGTGTTGATGTAAGTGAACTGGATCGGACGCAGTTAGCGCGCATTCGAAATCAAAAACTGGGATTCGTTTTCCAGTCCTATAACTTGCTGCAACGAATGGATGCAATCGAAAATGTGATGCTGCCATTAATGTATATCCCCAGAAATCAGTTTTCAGTACAGGAAATGAAAGACCGGGCAATTGAAGCTTTAAAACTGGTTGGCCTGGAAGATCGCATGCATCATCAGCCGAAAGAGCTTTCAGGAGGGCAACAACAGCGGGTTGCCATTGCCAGGGCATTGGTCAATAATCCCGTACTTGTAATGGCAGATGAGCCCACAGGAAATTTGGATACAAAATCCAGCCTGGAAATCATGAATACGTTAAAAGCATTGCACGAACAGGGGAGAACGATTGTTATGGTGACCCATGAACCTGATCTGGCCGGTATGACAGACCGCATCGTTGCTTTGCGAGATGGATTGATTGATGAGGATTATAAAAACGGTAAATGGAATGAGGCGACTGCATGAAAGGGTTGGATGTCTTAAAAGTCGCCTGGAAGTCTCTTTCCGGAAACAAGTTAAGATCGTTATTAACCATGCTCGGGGTTATTATTGGTGTTGCTGCAGTAATTGTTATGGTTGCTGTCAGCGCGGGCACTGAAGCGGCTATAGCAGATCAGATTAATGGGTTGGGTGCAAACCTCATTTTTATCTCCCAAAATTTCAGTCAGGGAGGGACGCGAGGAATGGGTCCGGGTGCTGTTGGCGGGCTTAAGTATGCCGATGCGGCTGCCATTGCTGATTCGGTTCCTAATGTGGCCGGCGTTTCGGTTGAACAGACAACCTCCCAAACCATCAAGACCAGTTCGGTCGTTCTCGATCAAGTGACTGTTTTGGGAACGACCCCAGATTTCCCTACAGTTCGGGAGCTGGATATAAACAGTGGCCGCTTTATAAATAGCAAAGATATGGATCGTAAATCAAAAACCGTAGTTCTCGGTGGAACGATTGCCCGGGAATTATTCGCTGATGCCGAGCCCATCGGCCAAAAAATTACGATTGGAAATCAAAAATTGACAGTTGTCGGAACCATGAAGGAAAAAGGTCTGGTCTCCGGCTCGGATTATGATTCGCGTGTTTATATACCCATAACACTTTTATTTGAAAAATACTTACCCTCCATGTTTGCGCGTATGGCTGGTGATAATGTTCGCATGATCTATGTGGCTGCAGCCAGCAATGAGGTAATTGATAGTGTCATTGAGCAGACTGAATTGCTCTTAGCAAAACGGCATGATGTCACACTTGATTCGCTGGATTTTCAGATCAGCACTCAGGAAGATATTATTGCAACCCAGGAGTCAACTACGGCTTCCTTCCGTCTTTTACTGGGTTGGGTAGCCGGCGTTTCGCTGGTCGTAGGTGGCATCGGTATTATGAACATTATGTTGGTAAGTGTCACCGAGCGTACCAGAGAGATTGGCATCCGCCAGGCTGTGGGTGCTACTCCGCGCGACATCCGCAGCCAGTTCCTTACGGAAGCATTAATACTTTCCTTAATGGGAGGAATTATTGGTATTCTGGTGGGTATTTTGGGAGCGTGGTTGTTTGGCAAATTTGGCGATATGCCGACCGTAGTCTACCCATATTCTGTTTTTCTGGCATTTAGTTCGGCTGCGGCTGTGGGGATTATCTTTGGGTTCTTGCCAGCAAATCAAGCCGCAAAATTGGTTCCAATTGAAGCATTGCGCCATGAATAGAAGAGGAAAAATGAAACAGATGCTACTTGTAATCTCGACCTTTCTATTGATGATTATTCTACTTACTGCCTGTAGGTCAACTACAAATTCAATAACTGATTCGAATTCTAGTGGAACATCCGGTGTTTCCCAGAATGGTGAAATGAATCTAACAGAACGAACAAAGTTGATCATAGGGATGCTGGAAATAGAAAAAACTGATTTGAAGATCACTAAAGAGCAGGCAATTCAATTGCTGCCAGAATGGAAGGTTTTAAAAAATCTTCTTGCCAGTGATTCAGCTTCGTTGGTGGAAATTGAAGCGCTTCAGAATCAAATCAAAGGGAGTTTGACTTCAGAGCAATTGGAGTGGATTGATAAACAAAGTTATACAGCCGGTGACTATCAATCAGTCTTACAGGAATTCTTGCCAGAAGGGATGGCCTTTGGAGGAAATGGCAGCTTGACGCAAGCAGAAATGGAAGCACGCAGATCTACGATGGTTGCTTCCAATGGTGGTAACTTACCCGAAGGTTTTACTGGCAATAGGGATGGGGCAGCTGGGGGTCCTGCAGGAGGATTTCAAGGCGGAGGACCCGGAGGGGATTTTGTGCCCGGCAGTGAAGGCGGGTTTGGTACTAATAGTTCCACACCCGGCGCAACCACGGGCACCAGGCAAGGAAGACTGGGCGGTCAATTTGATACCATTCTGATTGATAGTTTGATTACCCTATTGGAGGGTAAGTAAAACCAAATTAGGACTCACACGGTTTTTTACCGAAAATTGACGTTTGAGATCCATTATTGACGGGAAGAATCTCAGAACTACGATTGAGACTTCTAAAAACATAAACAAAGAAAGGATAAGATAATGAAAAGAAAAATTTTGACAGGTATACTGGTAGCCAGCTTTGTATTGGCAGCAGGTAGTTCATTGGTCTATGCCCAGAAAGATACGACAGCAGAATGCAAACCCGGGCAAAGTCTTTCCGAAGCTCTCGGTCTGACTGGGCAGGAAATCCGGGATGAAATCCAATCTGGAGTTACTTTGGAAGAATTATTTGCTTCCAGGGGGCTTGATTACGCCACTTTTCTGGCAGAGATGGTGGCAGACCAATTCTCCTGTGTTGACCAAGCCTTAGCGGATGGGAAAATCACAGAGCCTCAGGCAGAGAGATTGAAGGCTGCCATTGAGTCCCACTCAGAGAACGGTACACTGTTTTTCTGGGGCAGGAAGTCCAGGCATGACCAAAAACCGCCTATGCCGATACTGGAAGAACTTGCCACAGTATTCGGGATGGATGCGGTAGATCTGAAAAACGATTTGGATGAAGGGAAAAGCCTCGCGGAAATCGCAGATCAACAAGGATTGGATATTGACGTGCTTTACGTTGATTGGGTGGCGTTGCGCATTGCGGATATAGAAGCAGCCGTTGCCAATGGCAGTGTGAGTGAGGATCGGGCACAGCAAGCCATTGATCAGTTGCATGAAAAATTGTCACAGGGCGAAAATTTTGGAGAATGGACTCTGCCACAGCATGAGACTTTTTCCAGGCACGAAAAGCTGATTTTCTTTGCCGGTAAGGATCTGGCACAGAAAATATTTGCAGCAATTGAAATGACCCCCGCTGAAATTCGTGAAAGTCTGGCAAATGGCCAGACGATTCAGGAGCTGGTTTCAGAAAAAGGTGTTGATGCCGATACGCTTTATCATGATTGGCTCAATGAGCAAATAGCTCTCATAAATCAGAAGTTGAGTGATGGCAAATTGACTCAGGCACAAGCAGATGAAATGCTCAACCGGTTGGAAGCGCAGTTGGCTCAGCCGTTCCCTTGGGACTTACTGGGTGCAGTTCGCCAGAATCGAATTGAAAAATTGGGACGAGGAGGCCATGGTATGCCGGAAAATCCCGGGCAGGATGTGAGCGATTTTTAGTTTTATTCAGCCCGCTAGCGATCAGGGAGGTAAACTCACCTCCCTGATTATTTTCATTGAAGGGCAATTGTGAAAATATTTTACCATTAAATTGGACTATACTCACGTTATGAATGTTTTGATTATTGATGATGAGCGCCGGATTGTTGAAGGGGTGCTCAAGTACTTTGAGCAGGCCGGGTTTTCTGTTCTGGCGGCATATGACGGCATTACCGGCCTCAAGATGGCAATTACCGCGAATCCAGACCTGATCGTTCTGGATCTGATGTTACCTGGCCTCAATGGAATCGATGTCTGCCGAGAAATCCGCAAGAATTCGAATGTGCCTATCATCATGTTGACTGCTCGCGTGGATGAGGCTGATAAACTGATAGGTCTGGAATTGGGGGCTGATGACTATATCACCAAGCCCTTCAGCCCACGAGAGTTGGTTGCACGTGCTCGCGCGGTTCTACGACGTTCTCAGATGGAACCCGTTATCCCGAACAGTGACTATCGATTTGGAAACGTGCATCTGAATACAGCAGCCCGTGAATGCCGGGTGGCTGACAAAGTGGTTTCTTTAACACCGACTGAATTTAATCTGTTATATCATCTTGTGCGCCATCCCAATCAGGTTTGTTCCCGCTCGCAATTATTAGCAGCTGCCGAGTTGGGTGTTTATGATGGCGTCGAACGCACCATCGATGTGCATTTGCATAACCTTCGAAAAAAAATTGAGCCTGACCCGCTTTCACCACGCCACATCCTGACTGTTTTTGGCGTTGGGTATCGGTTTGTGGCTGAGGGGTGATTAATGCGGTTATCATTGCAGAATCGTCTTATCTTGAGTTTTCTAATTATCGTTTTTGCAACCTCAGCTGCGTTTGTGCTACTTTCCAATCGTTTAATTGCTTCCCGATTTACTGATTTGGTGGCGCGTTCCGGACAGAACTATGCCCGCAAGGTTGCACCTATCCTTGAAAATTATTATACGCGGTATGGTAGTTGGGATGGTGTGGATGCCTTGTTGGAAAACCTGTCGTCTTTCCATGAAAGGCAGGCGAAGGAGTTGCCGCCCGGCCTGAACATGCCTTTCCCCAGCCCAGTAGTATCTGAGAATAATGAGCGTTTGATTTTGTTGGCAGATGGTGAAATTATTGTTGATACGCTGCCTTCTGGTGGGGGATTGATTGAACGCCGATTGGTTCAGAAATACGGAGTCTCCATTTTTGTCTCCGGAAAACAAGTCGGTATTGTGGCCGCCCCGACATCTTTCGGGGTCTTCAATGATCTGCAAGTGCGCTTTTTGCGAGATGTCAATCGAACATTGCTGGCAGCGGCCATACTGGCCATTTTGGCCGTGGTAATTGTGGGTGTCATTCAATCGAGATCGATTGTCAGTCCTGTGCGACAATTGGCTGTTGCTGCCACGAGGGTTGCGAGAGGTGATTATTCTCAGCGGGTAAATGTTGATCGCAATGATGAACTGGGTGAGATGGCAGATGCATTTAATGCCATGGCGGGTGACCTGGCGAAGCAGCAGGAAATTCGGCGTAAGAGCATGGCAGATATTGCTCATGAGTTGCGTACCCCGCTCAGTGTACTTCAGATTGATCTAGAAAGCCTTGAGGATGGACTGATGGAGTTTACTCCAGAGAATATACACCTGATACGAAACGAGGCAACTCATTTGAATGCCCTGGTGGAAGATCTGCGCTTGCTTTCTCAGGTGGATGCCGGAGAATTAAGAATTGAACGTGTTCCAACTGAAATCGGGTCGATTGTGCGTGAAATTGTGGAACGGGAATGCCATTTGATGCGAGAAAAGAAATTGACTTTGGATTATCAGCTCCCGGCGAATGAACTTTTTGTCGATGGAGATATTCAGAGAATAACTCAGATATTGATTAATTTGGTTAATAATGCCGCTCAACATACACAGGCGGGCGGAAGAATATTGATTCGTGCAAACCAGGATGGTGATTTTGTAGAGATCAGCGTGCAGGATAACGGTGATGGCATTCCAGCCGCTGATCTGCCCTATGTTTTTGAGCGACTTTATAGAGTAGAAAAATCCCGCAGCCGCAATGATGGCGGAACGGGATTAGGATTATCGATTGCCCGTAGCCTTGTGGAAGCCCACGGGGGGAAGATCTGGGTTGAAAGCGAAGAGGGTTACGGCTCTACGTTCAGGTTTCGGCTGCCCTTGCTGGTTTGAACTTTTTGGTGCCGCTCCAGAAGAAAGTAGAGGGCGATAATAGCTGCTGCCCCAACAAAGGCAGTGATGGCACTCTGCCAGCGAAAATCGATCGTAAAGCCGCTTGGCGAGAAAAGGACGTTTGAGAGAATTCCGCCAGTTAAGGCACCTGAAAGGCCTGCAAGCAGTCTTTCAGAACGAATCTGGTAAATAGGAATTTTAGCGACCTGATTAGTAAGCCATCCAGTAAGTACACCAATGATTGTCCACGATAAGAGTCCCATATTTTTTTCCCAAGTGATTGTTGTGCTGAAATTAAGCACTGTTTGTAAACCGATTATAAAGTAACAAATCCCAGAGCGAACACATAAATTTGTAAGGTTACTGTAATTCGAAATTACAGTTTGATTAAGTCGCCTGTTACCTATTCTCTATGTATAGTTGCTGGTAAAGTTGCAATAAACATACCGGACAATCACGATCACAAGCAGAATCTGAAAAAGGAGACTTCATTTGTTACAATATGGATGCAAAAAAACCTTGTGGTTGAGGTAGCCATGAACAACACAGCAGAAACCTGGAATCAGCGTTATTTGAGCACAAATCATAGTTTATCCATGCCGCGCACATTCTTAATGGAATATCGTCATTTTCTGCCGGAAAATGGCTGGGCGCTGGATGTGGCAATGGGGTTGGGACATAATGCCGATGTGCTGACGAATCAAGGTCTGCAGGTGGTCGGTGTCGATTTCTCGTGGGTGGCTTTGAAGCAGGCCAGGGAAACTTATCCGCGTCTGTTCACCCTTCTGGCGGAGCTGCCCAAAATTCACTTTTCACCGGCCAGTTTTGATGTGATTCTTAATTTTTGGTTCCTGGATCGCAGCCTATTTCCCGTGATTAAGACAATTTTAAAGCCGGGAGGGCTCATCTTTTTTGAAACCATGCGCTATGATGCGGATTATACTGACCTGGATGGAAATCCGGATTATTTATTAAAAACAGATGAATTAAAAATTGTTTTCAAAGACTGGAATATTCTGGTTTATGAAGAATATGTACGTGTTACCAGTCGTGGAGGTCCTCAGCCGGCCGCCCATTTACTGGCTCGTAAGCCAATTGAGCGCCAGCGAAGTTCAAATTAACGCGTTTATTTTTTTTGATCAAGCAAAGGAATTGATATGCGTGAATTAATACCCACAATACAAAATTGGTTTGATAATGACCACAAAGTGGTAATGGCCACTGTTGCCAGGGTGTATGGATCTGCCCCGCGAGGTTTAGGCGCAAAAATGGTGGTGAATGATGCGGGATTGATGGCAGGTTCTGTTAGCGGTGGCTGTGTCGAAGGAGCGGTCGTTGCCGAAGCCCTGGAAATCATTCAGTCTCAACAACCGAAGCTGATCAGTTATGGGGTAAGTGATGAACAGGCTTACAGCGTTGGCCTGGCTTGTGGAGGTACCATTGAGGTCTTTTTGGAACCAATCGAACCGGCCAATTTTGACCGGATGAAAGCCGATTTATCGGCTGAACGCTTATTTGCACGTCTGGTCGTCCTGAGCGGCGATGACACTGGGAAAAGCGCAGTTCTCTATCCTGGCATGGTTACTAATGCTCCCAACCAACCCGGGTTTATGCAGGCTGTAAATTCCGTGCAAATTGAGGAGATATTCAAGTCGCAGCAATCCAAACGGATGACTCTGCCAGAATTGGGAAATATTGAATTGCTCATTGATGTGTTCAGCCCGCGCGCATATCTTTATGTGGTTGGTGCGGTGCACATGGCCATCCCTTTGGTGCATTTTGCCCGACTGATGGGTTTTTATACCATCGTGATTGACCCTCGCAAAGCTTTCGCGAATGAGAAGCGCTTCCCTATGGTGGATGAATTGGTACGTGAGTGGCCGGATGAATATCTTCGGAAGGCGGGTATCAATGAAGGTAGTTATATCGTGGTGATTTCGCATGACGAGAAGTTGGATGTACCAGCCTTGACCGCTGCCTGCCAGAGCAAAGCGCGCTATATTGGAGCATTGGGATCGTCAAAAACCTTCGCTAAAAATGTGGCTGGTTTGCGGGAGAATGGAATCGGCGAACAGAATATTGCCCGCATCCATTCGCCGATCGGTCTTCCCATTGGCGCGCGTGGACCCGAGGAAATTGCCCTGGCTATCATGGCGCAGATTGTAGCTGTGAAGAACGGCGTCGAGGATCGTTAATCTCAGTAGAAAGGGTCTTACAATCAGCTCTGTTTTGATTCATAGTAGCCGTCACACTGGAAGTCAATAACCATCGATTTATAAGACCCTATCATGATGATATTTCCACCATTCTTCTGTGGTAGTCATTCTGCGAAGCATTTGACTAAGAATCTGCTCGGTACTGGGCACACCAGCAAAGCGAGATGGAACTTGGGTTAACTGACACCCCAATATTTTATTGGCAAAAAGTCATTTTCTAGCCCAATCAACCAGTGGGAATTAATATCAAGTGCTTGGTGACTTGTATTTAACCACAAAAAAAGGCTGCCAGTTGGTTCTGACAGCCTTTTTTTCAATCTCGAGTCACTATTTTACCAGAAAAGTTGTGCTCGCTTGTGCCGGGATAAACCCATCTTTGGTTACCATGGCTGTGAGGGAATAGGTTCCTTTGCCGGTTTTTCGGGTCGAAATACGATAAGTAGATTTGGCGACCCCGCTGCTGTTGGTCACTGCACTCAAGTTGACCGCGCTGCCCGATGCTGTGGTCATCTGAATGGCCACATTCGCTGCGTTCACACCAACATTATTTGCGTCAACCACAGTTACTGTGATAATTACGGTCTGCCGGTCTGTATATTCACTTTTATCTGTTTCTATTGTAGCTGTAATGGGTAAATCGACCGGAGGTTCTCCACCACCACCCAGAGAATCAAGGGCAGCTTTCGCCTGCACCAGGCCGTACCCATAGGCCACATCGTTACCAGGTGTGCCTAAATCGAGAGCCGTAGATGTCAGAGCATTTCGAATCTGGACATTGGTCCAGGTTGGATTCGCACTCCAAACCAATGCCGCCACCCCGGAGACATGCGGTGTCGCCATTGATGTGCCATCCCAGGCTTCATAACCGCTCACACCCCATTGAATATCAGAGTGAAGACTGGCGGTTTGCCCCACCTTCCCTATCAGAATGAGACCATCCTCCTGGCTCAAGCTGAGAGCGATAGGTGCACCGGGAATTTCTTCACCCAGGGTGAAAAGATCGTTGCCGGGCACGTTGTTGTAGATCAGGACAGCCACGGCTCCGCGATTTTGGGCATTGGTGACCTTTTCAAGGAAGGACACATCTCCGCGTTGGCAGAGGGCAACCTTCCCGGTTAAATCTGAATCTTCCGTACTGCAAAGGCCGCCATCCGCCAGAGGACCCATGGCCTCACCATAACTGGAAAATTCCACGTGGTTGGCACTATATATCACTCCATCCACGTCCACAGTATTTGTTTCCACGTATGGGATGGTACTGAGAACCCCAACACCCGGGGCGGCGATTTCGACGGTGCTATTCTGTTGCGAGAAATCGGCAACTATCTTGTTCTCATCAATTGCAGCTACGGACATCACTGAGCTATAGCCTCCCGGGTAGCTGATGGCGGTATTGCCATCATTGCCGGCTGCAGCAACCGAGAGGATTCCTTTACTATATAGCGTAGCAAATGCGCGCTCTTCGGTTTTGGATTTCTGGGTTCCGCCCAGGCTCATGCTGATGACATTGGCACCGGCTGTCGAACAGTGATTGGCTGCATCCACCAGGGTTGAAGCATAAGTCCAGGCACAGTTATCACCGAAGACTTTGACGATATAAAGGCTGACACCGCCTGGATTAACACCAACCACACCAAAGCTATTGAGATTGGCAGTGATCGTTCCAGCAACATGAGAACCATGACCGCAGGTATCGCTGTTCCAATTGGCCGGGTAGCCGCCAATGATATTAACTCCTAAGAAATCTTCGTGCTCTGTAAAGATACCGGAGTCAATGATGCAGACTGTGCGACCGGCACCAGATGGTGCGCCGGCGTCCAACACTAAGTCACCGTCTGCATCCCAGATATCGCGTGCTTGAACCATATCGATTCCGTAGGGGACTTTCTCGCTGTAAGCATAGCGCAGGGCGTCTTCTTCAATGGAAACAACATTTGGGTTGTGCCGTAATCCATTCAGTGCGTTTTCCGGTACGGTCACTACAAAACTATTGAGTTCCTCAAAACGATAATGAAACTCAGCACCGGCACCGTTAAGGGCGCGTTCGGCCTGGGCAGCCTGGCCAGGTGTAAATTCCACCCATACCCGCATTTTGTCCTCATTGCTGGTATAAGCGGGTTGGACAATTCCAAAAAGAAATGCCACAACCATTAACAATCCTAACAACTTCACAACACTTTTTCTTCCCATTTTCTTCCTCCTCTATTGTTAATTTTCCAGGTATTAATTTATTTAAAAATACGACGCAATTCAAACGAAATCGATACGATTTTGATTACAAAAACTAATAATCATCACGAAAAAGGGGGCGCAGAAAAGGAATTTCAACGAAATACACCAATTTGGGCCATTTGGGCCCATTTGGGTTGACATATCTTGAAAAAGCTGTATAATCACCAAAATTCGGTAAAGTGATATTTGTCATGTTGATATTAACTTCTTCTCTGATTATCGCCCTTATTAGCTGGCATCTCCATATGTTTGGTCTTATGGAGATGAAGTTTGAAGTTGGGCGGGCTGCGCTAAATTAGTTAGAGAAGGTTTTCTGTCAATAAAATAAGCCAAGCCACCCAGATCAGACAGAAGGGTGGCCGTTTTTTTTAGAATGACGAATTCCTGACCAAGAGGCCCCCTGATGACAAAAAGGAGGTCAATCCAAGCAAAAAATCCCTACATTTTACAAAATCGAATATCTGTGTAAAGAAATGTCAACAGTTTTTCTATTGCCTAGGAGGAGTAAGAAATGAGTAAGAAAGTTTTGTTTTTTGTTTTTGTTGTTTTTGCCATGGTTTTGGCAAGTTGTGGCGGCGCGGCAACCCCGGCGCCGGCTGAAACGGCAGCCCCTGTGGCTACCGATGTACCGATGGATAAACCCACCGAAGTGCCGATGGATAAACCCACCGAAGTGCCTGCAGCAGCTGGTGCTCCTGAAGTCTGTGCAACGGATGAATTTGGCTGTGCGGTAATTCCGCCCGGTTCAACCATCAAACTTGGCATGGGCGCACCCATGACCGGTGACTATGCTTCCTTCGGTATTGATATCTCTCAGGGAGCAACCATTGCCGTGAAAGATGGCGGTGAATTTGAAGGTTTCGCCTTTGAACTCGTTGCTCAGGATACCCAGGGAGCTCCCGAAGGAGGCGCAGCAGTGGCCAATAAACTAATTACCGACCCCACTATTGTTGCCATTCCTGGTCATATTTTCTCCGGTTCGACAGAAGCCGCCATGCCAATCTATGAAAAAGCCGGCCTGCCAATGCTTTCACCTTCTGCCACGAACCCCCCATTGACCACATTGGGTTCCAAGGTATTCAACCGAATTGCCTTCACCGATGCAGTCCAGGGTAAATTTGCTGCCGATTATCTATATAACATCCTTGGTTTTCGCAAAATCGTCGTAATGCACGATGGCGGCGCTTACGGTCAGGGTCTGGCAGATGTCGTTGACCAGGAATTCACCGCATTGGGTGGTGAGGTGGTAGGTTATGAAGGTGTTACACCTGGTGAGCAGGATTACACCTCGGTGCTTTCCGCATTAGCGTCCAAGAGCCCGGAAGCTGTTTACTTTGGTGGCTATGTGGCTGAAGGTTATGTGATTGCGAATCAAATGAAACAGACCGGTCTGGAGAACGCAGTATTCTTTGGCTGTGATGGAACGTTTGGGGCAGAATTCATTGAAAAAGGTGGAGCCAACGCAGAAGGTGCATATGCTGCCTCTGTTATCCCGCCCGAATCCGAAGCCAAAGTCACATTTGACGCAACATACCTGGCTGATTACGGCGTACCTGCCGGCTCCCTCTCTCCTTACACCTGGAGTGGCTATGATGCCGCCGCCGCTTTAATTG
This sequence comes from Anaerolineales bacterium, assembly GCA_038329785.1. Taxonomy (GTDB): domain Bacteria; phylum Chloroflexota; class Anaerolineae; order Anaerolineales; family Anaerolineaceae; genus UBA6170. Next base: position 104,691 of record JBBQNI010000003.1, on the reverse strand, counting down.
CGATGGTCAAACAAGTAGCAATTTTAGGCGCGGATGGAAACCTGTATGTGCCCCGTGGTGAGCTGGTCAATGCAGTCCGCACAATGAGTGGTTTTACCAGCATTACTGGTGACATTACCTGTAATGAAGTTGGTGAATGTAACACAGCCGGACCAACCTTCTATATTGTTCAAAATGGCGAATGGGTTCAAGCTGCCCAGTAACCTCATAATTTCTTGATTGATTTGGGGCTATGGAATATGTAAAATACTTCCATAGCCCCTCTGCTCGCGTAAGAATATAAAATTAACTTAAATAGGAAAGAACGGAGGCATGATGGCAGAAGTACATCAAAAGCGCCCCATTAAAATGCCCCAGTTGAATGTAAAAGTAATCCGTCTGCTTGCCACTGCCGTTGTGCTTGTGCTTTTAATTGCGCGCATACGCAATGTGGCAATCGAGTCGCAGTACGGGGCAGACACCTGGCTGCGACTTTCTGTTTCAGGTCTTATTGTTGGTGGAATGTATGCCCTGATCGCGATTGGCTATACACTTGTTTACGGTATTTTATTTATGATTAATTTTGCCCATGGCGAAGTGATGATGATTGGGTCGTTCGGGGGTTATTTCGTCTTCGAAGCTTTCAATGCGATTCCAGTCACATTAAAAGATGGAACCCAAAATTCATTTTTAAATGCGCAACCGGTGATCGCCATACTGCTGGCATTTTTAGCGGGTATGGGAATCGCAGCATTAACCGGTTATTTTTTGGAAAAAATTGCCTATCGCCCATTGCGCGGCGCCCCGCGGCTTGTCCCGCTGATCAGTGCGATTGGTGCATCCATATTTTTGCAAAATGCCGGCCAGTTATTGTTTGGTCCGCAACGCAGGCAGTACATTAATCCGTCCGTGATTGATCGCGGACTGGGTTGGCAGATTCCAATTGGCGGGACAAATGTATTATTAACATATTCAGGTATTTTTTCGCTGGTTTTATCAGCCGCCTTGATGATCGGCTTATTTGTTCTGGTGCAGCGAACCAAATTAGGGCGGGCCATGCGCGCTGTTGCTCAGGATAAACGAACTGCAGCCTTAATGGGTATTAACGTTGATAAGATTATCAGCCAGACTTTTGTAATCAGCGGTGCCCTGGCTGGTGCGGCAGGCGTGATGTGGGGTATTCATAATGGCCTCACCAATTACTTTGTTGGTTTTTTGCCTGGCATCAAGGCTTTTACAGCCGCTGTACTTGGGGGGATCGGCAACATACCGGGGGCGATGGTGGGAGGTATGTTTCTGGGGATTGTGGAGGCCATAGGGCCGGCTGCTCTGGGTATTGACTTCCAATTGAAAGATGTGATTGCTTTTTCCATTTTAATCCTCGTGCTCATCTTACGCCCATCCGGCATATTGGGTGAGGCACTCACAGAGGAGAAAGTATGAAATCTTCACTTATTCAAAAAGCGGCCAAAAGCGGCGTTGTTTTCGCAGTTATTGTTATTTTTCTGGCCTTAATTGGTTTTACGGTTACAGCAGCCAGTCTGATTCAAAAAGTGTTTGGAGAAGCAGTTGGTGTTAGTGCAATGCCTGCCTACCCCGCCCTGGTGGTGTTTCTTGGCTTTATCGGGCTGTGGAATGGCTGGCGGGCAGCCAAACATACCGGCGATCACCCTTTGCGAGCAGGTTCCGCCATTGTTGCTGGTTTGGTAGCTGGTTTTGTGGCTGGTTTGTTTGTGTTGGTCTACACCCTCATTGTTGGCACGATTCATAGTAACGGGGTCGACATGCGCGTTTATTTGAGCTCGCTCTCGCCTGAATCGATCGTCTACTTTCTATTTGGCCAATCCACACTGACAGGCGGACTCATTCATTTGGGCTTGAGCATTGTCTCTGCGGCAGCCGGCGCTTTACTGGCAATTTTCTCAGATCGCAGCCAGCATCAATTCGCGTTATGGAAACAAAAATTATCATTATGGGTTAACACATCCTGGCCAGCGAAATTACGTAAGAATGTTTTCGTTGGCTATATTGCCATGGGTGTCGTACTTTTCTTGCTGGTCATATTGCCGCGCACCTGGGGCTCATATTGGAACTACATTATGGGTACGGTAGGCATTTATGTTCTACTGGGAATTGGCTTAAATATCATTGTTGGATATTCAGGCCAACTTGTTCTTGGCTATGTAGCTTTCTTTGCCATCGGGGCTTATTCTTTCGCCCTGGTGACTGCACCAGATCCCCATCATCTTAACTGGAATTTCTGGGTAGCGTTGTTAGTGGCGATTGTCGCGTCTGCCATTTCAGGAGTGTTGATTGGGCTGCCAATTTTACGCCTGCGGGGAGATTATCTCGCCATCGTAACACTTGGATTTGGCGAAATTATCCGCATTTTAATTAAGAGTGACTGGTTAAAGGATATCACTTTGGGACCTCGTGGGGTACGTAATATTGCCGGTCCAACATTATTGGGAAAATCATTTTCCAGCGACATCGATTTCATGTATTTGATCATTCTGGCGGTACTTCTTTCCATTTTCCTGGCCCGTCGCTGGCAGGAATCGCGAATTGGGCGTGCCTGGCTTTCCATCAGTCAGGATGAAACTGTCGCACAGGCAACCGGTGTAGACACCTACAAGTACAAGATTTTAGCGTTGGCTATCGGCGCAGCCTTTGCAGGTCTGGGAGGGGCTTTATTTGCCTCCCGTAACCAATTTACCGGTCCGGAAGATCATGTTCTGATGGTGTCGATTAATGTCCTCAGCCTGGTTATCGTTGGTGGCATGGGCAGTATCCCCGGTGTTATCCTGGGTGCCTTTACATTGAAAGGATTGCCTGAGATTTTACGTGAATTGGAAAGCTATCGATTGTTGGTATTTGGTGCCTTGCTGGTTCTGATGATGATCATTCGACCGGAAGGATTATGGCCGGCCAAACGACCAAAATATGGGGAGAAATCACCGCCCCTCGATGCGGAAAAAGGAGGGCCAGAATGAGCACTTTATTGGAAACACGCCGTGTTACAAAAGTTTTTGGCGGCTTAACCGCAGTCAACAAAGTTGATCTGGTCGTCCCAAAAGGCAAGATAGCCAGTATTATTGGTCCTAACGGGGCAGGAAAAACAACACTCTTTAATTGCATTTCCGGTTTTTACAAGCCTGAAGAAGGTCAGGTGATCTTCGATGGCAATGTGATCAATGGTAAACTAACCGACCGCATTGCTGCTTTGGGTATCTCGCGAACGTATCAAAACATACGCCTCTTCAAGAATATGAGCGCGGTCGAAAACATCATGGTAGGGTTTGAACCTCGTATGCATCAGGGCTGGCTTTCCGTGATGCTGCGAACACCGGCCAAGCGAAAAGAGGAAAAACACGTTATTGCTGAAGCGACCAAATTATTGAAATATGTGGGCTTGGAAGGTTTGGGCGATAACCTTGCCACCAATTTGCCATATGGAGCTCAACGCCGTCTTGAAATTGCACGGGCATTGGGTAATAATCCCAAATTGCTGCTCCTGGATGAGCCAACTGCGGGGATGAATCCCCAGGAAACGGATATCATGAAAACCTTTATCCGTTCAGTGCGTGATGATCTGGGCGTGACAATCATCTTGATCGAGCATGACATGCGCGTGGTGATGGACATATCCGATCAGATTTCAGTGCTTGATTATGGGCAAAAAATTGCAGAAGGAACCCCTAAAGAAATTCAAGCGAACCCGCGGGTGATTGAAGCCTATCTGGGACTGGGTGCATCGGCATTATCGGAGAAATATCGACGGGAGAAACAACTATGATGATGCTGGATGTTCAGGATATCAATGTCTATTATGGGGCGATTCATGCCCTCAAGGGAATATCCTTTCATTTAGATGAAGGTGAAATTGTGGCCTTAATTGGTGCAAATGGCGCCGGCAAATCAACTTCGTTGAGCGCTATTTCGAGGGTTATCCCTACCCGTTCCGGGGACATATTTTATAAAGGAGAGTCCATTATCACCACGCCCCCGCAAGATATCGTAACCCGGCGGGTTATCCAGGTACCGGAAGGCCGAAGAATATTCCCGCGCATGAGTGTGGTCGAAAACCTGGAAATGGGTGCCTATATCCACAATGAGAGAGAGCGGATTGAAAAAAATATGGAGGCCATGTTCGTCCGTTTTCCGCGCTTACGCGAACGCCGAAAACAATTGGGTGGTACACTTTCTGGTGGCGAACAACAAATGCTGGCGATTGCGCGCGGCCTGATGGCGGAACCCGAGTTGCTTTTGCTGGATGAACCTTCCATGGGGTTAGCACCAATTATTGTGGAGCAAATATTTGATATCATCCAGGATATCAACCATCATGGTACTTCTATTTTGCTGGTGGAACAAAATGCTCAAATGGCGCTTTCGATCGCCAACCGTGGCTACGTTCTGGAAACCGGCAAGGTCGTGTTGGAAGGTTTAGCCGACGAGCTGCTGGATAACCCGGTGGTTCAGGAAGCATACCTGGGTGGCGGCGCATAATTCGCTTGTATTGAGAGTAAACTCCCTGCTGTAAGCTGGCAGGGAGTTTTTTTATCCAGAAAGGCTGCCGGTCACTTTGCTCAGCGGGGCAGTCGGCAAAGTCACGCTGAAACGACTGCCTTTTCCAACGCTGCTTTCGGCTATAATGACCCCACCATGTTTTTTTACAATTCGGTTACAGACTGACAATCCTAACCCGGTACCCTGCCCGGCTGATTTAGTGGTGTAAAAGGGTTCGAAAATGCGTTCAAGCTTATCGGAAGGGATGCCCTTACCGTTATCAGTGAAGCTGATCAGAAATTCCTTATCGCGGAAATCTGTATTAATGACGATTTCTCCCGGCTGCGGATCAATGGCGTCAATCGCATTCATCAACAGATTCACCCAGACCCCCTGTAAGTGATCTTTGCTGGCAACCGCCGGAGGCATGTTTTCCTTGAAAGAGAGTGAGATCACCAATGGACGGGAGTTGATTTCATGCTGCACCAGCGATAATGCATTCTGAATGGTTTCGTTGATGTCGATACGCGCAAAGTCGTATTCTTCCTTGCGAGCAAACCCCAGCAAGTTTTTAACCACCTGTGAAGCACGCGTCCCGGCGATTTCTATCATTTGCAGTGAATCGTGAGCATCTTTATTTTCATGGGGAATCTCACGAATTAGCAGCTGTGCATTGGCGATGATGGCAGCCAGCGGGTTATTGATCTCATGGGCTACACCGGCAGCCAATTGACCAACAGCCGCCAATTTTTCGGATTGGATCAGATTTGCTTCCAGGTAACGTTTTTCGGTAACATCGTTCTCAGCCAGAATAACCTGGACGGAACGTTCATCCTGATCGTTAATCGGGTACGTTGATATTTCCCACTCGATGAAAGTTTCTTTATCCACCCATTTTCGTAGAATGCGTGTGGTTTGGTTTCCGGAATTGAATGTTTCCATTGCCCGGCAGTGCATACAAGGCTCATTTTCCCCAAATAAAATTTGATAGCACTTATTTCCAACCAGACGCGGCGGCGGTAGTTTTGCACGATCTGCCCGGCTTTTATTGATCGCGATCAAAATATAGTCTGCGTCAATGATGTACATGGAGGCGGGGATACTATCAAATAATGCTCTGAGCGTATTGCGTGAATTAAGCAGCTCCCAGCGGGAGGTTTCGAGATCGGCATTCGAACGTTTCAATTCCTGCAGCATATCGTAATTTCGGATGGCATTGGCCAGGGCAGTCGTCAGGCAGGAGAGAAAATCCAAACGTTCTGGCGTTAGTGGAGCACCGGGGTAATTCAGCAGGGTTACCACACCGAGAATTCTGCCGTCGGTTAACAAAGGAACACACAGAATGCTGCGGGCAGTGAAGCCTTTAATACTTTCAAATTGTGTATCGTAAACCGGATTTGGCTTGCGGGAGAGGATCTCTGTCACCTTCTTTGAAAAAATGGATTGCCAGATGATTCCCTTTTCGAGGTTGACCAGTTCCTGTAATGCCCATTTGTGCTTTCTGCCCAGGTATTTCATCAACACCTGATTTGGGTTATCTTTTGTGATGATTGTCAGGATGATGTGTTCTGTTTTAAAAATGGATTGCAGATATTCCATGATATTTAATTGAATATCATTGATATCTGAAATGACATTTTGAATGCGGGCAATATATTTGAGCGCTTTTAACTCATATTCGCGTTCAGCCAAATTGCTCTGCATCTCTTCCATTAAGTTTTGCTTCCTTGCTTACTCGGGGTTGTCGTTTTGGATGGTGTAACCATACCCGGCTACCGTTTTGATAAATGTTGGATTGCGCGGATCTTCTTCAATTCGCTCGCGTAGATTCTTAATATGCACACGTACCAGGTCCGGACTACCGGCATCGGTAGGATAATCCCAAACCTCGTCCAGAAGACGTGTTGGCGAAAAGATTTCACCCGGATGACTCATTAAGTGATAAAGCAAATCAAATTGGACAGGTGTCAACCGAATGGTTCCAATTGAATCCGAGGTAAGTTCGAAGGTACGCGTATTCAAAGTGAAACCGCAGACAGTCAGGCTGTGTAATGGTTCCGAGGGGACGTTTGGAGCTGACCCGGAAGAACTGGGGGAAACAACTTGATTGGCATTTCGACGTGCTCTTCTTAAAATGGCGTGAATACGCAGGAGTAGTTCGTCGATGTTAAACGGTTTGCCAAGGTAATCATCCGCACCGGCTTTAAACCCGATGATTTTATCTTCATCTTTCGATTTGGCAGTTAAGAAAAGGATGGGCACATCTTGAAGGAGCGGATCCGCCCGCATTTCACGGCAAACGGTATATCCATCCATACCTGGCATAACCACATCCAGAATCACAAGTTCAGGTGGGTAGCGCCTCGCGATTTGTAAACCCTCGACCCCGCTTCGGGCGATTGTGACCTTAAACTCATTGCCGCGTAATACTCGTTCAATTGTTTTCGCAACGATGTCGTCGTCTTCAATTACTAAGATGCTGGTAGGCGCCATTTTTCCTCTCCCCTGGTAAACTAATTTCGAAAATTGTTAAACCATTCTTCATTTTAACAGATATTTTGCCTGCGTGCTGTCGAACAATCTCACGACATAGACTCAATTCGATGCCAGTTCCCCGGCCTTGTCCTCTGGGTACTAGTTGCGGTTCAAAAATGGTCTCCATTTGCTGTGGGCTTATGGGGATGCCATCATCAATTACAGATACCATAACCTCTTCGGTTTCTGCCTGGTACTGAGTACAAATCTGGACAGTATGCTTCTTATCATCCAGGGTAGCACTGCGTGCCAGCAACAATAAGGTTAACCATAAATCTTCCAATTGCTGGGAGTTTCCGCAAACTGGCGGTAAACCTGGTTCAAGCGCTATATTTAAAATGGTTGATCCGCTTTTTTGAATGTGGGTACCCGCCAACAGCACAGCCTTCTCAATCGTCTCGTTAATAGCGATTTCATCCTGATCGTTCTTTGGCGCTTCGGAGAATTTTAGAAGCTCTCGGATGACATGCTGTGCACGCCATCCAGCCTCTACGATGGCGCTGGCAGATTCGTAATCTGCGTGTTGATTGGGGATTGAATTGACCAACAGCTGTGCTTCGGCGATGATGGTTGTTAATGGATTTGATATTTGATGGGCAATGCTGGCTGCCAATTCTCCGATGGCAGCCATACGGGTTGTTTGTGCCAGGTGAGTTTGAGCGGTTTTCAATTGGTGTTCAATTTCCTTGCGCTGATTAATGTCTCTGCCGACACCCTGGTAATCGATAATTGTGCTGTTGTCCTTAAATATTGCCCGTATCGTCCATTCCTGCCAGCGAAATGAATTTGCAACCAAAGTTCTCATTTCAAATTGGGTGATAGGGCTTGCCGGTGTACAGGCCAGGATGGCTTGTTCTACCTTTGTGAAATCCTCGGCATTGATCAAGAGCTGGAAAGGAGTACCGATCAGGTCAGAGCGTGCTTTTTTATAGTAATTGCAAAAGGTCTCATTTACGAAAGTGAACAGGAATAAAGGATCAATGCGGAAGATTAGCTCTGTTTGGTGTTCTTCCACAATTGCACGGTAACGTGCTTCACTGGATTGTACCTCCTGGGCGGCTCTTTTCTGGATAATGGCATTTACAACCAGGTCTGCAAATGTCTGCAGTAGGTGAACATGGTCTGGTTGCCAGGTAACAGTCTCGTGGTTCATAACGACAGTGACAATGCCAATCATTTCACTGTTATATACCATGGGAACAAAGATAATTGATTTGATTCCATGTTTCGCCAGGAAATCCATTTCGGCTATGGCTTCAAACGGAAGTTCAGCGGTGTTGTTAATTAAGAGTGGCTGCTGACTTTTCAGTTCCCCCTTCAGCCAGGGGAAATTACGAATTTCGATGATTCCCGCCCGTTCCTGGATGCGCCGGCTGTCTGGTACAGATTTTTCAAAACCGCAATAATAGCTGAAAAAATTTTTGTTCTCTGTCAGGTAGATGGCGCCCAGATCAGGGCGAATGTAATTGCCAACCAACAATAAGGATTTTTCGATCCCCATATCCGTATTTTCTGGGCTGATATTTATAAAGAAATTCGAAATGGAGGAAAGCAGCTTTTCAACAATCAAGCGTTGTTGGAGTTGATTGCCGATCACCTTGTTGGCGGTGATATCCTGGGCAATTCCAATCACTTCCTTCGGGTTGCCGGTGAGATCGCGGGAAAAGATGGTTTCATGTGATGAGTACCAGTTCCATACCCCGCGGGTATCCCTCATCCTGAATTCAAAAGCAATTCTTGTCTGGGCAGGTTCGCTATAGACTTCGTGATGATGCTGGTTTACAGATGCCAGATCTTCTGGATGAACAAGATCTGAAAAGCGAAGGCTGGAATCTTGAATATTTGCGGGGATAGAGAGAATCTCCAGAATTTGAGGATTTACAAAGCTAAGAGTATTCATGGTTAAGTCAGCAATATAGATGATATCCGGGCTGGAGGCAATAATTTTTTCGAGGAAGTGTTGAGTGGAAAGATGCTCCTGCTGCTCGCTTTTCGTGGTTGTGATTTCACGCGCTATATCCATATAACCCGTGATTCTAGTGTGCTGCTCGTCAAAGAGTGGCGTGATTTTTGAGTTAACCCAGCGTTCTGCACCAAACCCATCCTTGTATTTTCTTTCGGCTGTCCCAGATGCAGGCAGGGTGTCTTCAGTCGTGCATATGGGCGGCTCAAATAGATTAAAGTACATATCTTCAGCTTGCTTTCCGATCGCATTGTGTGCGGAAAGACTAAAGAGTTCAGCTGCCACCGGGTTCCAATAGGTGATTCGATTGTGGAGATCCCAGCCGACGACCGAATCACTCACATTGTTTAACAAAGCGGCCTGAAAATCAATTTGTGCGCGATTCTGTTTAATCTCGGCTTGAATTTTATGTTGCCGAATTGCTTTGGTTAAAAGAGTTGGCAGCACTGAAAATTCAAAATGGCCTTTAACCAAATAATCAAAAGCACCGGATTGAATGGCCTTTACCGCAATTTCCTCGCTGCCTTCACCGGTCATCATCACAATGGGAGTGATGTTATCCTGGGCTGCTAATTTTTCGAGAATATCCAAACCGGTTGTATCAGGCAGGCGGAAATCCATGAAAATCAAATCGTAGCTGTCCGATTGGTAAGCCTTCCAAAAATCTTCTGATTTGTGGGTTTGCGTGACGTAACAATGGGCAGAGAGTGAAAGATAATCTGCCATTAATTGTGCCAGGATGCGATCATCATCCAGTATGAGGACTTTATGGATTTCGGCATTCATAAGTGTCAAAAAATGATACATCAGCAATGCTTGAATAGCCATAAAATGTGCGTAAACAATCAAGGGGCGACCTTGAAATATGCCTGGGATAACTTACTAGTTTGGATTTTTTTTACAAAGAAAGGAAAAATTACCCCAGCATATGTTGCCAAATCGTAAATATATTCAAGAGTTATCTCATCTTGCCCCTATCACGGCACCCTTCTTGCGTACATTAAAAAGTGGCGAAAGGCTAAAGGTGAGATCAAGTTGCGCGGACATACAAGACACCAGTGGTAAAAGAGATCTTTTTTACCGGATCTGAATCAACTTATTCGTCTTATTAATCACCATGGTGGATTATTCTCGCTGTGTGAGCGATTTTCATGAAACCTTGAATTTATCGGGTTGAAAGAAATAGGATTGGACCGAATCTCACCACTTTTAGAAGATCAACAGTAAATCAATTCTTCCTGGGGCTCTACCAGGTAATCACAGCCATTCTCTGTTACGACGACATCCTCTTCCAATCCAATGTAGCCAAAACCCGGGACAGCCAGGCCTGGCTCGATGGTGTATATCTGTCCGCTTTCAAGCACTTCATCGGGCAGGCTGCCATATACTTGCCAACAGGGCCCAAGAATTCCGCCCCCGTCATGGGCATGCCGCCCCAATTGATGACCAGTAGCATATTGGTACTCGGGATAACCCGCCTGGATGATTGTATTACGCGCTGCCTGGTCGACTTCAAAACCCGTAACTCCGGGTTTGATTTTCTTGCGCGCTGCCTCCACAGCCATACGGACGGTGGCAAACCCTCTCAACACGGGTTCTGGGGCTGTTTTTTCAGCGATTCTAAGCATGTAAACCACGCGTTGGATGTCAGCGCAGTAATCATCCTTTTTGACCCCAAAATCGAAGTGAACGATGTGACCCTGCCGCAAAACGATATCTGTGGGATCCGCATGTCCAACCGGAGAATCGGGGCCGCAGTTGACTGCCGGACAGCCTTCATATGTCCAAGCGACATCCAGTCCTCTGCTGGCGATCTGGTCGTGCATTAACGCTGCGATTTCTTTTTCACTGATTCCCTCACGCAGGATGGCGTAAGTCTGCTGAAAAATTTCTTTGGTTGCTTCTACCGCAGCGCGAACCAGAGCGATCTCGCGGGCGGTTTTGCGTCCATTCAGGGCGGCGATGATTTCTTCAGAAGAACAAAGCCGCTGGTAAAAATCCGTTCCATGCAACATATTTTTTAGAACTTCAAACCAGCCAACACTCAAGCCATCGGCCATGACGTTGTATTGGCTATAATTAATGGCGATTTTGGCTGGATTCAATCGTTCCAATGTTGCCAACAAATGGGGTTGAATTTCCGCATCGCATTCAATCACTTGCTGGTAAGCACCCAATCCACGGGCGGTGTTGGCGTCCATGCGCCCGACAATGGCAATCCTTTCCCCATTGCGATGAATGATAAGAGCGCTGGGACGTGTGAGTGAGGCCTGACCGTAGATGATGGGCAGGATCGGATCCGAATTAACAGAAGTTTCTCTTACAAAAGTCAGCCACAGGTCAATATCTTTTTCATGCAAGATCGTAATGGCCTGTTCGATTTTTTCCTGGATCAATGAATTCATATTTGTTTCTCCTTAACAGTAGCGAGTCGATGATATTATTATAATGATATGTCGGTAATCAGGTAATTTGTAAATTAGTTGATCAGGTAATAGGTAATTAGGGGTTTGGTGATCTTGTCGTCGAGATAACTAGCTAATCTGGCAACGAAGCAACCAATCAACCAGGCACCTAATCGACAATCAAATTCCCAGGATAAATCAATGCTCAATATAATCAAACTTGACCCAAAATCGCGATCGCAGGTAAAACAATTCGTTGAACTACCTTTTCGCCTCTATGCCGGTGTTCCCCAATGGGTACCGCCGATCAGGCTGGATATACGAACAATGCTAAGCCCGAAAAAGCACCCTTTTTATCAGCACTCACAGGCACAGGCTTTTCTGGCGTTTCAGGATGAAGAGGTCGTGGGCAGAATTATGGTGCTCGAGAACCACCTTTATAATCAGGCTCACCAGACACGGCAAGCTGCTTTTTGCCTGCTCGAAACTGTTGAAGACGTCAATGTTCTCAAAGCATTGTTCGCCGCAGCCGATGATTGGGCTAAAAGAAAGGGCCTGAATGAAATGGTCGGCCCAAAACCAATGGGTCTGGGGGAAGGCTATGGAATTCTGGTTGAGGGATTTGACCTGCGGCAGATGATGACCATGATGAACTACAACCTCCCATACCTGCCGCGTATGCTGGCCGAAATTGGATTTGAAAAGGTGGTAGATTTTGTCTCCTGCCAGATCGAGGTGGATAAATTTACCTTGCCAGAAAAAATTCACAGGGTGGCTGAGCGTGTTATCGAAAAGGGAACAATTCATGTTCGCAGTTTCCGCTCCCGCCGTGACCTGCAAAGTTTCGGCAAAGCCATTGGGAGCGTCTATAACGAAATATTCATTCATAACTGGGAGTATTATCCGTATACCCAGCGTGAGATTGAAGTAGCGGTGGATACAGTAACGATGTTTTCGGATCCCGGACTGATCAAGGTTTTAATGGATCATGAGAAGGTGATTGGTTTTCTGTTTGCTTTTCCGGATATGTCAGAAGGGCTCAAAAAGCACAAAGGCCGCTTGAATCCAATCAGCATTCTGGACCTTTTCAGCAAAATGAAAAAAGCGGATTGGGTGGCTGTTAATGGCACCGGTGTGCTGCCGGAGTACTACGGTCGGGGCGGTAATGCGCTGCTGTACGCTGAAATGGAAAAGACTGTCAAATCACGAGGGTTTAAATTCGCAGAGTTTACACAGGTAGCCGAAAGTGCCGATCAGATGCGCAGGGATCTGGCTGTGCTGGGTGGCCGGGAGGTAAAAAACCACCGCGTTTATCGGCGAGTAATCGGCTGATTAAATGCAAAGGAGGCAGCTCAAAACCTGCCTCCTTTATTAATCGAACTGTTAATTGCAGGTAATGCTAAATTGCTGGGTATTGAAGTCCTGGTGATTGGGATCGTCGATCCGCAGCCAGATTTTTCCACTCCAACTGCTGCCCATCGACATGCTGTAATCCACCAGATTTTTTTCGCCGGCCTCATCAAAATTCTTGGTCATCAGCGGTGAAATAAACCCATCTTCACGCCGGTATGTATACGAAACGGTTCCGGCTTTGCTGACCTTGATTTTGCCCACCAGGGTGATATCGGTTGGGCAGGCGCCGCTGTAAGAGGAAGGATTGATGGTGAATGAAGCAGAAGTAACTGAGAATACTTCGGTGGTGGGGCTGGCGACCTTGATTTGAACCCAGAAGGGTTTGTTATCATCTCCCAGACCAAAAATAACGCCATTTGCGTTGCGTAATTTCCAATTCGCCTTATATGTGTCGGCTTTATCAGGTGCTTTGAGATCGACCGATATATCTACTGTCTGCCCGGGGGTGACACTGGCTGCTAATTGTTTTGCGGCGGGGCCATTCATACTGGTACCGCTATCAAAAACGATGGCATAATTGGTGCTCCAAATGCAAGAACCAGTATTTTTTAGCCGCCATGTCTTTGTAAATGTAGCGCCAGGTGCCATGACAGTATCGTCAGGGATGGTGACATCATCGATAAATTTGGCCGCATCACAAGGTAAGCTGGTAGGCGTAGCGGGAGGGGCTTCGGTAGGGATGGGTGTGATGGTGGCAACAGCGACTGTTGGCTGCGGAGGTATGGCGGTTTCGAGTGGCGGCATGACGGTCGGTAAGACCGGCACAGGCGTATTTTCTTTAATCTTCGCTTCCACGGTCAGGGCGGCCGCCGTAAAGACGAAATTTGGGTCTGAAGTTGGCGTGCTATTCCCCTGTGGCAAATTACAGGCTGATAGCACCATGACCGAAACCAATACCATGCTGAAAATAATTGATATCTTCTTCATCTCTCCTCCTTGTTTTTGGATCGCCAGCCAGAATCAAGAATCGGGCTGCCTTTCAAAATCGCCTTCTATCTTTTTATTTTAACAAACAAACCATTTTTGAGAAAGCATAGATACAAATCGATACAGGAAGTGTGCCAAAGGTTCCGTAATAAACTTCTTTTTCGCTTTTTTGATAGTTTTATTGGTGATTCCGTCATCGGCCCATGATCGCGGCTCGTCTTTTGTCCCGAATGGACACTTTATTGAGCGCATCCGAAAAAGCTTGCTCCCTTCGGGAGTCCTTCGGAGCGACTCCAGCGGGGATTTTTCGGTGAGTGAATTTGAAAGCTGCGGGCTTTTTGAATGACTTATAATTAAGTCATAGCAGATTCGGTGATCAGAAAGATGGGAATCCTTATAGGGTCTACAGAAATCACCGCTGTAATCACCTGTTACGCGGTCATCTGCCGCAGAGAAAAGGATTACGCTTTTTGGTCTTATTGATTGGAGCGTATCATTACCTACGGATAAAGATTGATTTCAGAATGAAAATCACATATATTGGTGGATAAATCAATCCTCAGTATGAGGTGGCACCCTTTCAATTGCTATTTAGACTAACAAAAAAATAATAATTATAGAATTTCAAACACGGAGAAATGATGGCTTTTTTTGATCTTCCCCTACCCGAACTTCAGCAATATCGCCCAACCCGCAATGAACCGCTGGATTTTGATAACTTCTGGCAAACCACGCTTACGCGAGCCCGTCAATTTGCCATGGAGCCTCAATTTCAACAGGTGGATGAACCGCTGGATTTTGTGGATGTTTATGATGTGACTTTTCCGGGGTATGCAGGGCAGCCGATCCGAGGATGGCTATTATTGCCCAAAAATACTCACGATCCATTGCCCTGTGTATTGGAATTTGTGGGATACGGAGGCGGTCGTGGCAGGCCATTGGAACATTTACATTGGGTTAATGCCGGCTTTGCCAATTTCATCATGGACACCCGCGGACAGGGCAGCAGCTGGTCAGAAGGCAATACGCCCGATCTCGATTCAGAAGCACAGGCTGGGCAGTTCCCCGGTTTTATGACGCGTGGTATCCTGAAAGCGGAAACGTATTACTATCGCCGTGTATTTTGTGATGCAGTCCGAGCTGTGGAGGCTATAAATAAAAATGAACGGATTGATTCGAATCGAATAGCTGTCAATGGGGGAAGCCAGGGTGGCGGGATTGCTATTGCAGTCACTGCGCTGATGCCCCAAATCCAATTCGCTTTCGTCGATGTACCTTTTCTATGTAATTTTGAGCGTGCTGTTCAACTGGTCAACAGCCAGCCGTATCAAGAGATTGTTCAATATTTGCGGGTCCATCGCGATCAGGAAGAGCAGGTCTTTAAAACACTGGCGTATTTCGATGGTGTAAACTTTGCCGCACGTGCGCAGGCGGAGGCCGTATTTTCAACTGCTTTAATGGATGAAACCTGCCCGCCATCTACGGTTTTTGCCGCCTACAATTATTGGGAAGGCAAAAAAGAAATAAAGGTCTATTCTTATAATGAGCATGATGGTGGTGGAATTCACCATCAGTATTATAAGATTAATTATTTGCGCGATTTGTGGCTGAAATAAAATCCAGGCATTTATTGGTCTGATTAAGGGCAATCCTCTTTTTTTACGCACACTTTACTGAACGAAAGCGAAGGCTGTGCTATCTTAGCTATGGGTCATTAAATTGATCCGATCTGAAGAGAAACGAGAAAGAGGAAGGCCGCGAATGACGAAGGTTCTAATTACGGATAATGCAGCATTTATGCGCGTAAGAATGGCAAATATTCTTGTCAATGAAGGATTTGTTGTCATTCAAGCTAAATCTGGGGCGCAGGCTGTGGAAATGTACCGTGAGTGCAAACCCGATATAGTCTTGATGAACCTTAACATAGCGGACGCTGATGGATTGTTTTCAATTCTCAGTATCAAACAAATGGATCCAAAGGCAAAGTTGATGATGCTATCTTCAATTGGTCAGGAGGCAGAACTGATTGAAGCAATTAAAATGGGTGCCTGTGATTTTGTGGTGAAACCAATCAATCAACATTGTTTATTCCACAAACTTCATAACCTGGAACAAGTTTGCATATAAATTTTTGAAAGACGTACCTGAAATTGATGATGGATATGCAGGTATTGGTAGGGCACATTTTAAAGATTTTAGGAGAATTCATGGCAGTCAAGTCTACCAAAGATAAAAAGGCAATTCCTACAAAATTGATTCATTTTTACAACCACATGACCGGAGATTTGTAGAAACGATGGATGCGAAATTCGCTAACCAGCGAAATGTTAAGCCAGAAGGACCTGCTGGAGCCGAAATTCTGGTTAATTTCGAAAAATTAGAATGTGAAGATATCGGTTTGCGTTTTCAACTGAATGAGGAAACCCGGCAGGTAATGGTCTATGTGATTAACCGTGCCACCCAAAAAGTAATTCGAGCCATTCCCCAGGAAAAGCTTATCAATTTGCAGGCCAGTGATTTACTGGACTTGCTGGCACAATAAATATTTTTTGGCGACTTATCCGCCGGCGTTGAGCTGTTTGAGCTGCTCGTGTTTTTGAGCGTGCATGAGCAGTACTTTTGCTTGAATCTCTTTTAGATATTGGCCGCGCAGTGGATACCAGATCAGGATAATGGCACCGAGAACCATTGCAATTCCGGGTACCAGACCGGCGATGACTTTAATGCCTAAAATGGCATTCTCCGGTTGGTTAAGGAAAGGAAGGCCGCTATTTTGCTCGCGGGTGATGAAGTGGGTTGCCTCCAATATAAAGGGAGAAAGCGCAATTGCCAGTGATTGAGCCGGCTTGGTGATCAGAGCATTTATCCCAAAAAATGCTCCCTCGCGGCGTACCCCGGAGCGGGTTTCATCTTCGTCTGCGACCTGGGCAAACAGCACATTGGTCAAGGTTTGAGGTCCGGCCAAGCCAAAACCGGCCAGGGCAAGGCAGACAGGAATAAAGGCTGTAGGCACAATCATAATGGAAAGCAGCCCTGCGGCCGCAATCACAAGCATGATTTGATGACCGCCGACAATGCCGAAACGGCGTGTAAAAATCTTTGTCATCGGCACGCCAATGATCAATGGGATAAAGAGGCAGGCGAGCAAAATCATGGTGTTAATCTTTACAACATAATCTGCCAGGTAGAAAATGGCACCCATAATGAGGGATGACATCAAAATTGACATGAAATTGGCTGCTACCAGAATCAGGAAACTTTTGCTCGAAAAAGTATATTTCAGCGATTCACGCATTCCAAGGGGTTTATCAACAAGCGTGAATTCCGGTCGTTCCCGTACTTTTAAAGTAGTTGCAATGATCATTAATGCGCCGGTGATCCCTACAACAATCATGGCCATTTGCAGCGGCAGGAAATTTAACTCCATACCGGCTTTTGGACGAAAAAGATCGGGTATGATGAATCCAAGCAGGGTTCCCAGCAAGCCAAATAGGGCAGCCGAGATTTGCAGGTCATTGCGTTCATTATCCGATTCGGTCACTTCCGGCAGGAGGGCGGAATATACCAGTCCGATAATGGTATAGGCAGTATCGTATAAAAGCATGGAGATCAGCATCCACCAGAAAATGGCCATTTCTCCGGCATCAGGCGGTGCAAACCAGACCAGGATGAAAGTCAACGCCAGGAATGGCGCGGTGAAGCGCATATATGGAATTCGACGGCCAAGTTTTGAGCGCGTATTATCAGTTATATATCCGAATAGCGGATCATTGATCGCATTCCAGATTGCGTAAACCAGCATCGCGATCCCAATCCAGCGTGCGGATAGTCCGAGATAATCCTGATAAAAGATGGGCAATAACGCCCCATAAATACCGGCGATGATCGAAGTGCCAAACGAAGCCACTCCCCAGATAATTTTATAGCTGCGCCCATGTGTAACCGGGTGAATGGAAGCTTTTGTCATTTTTACCTCCAACGAAATCCTTTATCTAAAAATGAACTATCCTCACCGCAAGCTTTTCGGGATAGTCTTCTTCCTGATCATCTCTTCTCATTCAAGCGAATGATCTATACGACATTATAGCTTTAGTAATGTGAAAAAACCTGAAAAATATACGTTGCTTTTGTTAATAATTCTTTTGTGAAAAAATGTTATCATTAATTGACCATGAAAAAGGAGAAGTGTTTTGACAACCTTGAATGATCTGAAAAAAAAGCTTCCGCCGCAAACCCAGGTGATATTTGATGCCTTTTGGGATCAATTGCCATCGGCTGAGAAAAAGAACTTTTTAGATTTGGTGCAGGCATTTCCTTCAGAAACAAATTTATTACAATTATTGCTTAAACTGGGTTCCAACCAGCTGAAAATGGCGTTTGGTAACAAAACCCGCATTGCGATTATTGGTCCGACCAATGTGGGAAAATCGACCCTATATAATCAGTTTGTGCAGCAAAAAGAGGATAAGGCTGCGGTCAGTCCGCTTCCGGGCACTACACGCGTCATTCAAGAAGCGGATGCGGGAATTTTTGCGGTCGTGGATACTCCGGGCGCTGATGCTATTGGGGAAGTTGGCGAAAAGGAACGTGAAGCGGCTCTTGAAGCGGCAGCCAGTGCGGATTTTTTGATCATTGTTTTCGATGCCATCCAGGGCATAAAAGTCACTGAATTGGAACTTTTCCAGCAGGTGACCGCCATGAAAAAACCCTTTGTTGTGGTGTTAAACAAAAGCGACTTGATCCGAAAAGATCTTTCCAGTGTATTAACCCAATCTGCCAAATTACTTAACCTGGAAAAGGAACAGATCATCCCAATTTCCGCAAAAACAGGCAGTCATGTGTCTGATATTTTGAAAGCCATTGCAATCACAGAACCTGGCATTGTAGCGGCATTAGGCCAGGCGTTGCCTCAGTACCGGTGGCAGTTGGCCTGGCGGGCGATTGCTTCAGCGTCGTCAGTCTCAGCTGCCATTGCCCTGACTCCGCTGCCGGTGATTGATTTTTTACCCCTGGTGATCACCCAATCGGTGATGGTTTTGAGCATTGCCCGCATCTACAACTATAAGATTACCCCGGCAAGAGCCAGGGAACTGGTTTTTTCCTTTGGGCTTGGTTTTTTGGGAAGAACCTTATTTTATGAACTGAGTAAGCTGGGTGGTTTACCCGGCTGGATTGTATCCGCTGCGGTGGCTGTTTCCATGACGATGGCGATGGGCTATGCCGCCGCTACCTGGTTTGAGAAAGGCGAGCGCCTGACTCAGGAATCTCTGCGCCAGATCTCGAAAAATATGACGAAAAACATTATAGCTTCATTAAAGAAATCTGGCGGTCGTAAACCTGGAAAAAAGAAGTTGCAAGCCCTGGTGTCAGAAATTTTGTCGAATTCCAAATTGGGCCAGGATCGCACTTTGATGGAGTCGGCGAGTGAAGAGATAGCTCTGGAAGAACCTCCTGATCAGTAAGTTAAGTGTTTCTTGGTGGAAAACACTCCAACTATATATACAAAAATTCAATCATGGAATTGGTTACTCATGTTTGCAATTGAACCAGGGCGAATAATCGTATACCTTAGCAAGGAAGCTGGCATTGACCTACGATCATTCGACTGATTTGATTGGTATCGAATTGCTGTATGATTACGCTTGATCTTTACGTGTGAAATTGCAGACGATAATTTATTCCTCGAAACCGGCTAATTTATCCACTGCTTTGCCTGGACCGAAAATTGTACAGGATTATTTGTGGTCTGGTTTTCGTTATTTAATTTCCAGACCACCAAACAAAACGGTACCGCTGATGATCAAATCGGGTTGAGACTTGGCTGGAATGGTGAAGGAGCGCTTGTCATCACTACCGCCAAATAAGGCCACCACATCCATGCGTACATCCCAATCCTGCGGAACAAAAATATCTGTTCCGCCAAACATGGTTGTTGTTTGCAATCGTGCTGGAGCATTAAGAATTGCGGCTTCGCGCAAGTCAATTTCTAAACCACCAAACATGGTCGTGCATTCGCCGTTTTGAAAATCTTGCGCGGTGATCTTTTTTTTCTGGCCACTAAAGGCTGTAAATGCATTGAATTTGGAGCCCGATTCTATACTGGAGGCTGTATCCGACTGCCCATGCCGGAAAATAATGGAAAGTCCGACAAGAATTATGATGGTCGGCCAAATTAAGGTGCCGAATGTACTCCAGGTGATAAAGCCCAGTGTAGCCGATAACAAATATGCACCAATCAGAATTAAGATGAGCGGACCCACCCATGATCGCCATTGGTTGATGAAAAGCTGGTAAAGGCCAAGCAGGATTAACAACCCGGGTAAATAGCGCCAGAATTGAAATCCAACCAGTATGCCAAAATTTTGGGCCAGGAAAAGCAACCCGACAGTGATGATGGCCAAACCCCAGAAAATTTGATTAAAACGATTATGCCTGTTCATGTATATCCTCCTCAACTACGAGATTTTTCTCAAAATAGGGTTTTAAAAGAATGTTGGCACCTATTAGGATAAGCAAAATCGGCATTAATGGCAAATCGACGTGCAAAATATCCGCAATTCCGCTAAATAATGCAATCGCTCCTAAAAATAGTGTAAAGCCGCTCATCCGGATTCCATTAAGCTGCCGCATAAGATTTAGTCCCAGCATAATAATTCCGGCACCAATTAACCAGGCACCTTCTGGTACCCAGCGATCAGGAACCAGCCACAGGCCTCCTAAAAGTACAAGAAAGGCACCCCAACTGATATCCTCAAGACGCTTATTTAGAGCATGGTTGGGAGATTGTTCTTCCATAGGTATTTCTCTCCTTTTTCACAGTTCATACTTTATATACGTAGAAATTGCAGTATTCGTTGCACCTTTTAAAATCCATTTCATTCACCCCTGATTCATAGTACACTTATCAATAAATTTGGACACAGTACCACAATAAAAGAAATTATTAAGAAAATTCTATCCAATACAAATTGTTTGCGGGCTTTTTTGGTGTTGTAAATATCGATAACCGAAACCTGGCTGTTGTCAAACACACAGGGAAGTGGAATGAAATTAAGTGACTTTTTATTATCGCCAGCGATTAATAAGATGGGTTTGTGGCTGGGTGAACATACACCCCCCGCGGCTGGATATTGGATCGCTCGGACAATTGCCGGCAACATTGCACGCAGAACAAAGTCCGATCAGGTGCGCGCGGTTCGCCTTAATCAATGGATGTTGAGTGGCAGAACCTTAAGCCAATCTGCTTTAGACGTGGCTGTCAAGAAAGTCTATCTGGCTTATAGTCGATGTATGTACGATTTTTACCACAACATGCGTAATGCGGCTGCGATTCGACGGTTGGTGAAGTTCGACGACAATTTTATGCAGTTCATGAATGATTCGAAGATTGGTAAACAGGGCAGCCTTGGTCTTCTTTTGCATATGGGCGGATTCGATCTGGCTGGTTACGCAATCGCATTACAGGGTATGAAACCACAGGTACTTTCCTACCCCAACCCAAATGGTGGGTACAAGTATCACAACGAATTGCGTGAACGCCAGGGTTTGCATGTTACGCCACTTTCCATGGAAGCTTTACAGGAAGCTTCACGCTTCTTAAAAAGTGGAGGGACTGTCATCACCGGTATAGATCGACCCTGGCCATCCACGAATTATCACCCCAAATTTCTGGGCGAAGAAAGTGACATCCCGGTGACCACCATCCAACTGGCAATTCGTACCCGGGTTCCGGTGGTCACAATCGCCTGTATTCGCCAGAGCGATGGTACTTATCTTTTGCAGGCATCGCCATATTTGGAGATGAAAACTTATCAAGACCGTGAAGAGCAATTGATCAAGAACACAGAAATGGTGCTTGCTGTCGCCAGACCTTATCTCGAATCTTCGCCGACGCAATGGTCAATGTTTTATCCGGTTTGGCCCCAGTTATACGAAAGTATGCCATAATATGAATGCATTGGAGACGAAGATGACGAAACCTCAAAATAATGAGCATACACGTGTAAACAAGATCCTTTTAGGACCGCTGGAGAGACCCGCATTGGCATGGCTTGCAAAGAAAATGCCATCCTGGGTTACCCCGGATGTCTTAACAATGACTGGTTTCGCTGCAACCCTCTTGATCGCTGCCAGTTATATCCTGGCACATCGCAGCGCCGGCTTCCTTTGGCTGGCAAGTTTTGGCATCGTGCTGAATTGGTTTGGTGATAGCCTGGATGGCACTCTGGCTCGTTATCGTAAGATCGAACGACCTCGCTATGGCTTTTTTATCGACCATACCATGGATGGTTTGGGCGAAGTGATTGTGATGATGGGTATCGGATTATCGCCCTATGTTGATTTTCGGATCGCAATGATTGCACTGGTAGGCTATATGTTGATGGCCAACCTGGTCTATATTCTTACCTATGTAAGTGGCGAGTTTCGCATTTCGTACATCGGTCTGGGGCCTACCGAAGTGCGCCTGATTTTAATCATCACCAATATTCTTATTTTCTTTCTGGGTAATCCAACCGTTAACACCCGTTGGGGAGAGTACTCGATATACAATGCGGTTGTGATTGGTCTGGCCGTGCTGCTATTTAGTATCTATATTGTGGTTACCTATATTAATGCCAATGCACTATCGAAAGATGATGCGAAAGTCAGGAAATAGATAAGGATTGGAACGGGTTTGGATTGACATCAATCGAGAGTAAGGCCAACTCAGGCCGTAAAAACCAGCCACCTTGCTGCCAGAAGTTGATGCCTGCCTGATTTTGAGTATAGACATGGATATGGCAGCGCTCAATGCCGATCTCCCACAACGAATGTAGACATAGATTCACCAAATGTTTCCCAACACCCTTGCGCCGGTATGAACTTGCGACTGCCAGGTGATAGATTGCACCGCGGCGGCCGTCATGACCGCATAGCACCGCACCTACCTGCCGTTCACCTGCCATTGCGACAAACGATAAGACCGGGTTACGCTCGAGAAAACCAGCAAGTGCTTCAGGGTTGTCCGCGGAACTCAAGCCGATATTTTCTGTCGCCTGCCATATAGCCATGACAGCGGGAAAATCACCAGGCAATAAGTTACGGTACTGTATTGTTTCCATGGATAAAGAGATCTAATTTTCAACCAGTTGCGGTTCGTTTTGGGGTAGGCCTTCTTTATAAGCCTGGGCGAAAAGTGGAAATATGATCAGGGTCATATAAAAGCCCAAAAAGCTGGCAAGAAATGGAACCAAAAATGAGAGGATCAGAGAATACATGACGAGATAGATCACAATCATCAGAATCTGTGATAGGCCCATGGCCACAATAAATGTAAAAACGAAACCCGAAAAATTGTGGCGGTAGATTGGCCACCATTTACCGATTTGAAAGGCTGCTGCAAAGCGCTTTTCGTGGATGAGATGCATGAGCGCACCGGGAGCAAATAAGGTTTCCACCAGGGCAAGACCGATGCCAACCATTATGGAAAGCATGAAAATAAAGAGGCTAATAAAATAAACGATCAGAAACATGGTGGGGTCATTGCCACTGGCGGATTCGAAAGCCATCCCGAATGTAGCCACAAAATAAGCAATTGAACCGACCATCATAATCAAGATTGCCGGCAGACTGTAAATGAGAGCGGCCATTAATATTTTAAATCCCTCACTGAAGAGTGCACCCCAGTCCTTCCATTCTGGCAATTCCAGCTCGCCATCACCATCGCAGACGCGCCGGGCAATCCGGGCGGCATAGCCATACACGAAAAAGGCCGGAAGAATGGGGATAATAAAATTTGCGAAAATGAGTAAGCTGCCGACCAGTAATTTATTGCCAGCTTTGGGGTCTTTGAAAGGGAAAGCCAGAAGATCTTTCATCGGGGCAATCGAAAACATTTTCACCGTGTTTCTCCTTATAATGGTTTTGCTGTATGAGCCGGATGTACAGGCCAGAATCGTATCTGCTGGGAGTAATACCCTAATTATAGTAGAATATTGAGAAATTCACTCTGTTGGAAGGGTGTTAGAGCGTATTCGCTGGTCGTGTGATCGCGGGCCACACAAAATGATAGAATAATTAAGTTCCGCAAAATTACCTGGTGGTAGGGGTGTGCAGGACTTCATGCAACCAACATCAATCTATCAAAATAGACAATCGGAAATACCAGGATAGAAAAAAGCAAAAGTGGGTGGATTTTGACTCCATGCTTTTGCTTTTTGGTGATACGGCTGTAATGAACTATCGAGATACTTCGGCCTCTCTATTTGGAATACGGCCGCTGGAAGACGAAGACATCCACATCCCCGCGGGCGATGGTGTCCAGCTGCCAGCCATTGGCTGCCTGGCCGTCGATCAGGTTGCTTACGAAGGTCTGGTCGCCATCCGGCAACATGCATACCAGTTCAACCGTGTTTGCATCCCCCGCACAACGTGCAGTGATGGTCAGATATTCCACCGATTGTGGGACTAACTTTTCAATGGCTGGAATTTCGCCAACCTCTTCAGCCTTTGGCTTGCAACCGCTGAGGGCGGTTACGGCCAGGATTAGAACCAATAACCCAATCCAATGCCAACGTTTCATCTCTTGCCTCCTGTTGAATAATATACCTTGTACCTATAGGAGCAAGTAACATGCCAGCGTGAATAGGAAAATTCGATTTTGAAAATTTGTTATGTGGTTACCTTTGGTTAATCCACTGAATTGATGTCAACAAATAGATGATCCAATTCTGCCAGGCTGAGAAACCCCTCAGCGGCTCCGCGGGCTCCAATTTTATAAGATGCAAACACCATGGCACGCTGCAGTGCCTTTTGTGGGCTAAACCCGCGTAGAAATCCATCCAGGAAGGCGGAAAAGAGCGCGTCACCAGCCCCAATTGAGTTGACAACCGGCCGGGTACTAACAGCCGCAAAATGTTCGATCCTCTGCTGTTGATGGATGCCTAACAAGGCTCCGTCGGCACCCAACCCTATCACGCACAAGGGTGTTTGAAAGCGTGACCAGAGCTGCCGCATGAATTCTTCAGGCGCAAGTGCCAGGTTCTCATGGCTGCAGAAGAGAATGTGTGCAGACCGCATGAAATCTTGATTGTACGCATCGTCCAGGTCGTGAATAGCATGTACATCACAGGCAATCGGGATGTTCCAGGCTTGTGCCAGCGCCAGCAGCGGGCGGGAGAAATTGATATTACAAAGTACACAGATTTCGCAACCGGCGGAGGTCTCCTCAAATGCCTGCGTGGGATAGGTTTGATCCTGAATATCTTTTAAATCGGTGTAAATCTGGCGATTTCCTTGTGGATCATAGAGAATGATTGATTGTGCCGTCTTCTCTACTATGGGTAGGATTCCGTTGCTGGGCAGACTAAGTTGCTCCATTTGTTTGTTTATCAGGTGATGATAAAAATCGGATCCGGTAATAGAAAGAAGCTGCACTTGATTACCCAGGGTGGCCAACGCTTTGCTAATATTGAAGCCTACTCCGGCGACCGTTGTGTTAATTTGGTGAATGGGATAAGTTACCGGGAAATAGGGGATTGGAAATTGATCCACCCGCAAGGTGGTTTCGATATTAATTAACCCGCATACCAGCACTTTACTCATTTACGATTGTTTTTGTTTATTTTATCCAGCGAACCTGACCGGTTTGGGAAGCAGCATACCCTTCAATGGCAGCCACTGCGCTTTGAGCTTCTTTGGTAGCCAGCCATTCAACAAAGTCTTTTACGGCCGGCCGTTGAAGTATTTTGGCGGGGATAACCAGCTCAAAGTGTTCTGAGGTCAGCCCAACGAAACCAAGATCAAAAGCATTGGCGGCGGCTTTCAACCCGATACCAGTATTCGCTAAGCCGTCCACAATGCTGCGGGCTACATCGGTATGAGAAAGTTTTTCATTGTTATATCCATGAATGGGGCTGGTTGCTATAGAAAGATCACGCAGTCGTGAATCTAACCAGACACGCGTCCCTGAGCCGGACTGGCGGTTGACAAAGCGAATTTCAGGTCTCTTCAGGTCATTAAGGCTGCTGATGTTCAAAGGATTTTCCCTCGGCACAATTAAACCCAACTGACGATAAGCTAATGTCACCAGGGCAACTTTTTTTCCAGGCAAAATTCGCTCAACATACGACTTGTTATAATCCCGGCTGTCTTCATCCCACAGGTGCGAACCGGCCATGTCAGTTTTCCCTTCGGCCAGGGCAATTAAACCGCTCAAGCTCCCACCGAATTGCAAAGAAAGCTGGAAATTAGGCAGAATTTCACTAAAATGAGCCGACATCCACGCGATGGCGATATCATTGCTGCCGGCATAACGAATCACATTTGCTGTGTCAGTCTGAATTTCTGTATTGACCACTCGCCAGCGATCCAGGGCCATGCGCATGGCAAGTTCAACTTCATTTTGCGAATAACCAGCGGAAAATGATTCCAACAGGAAGTTTTCTGCGCGATTGAAGAGGGTTGCGCGCCTTAATGGCTTAATTTCCTTCAAATCCGGTACATTGGCTACGTGTGTACCCTGACCGGGACGAGATTGGATTAAACCCTGCTGGGCTAATATTTTATATGCCCGCTGAACAGTCCCGGGCGTACAATCCCAGAAAGTGGTCATTTTACGAACAGTGGGTAATTTTTCTCCCGGTTTGCGCGTTCCTGCCAGAATTTCCTGGCGCAGAGTTTCTGCTATTTGCTGGTAAAGATAGCTTTCATCCACTAGAGACTCCTCATTCGATTGGGATCAGCCAATAACCGTCTTTATCGCCTTCGGCTGTCCAACCACTTAAGCCGCTGCTTGATTCCTTCACCTTCCACCAGGTCCATCCTTGAGAACAAGAAGGACCTTCCAAAATTTCTACCGTACCTCCCGGATCAATGTATCCAAGAATAGTGGAATCGGTACTGGGTTTGTCGCGTACACGATTTGGCAAGGGTGGATCCAGTGCTATTTTGGCGTTCATCCCGGGACGAAGGTGAGAAAGGTAAGGTGAATCCGGGCAGGCCTGCCAGGGTTCGACCGTAGGGCTGGGTGCAATTGTTTCCGTTGTGGTAGGTATGACGATGATTTCCGGCGTAGCTGCTGTGGCGGTTTCCTCCAACGGCAGACGGGTTGAAAGAGGCGCCAGCGTCAGCGTTGGTACCATGATCGCCATCTGATTTCCATTTCCACTTCCTGGTTTGACAAAGCGTGGAATTAAAAAGATGGCAGCCAACACACAGGCCGTGAGGGCAACAACAGCCAAAACAATTACGAGCCAGAGCAGGTTGCGTTTGCTATGGGTCTCTAGCGGTTTGGGTGCATAAATTGGGAGCCCTTTTTCAGGGCAGTATTCTGTTGCAGCCGTGTGATAGAGACCGCAATGAGGACAACGCACCATGGGTTCCATAATTGTTCTTTTCCACCTTTTGACTGGTATTATTTATTGCAGATTACAATAATTCTACTACTTTGTCAATTAAAAAAAGTGCCTGGGTTTAGAAGCAAAATCGCTAGAAAGAAAATTTCAGATCCCTCCTCCAAATTTTTTTTGGGAGGAGGGATCTGGATGAGATTATTTATGCGAATCTGGTGAATAGAGTAAAAGAATTTGGCTATTAATTTGTTTCGCAGACAGTGACCAACACAAGTGGCCGGCGGCGGGTCTCGCTATAAAGCGCATTTCGTACCGCTTTTTCAACGTCTTTTTGCAGGTTGCCGTTGGCGTGAGCAAGGGCATCCTGAATTTTGGCACGCGTGAAAGTTTTCAATTCTTCTTCATCGCGGCTCATTAAAAAGCCGCGCGTATTTATTTGTGGTTCGCACGAAAGTTTACCTTTTGATCCAAACATGAGGTTAACCATGACGACGCCTTCTTGTGCCATCATTTCACGTTCGCGCATGACATCCGGGCTGATATCGCCCACATTAGCGCCATCGACGAAAATGTAACTGCCGGGTACAGAAGCACCCATGCGCATCTTGCCATCCGAGAATTCAACCGATTGGCCATTTTGAACAACCGTGATATTTTCTTCCGGTATGCCAACCTGTTTTGCCAGGCGAGCATGTTGCACCAGATGGCGAAGCTCACCGTGAATGGGGATGAAGTATTTTGGATTGGTAAGATGCATCAGTAATTTCATCTCTTCCTGGCTGGCGTGTCCGGAGACATGCACGGGTGCAATGGCTTCGTAGATCACATTCGCGCCACGCTCGAAAAGACGGTTGATGGTGCGGCTGACAGCTTCTTCATTGCCAGGGATGGGATGCGAGGAAAGCACGATGGTGTCGCCTTGAATCACATCAAAGGTGCGGTTTCGACCAGTGGCCAGTCGACCTAAAATTGAGGTCGGTTCACCCTGCGAACCAGTGCACATGATGACAATTTTGGATTTTGGCATAGTTAATGCCTGATCCAACGGGACAATTAATTCATCCGAGACTTCGAGGTAACCCAGTTTACGGGCAATTTTGGCATTGTCCTGCATACTGGTACCGGCAAAGGCCATCTTGCGGTTGAATTTGATAGCTGTGTTGGCAACTTGCTGCATGCGTGAAACAAGGGAAGCAAAGCTGGCAATAATAATGCGGTCTTTGGCTTCGCTGAAAACCTTTTCCAGAGCAGGCTCAATAACCCGTTCTGAGGGCGTCCAACCAGGGCGTTCTGAATTGGTGGAATCTGACAGAAGTGCCAGAACGCCACGTTTTGAGAACTCTGCCAGTTTGGCATAATCACTCGGCCAGTTATCGACCGGCGTATGGTCAAACTTGTAATCGCCGGAATGCACGATTAAGCCTGCCGGGGTTTCGATTCCCAAACCGATGCCATCCGGAATGGAATGACAAACGTGGAATGTATCCACCTTGAAGTACTTACCAATCTGGATTGAATCGCCGGCCTGAATGGTGTGTAATTCAGCCTTATCCATCATGCCGCTACGGGTAAGTTTGTTTTCCAACAAACCACAGGTAAGGGGTGTGGCATAAATGGGAACCTGAAATTCATCCAGGACATGACGGATTGCGCCGGTATGATCTTCGTGACCGTGGGTGATGACAATGCCCTTGACCCAATCACGCTTGTTTTTTAAGTAAGACATGTCTGGGATGATATAGTCAATGCCTAACA
Organism: Anaerolineales bacterium; assembly: GCA_038329785.1. Lineage (GTDB taxonomy): Bacteria > Chloroflexota > Anaerolineae > Anaerolineales > Anaerolineaceae > UBA6170. The sequence continues at coordinate 75,874 of JBBQNI010000003.1, read as the reverse complement.
TGTCGTTTTCTGGGAACATGAGTCCGGTATCCACAATCAGAATCTCCTGATTGTATTCGTAGACCATCATATTGCGGCCCACTTCGCCCATTCCTCCCAGGGGGATAATACGTAAAGTATTAGATTTCATAAATATTTTTTCCTTTATTTTTAATGTGCTGATTAATTTTTCAAAATATCACAGGTGACCTGTGTTAAGTTCAATTCATAGTATTTTAATAAAAAAAACCCCGATGTGGATCACAGCCGGGGATTGTGCTTACAAAAAACCAATAATTGGAGCCTGGTAAACTAACTCTCTGCATTATGCCTGACATCAGGCGATCTTCCACATTTCTTTAACTAGGATGATTGTAACATATCGGAGTGGATCTGTCAAAATTAGTTAATATGGATAATGGTAATTAGTTGAGTAGAAAATTCGGTAAGCTTCCAGACATGCTCCAGCCGATAGGCGATGGGGAGATACAATCCGGCCAAAATTAAGAGGGAGTTCGCTGTGGTTAACTGCCTTCTCATGATTTCGTATAAAAGAGCATTGATTCGCATGAACCAGGCAATTGTGCTACTTAATTGCTAAATGCTGGCATCACTAGCCATCAATTGCTGGTGATTAATTGAATCAAATACCTGTTCGTTGGATGCAATGAGGCAGTATTATGCCATTAATGGCTGGCGCCCATACAGCTGCTCACGTATTTGTATCAACTGGCGGCGCAGGCGGTCATCGCGTTCGATCAGGTCGGCGATTTTATCACAGCCATACATGACGGTGGTGTGATCGCGCCCGCCCAGTGCAGCACCGATTTGCGGCAGCGAGAAGTTGGCTTCTTCGCGCATCAAATACATGGCCACCTGGCGCGGCAGAGCGATCTCGCGGGAGCGGTCGCGACCCAACAATCGTTTGGTGTCAACGCCAAAAGCGCTGGCGACGGCATACAAAACCTGGGTCGGGTCCAACCTGTCACGTTTGGGCAGCAGGTCTGCCAGTGCAATATTCACCAGATCCAGAGTGAGTGGTTGGCCGATTAAATCTGAATAAGCCAGCACGCGGATCAAAGCGCCTTCCAACTCACGGATGTTGGATTGAATCTGGCGGGCAATTGAATCGAGAATCTCATTGGGCACGTTGCGGCCGGCCCGTTCCGCTTTTGATCGTAAAATGGCAGTCCGGGTTTCCAGATCGGGGGGTTGAATATCGACGATCAATCCCCATTCAAAGCGGGAACGCAGACGTTCTTCGAGGGTATTCATTGCCTTGGGCGGGCGGTCAGAGGAAATGACCAGTTGTTTGTCCTGCCCATGCAGGGTGTTGAAGGTATGGAAAAACTCTTCTTGAGTCGATTCTTTGCCGGAAATAAACTGGATATCATCGATCAGGAGCACATCCATGGAGCGATAGCGTTCACGGAAGGCTTGCGTTGTATGATTGCGGATGGCATTGATTAAATCATTGGTAAATTCTTCGGATGAGACATATAAAACGCGCAATCCGCTGCTTTGGGCCGTATTTCCGATGGCGTGTAGCATGTGCGTCTTGCCAAGTCCAACCCCGCCATACAGGAAGAGCGGGTTGTACGCTCTGGCCGGGTTTTCGGCCACAGCCATGCAGGCGGCATGAGCCAGACGATTGGAAGGTCCGACCACAAAATTATTAAAAGAATAGCGGCCATTGATAGGTGTTGCCAGTGGACTGGTCTCAGTTGAGCTATTGCTGAAGCGATTCTCCTGAGAGATCGGAAGGTTACTTTCTTTTTCAGCCTGGTCTTTATGCCAGACGATAAACTGAACGCTGACAGGCTCATTCATAATGCCGGTCAAATGGCGGGTAACGGTGCTGGAGAGGCGGCTATCCAACCAATCGCGCGCGTATGCATTGTGCACACCGACTGTAAATGTGTGATCTTCGTATTTAACCAGCTCGGCGCTGCGTACCCAGGTGTCGAATGAGGCTTTCGACATATCCATTTGTAGTTGGCTGATGAGATTTTGCCATGCTTGTTGAGCGTTCATATACGCATTCTCCTCCTCCAGTTAAATATAATTCATCCGGGCATTCAAAAAAAGTAATGGGTAAGTAAGCCCACTGCAACACTTGCAGTGGGTGGGTGGTAAACCAATATTTTATTTATCTTTAGCCAAATTGGCTTGAATAATAACTTCTCTGGGGGGCTCCCCGATTACAAAGATAATTCTAACAGAAAAAAAAGGCCTGAACAAGCCGATTACCTTACGCTTGCTTTAAAGAATCGGAAACTTTAAGAAAATTAATGTTAAAGAAAATGGGGTATTAAGCTGCCGGCATCATTTTTGTAGAAAACAATTTTAGCCCGTATATATGGGGGTGAGTCATGGTAACTACAGCGCATATGTTGGGATTTTTGAAATTTTAACGGGCTACCCCCCAGATATGGAGGTTTCCAAAATTTTTTGAGGTTGTTCATTGATTGAATTTATAAGGGCTGGTGTTAAATCTTGAATCTAAAATGAGGTGTTTCTTTTAACAATTGAAGATACAAGGTTAATAGAAGGTTGGGGAGCAAGTAAGAAGAAAGAAGATCAGAGTAATAAGGGCAGGATTAAGAAGAAGCGCCTTGAGCTTTGACCTCTGCACTGTCGCTCAGCATCATGGCTGATGCCCGCTGTGCGATTTCGACTGCAAAATTTGTACCGCGATCCCAGGGGTATACCTGACTCATGCTGGCAAAATAAAGACCCTCGATGGGGGTGCGAATATCGGGAATATTTTCAGAATGATTTAGCAATGGTACCGGCTGGGCATAGGCTGCCCGGTTTAGCCAGGTTTGGTTGACCCAATCCAATGAAAAATCAGGATTAATCCTGCGTAAGCTGGGTAGAAAACGCTCCAGAAGCTCTTCTTTGCCAAGCTTAAAATATTCATGATCTGTTTCCAGATAATCACCACAATAAAGGATGTGTTCACCGCCAAAGTGTTCTTTGGGCAGGTAATTGGTATGTTCCACCAAAGCCAGGAAGGGAAAGCCGGCTTTCTTGGGTAAATTAAACCAGTAATAGCCGTCCTTTGAGAGCTGGTGCTTGAGCGAAAGGATCAGTACAACCGCTCCAATACTTTTCAGGTTTAGTAAACCAGCCAGGTACTGCTCTGGTAAGGAAGGTGTCATTTGCGACATTAACTTGGGGGATGTGGTAACCAGGCACTGGTCAAATTGATCGATCTTCCCTAGACAATGGATTGCGATCTGGCCGTCAACTGTACGCTCTATTTTTGAGACCGGCTGATTAAGATGGATGATTACACCTCGTTCAGCCAGGCGGGCTGCGAACATATCGCTGAAGGCTTGAAAACCACCTTCAAAGGTTCCCAGACGGGTTGTGCGTGATTTTAAGCGTGCCCACATCCAGGCCATGTTGACCTGTCTGGCATAACGTTCGCCGAACTTGCCGATCAGCATGGGCTGCCACATTTCCTCATAGACTTTATCGCCGGCGTACTTACGCATCCACTCTTCAACTGTGAATTTTTCAAATTGTCTCCAATTATTGGTCAGGCGCAAATAGAGCCCTACCAGGCCAAAGCGGATCTTGTTGATGCCCCAACCGAGGCCAGGATAAAGTAGAGCGGCCAGTATGGAATCGAAGGGATAGAATTTGTTATGATGATACATAACGGTTTTTGGGCGCGGAAAAACAACCTTATCGCTCCAACCAAGCTCATCAATTAAGGAAAGCATATATTTATCAGATTGGAACCAGTGATGATAAAAGTGTTCCACCGACCAATCCCAATTTGGCTGTTTAAAACCGGATGCAAGCCCGCCGACATGATCGGATCCCTCAAAGATGGTTACCTGGTGTCCGTTTTTTAGCAGATCATGGGCTGCGGTCAACCCGGCGATTCCTGCTCCAATCACAGCAATTTTCATAATGATTCTCCTGGTTGCAGCGCTGGCTCTTCATTTCCAACTGTCTGATCTTGTTTGAGCTGCTGTACTTCTTTGGATCCAATCCGCAGTGGTTGCCTCAGGTAATAATAGGCTCCCAAAGCGGTGATGGGAAGCCATAGAGCGGCATGTAACACCAGCGTGTATCCGGCGGCAATTTCCGGGGCTACGCCATACGCGCTTAACAATGCAATCCCGGGAGCATCAAAGGTGCCGATATATCCAGGTGCAGAGGGTATGGTAGTCGCCAGATTTACGATGCCGTTCATCAGCATTAAGGCAAAGAAGGAGACCTGAAAATCAAAGGCATGCATCACGAACCAGTATTTTCCCGTCTCAAGCAGCCAGATGATGACAGTAGTGACAAAGATCATTAATGCTTCTTTGGGTGAACGCAATGATTCGAGACCGCTCAGAAAGCGAATGGTAATATCCAGGATTTTTTCACGAATTTTGAAGGGTAGCAGACGGTTGACCAGCCAGCGCACGATTTTTTCGGTAACCTGGGGAATCATGGCGGCCAGTAAAAAAACAGCCAATGCCCCAATAAAGATGACAGCACCCCAGATCGCGATTTGCTGGATGCTGCCGACAAAGCCGGAAGTAACCGTTAATTTTGCCAGCTCGGAGAGGTTAAGGAAAACAAAGGCCAACATGACGACCCCATCGAAAATACGTTCGACGAAAATGGTTGCCAACGATGCTGAGATGGGCACATTTTCACGTTGTTTTAGAATGACAGATCGCAATACCTCACCGGCGCGGGCCGGGTAAATGTTGTTGCCCATATAGCCGATGGTCACAATTGGAAACATTGTTGGAGTAGAGATTTTCTTTAAAGGTCGCAGAAGATAATGCCAACGCCAGGATCGTACCCACACCCCGATGAAGTAAACAGCCACACCTGGCAGAAGCCACCAGTAGCGGGCTCCCTGCAAAGCTTGCCAGACATCCCCCAGTTTTAATCCCCGCAGTGAGAAGTAGAGCAAGACGGCACTGATCAGAATCCCCAGCCAAAGTTGCCAACGTTTCATTTTCAAGATTGTACCATGAAGGCTATTTTCAGACGTGTTTTATCAATCCATCCAGTCGCTATATTCAGGTGCGCACGAGTAGGTCGTTTCTCCGATTTTGACATTCAGCGGAAGATACTCCCCAGGGTTGGTGAGGGTGTATTTTTGCCAGGTGGATTGGCGAGCCGCCAGAAGGGAATGTGCTTGATAATCCGAGAAATTGAATCCCTGCCAGGGCAGTTTTTCCTGTTTGCTCATTTGATCCCAGCGGCAAACCAGTAAGGCAGTGCTTGGGTCTGCAATGGCCGGGTTACTGTTTTGGGAAGCACGCAGAATGACGGGTAAGGCATCATTACTGAGCTGCAGCAGGTAGTCATAATCGAGGGCATAACCTTCCTGGGTGGAGAGGCTGGCACGCTCAATGTTTTTGCTGGCAATGAATCCGTCTACATTAAAAAGGATCAGCGTGGTGACAAAGCCTGCCGCGCTAAACAATAAAACAAGGGCAAAGCGGCCCTGCCGGTGGATAACTTCAAGCACAACCACGGCGATGATTAAGACTGCCAACCAGGGAATAAAAAGAGTTGAGTATGTGCGCAGACGCGAAAAGCCATAAGCAGCTTCATAGAGCGCCAACCGTTGAAAACCAGAGTACAGGATTACCAGCACCTGGATAAACAACAGGCTGTTCAACCTCGTAAAAAGTCGGGTTTGGGCGGCTGATTTTCGAATGGTGATTGCGTTGAGCAGTAAATAGAGCAGAACGCTGATTACAGCTACCGTTACCAGCTCATTAAAGCCTTTGCGGGCATATTCTGAATAAGTAAAGCCTGCTGAGCTGATATTCGCCTGACCACCGAAAAAGTACCGAAATTGAATAACCAGGAAAGTCAGGAAGAGAATATTAACTGCGGCCAGAATAACGCTCGTTTCGATATTCCCGAGAAATGTTTTTATGAACGGTTTATCGGGGTCTGGCTTTTGTTGATTACGAAGGGGATTGAGCGCATAAAGGAGTACTCCACTAAACAAATAGGCAAATAAGAGGACATAAAAGAAGCGGAATAAATATTCCACCAGGTTTTCTATTTTAAACAATTCCAGGAATGTCTGCATTCCCTGATTGAAAATGGGATCAGCCGAAGCCAGTAATGCAGATAGAATCAGAATGACAGGAAAAGCCAGTGCAATTCCACGAACTATTGGCCAGAGAGGTGCGCGCCCCTTTTTCGTTTTTTCAGATTGTGAATCGATGGCATCAGTTAACTGGACATCTTTTGCAGGGAAAATCAATCCCCAGGCACGCGAGATGGAGGCTGCGAATAAATTGAGCAATTGACTGACATAATCGACAATCCGAAACCACCACCAGTACCCGTGGCGGTAGGTGGCGGCAGTCAGCATTAATAATAGAAAGGAAGCGGCTGAAGAGAGAAAGCGGGTCAGCGGTTCCAGGCGGAAGAACGCACCTAGGGAAAATAGAAATGAAAAAACACCCAGAAGGATTGTCAACCCGGCTGGTTTGACCTTCTCGATAAATCCGAGGAAAAAGAGTAACAGCAATGCCAGGAAAATCCAGACACTGAAAGCCACGCCAAAAGGTTTTTTAAAGAAAAGAAGGTCAACAGCCCATGCGATGATCAAACCAGTCAATAAATAGCGGGAAGAATGTTTTTTCATTTTGCTCCTGAAGGGCTACATCACAGCGACAAGCGAGACAATCCAGGAAATAATCAGAATAGCTGCCATGATGCCAAACAAAATCTGATTTCTGCGTCTGCGCCGGTCTTCTGCGGTCAGCCGGGGGGTTGGTTTTGGTTCCTTTTTTTTGCTCATTTGAAATCCTCCGTAAATATAGGTGTTTAAATCTTGCGTATTCTATCAATTGCATTGTGAATGACTGTCAAAGACTATCATTCGCTGGCAAAATCTTCCCGATTTGGCTTGGCGAGTAGAAAATTTGATGATTGGAAAATAGTTGATTGGTAAATAGTTGATTGGTAAATAGTTGATTCGTAATTAGTCGATCGGGTAAATGCATTTTTCGCCTTGATTGAGATCTTTTTAAGTCCTTTAACCCAGGCAGTGTTATGCTATGAACCCATATCGTCTGCTCGGTGCTCAGGGATTTAAAGGAATTTTGATTATTGATCATTCTCTCCAAATTGATTGTACCGTATCCATAAACAAGCTCATCCATAAAAAAACCCGGGAGTGCCCGGGTGTTTTGTGCGTGTGATGGTCTGGCCGTTTCTATTTATTCGTATCAGTCGAGCCGGAACTCTCGCTTTTACTTTCCGATTTGGCGGTTTCGCTGGCAGGAGCAGGGCTGCTTTTCTCCTCCGAATGAGACTTGCTGGATTGTCCGGATGGGGAGCGATGATCTGTAGCATAAAACCCCGATCCCTTGAAGACAATACCTATTGGCGTGTAAATTTTATGGATGCTTTTCTTTCCGCATTCCGGGCAAATTTTCACAATAGGGTCGGAAAATGATTGCTTTTTATCAAATTGTACGCCGCAATTATCACAGCGATAAGTATAGACTGGCATAAAAAACCTCGAACACTATAACGATTATTTCAATGTCGAATTGTAACACTTTAAAAGCAAAAGACAAGCGCTACTGATTAATTTTAATAAAACTCTGACACATTTGGTCATAATTGAGGGCAAAGGGGAGAGGATTACTACTCGCTTTGATTTTGATGTAGAATATACCTGTAGGGATTGTAATTTAAGGTATGCTAGTGAAATGATGGATAACAGTATGCTAATTCAAGCTGAGGTTATGCTTTTTTTCCAACAACAAAGAAAAAAAGCATGCTCATCGAATCGTGAGAATGGTATATCTGGCGAAAAATATGCTGCTTACCGTGGAAGCTTGAAAACGGCTGGTTAAAGTGATTGATAAAGTAAGTGCTTTTATCCTCCGGCCGGTAGCAACAGGGTCGGAATTATTAATATTTGAGCATCCGTACGCCGGCATGCAAATTCCGGCCGGTACAGTTGAGCTCGGCGAAGAGCCAGAGGATGCGGTTTTGCGGAAAGCGCGCGAGGAAACGGGCTTAAAAAAACTGTCCGTTGTCAAAAAGCTGGGAATGGATCACCAATTTACCGGTGCAGATGAGGCGATCTTAACCCAGACAATGCGCTGCCTGGCTTGGCCGGCAGCGACAGCCCAGCGCATTGGCCCGCTCTTTACAAGAGGAATGCATTTGCAGACCTTTGAGCGCAAGGTTGGTTTTACTCGCATTCAGTATAAAGAATTTGATGGTAATCAAAAGCCTGTTATATCTCAGTGGGATGTGGATGGCTGGCTGCCCAGTGAATTTCTTACACGCGAATTCGTGCGGCATTTTTTTCTGCTTGCATGTGAAGAAGAGTCAACACAAGACTGGTCCCATCAGGGCGATGGCGGTTCGACTTATCATCTGCGCTGGGTGGCATTGCAGCCTCATCCGATCTTACACGGAAGCCAGGGAGATTGGCTGCGTTACCTGGAAAATCGCTGAAAATAAGTGCAGTGCATTGTAAGCGGACAGTGTTCACAGCTTGGTTTGCGGGCCAGGCAAATTTCTCTCCCCAGTCGAATCAGGTTTAAATGTGCTGGTCCGTAGGTTTCTGGAATGAAAAGTGTAGCCAGATGCTCGTGGGCCGTATCAACGTTCATCTTCTCAGGGCGCAAGCCGAGGCGTCCGCTGACCCGATAGACATGAGTGTCAACCGGAAAAGCGGGCATCCCCAAAGAAAATTGCATGACGATGGCAGCAGTTTTGAGGCCAACCCCTTTGAAACGTACCAACCAGGCATGCGCTTCCGCAGGAGGCATTGATTTCAAGAATTCCAGGCTGAGATCCCCGCGTTCCTGCTTGATTTGTTCCAGCACAGTTTTAATGCGCGCACCCTTCTGGTTTGCCAAACCGGCCGGCCGAATTAAATTGACAATATCATCCAGCTCGGCTTTCCTGACTTCTTCCCAATCAGGGAATTTTTCTTTCAATGCAAAAAAAGCAATATCCCGGTTGCGGTCATTGGTATTTTGGGAAAGAATGGTGGAAATGAGCTCATCCATCGCATCCATTGGCAGGCGCCATTCTGGTGTTCCGAAGGATTGCTGCAATAGACCATAAATTGCCTGGGCTTTAATCACCAACTGGTTGTTGCTATCGCTGCGCTCGCTGCGCTCGCCATTCGTAGATTTCATTTATATTTCCAGGGAATATGAAACGCGAGCAGGAAAGCTGGTTTTAATATACCCACCGTCAACTTGCGGTAATTTGTGATTGGGCGGGTATCGAATGCAGCCATTTCCTGCAACTGCGCAGGTGATAAAGCGCCTAATTGTCGCAGCACTTCCAGGCTTATCAAAGGGCGGGCACGTTCTTTTAGATCCCCATCTGCTACTTTTATGGCGATGCCCAGGGCCGGGCTATCGTCTGCGATTGCTCCAGGCAGCAGGCCGATGATCTGGTAACCCTCTGCGCCTCTCTTGGTGATAATTCTTCCCTGGCCGACCTGCATCAGGCGTGTATCAAAGATATTCTCCCCAGCCACCATTTGCGGAAATTGGGTCATGGCCGCTGTAATGGTTTGACAGGCGCTTGCGCGTGCGGAAGAGAGTTCCTGCGGATCGCACAATCGGGCGATTCCCATGGCTGCGTTATGCAATGGCAGCCCAAAAACCGGGGCAGAGCAGCCATCAATACCTATATGAATGGCGTCAGGATTCAGATTCACCATTTCAGCGAATGTCTTAATGACGGCCTGTTGAACCGGATGCGAAGGATCAAGATAGTTCTCTTTGGGCAGCTGCCTTAAAACCGCCTGTGCAAGAAAGCCGCTGTGCTTGCCTGAACAATTATGGCGGTTGGGTGATGGTTCTTCCCCGCGCATTCGCATGGCTTCGGCGGTGGCGCGGTCACTGACCGGGTGTGTCCCACACATCAAATCGCTTTCAACCACACCGGTTTTGACTTGTATCTCTTTTACAACGCGTACGTGTTCATCACTACCTTCGTGGGAAGCACACATCAGGGCAACTTCCTGCAATGTTAAATTGAAGGCATCCATTCCCCCGTTTTCCAGCAAGGGCAACGCCTGCAATGGTTTGGATGATGAGCGCATAAACGTTATCAGCCCCGGATCACCGAGTGAGGCAATCAGGGTGCCTTGTATGGTAACGATGGCCAGAGCAGCAAAGTGAAACGATTCTTCAAGGTCGGCCCGCGTAGCAACCACAGCTGGCGAGAAAGCACTTTGCAATTGCAAAGTTTTTTGCAGCGCTGGTGTAACCGGGATATCCATTAGCCCTCGCGCCGGGAACTTTTTTCGAGGAATCGGCGGCTGTAATTATTCTGCAAGCCGTAAGCCAGTCGTTTGGCGTACAGATCATATTGATCCGGATGGATGCCGGGTATTCGTTTCATTAAGTCCGGCACCAACTTGCTAACAGAATCAAGATTCCCCTTAAATGAGGCCAGATCCAGTAGTTGGTCATTGGCGACATTCAAAAATATGATTTGATTGTGTATATCTTCCTGAGTCAACAACCCATTCCGGCCGCCAACGAAGAAGTATTCCTGGTACTTCTGGCTTTGTAAATTTGTCAGATGACTGATCCACTGTGGAAAATCAGCGTACCCCAGGAAAGGAGTTTGCTGGCTGACGACTGCATCTCCCAGAAAGAGAATTTTTTCTTCGATCAATTCAACCCAAATGGAGCCTTCTGAAATACCGTGTTTGTGTACAATATGGATCGGGCTTTCATCCCAATGCACGATCATCTGGTCGCTGAAGGTAATGTGCGGAGTTCCCCAGCGAATGCTCCCGAGTCCGTTGAAACTTTCCCATTCAGCGCCTGCATCAATCGTTTGCGCCTTGATTGAAGCCGGGCGGTTTTGAAAGGCGCTGGCTGCATCCAGGTGGCTGACGATGGTGCATTCGAGCGCTTTTGCACCCATCGTGCGATCCATATGGGCATCCAGCTGAATCAACATGCGTGCAACCCCGCCACTTAAGTTCAACAAAGCGGATCTCCACGAGCGCGAATCGTCCTGACGAAAAGGAGAATCAACCAGGATTAAGCCATGTTTACGGCCAATTGCTCCCAAAGTGACCCCTGGATATTGTGTTTCAATGAATATATGTTTTGAGATTTCTTGCATGAATACCTCTAAGTGTTGGAAATTGCAGGCTGCTTTAAGGGGAGGAGGATGTTGAACTGACTACCTTGACCACTGACGCTTTCTACCCAGATTTTACCACCATGTGCGCCGACGGCCAGTTTACAGAATGCCAGACCGAGGCCAATTCCTTTTGGGAATTGTTTTGCTTGTAATCGGGTGAATTTATTAAAGATGCGATCACGGGCGTCATCTGGAATGCCTGGTCCGGTGTCTTTTACCCACAGGAGCAATTGTTTACCCTCGCGCTGGCAGCCAATTTCAATCTTGCCTTCCAGCGGGGAAAATTTAATTGCATTTTCAAGTATATTAACGATCACTCGTTTCAGCATATTTTCATCCGCTTCAATGCTGGGGACCCTGGCTGGCAGGATCTGCACAATCGTTTGATGCTTGCTGATACTGATTGGTTCAACGGTCTCAACCGATTCCATGATGAGCGCCTTGGGTGAAATGGGTTTCAGGTTGGTGATTGGTTGGCCGGATTCAAGCCGTTTGATATCAAGCAGAGAATTAATTAAGCGCTGCATGCGTTCAGTTGAGCGAACGGCAATCTGAAAGACCGGTTTGATCTGACTATCATCCTGCGGAAGTAGTACGTTTAAAATATCCAGGCTGGAGACAATATTGGCAAGCGGCGAGCGTAAATCATGATATATCATCGCCATCAGGTCTTCACGCAGACTGTCGAGTGCTTTTCTTTCGGAGATGTCACGCACGATCCATTGAAACACTTCCAGGTCGTTAACAATCACTTTACGGACATGGATATCCACCGGAATCAATTTTTGAACAAGACATTCCATTTCAGATTCGTAATTCGCGGTATTGCCAGCCATCAGGTGGATGAAGTCTTCACCCACTTCCTGCCAGTTGATGGTGTGAAAATCACCCATCTTATATTCGTTCAAAGAGTCAAGGCTGCCGATACACTCACGGCCCTGGCGATTTACCTCGATGATTCTGCCGTGTAAATCAGTGATGAAAATTGGGTCAATACTATCTTCAAACAGCTCCAGGTAACGCTGATTGCTGGCTTGCAATGAATCAAAAAGGGCGGCGTTATGGATGGTCATGCCTGCCAGGTCCGCGATGGTTTGCAGCAAAGCGAACTGTTCCTCATTAAAATAATTTGGCTGCGGGTGCACAATCGTTAATACCCCAACTAATCGATCTCTGGCTTTGAGCGAGAGGCACATCGCCGACTTGGCACCGCTTTTTTCTACAGCATCATCCGGCCTTTGCAGCCAACGTTCATCACGACTGGTATCCTCGATCCACACTGGTTGCTGTGTTTTCATAACCCTGCCGGCCAGACCTTTTTCTAAAATGGTGAGCGCCTGTTCTTTGGTGGTCGGAACGACGCGGTTTCCCTCTGTGATGATGACGCTTTCAATTGGGTCCTGGTTGGCATTGATTGCAATCAGGCTTCCCCTTTCTGCACCCACGTTTTGCATAGAAAGCAAAATAACCTTGCTAAGTGCCTCGCGCAGTTCAAGTGTGGTAGCCAGCTCGCGACTGATGGTTAGTAATAACTCAAGAGATGATTTTGTTTGATCAAGATTCATAAGCCCCCTTTTCAATGCTCATGGAAACCAGGAAAAGCAAACCAGAGGTACGGTTAAAGAGGAGTGGTGGAGGGAACGTTGTTTTTTTCGCCAGCGATCTAATTTTCATCATTAAACCTGATAATCAAACCTGCAACATACGCTGTATGTATTGGTTCTGTTGGAGAAAACCAGGTCAACAGTGTTTGTATTTCTACCGAAGATATCTTCTTTACAAAAATGGTACCTCACGTTTTGAGAGGATTCTATTGAAAGTAGTATAGCATAAAAGATGAGGTTGTTTTTTATCTTGCAAGCGTGTGTTTGTCTTGTTTTAAAGACATTCGAATGGCATCGCAGCGTGGGCAGTTTTTCCTTGAACAAAGCAACACCTTCGGGTTTTTGTGGACCATTTCCGTCACTTTCGTCAATAAGGCTGCCAGGGGAATAGCCTTAATCTCGGCCTTGTTGACCTTGACGGTGCGGGTTATGCCTGCTATTTTTGAATCAAGTTGAGTGAAACCATCGGAACAGCCTGGGTAGTTGGGGCAACTGACGATTCCAAATTCAGTGAGAGCCCAACGGGTGAAGCTCATTCTGCCTGCCATTTGTTCAGCCAGATGGATACTGGTGTTGACACTCTGATCCACTCCCGCCAGGATTACCCAGCCCTCATCATTCATAAGGTGTTCAATGGGGGCAAAAGGAGCCTGTAAGGTTTGGCTGGCAAGCGCATCATTAACGCCAATGCCGCAAAATGAGAGGATGGGGTGAATGGAGCGGTGTGTTTCTGGCTGAAGTCGCAAAGATTCGGCCACGTCGCCCATCAAGGAGTCCACAGGCATACTGTTATCAAAGAATTCTGCCATGCGGTTCAAGTCTCTGCCCTGACCGTACTGCATACCATTCAATGGCGGGCCAATTTCGGGGATGACCATGGTCTTAAATGTAAATGCCGGCATCAGTACCCGTGGAGTTGATGCCAGTAAAGCACCTAAAAATGTGGAAACGCCGCCGCGGATTTCTCCGAAGGCAGAAAGTGAAGCATGAACGATTACCGGTTTTAAGGGGTCAATGGACAGCTTCCGAAAGCCAACCCTGAGATCGTGATATGTAACCATGCAGGAAGCCTCTCTATTCTTTGCGGAAAACCTACATTTATTAATTATAGATCATAACGTGGTTTTGAAGCGGTAATTGATTAAATAAACACTCACAAAATGTTCATCCATTATTCTTATATCTTCTTATCCAGCATTTGATGGCAGACAGAGTGGAATTTCTTCCGGATCGTTTTTTGAATTTAATTGAATTTGAAAATAGGGCGAGGGGTCAATGGTATTGTCAATTTCCAGCTCATTCATGTAGTTTCCCTGGCCATCATCCCTGACAATGGAGAAATGCAAATGAACTCCCGTAGGAGCTCCGATAGTACCGGAGTAATTCCCCTGGTAACCCAATAAAGTACCAGCTTTGACAAATTTTTCGGACGTTCCGGGTGGGAACTCTGCCACAATATAGCTGCTTCCAGTTGGATCCGCCAAATGCGTGTAATAGGTCCAGATCTGATGTCCTAGCTGTAAGGGATCCTCAGGGATGCGGATAATGACGGTCGATTTCCAATCAGTCTGGCGGGTCAGGTAGCCGTCCATGGCGGCGTAAACCGGTGTGATGCCAGGTTCTTTTCCCCCAAAGATGTCGATACCCTGATGGCGGTGTCCTGGACGAAAGGAATCATCCCAGAGATAGCCGATAAATCCATAGGTGGGAAAAATGAAAGGTGCATCCGCACATTGCTGAAGGGGCTGCATGCCCCATTCGGGATGGTCATCGGAATGGCGAATCCATTCAACCACATTGGCGGAGCGGCTGGAAGTCTCGGAGCGCAGGACGAAGTAGTAGAATGCGAATGCAGCCGAAAAGATAACTACCAGGATTAAGGCAGCCCAGAAGTATTTTTTCATTCGTTAATTGTAGCCAGCATTGACCACGGCCCGCTCCAGTACACCAGAACGGGTAGCAGTCTACCGCGCAAATCTTGATCGCTTTCCACAAATATCAATTTATTGGTTTCCGTACGCCCACGCCAGCGACCTTTTTTGCTTTTTTCTTCGAACAGCACCAGAACGGTTTTATTGAGGTATCCGGCATGAATTTCGCTGGCAATTTCGGTCTGAATTTCTTCCAGGGCTCGGAACCGGCGCCATTTTTCTTCATCCGGCACATTGTCCGGCATGCGGCGCGCAGATACTGTGCCTTCACGCGGGGAATATCTCGCCAGATGGGCTACATCCAACTTCAGGTCTGCCAGCAAGTCAAAGGTGTCCTGGTATTGGGCCTCTGTTTCTCCTGGAAACCCAACAATAATATCGGTGGCGATTGAAACACCCGGAATCCTTTCGCGAATTTGTGCGACCAGATCTCGATACTGGGCATTGGTATAACCCCTGCGCATGTTTTCCAATACCTGGTTGTTTCCCGCCTGAATTGGAACTTCGATATGCGGCATTACCTTGGGATAATCAGCCACAGTGTCCAGTAGATCGGCGGTCATGTAGTTAGGATGCGATGTTAAGAAGCGAATGCGTTCAATCCCTTCTACAGCGTGTATACGGCGAATCAGACCAGCCAGAGTGGGGTATTCGGGGTTATCCTTGCCGTAACGATCGACAATTTGACCCAATAATGTGATCTCTTTGACGCCCTGGCGCGCCAGGGAGTGGGCTTCCTGCAGGATTTCCTGGGGAGGGCGGCTTTTTTCGATGCCGCGACGATAAGGGATAATACAATAGGTACAAGCATGCGAGCATCCCAGCACGACAGAGATATAACTCGAAACCAGATTGTCCTGGGCGGCATCCGGAAGACGCAGATCTCCATCCATGATGGCAAAGCGGGTGAGGGTTTCATCCAGCTCCTGAATGCGCCCCTCTTTCTCGAGTAAATGTTTCACCAGGGGTTCGGCGTCAGAAGGCGCAGAAAAAACATCTACATAGGGAAAACGCTTCTGTAAAACAGGGTTATTCTTAATGCCTACCATACAACCCATCAGGTTGATGACCAGATTGGGGTTTTCATCTTTCAGCGGTCGCAGGGAACTCAATCGCCCAATGGCTTTATCTTCAGCGCTCTGGCGTACAACGCAAGTGTTCAAAATAATCACGTCCGCATCATTCGCTCTGGCTGTATCATGGTAACCCAACTTCTCGAGCGCAGAAGCGACGCGCATGGAATCTGCCACATTCATCTGGCAGCCTTCAGTCCAAATATGATATTTCATGGCGGCAATTATAACAACATTTTTGGTAAAAATACCACTAAATAACTCCGAATTGAAAAGTTTAAGTAGGATAAATTGTTATTTTGCTGTTAGAATCGACAGAATGCAAAACAGACATCTTATTAAGAAATTTTGGCCGGCCGCAATCCTGGTTATTGTCTTGCTGGTGATTGGGATTTTTCTCTTACCAGGCATGCGCTCACGTCTTCTTTGGCGTTGGGAAATAGCGCGAACCTATCTAAATGGTGTAATCAACCCCGTCTCGGCTGTTCCAACCGCCAATCCTAGCAGCGGAGCATTGAACACACCGCAAGTAACAGCCACATCGATTGGAATGACAGCGACAGGTGCCGATACTGCACCGATCAAACCAACTTCACAGGCAACTTACCAGCCGACCCCGAGACCGACCGCTATTCCCCAAAATGTGATCCTGGATTCGCCGCCGTACGAAAAGCAAGATATCAATAACTGCGGTCCTGCCACATTGGCAATGTATTTACGCTATTATGGCTGGAAGGGAGATCAATTCTCGATTTCGGATGTGATTAAACCTATTGCACAGGATCGGAATGTCAATGTGGAAGAGTTGGACTACTACACCAAGAATTACGCCGGTTGGCTGCAGACCATCTACCGCGTTGGCGGCGATCTGGATCTACTTAAGCGGTTACTGGCTGCTGGTGTTCCGGTGATGATTGAAGAAACTTTCCATTTTGATGAAAATTTCTGGCCAAATGATGATCGCTGGGCCGGGCATTACCTGTTAATGAATGGCTATGATGAGCAAAACCGGAAGTTCCTTGGCCAGGATTCATTTTCGGGTGAGAACCAATGGTTTGATTACGATCTAATTGACCGTCAGTGGCAGGCTTTCAACCGGGTTTACATCCTGGTGTATTTACCGGATCAGGAAGCGACCATCCAAGCGATTCTGGCAGATAATTGGGATGTGGATAAAAATCGCCAGAACGCTCTTGAAATTGCCAAACAAGAGACGGAATCTGATCCGCAGAATGTATATGCCTGGTTTAACCTTGGCAGCAATTATGTGTATTTTGACGAAAACAATTTTGCCACACAAGCTTACGATAAAGCACGCGAAATTGGTTGGCCTCAGCGTATGCTTCGTTATCAATTCGGTCCATTCCTGGCTTATTTTCATGCCTTAAGAACTGAGGAGCTGATGTCACTGGTCGAATACGCACTGGAACGAACACCGAACTCAGAAGAAGCGTTGCTCTGGCAAGGGTGGGGATTGTACCGAATGGGAGATAAGGAAAAAGCAATTGAGTCATTTCAAGCGGCATTACAAGCTCATCCAAATTATCTGGACGCTCAATATGCATTGGATTACGTTATCCAAAATTAGTAGGGGAGGATTATGAATATGAAGGTGGTTATTCTTGTTACTGTTATTGTTTTGGTGGTGATAATCATCTGTTGCTGTTGTTTGTTGATTGGGGGCGGTGCTGCTCTGTGGTTTGTGCAAAACCAAAACACAAGCATTCCCACAGATGTAAGCGCCGAAATGGCAGAAATAGAATCCCAGGTGATGCAACTGCGCGGGTTAACCCTGCAAGGTGAAATTACCCGAAAATCGATGACGACAGAAGAGCTGAGTGATCAGGTAAAGGTTGATTTCTTTGCCGATTATGATGAGGAAGAGAATCGCCGGGATACCATTATCCTCAATCTATTTGGATTATTGGAAAGCGATTATGACCTGAATGCCCTGTTTGTCGACTTATACAGCGAACAAATTGCTGGTTATTATGATGATGAAACCAGGGAAATGGTGGTGGTGGCTGATGATATCTTTGAAGGCCCTCAGCGTATGACCTATGCTCATGAATTCACCCATGCCCTTCAGGATGAAGCATATGATTTAAGTGATGGGTTGGGTCTGGACGATAAGACCTGTCAGCTTGATTCGGAATATTGCGCGGCGGTACAGGCGCTGGTCGAAGGCGATGCTACCCTGACGGAGACGCTCTGGTTTCTGGAGCATTCCACCTTGAAAGACAAAAAAGAGATGTACGAGTACTACAACAGCTATCAGAGTCCGGTATACGACACCACTCCGCTGTTTCTACAATTGGATTTTTTGTTTGCATATGACAAAGGACTGATCTTTGTGCAAACCCTCTACGACCAGGGTGGAATGGCGGCTGTCGATCAGGCTTATCATAATCCTCCCGTATCAACGGAGCAGATCTTACACCCTGAACAATATCCTCAGGATACACCGCTCGAAATAGAGATTGCAGATCTCGAGGATGTGCTCGGTTCGGATTGGCAGCAAATTGATGATAATACTTTGGGAGAGTGGTACACATACTTGTTACTTTCACAGGCATACGTTAGTGACTGGAACCTCCCGCTTGCGGCGGCAGAACTGGCAGCGGAAGGATGGGGTGGAGATCGTTACATAGTCTATAACCAACCAGCGACGGATGAAAATGTGCTCATCTACCGCAGTCAATGGGACACGGAAGCTGATGCTGCAGAGTTCTGGGACCAATTTGTCGATTATGGCCGCCGCCGCTGGGGAAATCCCGAGCCAGATCAGAGCGGCTACTTGCGCTGGGATAGTGCTGAAGGCGTCGTGGTTGTTGCCCATTATGAGGACCAGATCTTGTGGATGATGGCGCCCGATATGAAGCTGATGCAGGATATCTGGTGCAAATTTCCGTTTTTTATCTCCGGGTGAAGTATGGGATTGGATCTCAATCGTATTCAAGGACTTTGTTTTGATGTTGATGGCACGTTGAGTGATACTGATGATGCCTGGGTGAGTCGTTTTACCAACTTGATGGCACCTGTCAATTTTCTCTCTCCGCATGGAGATCACCAACGCCTGGGCAGGTGGCTGGTCATGGCACTTGAATCACCTGGAAATGTGCTTTACGAGACCTTTGATCGCTTAAACCTGGATGATGAAATAGCGCTTGTTTTTAACCAGGTAACAAGAAGCAGACTGGGACGCAAGCCGAAATTGTTCTGGATGGTCAAAGGGGTGTTTGAAATGTTGGCGGCCATGCACAGCCGTTTTCCAATGACAGTAGTCAGTGCACGCGATGAATTGACAACAAATTTAATCCTCAACCAGTTCAATATCACCAGACTTTTTAAGAGTGTTGTCACCTCGCAAACTTGCCGATATACCAAACCCTTTCCCGACCCGGTCATAAAAGCAGCCGCGGATATGGGTTTGCATCCAGAGCAATGCCTGATGATTGGCGATACGACGGTAGATATCCGCGCGGGTAAAGCCGCCGGTGCGCAGACGGTTGGTGTTTTGTGTGGTTTTGGGACAGAACGAGAATTGCGCCGGGCTGGTGCGGATCTGATTCTCGAGAGCACAGCACAGTTGACGGAAATTTTATAGTAGGTAGTTATTGTGCGGGCGCGAGGCCGCTAGCTTGAAGCGGGTAGGTGCTGCCCTTGAGCTTGTAGGGTGCGTTCAAGAGCGAACGCACCTGCTGTCTATACAGGACTCTTCCACCATATTTTGAACCAAGCCGCACTTGACATGGTTGTATTGATGATGATCCAGCCACAAGAATGCGAAAACCCACCTCAAATGGCGCGCGAGCTGCGGGAACGCTCCCTAAGGGAAACTTATTCATTAAGAAGGACATTTGGCACTAATGTGGTTTCGGGTTTTCAAGTAGCCTCATTGTAAAGTCTAATGTCTGGATTTCAACGGGAATTTTCATTGAGATTTGTTGCGTTAGCGGCCAGAAAATCAGGTCTTTACAAATATTTTTTCCTTGCTATTATACTAAATGTATAATACATCTTTGGAATAATAAGGAGCAGCTATATTGGATGATGAACTCTTAACCACCTGGGAACAAGTTTTCAAGAAGGGTTTGCTCAGTTTTTGGATACTCTTGCTTCTCGATTCTCGAGAAAGCTACGCATTTGAAATGAAAGATCTGATTGAACATTCCAGTCAGGGAACCATTTCCGCCGATGCCAACAGTATTTACCGTGCGCTCAGCCGTTTTGAAAAGTTGGGGATTGTCTCGAGTAAATTAACCCCTTCTGCCAGCGGCCCGGACCGGCGTTATTACCTGTTGACTGTCACCGGTTTATCTTTACTGGCTCAATTTATTCAAAGAAATCTGCTTGTTTTCCAACAGGCTGAGATTGTTTCGCAGATGAAATCCGTTATCGAAAAAATGGAAAAGGAAAGTGATCAATGAAAACAGAAGAAGGTGAAGTGAATTTAAAGCAATACCGTCTATTTTTACCGATTTACCTGACCATCCAGGTGACTACTCTGGTTCTTACCCTGCTCCAATTACCCAACACAATTGCGTTTTACAGGGATTCTCTGGCCATGCAATTAGGGCCGTGGCTGGGTTTTTGGCTGGTTTTACTCATTATTGGGATTGGTGTCGGAATAAAGCTGAGCCTATTCTCCAAATCGAGAAAGGTATTCATTGAAAAGCGCATGAACCTCATTTTTGGATATCTTGGTGGCGCCTGGGCCGGATTACTTACCCTTGGTTTTCAAATACCATTTCAACCGCTTTATTTTTATATTACAGCAGCGCTCGGCTTAATTTGGTGGATTTTCTTTACAGTGCTGCGCAAAAACAAACGCGCCCATGCAATTTTCCCCTAGATGAATATAAGAACCCCTGCACCAAGCAGTGCAGAGGCTCGAAGTCCATAATACTTGTTTTTTTCCTTTGAAAATTTATTTATTTCTTTCTGGTGCTAGGCTGGCGAATTGTTCTAATAGCAGAAATAAAATTCACATGTGGCGTGATTGAGCCACAAGAATTGGAGACTTTCTTTTTGCCCTGACCTATATCGATAACCCAAACAGTCGCAGCAGCGGCCGCCCGGCTGCCATGCCAGGCCATGGAATGGCTGCCAGCACCAGGATTAATGAAATGCCGAACCAGATGGCTGTCCGTCGAAATTTTTTCAAATCGGTGGTGGCTTTTTTGACCTGACTGCTCCCAATGTGTGCCAGAATAACGCCCAGTAACATAATCATCCAGTGTTCGACAACAAAGAATCGAACTGCAGCGGTTGACATGATATCGCCGCCACCCATCATAACAGTTCCCCAACCTTTGCTGAAAAACAAGATCACGCCAAACAGAATTTGCAAGTCGAATAAACTTGTGAAAGCAATGATCAGTTTGCGATTCTGTTCGCTATATGTTTTCTTGCCAAACCAACCTTGAAAGGCTTGTATCAATAAAATAATGGCAACTACTAAAAATACCCAACGAGTGAGATTGTGGAGGGTGAGAAAAAGTTGATTTATGAACGTCATTGCGGACTCCTTAACTTTCCATGCTTTTTATTTTTCCACCGAAAGTTCCTTTGCAAGATCGCAATGAGAGGCACTGTGCGATGAAAATTAAGATTAACAGGTGAGAAGAATTCTAGATTAACTCCATCATTTAACCTGTCTTGATTGTACCTTTTGACCCTCTATTGTCTCAAGCTGCTGGAGCTTTGAAGCTTGTACAGTCTATCTACACCTTTTATGATTTGGACATTAAATGTCAAACGCCTGAGTGAGGGGGGCACCCAGACGTTTGACATTTCCTATTTTACATGGATTCTCAAAAAAAGCAAGGCCCATTTCAGGCCATTTCGGCCACAGTATCTTTTGGTCTGACCGGGGTCTTATTGCGTAGAAAGTGATCCTGCGCCGGTTCGTTATATCATTCTCAATCTGAATATTTCCTGCCCGTGATGATTTATCCATTTTTCGGTATACTGTAGGGTAAGGTTTTGATTCAATGACCACGAACCGGGCAGCAGCGGAGTTTTGCGTATGGTGAAAATTGAGTACATTAATGAAATTCGTCCACGGCTGGACAATGAATTTAATCCGGGACCGTTTGTTGCCCGTACCGAAGCCATAGCCGAGGCGTACCGTTGGGGGAAAGAGCTGCATGCCGGCCAGATGCGTTTAAGTGGCGAACCATATTTTGAAACCCACTGCGTTTGGGTGGCAGCTTTTATTGATAGTCTCACGGGCAATGAAGCCTGGACAATAGCTGCTTTGCTTCATGACAGCGTCGAGGATCAAGATAGTGACTTCTCCCA
This sequence comes from Anaerolineales bacterium, assembly GCA_038329785.1. Classification (GTDB taxonomy): domain Bacteria; phylum Chloroflexota; class Anaerolineae; order Anaerolineales; family Anaerolineaceae; genus UBA6170. The sequence continues at coordinate 53,836 of JBBQNI010000003.1, read as the reverse complement.
GATCCGTGAACATTTCTCCGGGCCTCTGGGTGAGGAGGTTGCGCATATTGTCGATGGAGTCACAAAAATTAGCAATCCACGCGACGGAAGCTCACGTGATTTAGAAACATTAAGAAAAATTGCCCGTTTCCAGGACCCCGGAGTCTTTTTGGTTAAACTGGCCGATAAGAGCCACAATGTGATGACACTCGCACATATGCCCGATCATAAACGGGTTCGTAAGGCAAACGAAGCTATCCGCGCCTACGGGAAGCTGGCAGGAATTTTGAACTGCTACCGCTGGCGGCGTTGGCTGGAAGACATGGCCTTCCCTTATGCGGATATAGAAACCTACGAATTTGTGCGCCAAAAAATCGATAGTGATCCGCGCTTGAACCAGCAATTCATCAACTCCATGCTGCACCAGTTGGCTGGCTTAATGCAAGAAAGCGGGTTGAATGGTACTGCTACAGTTACGGTCAATGGTTACTGGCAGTCCTGGCAGAAATTGCGAAGGCTGGCACGAACCCGTCAGGCTTCGATGAATTCTTTTGAGGCATTGAATGACCTGATCAGCTTCCGTCTGATACTGGATGATAATGATCCCCTCAAGTGCTATCACTTGCTGGCAGATGTAAATCGCTTTTTTGGTCAAAGCCTCGACCATAATCGTTTTGATGATTACATTGCCTGCCCCCAAAACGGATACCGTGCTTTGCAAGTCACAGCCTGGCTGCGCGGATATGGAGCCATTGAAGTAGCGATTGCCACCGAGGCGATGGAAGGCGAGAACACGTGGGGAATTATCTATGCACTCAAACACGGTCAGGATATCAGTCACTACCGCCCAATTGAGATACTGACGCCGACCGGAGGTGCCCGTTTCTTGGCAGAAGGCAGCACCGTTCTGGATGCAGTCGGGTCGATTCAGCAGGAGTTTTTACTTGATAAGATTAGTGCAGTCGAAGTGAATGGCAAAGAAGCTATGTTATCAGACAGGGTGCAACCGGGTGACGTGGTTGAAGTGATTACTCGCGACCATCGTATTACACCGCAAGCCGGGTGGTTGGAGTTTGTCAACCCCACCACTGCCCGCAATTTGCGTTCGGTTTTGGCTGTGGAAGCGCTCAAGTATTCGGCCGAACGTGGGGCAAGTATGCTGCGAGAGCTGTTGCTGCCGCGCGGTGTTTTGGATTTACGTGATGTGGAAGTAATTTTTCCGGAGTGTGTGGACAATTTATTGGAAATGACAGGCTCAGCCAACCTGCAGGATCTATACTCCGCCACCGGCAGTGGTGCAATTCGGCTTTCAGAGTTGGAACAGGTGCTTAATTCGGCAGGTATATCAAAGGACGACTTACGCTGGACATCGCTGAGTGTCACTGGTAGCGCACAGGCCAACCGGCCCGGTTTTTTGGCCCGCCTAGCTGGAATCATTTCGGACGCGGGGGGTAATATCATTCGCTCTATTAATAATACTTTGCCCGATGGTGGTTTCTATTTACGATTGGTGGTGGCAGATCTATTAGAAAACCAGGAAAAAGTGTTAAACGAGTTAAAGCATTTGCCAGGTTTCGAAACGCAAGAAATTGAAATGGTGTAACCAAAGAAAATAATCCTGCACGTTTTTAGTAAGGGGTAGCCCATAACTATGGTTGTAGCACTGACCTGTTGGTGATTCTCGCCGATGTGTTTGATATGCAACTGCTCAATTAAGGCGAGTAGAGATGTAAGGTATAATTTTGGTCGATTTCCGAAGTGAAATAGTAGAAAAATCGATGAAAACGACAGAAATAATTATTGTAAACCCATACCAGCCCGAGCCATCTGCCATTCAAAAGGCTGCTGTTATGATTAAATCAGGCGAGGTGGTTGCCTTTCCGACAGAAACAGTGTACGGGCTGGGGGCCGATGCCTTTACTGCTGCTGCGGTTGAAAAAATTTTTCAAGCCAAAGGGCGTCCGGCACATGATCCGTTAATTGTCCACATTGCCTCAGTGGATCAACTTCTTTCGGTTGCCGCCAATATACCTGATTTTGTTCAACGGCTTGGGAACCATTTTTGGCCGGGGCCATTAACCTTGGTGCTGCAGCGCAACACTGCATTGCCAGCCAATGTGACTTCTGATCTGGATACAGTGGCTGTACGTGTACCGGACCATGCCGTGGCATTAGCCTTGATTAATGCCAGCCAAACAGCCATTGCTGCTCCATCGGCCAATAAATTCAGCGGGGTCAGCCCCACCTCTGCCCAGCATGTTCTTCAAGATTTGAATGGTCGTATCCCTTTAATTTTGGATGGAGGGTCGACTACAATAGGCGTTGAATCAACGGTTTTGGATTGCACCACATGGCCACCAAAAGTGCTGCGTCCGGGGGGAATTACCGTAGAAGCCTTACGCTCATTTTTAGGGCAGGTCGAGGTTTTCCAAAAAGGAAAGGGTGTTCTCATACCAGCCAGCTCCCCAGGGATGCTGGATAAACATTATTCACCCAATGCAAGGTTGTATTTTTTTGGGAGCACGAAAGCTGAACAATACCGTCCGTATTTTGAAGAGACGATCGAATTAAAGTTAGCTGCGGGGGAAAAAGTGGGGGCGATTATCGTCAGTGGAGATGAGCCCTGGCTCAGGAACCGCTTCCCATCGATTGAGATCATTTCTCTGGGAGCAGAATCACAGCTTGAGTTGGTGGCCAGTCATCTGTATGCCGCCCTGCGCGAAATGGACGCCCGCCAGGTAGATTGTATATTCGCCCGCGATTTTGGTGAGGCAGGTGTGGCATTGGCTATCCGTGATCGGCTCATCAGGGCAGCTTTTGAAGTGGTACGCGGAAATAGCTAATAGTTCATAGTTGAAAGGGGATAGCTAATAGTGTATCGTCCTGATATATGTTTACAAGTCCAATAGTAAAATTAGTAAAGAGCGGAAACAATCCAGAGTCTTCAGGTGGTTTTTTAAGATTTGCATGCCGTTATCCAACCCTTCCCTCAGGTTCGAATGCCTTTTGACTCATGTGACCGGATTCCCCAAGGGGAGGAGGAATGGTAATTTTCACACTTGAATCAATAATTTTGACCAAAAGCATGTAGGCAGTTTGAGTGTCATTACCCAACCCTCCCGATGGTTTGATTGTCTTTTGGCTCATGTGACCGGATTCCCCAAGGGGAGGAAGGAATCCAAAAAGAATGTAACAAACTTATAAACCAACAAACCAACAAACCAACAAACCAATAATCCAACGAATCACCAACCAACTCACATCTAATCAACCAGTCACAAATTTCTCTGCTCAAACTCGTTAATCAAACGTTAATAATATGCTACAATTAAATTTTAAATATTGTTCAACCAGATTGAGGGCTTGATATGGGAATTAAAGATTTATTTAAACGCAAACCAAACAAATTTTTAGCTTTACTGGTCAGGCAGACGGAATTAACGATCCAGGCGCTAGATCTTTTAAAAATCTACTTCAAAAAACGAAACCGCGATATGGCCAAGCAGATAGCTGCTACCGAAAAAGAAGCGGATGAAGTCCGGCGTATATTAATCGAAGAGTTGATGCGCACCTTTATTACCCCATTTGATCGCGAGGATATTTTTGCCCTCTCGCGTGAGATTGATGATATTCTTGATTACGTTAATACCACCGTGGAAGAAATGGAAATTCTGGATGTCTCCCCCAATTCCTATATGCTGCGAATGGCCTCGCTACTGCATGATGCGGCTGTGGAGATTAATCTCTCCGTGCTGCGGCTGCAGGACAATTATCTCTCAGTGGCCAGCGACCATGCTCAGCGAGCCAAGAGCCTGGAGAACCGGGTCGAGACTGTTTACCGGGAAGCGATTGCTGATTTATTTGCCAAAGCAAAAGATTTGAAACATGTGGTCGAGATGATGAAAATCCGCGAACTTTACCGCCACCTCAGTAATGCTGCCGATCGCGGCGATGGGGCAGCCAATGTTATCTCCGATATCATTATGAAAATGAGTTAGGTGTCGGTTATGGTGCTTGTTTACATTCTGGTAGGCTTTGCCCTTATTTTCGACTTTTTGAATGGCTTCCATGATTCGAGCAATATTGTGGCGACCATCATCTTTTCGCGAGCCATGTCTCCCCGTAAAGCTTTATGGATGACTGCAGCAGCCGAATTTGCGGGTCCATTTCTGTTCGGCGTGGCAGTGGCGAAAACGATCGGTGAAGATATTGTCATGCCGCATGCCGTTGACAACTGGGTGCTGGTAGCTGCCCTGGCTGCTGCTATTTTCTGGAACCTGTTCACCTGGTATTTTGGAATCCCCTCCAGTTCATCGCATGCATTGGTTGGAGGATTGGTTGGCGCTGTCATTGCTGAGGCAGGTTTTCAGGCTATTCAAACGGCCGGTTTATTGAAAGTTGTGCTGGCACTATTCATTTCGCCGATTCTGGGCTTGCTGGTTGGATTTCTCATAACCAGATTGGTCTTTTTCCTGTCTAAAAACGCCAGTATGAAAATCAACAAATTTTTTAAAAATGGGCAGGTGATTACAGGCCTGGGACTGGCTTTGAGTCATGGAGCCAATGATGCCCAAAAGACTATGGGAGTGATCACGCTTGGATTGCTTATCGCCGGCGTTATCCCATCTTTTGAAGTGCCTCTGTGGGTCATTGCAGTGAGCGCTTTTGCTATTTCCTTAGGTACTGCTGTGGGAGGATGGCGTTTGATCCGAACACTGGGTGGCCGCTTTTTTAAAATCAAACCGGTGCACGGTTTTACTGCACAGATATCTTCTGCCATCATTATTTTAAGCGCCGCATTGTTAGGCGGTCCGGTCAGTACGACCCAGGTGGTCAGCTCGTCCATCCTGGGGGCTGGCTCTGCCCAAAGGGTCAACATGGTGCGTTGGGGCGTGGCAGGAAATATTCTGTTAGCCTGGGTTTTGACCATCCCGCTTACAGTGTTCCTCTCCTGGGGTTTGTACCATTTGATGAAGTTTTTCTTTTAGGATAACCCTCCCGAAGGCTCTTGTGACTTTTCGAATGAATGTGCAAGTGCCGCGTCTTCGGGAGACTTCACTTGAAATTTGTAGGTTGGGCAAGTTAGACGGGATAGAACCACGGGTGCAAAATCTACCTGGGAAAAGAATCGACGGAAAGCTGAGTGCCCAACAATCAATGCAATCAAGGAACCTGTCCTGGGACGAAGAAGATGATTTAAAATACAATTATTCAAAAGATGTGGCTACGGAAAAGTTATCGATCTCTCAGGCCGCGCGCAAGCGTGTTGGGGCTTTCAGGTAACCAGCCTGAAGCTAAGTAGGGTGGACTCGCAGGAATGTATCTATCCTGTTGGATGTGCCCAACCTACACTTTCTCTTGCAATCCTCCCGAAGGCTCTTATGACTTTTCGCTTGAATTTACGAATCTTCGGGAGGATATGGCCTGAATGAATTTCCATTGCAAAAATAGTTCAATTTCGAGCTACCAGCTCAAGCGCAGCGAAGCGGCTTACAGCGCCCCTTGACAAGTCCCTTCTTTTTGAGATAATAGGGCATAACTTAACATCACTAAAACAGCCATGACAGAGGAAAGTAATATGGTGAATGCCGTCAGGGAGGATGGGGCATAGACTGAAACCCGATCCCGGTTGAACCCGTACGAAGTTCCCTCTTGAGCTGCCCAGGGGAAAGTTGATTCAACCTGTAGTCTGGGCCGGAGTGCCACCGTTAGAAGGCAAACTGATCGTGGTCAGTGACCACCGTCAGAGTGAGAGAGCCGCAAGCGGCTAAAGTGGGTGGTACCACGGGTAATAATTGCCCGTCCCTGTTTTTGGGGACGGGTTTATTTTTTTACTGGAGGTTCTATGGAAGAAAAACCAAAGATTATTAGCGACCTGGAGAAGATCAGGGATAAAGCTCTGGCGAATTTGGCGCCGGTGAATGATGAAGAAAGTTTGCAGGCATGGCGTAAGGATTATCTTGGAAGGGCATCACAGGTGATGCTGACTTTCAGCAGTCTGGGGCAGCAGCCGAAAGACCTGCGTCCCCTGGTTGGACAGGTAGCCAATCAGGTTAAGCAGGCGCTGGAAGCCGCCCTTGAGCAACATGCCCAATTGGTCAAGCAGGCTGCCTTGATGCAAAGAGTTCAGACTGAAAAGGTAGATGTGACCTTACCGGGTCGTGTGCCTGTCCATGGAGGGTTGCATCCACAGACCCAGGTCATGCGGCGCATCTTTGCTATTTTTGCCGAAATGGGGTTCCAGGTGTTTCGAACGCCTGATGTGGAATCGGATTTATACAACTTTGAGCTGTTGAATATTCCAGCGTATCACCCAGCTCGTGACATGTGGGATACCTTCCATGTGGAAGATGAGGGCGTGGTTCTGCGCACCCATACGTCCCCCGGGCAAATCCATGCCATGCGCCAAAATGCACCCAACCCGGTGCGGGTTATCTTGCCTGGCATGTGTTACCGCTATGAACAGATCAGTGCCAGGTCGGAGATTCAATTCAACCAGGTTGAGGTTATCGCCGTAGGTAAAAATATAACCTTCGGTGATATGAAGGGCACCCTCAATGGCTTTGTGAGACGTCTCTTTAACGCTGATGTTCGTACGCGTTTGCGACCCTCCTACTTCCCTTTCACGGAACCCAGTGCTGAAATGGATGTGGAGTGTTTCGTGTGTGCGGGAAAAGGTTGCTCTGTATGTAAAAGCAGCGGCTGGCTCGAGATTCTTGGCTGCGGAATGATCCACCCGACCGTTCTTGAAAACGGAGGCTACGACCCGACCATCTATTCCGGCTTCGCCGCCGGCATGGGTCCAGAACGGATCAGCATGCTTTTGCACAAAATTGAAGACATTCGATACTTCTGGGGAAATGATGTTAGATTCCTTGAGCAATTTTAAAAATTAGTTGATTAGTGATTGGTAAATTAGTTTTTTGTTCATTTTCTTTTGTAGAAGGGCAAAGATATGGGTAGTACAGGTTTACAAAACCTCAACGTGTGGGTGAGGGCGAAAGAATTTGCGGTCTTTGTGTATAAGGAAATTTTGCCGATTTTGCCTGAAGAAGAAAAATATGGTCTCAATCAACAGATTAGGAGAGCTGCCGTAAGTATCTCAAGTAATATTGCAGAAGGTTATGGTCGTTTTAATTTTCAAGATAATATCCGCTTTTGTTACATAGCCCGGGGATCTCTAAGTGAAACTATTAGCATGATTGACCTTTCAGGAGAGTTAGGTTTTATACCCGCAAAAACATTGAAAGAATCCTTAAAACTCTCAGACGATTTGGCTAAAATGCTCCACGGATACATTTCTTTTTTGAAAAAAACGAAAACAGAATCGCAGTCTAAAACTGTTCGTGACATAAGTGAAAAATACATTTCCAACCCGGATTTTAACGAGGATGATGATCTTAGCCAATTTGATTTCTCAATCGATATTCTATAATACTAATTGCCCAATGGGCTAAACGATATTCCCATAGCCCAACAAACTATTAAGCGAACCATTCAACTAATCATCTAATCAACTAACCGACAAATCAACCAATCAACAAATCAACCAATCAACCAATCAACCAACACCTAATTAACAACTTACAAGTCAGGAAAACAAACATGAAACTCTCTCTCAATTGGTTAAAAGACTATATCGATATCGATCTTTCCTTAGAAGATCTGGCTCGCACGCTGACGATGGTGGGGTTGGAAGTCGAGGAGATCCATGTCGTGGGGTTGGAGATGCCACAGCACTCTGATCGCAATGAATTCAAAATCACCGGACTTGGTTGGGCGGAGAATCAGTTTGTGGTTGCCCAAATTGATGAAGTCATGCCTCACCCGGATGCAGACCGGCTGACCTTATGCCGGCTCAATGATGGGAGCGCAGATCTGATTGTGCTAACTGGTGCACCAAATTTATTCCCATATAAAGGCCAGGGGCTTTTGGCTCAACCGCTCAAAGTAGCCTATGCCCGCGAAGGTTCCATCCTTTATGATGGACATAAACCGGGTTATGAACTGACCAAACTAAAACGCACCAAAATTCGGGGTGTCGAATCATTCTCAATGGTCTGTTCTGAAAAGGAACTTGGCATTTCTGATGAACATGAAGGTATCATTATTCTGGATGCGGATGCTCCGACCGGTATGCCTTTGTCACGATACATGGGGGATGCCGTCTTTGAAGTCTCGATCCTGCCGAATATGATCCGTGATGCCAGTATGGTTGGTGTTGCTCGGGAGTTAAGTGCCGTCACTGGCAAAACCTTGCGGGTTCCACAGCGGACTGTGCAAGCAAATGGGCCTGCCATCGGCGGGAGAGCTGCCATCCAAATCCGGGATCCACAACTTAATCCGCGTTTTGTTTTGGGTCTGGTGGAAGGTGTGACTCCCCGCGAAAGCCCATACTGGGTTCAGCGGCGATTACGTCTGGCTGGTATGCGTCCGATTAATGCGATTGTGGACGCTACCAATTACGTCATGTTGGAGACGGGCCAACCTCTGCATGCATTTGATTATGATGTGCTCCAAAAGCGCGCCGCGGGCAAGCCGCCCACTATTATTACCCGTCCAGCCGCGGAAGGTGAAACTATTATCACCCTGGATGAAATGGAGCGCAAACTGGATCCAAATGATATTTTGGTAACGGATACGGCCGGGCCATTATCGCTGGCTGGTGTGATGGGCGGCTTGGAAAGCGAAATCAGGCCGGAAACACGCAATATCCTTCTGGAAGGTGCCAGCTGGAATTTCATCAATGTTCGCAAAGCGACTTCGCGGATGCACCTTAATTCAGAAGCAGGTTATCGCTTTGCGCGCGGAGTCCATCCGGCTCTGGCATCCTGGGCAGTTGATCTGTGCCTGGAGCGTATGTATGAGTGGGGTGGCGGTGTTATTTATCAGGGACTGGTGGACGAATACCCGCTGCCACCACAGGACCCGCTCGTTGAAATCTCGGTGGCAGATGTGAAACGGAAATTGGGGATAATCATACCGGCCGGGGAAATCGCCGCTATTCTGGAAAGACTGGAATTCAAGTGCGAGGTTAATGGGGATCTGATCCGTGCACAAACACCTCCAATCCGTCTTGATATTGGCAGTGGCGAGATTGGCAAAGCCGATGTAATTGAGGAAATTGCACGTATCTACAGCTATAACGCCATTCCTGAAACTGATTTAGGTGATGATCTCCCTCCTCAACACAACAATCTTGCGCTTGACCATGAGGAAAAAGTCAAAAATATCCTCGTCAACCTTGGTTTGCAAGAGGTCTACACGTACCGTTTGACTTCTGTCGAACGCGAAAATCGGGTGGCATTGGGTCGCAATGAATCGCATCCCCAGGCATATGTGCGCTTGAAAAATCCCAGCGCACCCGAGCGGGCTGTCATGCGGCGGAGCGTCCTCGCCTCTGTTGTAGAGATACTGGAAAAGAATGCACGCCTGAGTGATCGCCTGGCCTTCTTTGAGATTGGGCCTATTTTCATTCCGGTGGATGGTCAGCAATTGCCTGACGAACCACGCCAACTGGCAATTGCAATGACGGGTAAACGCCACAACAGCGCCTGGGATATTTCCGAAAAAGGAATGCTGGATTTCTTCGATTTGAAGGGTGTCATTAGTGGACTGATGGATAGCTTGCAATTGCAGAATGTGCGTTATGAACCTGGCAGCCATCCGGCAATGCACCCCGGAAAATGCGCTCAAATTTTGGTGAATGGAAACCAAATTGGTTACCTGGGTGAACTGCACCCACAGGTAAAGGAGCGTTATGATTTTCTATCCGCACGCGTGATGGCAGCCGAAATTGACCTGGATGCTCTGGTAGCATTGACACCATTATGGTTTGAATCATCCCCTGTTCCGCTCTTCCCACCAGTGCTGGAAGATATCGCGGTAATTGTAGATGCGGACATAGCGGCAGAACGAGTTGAGACACTGATCCGGCAAACAGGCGGAAAGTTATTAACTGCAGTACATCTATTCGATGTTTACAGTGGCGATCAGGTTGGAAAAGGCAAGAAAAGTCTGGCCTACAGTATGATATACCAGTCGCAGGACCATACTATGACAGCAACCGAATCAACAGCTTTGCGAAATAAGATCGTGCGGAGGCTGGAGCGTGAAGTTGGCGCTGAATTGCGGGATGAGGGTACCAGAGAAAAATAGAGAGCGGATGCTTTCATTTATACCAAAAATCCATTTCCGCCTGATATCCTATATAATTGCCTGATGGTAAAAAACTATTCACATCACGAATTTGAAGGGTATGGGCATTCTAGAACTTCACGCCCGCAAATTAAGATATTTTTGCTAGTATGCACTGTGTTGGCCAGTCTCGTGATGGCTGCCTGTCAAGCACAAACAGCTGTTCCTGAGAAGGCAACAGTTACCAGAACTATGCGGCCATCTGCCACCAGAACGATGACCGTCCTCCCGACTTTTACTGCGACTGCCACTCCCCAACCGCCCTGGTGGGTGGATGAAGATAGTCTAAAAGGTGTCCAGGTCAATTTGGTACATCCATGGAGCGGGGACCTTGCCGCAGAGTTGGAATCACTGGTAAAGACTTTTAATAAAAAAAATGAATGGGGCCTAAAAGTAAACGTAAATGGACTGGGAAGTTCCCAACAGGTATTTCAGCAGAGCCAGGCGGGAATGGCGGATGGCAGCGGTCCACAGGTCGTCATTGCGCCGGTTGAAGAACTGGCTTATTGGTTCCAGCAAGGGGTTTTGTTACCCCTTGACCCTTTTGTGATGGATATGAACTACGGTATCAGCGCTGAGATTCAACAAGATTTCCTGCCAGTTTTTTGGCAGCAGGATGTCATCGCCGGCCAGCGGATTGGCATTCCCTTTAATCGGGAAATTAATTTCCTGGTTTACAATTCCAGCTGGGGCAAGGAAATCGGCTTTAAAAGCGCGCCTGCTTCGCTGGACCAGTTCCGCAGCCAGTTTTGTGCTGCCGGTCAAAGCCTGCTCAATGATAACAATTTCGAAAATAACGGTATGGGCGGCTGGATTATTAATCGCAGCGAGTATGTATTATTAAGCTGGATGCGCAGCTTTGGAATAGCGGATTTTCCGGAAGCAGAAGAAACCTATTCCTTCGACCAGACTCCCACTTTACAAACGATGGCATTCTTACGGGGTTTATTGGATGGAAATTGTGCCTGGGTCAGTCGTGATCCCTCCCCTTATGAATATTTTGCGAACCGCCAGGCATTGGCGTTCAGTGCTGAATTGAATGATCTGGCACCAATGACCAATGCATTAAAGATGGCTGGTTCAACGGATGAATGGCAGATATTACCTTACCGCACCCAATCCGGTGAGCCTGTTGTCATTGCGCAAGGCTCTTCATACGCAATCTTCAGGTCAACAAAGGCGCAAGAATTGGCCTCATGGCTGTTCATTCGCTGGATGAGTGAATCACAGAACCAGCTCGCGGTGGCAAAGGTAAGTCTGGATTTACCGGTTAGCATTTCAGTTCAGGAACAGGTTGGCAAAAATCGCGGTGGATACTGGATGCAAGTACTGGCACTGGTTGAAGCAGCCCAGCCAGCACCGCGCACGGCAGAGTGGCGGGTTGGCCGTTTTATCCTCTCTGATGCTTTTTACCAGGTGATTCAAGGACTCGTTCCGGCAGAGCAATACCCACAAATTCTGATTTTACTGGATGAAACCATAGCCAGCCTGAAAGATCAACGACCGTTCCCCGGCTGGTAGATATTATAAAAAAGGGCGTCCATTGGACGCCGGATTAAAAACTGCTTTTGGAAAAAAGAGGCGACGACGAGACTCGAACTCGTGATGAGGGTTTTGCAGACCCTTGCCTTGCCAACTTGGCCACGTCGCCGCGAGGTGTAAAAGTGAGCGGGCAACGGGATTCGAACCCGTGACCTTCTCCTTGGCAAGGAGACATTCTACCAGCTGAACCATGCCCGCAGTAGGGTATTGTTGATTGTTAATGTGTTCGCTAGTATAGCATTGAGTTTTTGAATCGTCAAGTCAGCGCGCCTCAGCGCGCCTCCGTGAACCAATTTAGGCTTGCCATTAAGATGGCTGATCTATGCTAAATTTTCAAAAGTCCTTTAATATTATTCGCGATTATTTTTACTTACCCCACAGACTCAAACTTATGCCGGGCTATATGAATTGGTCTTGTCTTAGGCACATTCTATAACCTGACCGAAAATTGCTGCAACCACGCTGATATATCTTCCAGTGTGACCTGGGATTGGGCGAATGCCAGGGTAAAACGAACCATTTCTTCGTTTGTTACAGCGAGAGAATATCTATTAAGTTGCAAAAAGAGGACAGCAGCAACAATACCGGTGCGTTTATTCCCATCCATAAAAGGATGATTTCGAACGAGAGAATCCATTAACGCTGCCGCTTTGGAAAATATTCCATCGTACAAGTCCTTTCCCTCAAAAGTGGCCAGTGGTCTTCCCAATGCAGAAAGCAACATGGAAATATCGCGAACACCGGGAGCACCCCCAGTCCCTTGAATTAGACGATTGTGTATAAAAAGGACTTGTTCAGGGGTTAAATAACGGATCACTTTGCCAATTCTTCCAGTGCGGGCCGATAGATTTCGATGAATTCATTAACCTGACGAACAAATTCCTGATCCACACCAGCAACTGCTAGAGTCTTACTAACAGGAGTAAGAATTACTTGCCTCTTCTGACGGTCTAACTCTAAAGAAATATTTTCTCCTTCAGCGAGTCCAAGCCCATCGAGAATTTCCTTGGGAAGTGAGATTACAATACTGTTTCCGGATTTAAATAAACGTCGTTCCATTTCAACCTCCTGTACTTACACTGTAAGTATAATCTAAACACAATGCCTTTTTCAAGCCAATACAATTTTTGACCATGTCATTTTAAAACTAGGTGGTTTCTTGATTGAGAAGGCCGATGGAATCTTTTCCTGCTTGGTGATTAGAAAGGGGGGAGAAAATAATCTGCAACAACTGCTAATTGAATCCAGAATCTGAAAAATTGGATTATCTGATGAAGGGATGAGCTTGTTTGTTATCCTTTGCAAAAAGATCAATTTTCCAGACAAATGAAAGGCTTCTGTCCAAGATTTAAAATATGCAAATAATTAAAACTCTTAAAGTTGCTGATAGCTTTTTAGCAAAGCTAGACGAGGTTGCACTATTAGGTCTAAAGGAAAGAGGTTCGATAGGGAGTCATCTAAAAAATCCTCCGCGTTCTCCGCGTCTCCGCGTGAAATTAACTTTTCCTCTCCCTCCAGGCTGCTGTTTGGTAAATGCAAGGGGAACATTTCTTGACACTGACTTTTGAGTATGCTACAGTTAATCACTGGAATTAATTCGCCCTATATTCATTTAATTTCATAGCAGGAGCACAGCTTTGACGAAATCTAGAACTCAACTTATGGTCGAACGGTTGCGGGATTTGCAAGCTTCTTCACCGGATATTGAAGCATCTGCGATTGTCAGTGTGGATGGTTTGACAATTGCTTCAGCTTTGCCTCAGGGAGTTGAAGAGGATCGTGTTTCAGCCATGTCGGCTGCGATGCTCTCACTGGGTGAGCGGATAGCGACTGAACTTGGCAGGGGTTCGCTTGAACAGGTATACATTAAGGGCGCGCAAGGTTATGTGGTCTTAATGTCCGTGGGTGAAGATGCAGTTTTAACTGCCCTGGCCCGTGAACAAGCGAAGCTTGGTCTCATTTTCTTGGATATGCGTCGCGCAACTGAAGATCTGACAAAGCTTATCTAAGAACGGACCAAAATGGAACCCATTCCTGCGAGTGGATTGTATTACCCCAACAAAATTGCCAGAATCAGTTTAAATGCCCTCGAAGACGTCATGGGAAAAAATGGGGTTAATGCTGTGCTTAACCTTGCCAATCTTTCTCATTTATCCGAACAATTGCCACCGGACAACCTCAATCGGGAATTTGATTTTGCCTGGTTTTCGTCTTTGTTTGGTGCATTGGAGGAAATGTACGGTCCGCGCGGCGGTAGAGACTTGGCATTGCGGGTGGGCAAAGCTACTTTTGAGCGTGGTTTGCGTTCTTTTGGTGCTCTTGCCGGCGCCGGTGATTTAGCCTTTAAAGTATTACCCCTGCATTCAAAGATCAAAGTTGGTCTGCCGGCTATGGCCCGGGTTTTCAGCCAGATGAGTGATCAGTTTTCCTCGGTGGAGGAGGAGGAAGAGTATTTCGTCTATACCATTCACCAGTGCCCGGTGTGTTATGGCCGTCACAGCGAGAAACCCTGCTGTTATATTGCCAGCGGGCTCATCTTTGAAGGTTTGAAATGGCTTTCCGGTGGCACTCATTTTGCAGTCGAAGAAACACGTTGTATAGCTGCCGGCGATGAGGTGTGTGAGTTTCATGTCAAGAAAGAACCGATAGGCTAAGTCTGTATGGAATCAACTGCGCCAGCCAGGATTTTAATTGTTGAAGATGACACCGAAATTGCAGAGATGCTAAATGCCTATTTCAGCGTTCAGGGTTATCATGTCGTTGCTGTTAATTGGGGAGAAGATTGCCTGCGTTTATGCCAGAACGACGTCTTTGATGTCATCATTCTGGACATTCGCCTACCGGATATTGACGGATTTGAGATAACTCGCCGTCTCAAGGAGAATCGCAAAACTCAGGATATCCCCATCATTTTCTTAACCGAGTTGAGACATCGTGAAGATCGCTTGAAGGGACTGGCGCTTGGAGTTGAAGATTACATCACCAAACCTTTCGATTTCCAGGAATTACGTCTGAAAATCCGCAACGTTTTGCTGCGACACCGCCGCTATTCGTTAATGAATGCAATCACCGGATTGCCCGAAAGGCAGTTATTCACTGAGAATCTGGAATATCACCTGGCGGATGGCACATTTGGGGTGGTGATGGTACAGGTTCGCAATCTCGATTCATTCCGCGAAATGTTCGGCTTTATTGCCGCCGATGAGATTTTGAGAACTGTGGCATTGATCATGAAGGATTCACTCGAACAACATGTCAGCGTGGATGAAGCTCTGGCGCATTGGGGGCGCTTGAATTTCGTCTCCACTGCCCCCGAGGTAAGCATGGCTTCCTTTGTCGATGAGGTCCAATTGCGCTTGAGTAAGTCATTTGATTATTTTAAAAATAATCGTCCCGTTAGCAGCAATGGTCAGGAAGAGGGTTTGGGATATCAAATCCATTCCTGGATTATTGACCCGCATAAAGAAAGCCTCCAAAAAATCATTAACGAACTTGATCAATTTTCAAACCAGGTGAATATTGAAAGCAACTATCGTCATTCCAACCTATAACGAAAAAGATAACATTCAAAAACTGGTGGAGGCAGTGCTGGCCTTGCCACTTGATTTGCATCTACTCATCGTGGATGATAACAGTCCGGATGGGACCGGCTCAATTGCGGAAGAACTGAAGATGAAGACTGCGGGAAAAGTTCAGGTGCTTCACCGCCCCGGTAAAATGGGGCTAGGTAGCGCTTATATCCATGGTTTTCAAACAGCCATCCAGGCGGGTGCGGATTTTGTGGGGCAGATGGATGCGGACTTTTCGCACCCTCTAACCGCCATACCAGACCTGGTTGCCCTACTGGATGAGTACGATTTCGCTATGGGTTCTAGGTATGTCAAAGGCGGCAGTCTGGATGAAAAATGGCCTTTTTGGCGGAAAATGCTCTCGGGATTCGGTAACTTCTATGCCAGGACGATTTTGGGCATGAAGATTCAAGATGTAACCGGTGGTTTTCGGTTCTGGCGGAAAGAGACCCTGCAAGCCATGCCACTCGAGCGGGTGCGTTCCAATGGTTATGTCTTCCAGGTAGAAATGGCTTATGTGGCCTCGCGATTGGGATTTCGCTGTAAGGAAATCCCGATTCATTTCGCTGACCGCCGTTGGGGAAAATCAAAGATGTCTTTTCGCATTCAAATTGAAGCGGCCATTCGCACCTGGTTTTTGCTGGGTATGTATAACGACCTTGATTGCAAAATTAGCGTCCAGGACGAAGGTTGATTGCGAGCCGAATAGATGTTTAGATGAATTGAGACAGGAAAATTAGCGGGAGAAAATTATCCCATCGTGCAATGATGAAATAGCAGCAATTAAGATTGTCTATCCTTGCCCAAAGAATAATTCTCAGTCAACAGCTTCCACTCATCCATGGAGAGTGTTTCGGCCCGCCGGGTAGCATCCACCTGGCTGACCTGTAGAAGGTGCTCTACTTCCGCGACCGGCAGGCTTAGGCCGGCTGAGAGTGACCTTCTCAGCATTTTTCTTTTCTGTCCGAAACCAGCTTTTGCCAGGCGAAAGAATGTTTCCATTTGATCGTTGGGGATGAGCGGCTGGGGATACATATCAATGCGCATCACCGCGGAATCTACCTTGGGTGGTGGGTAAAAAGCTCCGGCCGGGAGCCGGCTTGCGATGATTGGCTTCCCGAAAACCTGCACGCTCAAGGCCAGCAAACTGAGATCTCCGGGCTGTGCACAGATGCGGTTGGCAACTTCTTTCTGGATGGTTAAAACCAGCGTACGCGGTTTAATCTTAGCTTCCAGCAGATGACGGATAATAGCTGAGGTGATGTAATAAGGAATATTGGCAATGACCAGATAACCGTCTTTTTTCATTAAATCGGCCGGGTTGAGCTTGAGGATATCACCTTGTATCAATTCCACATTTTCTGCTGTTGAAAGCACATCTTCCAGGATGTTTATCAAATTCCTGTCTATTTCCACGCTGACAACTCTCCCGGCAGCCTGAGCTAGAAAACGAGTTAACGAACCAAGTCCGGTACCAATTTCTAGAACTTCGTCTGTCTTATGAATTTCAGCAGCATCGATTACTTTCTCAAGTGCGGCTGGATCAATCAGAAAGTTCTGACCGAGACTCTTGCGCGGTGACAGGTTGTGCTTGCGTAAAAGCTGTGGCACATTAAGTGCGCTCGGAATCAGGGCAGGATCCACGGGTAATTTTCCGGAACCGGGGTTAAAAAATAAATTGTGACATTGGAATACCAGGCAACATAGTCGCTGTCTGAGTAACCCAGGTCAATCCAGTACTTACCGGCAATGCCGCCACCAACATCGGCAAATGTGCCAATGCCGTAATTGGGCACATACACGCGCTGGCCATACATCAGGTTATACCAGGAACGGGTAACGCCGATAACGCCCTGTTGCACGGGCAGACCGCTGGATGTGCCATAATAACAACGATCTGCACCTGAACGGCAGGGTGAATAAGAGGTTGCGTACACATTGACGGTTCGCCAGTATTCAATTTCTCCCTGGGGCGTATCCATTTTTCGGAGCACCACCTGAGTTCCGCGACCAACTTTTTGCGTCTGCGGTTGTTTGGCAATCCAGGTGATTTCTTCGGTACGCATCGTTTCCTGATCGTCCTCAAAACGAATGCGAGAGCGGGTTACTTCCAGGCCGAACTCACCTTTCTCGACCACGTCGGTTTTATCCAGTTCAACCTGATCAGATTGAATATATTCATTGGTGAAGGGGATCACGGTTTGGGTCAAATTGATTTCTTCGCGTACCCGCACTAACTGAACACTGCGGTCTGGCGGGATCGGTTCGGTTTCGGTTGGAATGCTGTAATCCAGAGCCTGCACACTGAGACCGGCATCGGCAAGTGCTTCACCAACCGTAATGGCTGCGCTTTGCAGGCTGATGTTCTCTTCCTTGAGATGGATGGTCAGGGGTGCAGCACGCCGGATAGTGATTGTCAGGGGTTGGTCAAGTGGCGTTGAAATGGGTGGGATGACCTCATCGCCAGGTGCCAGTTGGATATCCGCTTCAGTGAGCGCATCTGCTACCGTATCCGCACTGGATGCGAGGGAAGTAATCTGATTCTGATCCTGGATGGAAAGCATGACGGCCTGTCTTAAAGTGATGAAATAGGCACCGGTGTAGGGCAAACTGGCATCGCCTTCAACCTGGTTTGCGTTGACCAGCACTTTATCATCAGGAGATAAGCTTAATCCTGCCAGATTGATAATTTCGTCTAGGTTTCGCTCAGGGGTGACCAGCTTGAATGTCTTAACTGAGGGTTGGGTTTGGATGATAACAGGCCGGGCTAATTCAATCTGGATGGTTTTCACACCGAGCATATTTTCACTTAAGGCGGGTGTGATCTGGTCTTCAGGTTGAATAGTCAGTTCGCCTTGCTCCAGCACTTTCGCCACAGTCCAGGCTTGGGTCTGGATGGTTTGATTTTCGCTGTTAATCGAGATGGTGACGGAGCGGGGGAGCAGGATAAAGAGCGCAATGGCAATCAGGATGGTGGTGATCAACCCTGCAAGAATTTTTGTTTTTAGTCTCATAAAACCGATTGTAACAGAGTTTTAAGACTTTTCAGTGAGGCTAAAATAGAAGGGTTGCTGGGGAAACAGATATATAATAATTGTACCTTATCTAATGAATATTATACAATGTCATGATCTATACCTAATTTAGACAACTCAAAACAAAACATATACAGGAGACTAAAATCTGTATACGTTATTTTAATTATTTAGATAGGGATTTATTAAAAACTTAAAACTTATCCAAAATTGTCATAGCGATATAATCGCAACGACATCCATATTCATGTTTACATTTTGGGTGGGGAAGTTCAGGAATATTGCTAGATAAACGATACTTTATATTTTCAAATTTTTTACATTCTTCACATGAATCATCATTGGTAAGAATTTTGACCCCAGTTATAATACTTGGATTGTTGCGAAAATCGGCAAGGTTTTTTCTATTTATTGCATAAAATAATAACATTCTTGCACAAGTATCATTATTAAATTTTCTGGATACTTGCTCTAATTCATTTAATGAATTTTTAGTGCTTTTTCCTAAAAGATAGTTTCTACCTGCTAATAATCTAATTGGTTCTAACTTCTCCTTTGGGATATCCTTAAGGATTTTAGGAGTGTCATTAAAAATCATCGATAAGATGGGAAGATAATTCTCTACTTCTTCTTGACTCCAATCTATTCCCATTCCCCTTGGGAATACTTGATTTTTTTCATAATCAATCATTATTTGTGTTGCGGTTTTGAAATCCCTTTTCTTCAATGCTTCAACCATTTTTTCTTCTGCAACAATTTCTTCTTCTTTTCTAAAATCTAGATAATCTCGAGCGATTTTCTTTCCGGTTTCAGAACAGGAATATATTTTTGAAAATTTAACTAATGACTTCATACCACTATCATCTGCATTGACTAACCTGTCAATTAAATCTGACTTCTTTCCCGAAATAGTTAAACCTCTTTCTTTGCAAAATCCTTTTAAATCCATAACTCGAAAGTTAAATCCGATTGTGTCTGATAAATTTGCTTTAATCAGATACTCTTCACTGATAAATCTATTAAAGGCTATTTTGGGAGATTCTTTTAATACTTCTTTCCAAACAGGGGTATAGTTTTTATCGCTTATGAAATTATCTAGTGAATTTCCATTTAAAAATCTACTTAATAAATCAAGATGTGGTCTTGATTTTTTCCAATCATTCAAAATCACTGGTTTTATCATTTTTGAGTCATTAATATTTGAAGACTCACAATCCTTACATAAACCATTACTGGATACCTTTAAGAACAATCCTGATTTATCACACTGTTTACAAGTTGCCATTGTTTACCTCTCTAGTAGTTTGACCAAAAAACTATACTTTACTCAAAATTTCAGAGATTGAGGATATTAGATTTTATAAATTCATTTTATCCAATTTGGTTTTATATCCAGTGTTTGTATATAAAGCCATGACTGACAATATACCCAATATAATAAATAATACAGACAAAGGAGGTTGAGGTTCAGGTAAAACATAAATTCTAACCGTAACTAAAGCAGAAATAACTGCAAGAATATTATTAATATAAACTAATAGATGTGTAGTTTTTTCTATATATTCGACGCCCCAACCTTTTCCACCACCAATAATTTTTATTGATAAATCAACATCTGAAAAAATCTGAATGAAAATCTTTTCATCCTTATATTTCCTCTTCGTATTTAAGAATGGTCTTTTAATTTTCGTTATAAAATAAATTTTATCTTCGGAATTGTAATTAATTATTTATATGGCGAGGTTGGAATCAATTCCTGCAACATCTACCATTTCAGCGGGTATATTTAATGTCATTCCTAATGTAACTTGAAAATCTTTAACATCAATATTTCCATCGTTTGTTAGTTCTAATTTATATAATTTCAATTTTTCAACTGGTTCATCTTTGTATCTAAAAGATATTTTATAAACCCACAGAGTCAACACCGCAAATTGCCTGTTCACTAGTAAACCCATCGAACTCTAGTTGTGTAATTAAACCACTTCTGGAAAATGACATAACTTCTAAATAGGATTTGGCTTTTAATGAAGCTTGCTCCATCCAATCGGCTTCGCAATTCTCTGCTCCATAAACAGCATCCTCTTCGCTGAATCCTTCGAACTTCAATTGAGTTATAAGACCTTCTTTTGAAAACGCCATGATGGATATGTAACTTTCTGCTTTCTCAACTGCTTGTTTTTGACTTACGGTAACACCATCATCAGGAGGTACTAAAGTAGGCACTAAAGTAGGTGCTACAACAGGTACTTCCGTAGGTGCTACAACAGGTGCTTTAGTTGCACACGAAACACTCAATAAAACTAACATCACTAATACAAATATAATCTTTTTCATTATTTCTCCTTTAAATTTGATTTATATTAGATATTCTAAATTGAGGAGTTTCTCATCCTTCCTTAAAACTACTTAATTTACTTTGCGATTAATTATGAAATTCTTAATTTCTGTAGTACCAGATGTAATTGCAAAAATAACTATACTGATTATTAGTTCAGGTGTTATATCCATTTTCTACCCCTTTCAATTTCCACTGTCACAAATCTGAATTTATTAGATATCTATGTAATCAATAATTGATATAAATCGTATGTAATTTAATTTAAAACCTTTCCCCCTTAAATTTAAACCATATGACTTTATTAGAACTTAATGAAATTAATTGCTAAATTTCAGAATTAAAATATAATAAATTAATCTTACATAATTTAGGCCTAAATTTCTTCAACTGCGATTCTAACAGAGTTTTTAAAATAACTTATGCGCCCCTGGGGGCGCATAAGTGCCGAGTCGCAGAATCGAACTGCGGACGCAATAATCAGGTCGTGTGCTCCAGCAACTTTAGCTGATGAGGAGGAGTGTTTCTTTGTCGTGGGTATTTTTGCTGGGGGATAATGCTATCTCTAATGATTACCCCCACCAAAAAAAAGCCACTTGACCGTATTAGCCGGTCATGTCAATGTAGGTGCATAAAAAGATTGAACTTCTAATCGCATATTTTCGATGCAGAACGGGACGGGCACGCCCGTCCCCTACGATAAAAAGTCACTTAATTACATAAGAATTGAGTAGTTGTGCCCAGTCGCAGAATCGAACTGTGGACGCAATAATCAGGTCGTGTGCTTCAGCAGCTTTAACTGACGAGGCGCAAAATCTGCGTTCCATTGGATTTCTAGCAAATTTTAGCCTCATTACTCCGAACTTTTCACTCATTACTTGTCCCGACAAAAAACCACCCCATTTGTCAAAATAGGGTGGTTGTGCCGAGTCGCAGAATCGAACTGCGGACACCACAATTTTCAGTCGTGTGCTCTACCAACTGAGCTAACTCGGCGTGGTGGAAATATTCTACTCGCAGCAGGGGTCTATGTCAAGCAATTGCTTGGCAGCGATTGTCTGCACGGCCACCTGGCTGCCATGATTATTGTTCTTCATCTCCATTCCCATTGCTGGCACCCCCTGATGTATCGGCGAATGCGATCATAATGGCGAATTGGCTAATGGCGTTGTAGGACTCCTCCAATTGACCCTGCAAGGTCAATTGTGAAGCAACTTCCGGCTCTCCCAGACGCTTTAGGAGTGGCTGCGGAATATTGGGCATACGTACCTGTACATTAACCTCTTTCAAACTACTGCCAGTCTCCCAGAAGCTTTCAAGCGTTTCTGGAAAACGCAATACTTCAGGCTGGTTTTGCCAGGTGGGCGATTCGCCGTGAAGGGCAGCCAGGTCAATATCGGCACCGCGCCGCTGGCGCAAAGCCTGCATGATCTGGTCCTGCGATTTTCCACGCATGCGGAAAAGTAAAAATGGATCTTCATCGAAGCGGTCGCCCAGGATATAGTGGGTAGCGGCCACATGTTTGCAGGGAGTAACTTTATCCGGACAGGTACATTTGGTTTGCAGGTCACTGGTACGGTTGGGGAAGAGGCTGACGCCTGCCTCATTGAAAACTTCTTCGATATCCTGGGGCATATCTCCGGCCAATAATTGGGCTACATAAACAGCTTTGTCCGAAAGAATATCGAAAACTTTTTCCCACTGTTTGTTGTTAAAAGGTGTTAATTGGATGGTAACCCGATATGGTTTCGGTCTGGAGCCTTGAACTCGGGCAGCCATACCGCCTTTGATTTCTTCCATTGAGACAATCTGCCCGATACGCGCATAATGCTGCCCGCGAGTCAGGCGCACTCCCTGCATCAGACGTTCCAGGGCTTCCAACCAGCGACGTGCCCACCAGTTCTTGGCAAATTCGCCGCGCTGGCTGCGGGTTTGGATACCGGTTTCAATTCTGCGGGGATTCATACCCCACGGTTCATTTGTGGAATTATTACGGTCGTTGTTTACCCGGTTTCCATTCTCGTAAGAAGGTCTGGTCGACTTATTGTCATTGCGTTGGTCATTTTGTTGTCCATTAACGCGCTGATTGGAGCCATTTTGAAGTGTAGACGGTTTGTTTTGCCGTGAATCACCGGATTGTTGAGAGTCGGCAGAGCGAGGGGTACGGTTGCGTTGATTAGGTTTGGATCGCCGCCGACCGCGGTTGCTACGCTGCGACCGCTGGGGTTGTTTGCTATCGCCTGCCTGCGAGTTTTTCTCCGTTTGCGAGTTCGCATCGCTATCATTACTGGATGAAATTGGATTTTGGTTATCTTCCATACATACCTTCTTAATCCTGGTATCGCAGACGAACCAGGTCTTGCAATTCTTCGGTTGAGAGATCACCGATCCAGCTTTCACCACCACCGATGACCAGATCAGCCAAGCCTTTTTTGGCTTCGATCATTTCATCGATTTTTTCTTCCAGAGTGCCCACGCACACAAATTTATGCACCTGGACATTGCGATTTTGACCAATCCGAAATGCACGGTCAGTCGCCTGATCTTCAATGGCAGGATTCCACCAGCGATCAAAATGAATGACATGATTAGCACGCGTCAGGTTCAGGCCGATCCCACCGGCTTTCAGCGATAGGATAAACACCTGTGGGCCATTTTCTTCTTCCATAAAGCGCTTGATCATTTGATCACGCATTTTAGTGGGGGTGTTGCCATACAGAAACATGACGGGTCCGTTGATTTTGGCGGGCAGATAGGCATTCAGAATCTTCCCCATCTCGGCGAATTGAGTGAAAATTAACACCCGGTCTCCCACAGCTACTATTTCTTCCAGCATTTCTACCAGCCGCTTCAATTTTCCGGAGCGGTCCTGGAGTTCGCGGTTGGCGGGCACTTTCCCATTAATTTTTTGCAGATATTGAACCGGATGGTTGCAAATCTGTTTTAGTTTCGTCAGCATTGCCAATACCTGGCCCTGACGTTCGATACCATCACTGGCCGCAATCTTCTCCATCACGTCATTCACAACTGCCTGGTAGAGGCTGGCCTGTTCTTCGGTTAGATTGCAATAAGCTTTGACCTCGATTTTTTCAGGCAAGTCATTGATGACATTTGGATCTGTTTTTACACGACGGAGAATAAAAGGAGAAACCAGACCACGCAGTTGGCTCGTTGCTTCCGGATCACGGAATTTTTCGACCGGCACAGCAAATTCACGCCGGAAGTGGTCTTTGGTACCCAGGTAGCCGGGGTTAAGGAACTGCATAATTGACCAGAGCTCCATTAAGCGATTTTCAACGGGTGTGCCGGTTAAGGCAAATCGAAAATCTGCCTTTAATGAACGCGCTGCCTGTGTTTGTTTTGCAGCTGGATTTTTGATATTCTGAGCTTCATCCAGGATGATGCCGTGCCAGTGAATTGCCTGCAGAGAGTCAAGATCCTGGCGCAGGAGAGGATAACTGGTGATGACCAGGTCACAACTTTTAGCCCGTTGAACAAAATCCTTATCTCTGAGCCGCTCTGGACCTTGATGTTTATGTAATTTCAGTGATGGTGCAAAACGACGCGTTTCGCGCTGCCAGTTGGTCACCACAGAGGTTGGGCAAACAAGCAATACAGGACCGGGCAGTTTATCTCCATAGGTTTCTTTTTCTTGTAATAATAAAGCCAGTGCTTGAACCGTCTTCCCGAGGCCCATATCGTCTGCCAGGCAGGCTCCCAACCCCCACCGACGGAAAAAGGTGAGCCAGGAGAAGCCATATTTTTGGTATGGTCGCAGTTGACCGCGGAAAGTCTCTGGCTGCGGCAGGATGATCATCTTTTCATGGTCTTCGAGGCCATCCAGCCATTCTGCTACCCATCCATCTGCATCCACGCCTTCGATCGGTAAGCCTTCAGCTCCGGCCTGACCGCCGAGCACATATTGGGCTGCCTGCAGCAAACCCATCTGTCCATCCTGACCCTGAGTGTTCCAGAAGCGCCGGGCTGCCTGCACCTGCTCACTATCAAGTTGCACCCAGCGGCCACCCAATTGAACAAGAGGCTCATTCATGGCTGCCAGGGCTTCGAATTCGGAGCGGCTAAGGCGGGTATCTCCGATGGAAAGCTCCCAGCGGTAATTGACAAGCGAATCGAGATTGAGTTTACCTACCGGTAATCGTGGTATCGGCGCGGCGCTGGTGGGTGTCAATTGCAAACGCACACCCAGACGGGCGCCTTTTTGATCCCACCACTCCGGCGCGATGATGCCAAAACCAGCCTCTTCCAGCAAGGGAGCAGTTTCACGCAGGAAACGGTACGCTTGATGGGTATCAACCTGAGCTTCGGTTGGGTAACGCTGTTGCAGGCTCTCGAAGATCGGGTTAAAGTGACGCAACACATATCCCAGCCCCATCAACAGCTTTTCTTGCGGGAGCTCACAGCGATGTCCATCCACCAGGATGGAAGCTGTGCGTGTGTTCCAGATTTGGTCGGCTGTGATCAAAATATTGGGGTTATCCCGTGATTGCAGCAAATAGCGAATCTGCCAGCTTTTTTGCAAGGGGGATTCAACCTGTTCTGGGGGTGAGACCAGTTGAAAAGCAACCCTGAAGTAATTGTCACCAGCCGCTTCAAGATTTCGCATCCATGCACGCACACTGCTGAAGAGAGCGCCTGCCTGCACGGCGGATACGCGAATGCGGGCATCGGGCAGAAAGAGCGCTTTTACCCAGGCTTCAAATGGGCTTGGATTTTCGGGAATAAGACGGATTGCTTCAGAGCCGGAACCCCAGGCACGGGCAAGCGCATCACACATTGTCAGGAGGAAGCTATCCAGCAAAGCGCGCGCCGGCGGTAGAGAACCTGGGTAAATGCGATCACCATGCAGTGATTCTGCCCGGCAGACTGGAGGCATGGCATCCACTAATTTCGCCATACGCGGACCATCATTTTTACCATCCAGGACAGGCTGCCAGCGGGCATGAAACTCGTCCTTGTTCTGGTTAATTGGCACCATAATGGGCAAGATTTTCTGCTCTGATAGAATCTCGAGCACCAGGCTGCAGGCATTTTGCCAGTAAATGGCATCCTGTCCCAGAATAAAGTCACCCTGTTCACTTTCCAGGGGCAGATTAATCAAGACGCTAAAAGCACTGCTGGCTGGCAGCCATAGGCCATCAATTCGCCAGGGCGCCAGAAAGACCCGCGATTCCAGATCCAACTCCCAGACGTGACTTAGAGCTGGTGAGGGGAG
Source organism: Anaerolineales bacterium (assembly GCA_038329785.1). Lineage (GTDB taxonomy): Bacteria > Chloroflexota > Anaerolineae > Anaerolineales > Anaerolineaceae > UBA6170. The sequence continues at coordinate 27,943 of JBBQNI010000003.1, read as the reverse complement.
CGGGCCGGTGCGGGTAGAGGGCATGTGCAGGGTGACCAGGTTGGGTTGAGCCGATTCGAGTGGTGTGCCCATCCCTATCCGATCCATCAGTATTTCGGGCAGCAAGCCATACGGATGCTCTTCGGGGTTGATCCGCTCCGGGATGGGGCCATCCAGATAGGGCGGCGCAGGGCTTTCCGAAGTTTCAGCCCAAAATAGAATTCCACCCGGGTCAGATGGTTTACGGGGAGGTTGCCAGTGTGTGTGTAATACCCACATAGTTTATTTGGTTGCCTGATTTTCTATCATAGCTTTTCGCTTGGAAATGCTCCTGTCGATAAGAATATCGAAAATAATGGTAATAAATGCAATTTGCACGGAATAATTATTTTTTAGTAAAGCGTGTACTGCAGTCAAAGAAAAAATGATCCGCCCTATAAAGAATGCATGCTGGTTAATTTGCGAAGTGATGCGCTGGTAAAATATAAGATCATTAAAAATTCAATTCGGGTTAATACCCGTGTGAAATGCAGCTTTCAAGCAGAATTAATCCTTTTGTCCCCGCGCGAATGGTCGTTCCTGGAAAGAAACAGAGTGCGGAAATATCCGCACAGCTCTTTCATTGCGTCAGATTATCAGAGCCAATAAATGATTGCCTGTGCTTGGGATCTTTCAGCCCACACACCCAAAATCTCTGTAATCCAGCTGGAAAAGTACCACCCGGCTCAACGCCGATTAGACTAATTTTACCATGTTTTGAATTGTGTCAAGGGAAAAAGCCGTACGAACGTCAAACGCTGGCAGTTTGACCAAACCGTCATATTTGAGGACGGTTTTAAATGTTACACGCGCGTGTATTTGCCCAACACGGTAAATTCGTTGCGATACGGTACACTGCCGGCATTGCAAAAGAGATTTTCGCAAACGCTGATTAATTCTTTTTCCCTGGCCTGTTCAAATTCAGATAAACTTTCCCAGGTGGTGATGATCTGCCACAATTTAGGTTCATGATTGCATTGAACCAGTATCGAAGAGATGACACCCTGGGGTGGATTCTTGCTGATCTTCTCAAAAGATTCTTCCAGGCGCATCCAGTTTTCTGCTGCTACCCGGCCAGATAGAATGGTTACATGCATATGACCTCCTTTCAGTGTCATTCAATGAATAGGATCTGAAATGACCCGTGAGGTTACTTATATAATACATCTTTCAGGCAGCATTATCTATAGCCTTTTAATCCGAATAAGGGTGGTGAATATCTTGAAAGAAAATTAAAACAAAAAACTCGGGTCGCCATGAATTTGGCCCGAGTTTTATTTAATATTGGCAGATCTACTCCAATTTACCGGTCTGAATCGCTCCTTTAACTTCGGCAATAGCTTTGGTAATCTTGATATCGCGCGGGCACGCCTCAGTACAGTTGAAAGCAGTCCGGCAGCGCCAGACTCCAGTCACTTCGTTCATAATCTCAAGCCGTTCGGCTGCGGCCGTATCCCGGCTGTCAAAAATAAAACGGTGAGCATTAACAATCGCTGCGGGTCCAACGTATTTTCCGTTTGCCCAAAATGAAGGGCAAGAAGTGGTGCAGGCTGCACAGAGGATGCATTTGGTCGTGTCGTCAAAGCGTTCGCGTTCAGCCTGAGATTGCAAACGTTCTTTTCCATCAGCAGGTAGTTCTGTATCGTTCACAAAATAAGGCTGTACTGAGCGAAAATGCTCAAAAAAGGGTTCCATATCCACGATTAAATCTCGCAGAACATTCAAACCTAATAATGGTTCAACGGTAATATCGTTCGAACCAAGGTCTCTGACAAGCACTTTACAGGCCAGGGCATTACGGCCATTGATCCGCATGGCGTCCGAGCCACAGACTCCATGAGCACAAGAACGCCGGTAGGCTAAGGCAGGATCAATATCAGCACGCACCTGTTCAAGGACATCCAGAATGCGATCAGTGGGGTTGACCTCCATGAGGTATTTATCGTAGTGCGGTTTGTTCCCATTCTCCGGAAGGTAGCGGAATACTTTCAAATTGATTTGCATACCAGTTTCCTTTCTTAATACTTGCGTTCTTTAGGCTCGAAGCGGGTAAAGACCACCGGTTTGTAGGCCAAGCGTACCTGGTCATTTTCCAGCCAGGCAAGGGTATGTTTCATCCAGTTGGCATCGTCACGTTTGGCGTAATCCTCGCGGGCATGCGCACCACGAGATTCCTTGCGGGCAAGCGCAGATTCTGCGGTGATTAACGCAAGATCCAACATGTTGCCAAGTTCCCAGGTATTTAGCAATTCCATATTATAGATACTGCTGCCATCGTGGATTTTGACATCAACAAAGCGCTGTCGCAATTGCTTCAATTGGGTAACTGCCTCAGAAAGGCCTTCTTCCGTGCGGAAAACCCCAACATCATTTGACATAAACGTGCGCATTTCCTGGCCAATCTGAGCTGCTTTTTCCTTGCCGCTGCCTGAACGCAGCCGGCTTATTTGTGCCCGTGAAAACTCCTCCGCATTATCGGCAACCGCTTGAAGCGGGTTCGTTTTTGCATATTCAGCGGCTTTGATTCCGGCCTGTTTACCAAAGACGACCAGGTCAACTAAAGAATTGGTACCTAAACGATTTGCGCCATGCACCGAGACGCAGGCTCCTTCTCCGGCCGCGTATAAACCGGGCATGACAGTTCCATTTTCATCGATAATTACTTCCCCAAACTTATTGGTAGGTATACCCCCCATAGCATAATGCGCCGTGGGTTGCACCGGCATGGGATCAAGCACAGGGTCCACTCCCAGGTAGGTGCGACAGAAATCAGTGATATCCGGAATTTTGTTGGTAATTTCGTCTGCGGTCACCTGATATAGGCTTCCATCCGGCCGGGTTCGGCCATCGGCAAGCGCAAACTTATTGATCACATCCGGCCTGGCATCCAGGTGGACATAATTTTTCCCATCAATACCGTTGCCTGCTTTCACCTCCAGGTAAATTGCCCGGCTGACAACATCTCGCGAGGCCAGGTCTTTGATATTAGGGGCATATTTTTCCATAAAACGCTCGCCCTTGCCATTGATCAAAACGCCGCCTTCCCCGCGCACGGCTTCGGTGATTAATATACCAAGCTTAAGGATGCCGGTTGGATGGAATTGGAAGAATTCCATATCCTCCACTGGCAGGCCGCGGCGAGCCAGAACAGCCGCACCGTCGCCGGTGTAGGCGTAGGCATTTGAGGTGATATCCCAGATGCGGCCATGCCCGCCGGTGGCAAAAATGACAGCTTTCGCACGAAATGTATGTAACTCGCCAGTCGCCAATTCAAGCGCAATAACCCCGGCCGTGACCCCGTTTTGAGCGATAAAATCGAGCACGTGAAACTCGTTAAAGAAGGTGGTCTCGTTTTTTACACATTGTTGGAAGAGCGTTTGTAAGATCATGTGACCGGTGCGGTCGGCTGCATAACAAGATCGGCGCACAGGCTGATTAGTTTCGTTATTGGTGTGCCCTCCGAATTTCCTTTGGGCGATGCGACCCTCTTCTGTACGTGAGAACGGTAAACCGTAGTGTTCCAGATCATAAACGGATTGAATCGCCTGCTCGCACATGAATTCGATGGCATCCTGATCACCGAGGTAATCAGAGCCTTTGACGGTATCATAGGCGTGCCATTCCCAATGATCTTCTTCTATATTACCCAGTGCCGCGCCGATTCCACCCTGAGCAGCGCCGGTGTGGGAACGGATCGGGTACAACTTACTGATGACAGCCGTCTTCGCATTTTGTGAAGCGTACAATGCAGCCATCAACCCCGCACCGCCACCTCCAACGATAATGACATCATAAATATGAGTTTGAGACATTTTTTCTCCTCGGGTTTGAGATGGTTTTACGGGTTGGAACGAACGCCGCCAATTAAGGCAATGCCGCCAATTGTGACAATAACAATCCAAAAAGCCAGCAAACCCCAATTGAGCCATTTGCGAAGGACAGGGCTGTGGACAAAATCTTGTAATACCTGGCGGATTCCGTTTACGCCGTGTGCAAAGGCAAAGCCGAGCAACAGCGTATCGTAAGTGCGCCAGCCAATACTGGCCCAACGGAGAGCCACATAATCCAGGTCGATTTTATGAACACCGACAATGATATCCTGTAACAAGACATGACCCCACACCAGGGGAATCAACAAAAAGCCGCTATAACGCATCCATTTCCAGGCAGTGGTCTCGTAATTCGGTTTTGGTTTCTGTACCGTTCGTACTGTTGATGCATTCATGTTTATCTCCTAGCCCCCAAAGAGCCCATAATTATGGCGTAAAATGTTGTACAGCATAATAGTAGATGCCGGCAGCCACAAAATGAGGGTCACAATCAGTGTCCATCGGGTTGATGTGCGCTGCTTTGGAATGGACCATAATTTGGGAGCAATCAGGTCCATAAATGCGACACGCAGGCCATTGACTCCATGAAATAACACACTGAATACGAGGCCAATCTCGCCGATGCCAAAAACCGTCGTCCGGTATAAATCGATTGCGTGCGAATAAAGCTGGGGAAAAAAGTAAACTAAAGATGTGTCGAGAATGTGAATGGTAAGAAAGAGAGCAGTTCCAAGCCCCGTGATGCGGTGCAACAAGAAACTGACGTGCCCTTCTTTACCACGGTAACCGGCATAGCCGATCATTGTGGTTTTAAAACTGGACATATTCGACCTCCTTCGTGTTGGGTGACAACACATATTGTAGCAATTATTTGGAAAAAAAAGAAACATCTTGTAAGAGATGAAATTTATAAGAAAGCCTTTCAGCCAAGCATCTATTTTATTTTAATAGCAGGGGCAAAGCGGTATAATGATCAATAGAGAAGAGCTGTTCTGAAATAGAGCGCTTCCCTGCAGAATGCGAAAAAGATAAAGATTTTACGGATCTTGGTCTGTAAAAAAAACCATTTAATCACAGGAGAATAGCGGATTGCCTCATACTTATAGAACGAAATTTTATCCTGGCCTATTATTCTTGATCTTCAGTCTGTCGATTGTCTTGAGTGCCTGTGGTCAAAAGCCAGTTGAAAAGCAAACCCTCAAATTTGCTGTATTACCTATTATTGATTCTTTGCCCATGTATGTAGCCCTGCAGGAAGGTTATTTTGATCAGCATAACCTGAATGTGGAACTGATCCCGGTTGGTTCTGGTCCCGAGCGTGATCAATTATTGGCTGCCAGGCAGGTGGATGGGGTCATTAATGAAGTTTTGACAACCATCATGAATAACCGCAGCGAAAGCAAAATGCAAATTGTGCGCTTTGCTCGGGCTGCGACCAAAGATACACAACTATTCAGCATTTTGGCTTCCAAACAGAGTGGTATTTCCACGGTGGATCAGTTGAAAGGAGTGGAAATCGGAATCTCGGAGGGAACAGTGATCGCTTATCTGACGGAACGGTTGCTGCAAAAAGAAGGCTTCAGTGAAAATGATATCGTCACTGTGGCTGTCCCCAAGATTCCGGATCGTCTGGCATTATTAAGCAGTGGTGAATTGAAAGCTGCGACGATGCCCGAACCAGTAGCCTCTTTGCTGGCTTTGCAAGGAGCAACTGTTGTATTGGCAGATAACCAATACCCCGAATTGAGTTACAGCACGATCGCATTCCGGACTGAAATTTTGGAAAAACAACCTCAGGCAGTACGAGACTTTCTGGCGGCAATCGAAGAGGCTGTTATGGCCATCAATGCCAATCCATCTCAATACGAACAAACCTTGATTGATAATAATATTTTGCCAGCCCCGCTGCAAGGGAAATTTATTGTGCCACAATTTGTGCGCGCAAGCGTGCCCAGCCCTGCGCAGTATCAGGATGTCTACCAGTGGGCACTTGCTAAAAAAATGTTGTCGGAAGATGTGACTTACGAAATGTCTGTAAATCCAACCTTTTTGCCATAATGGAATCAGAGAATAAGGGAATTAGTGATCAGTGAATTAGTGATGAGTGAATCAGTTTTGGCTGGAGTTCAATGTAAGCTGGGCGCGTCATTGCAAGCTATACAAAATGACCTATCAAGGAGGTTGTAACTTGCAAATTTTTTCAACAAAATCTCACCTGGTCTCGGTCAAGGGGCAGGGGTGAGGTATATCAAAGAAGCATTCAACAATGTGTCTAAATAGAAACGATCTCCGGTGATTGAAGTTAAAAACCTGACCTTTTTGTATTCCTCAGACCAACCTGTATTTGAGGGGTTTAACTGGTCGGTCGAACGAGGCGAATCCTGGGCGATCCTTGGCCCTTCCGGGTGTGGAAAAAGTACCTTGCTTTACCTTATTGCCGGCCTGCGCAACCCACAAAGTGGCCAGGTGCTGATTGATGGCAGAGAATTGTCGCAGCCGAGACCGAAAAGCGGGCTCATCATCCAGGATTTTGGTCTCTTACCCTGGGCAACGGTTAAGAAAAACGCCGAGCTTGGTTTTGATATCCGCCGGTTCTATGGTCCGGATGGTAAACATGCACCGCGGGATGATCAGCCAATGGAAGGTGATGTGAATCAATGGCTCGATCGATTGGGGTTAAGTGACCAGGCAGATAAGTTTCCCGGCCAACTTTCCGGCGGTCAGCGTCAACGAACCGCGATTGCCCGTACGTTAGCGCTCAACCCGGATGTATTGCTTATGGATGAACCCTTTTCGTCACTGGATGCCCCCACGCGCGAATCCTTGCAGGAACTTGTTCTGGAATTGTGGCGCGAAAAGCATTTGACGATGATAGTCGTCACCCATTCTATTGAGGAAGCTGCCATCTTAGGCCAGAATATCTTATTATTGCACCAGCCGCCAAACTCACAGTCACAGATCATCCGCAACCCACATAGGCAGCAAATGAATTTTCGCAGCAGTGATGCCTATCAACAAATTTGCCAGCAATTACGTGAGGGAATGAGTTGACCATTCGGCCCAAGCAGGTATTTTTGGCATTGCTTATTTTGCTAGTCACCTGGCAAATTTTGGCAATGGTGCTTCATCTGGATATCTTCCCGACACCCATTGTGGTAGCCGGGGCTTTTGTGCGTGCGCTCGGACGGGATCTACCTGGACATTTTTTGGCCAGTTTCTGGCGGGTATTGGCGAGCACCATCCTGGCGATTTTGATCGCGTCACCGATTGGATTACTGTTGGGGCAATCACAGGCACTTAACCGCCTTCTTGCACCTATTATTTACCTGCTCTACCCAATTCCAAAAGTGGTCTTATTGCCGGTTGTTCTCTTGTTTTTAGGAATTGGCGATGGTTCAAAAATCTTTATTATTTTTATCATTTTATTTTTTCAGATCCTCGTCCTGGTCCGTGACCAGGCGACGACGATTCGTTCAGAATTGGTTCAGAGTGTCCGCAGCCTGGGAGCCGGCCGGAGAGCGCTTTTCCGCTACGTTTATCTGCCGGCCAGCATTCCTGCCATCCTTACCGCATTACGTCAATCAGTTGGCACCGCTGTGGCGGTGCTGTACATTGCTGAATTGTTTGCCACCCAAAAGGGGCTCGGTTATTATATTTACTTAAATGGATCAACGTTGTTTGATTATCCGAGTATGTATGCCGGTATCGTTGCGATGAGCATCCTGGGTTTTGGATTGTATTTTGTGGTTGATTGGTTGGAACGCAAATTATGCCCCTGGCAATTTGTGCGTTGAAAATCGGCTTAGAAATACAACCAATTCGTACCGGAGATTGCCTTACCTGTTGGCTTGGGACCTGACTGTATACTGAAAACTGTTTTGAAATTGGAGGTCTGTAATGAAATTACCCATATATCTGGATTACAATGCCACCACCCCTATAGATAAACGTGTGGCGGATTTCATGCAGCCGTTCTTATTTGATTATTTTGGAAATCCTTCCAGCGGCCATCCATATGGTGTAAAGGCGAGGTTGGCCATCGAACTGGCGCGTTATCAGGTCGCCCGCTTATTAAACGCCGGTGAGAGTGAGATTGTCTTCACAGGTGGGGGTACGGAAGCCAACAATATGGCTATTCGCGGCTATTGTTTAAAGAACCAGCAGCGGGGCAGACATATTATTACCAGCGCTATTGAACATCCGGCTGTTTTGGAAGTCTTCAAAATGTTGGAACTGGAAGGCTTCAAGCTGACCGTGTTGCCAGTGGATGAGCATGGATTGGTCTCAGCCGATTCTCTTAAGGCGGCCATGCAGGCGGATACCATTTTGGTGAGCGTGATGCATGCCAATAATGAGGTAGGTACCATTCAGCCGGTGAAAGAACTGGCTGCAATTGCCCATTCATTAGGTGCTGTCTTCCATTGTGACGCAGCTCAATCGGCTGGTAAAATTGGTGTGGATGTGCGGCAAATGGGGGTCGACTTGCTTTCATTGGCCGGCCATAAATTTTATGGCCCCAAGGGAGTCGGAGTGCTGTATGTTCGCAGCGGGGTCGAACTGGAAAAAATTACTCAGGGTGCCAACCATGAAGGCAACCATCGTCCAGGCACGGAAAACACGCTCGGCATTGTCGGTCTGGGCAGCGCCGCAGAAATAGCCGCGCTGGATCTCAAGAAAAATCAGCTTCACTTTGCAGCAATGCGCGATCGTTTGCAGGATGGCATTATTCGTGAATCAGGTTTGGACAATGTCAGAATTAACGGGCATTCTGAATTGCGGCTGCCCAATACCCTCAGCATATCTTTTCGTGGTGTTGAAGCAAACCAGCTCTTATCAGCCATTTCAGATCAGGTGGCAGTTTCGGCCGGGGCTGCCTGCCATGCTGATGCTGTCACAATCTCCAGTGTGCTGACAGCCATGCAGGTTCCGCTAGAATGGGCAATGGGAACCTTGCGTTTATCCACCGGACGAACAACCAGTGCCGCTGAGATTGATTTCGCAATTGATGTTGTTACGAATGCTGTGGGGAACCTCAAAATCGCCAGGCGGAATTAATCGGAGAAAGCCCGACTTTTAGTGATAAATTTATAACTCATCCGGTGGGTATCCGGATAATTGTTTTGATAACGTATGGGCAGTAGTTCAGCAATTTTGTACATGATCTCATCGGTTACCTGTTGGCGTACCTCGCGCGAAAGCCCATTAGCTTCCAGGTTAAGTTGAAATGGTTCCCCGACGACAATATGAAAATCGGTTTTGCGCAAGTGTTTGAGATTATCCCAAAAATTTTCGTAACCATAGAAGCTGATTGGTAACAGCTGAGCCTTGCTTTTGACGGCAATGGCTACCACGCCAGGTTTACCCTTTAGAAGCTGACCGTCTTTACTGCGAGTGCCTTCCGGGAAAACCGCCAGGATTTTACCCTCTGCAAGAGCGTAAAGCGACTGCCGAAATGCTTCCTGATCGATCATATCGCGTTCAATGGGGATAACCCCCCACAAATTAAAAAGGAATTTAAAGAGCGGGTTATTCCAGCTTTCTCGTTTGGCAACTGCGGTCACATTGGCGTTGTTAAGATAGGGCATCATAATCGGCGCTTCCAGGAAGTTAACATGGTTACCGACCAGAATGAGAGGGCCATTTTTGGGAATTTTCGCCAGTTGTTGTGAGTCAATGCGACAAATGAGCCCAAAAATAAGCCGTAGCAGCCAATTGACGATCTTCACACCTGAGATCATGCCGGAGTGCCGTCTAAATTAGAAATGACATCCAGCGCTGCTGGTAGTATTTCCACCTTAAGGGTATCGCAGCCGGTACTGATGGTCTCCCCATCTGCGTGAACAGGAATTTTTCCGCTGATCGCATTCACGCTGATTGTTTTCGCCCTGGCTAAATTGACGGCTTTATCTTTTTCCTGTGTACCGCTGATAAATTTTACTGCCACGGCCAGAATACGCGACTGAGCAATATCCCCTGCCAGGCAAAGATCGAATTGCCCATCCCCATGTTGACCTTTGGGCGCCATCAAAAAAGAACCGCCCATCCGGCGCCCATTCATGATCGAAATCAGCAAAAATGGCTGCTGGAGAGTGGTGTTATCAAATTTGAGTTCGTAAATAGGCGCATGCGCATAGATGAAGATTGTGCGGATTAAGGCTACCAGGTAAGATGCAATTCCATGCAGCCAGGTGATTTTTGCGGCTTCAAACCCGACTACGGTGTCAAAACCTACTCCGACCCCGTTTCCAAAGAAACGACCGGATGGGTAATCTCCGCCTGTAACCACACCAATATCAATCAGGCTGTGCTTTCTTGCCATGAGAATTTCAATCGAGTGTTCGATGTCATTGTCAATGCCAATTCCGAAGGCAAAGTCGTTTCCGCGTCCAACTGGTAAGATTGCCAGAGATGGACGTGCGCGCCCTTGTAACTCGGCTGTCATAATTCCGTTTATGGTTTCATTCATGGTACCATCGCCGCCGGCAGCGATGATCAACGGCCGGCCTTCTTCAGCAGCTGCTCTGGCAAGCGGTAAGGCAGCGCCGGGTTTATCCGTAAGCACCAGATCGTAAACAAAATTGCGTTGCGCCAATAATGCTTCCATTTCCGGGAGCTTTTTGAGTGCATTTCCCTGGCCGGCGGTTGGGTTATATATCAAGATCGGTTTTAAGTCCAAAATAATTCCTTTGATTTGTCTTTTTGATTAAACCCTGACGGCTGGATTGGTTGCGGATCGGCTGCTGATGAACTGTAATCAGGAATAGGTGCTCAATTATACTGGAGGTTAACGAATTTTGGGCGCTATGCGACGGTTGGATACGGAAAACCAGTAAATTCACGGCGGACTATATCAAAATTTTACAAAGCCTTGACAACTAAACCAATATTCATATAATCAATTTGATGATTGTCAAATTAATTCACAGTTTATTTGAAATAAAACAAGTTTCTCCGGCAACCCATGACAGCATAGGTTTTTGGATGTACAAAGCGCTGAGTATCCTGTCCCAACAGATAGAAATGTGAAAAAAGTTAACTATGGCGAATTTTACCTATCATCCAATCATCCAATCATCCAATCAACTAACAACTAATCGAGGAAACAATGAATAATGAATCAAAAATCGAACAATTGCTGGAATTCTTCAAAGCATTGGCAGATGCCAACCGTTTAAAAATTATCGGTCTGTTAGCCCAAGGAGATCTTTCTGTCGAGCAGATGGCGGAGATCCTGGGAATCAGTTCTTCAACGGTTTCTCACCACCTGGCACGCCTGAGCCGGGCCGGCTTGGTCAGCGCTCGTGCGCAGAGTTATTATAGCATTTACCACCTGAATGCCGAAAAGCTGGAAAGTCTTGCAAAAGAAATTTTGGCAGAAGAAACGCTTCCAGCTATTACTGCGCAGGTCAATATGGATGCATATGACCAAAAAGTTATCCGCAATTACACTAATGCAGATGGTACCGTAAAGGCATTGCCATCGCAGCAGAAGAAATTAATCGCCATTTTACGCTATGTCAGCCGCCGTCTGGAACCCGGGAAACGGTATAGCGAAAAAGAAATCAGCCAGGTATTGGAAAAATACCACCCGGATTACGCCTTCCTGCGGCGCAGTTTAATCGAATATAAGATGATGGAACGAGAGAATGGTGGCGGTGCCTATTGGTTGGCGGAAGCCGGAGAGGGATTTGAGAAAGGTAAAATGTAAACCTCCGTCACCTTTCCCCCGCTGTGTTCCCGAGCCCGTAACCGGCTCGTGGACTTTACGTGTTCTTAAAAAACAACGACAGACTCATCCCGCTTGTCCTTCAGCAGCCAGGTTGGAAAGCAGCATTCCGTTCAAACATTGAAAAATATTCCTCAAAATCGCAAAATAATTAGTAAAAAACAACGGATTTGAGCGAAATTTCAAAATTGACCGCTAAATTTCATTGACACAATCAATTTTGCGCTTATAATCAGGGAATTATTATGTCCACAAATCTCCCAACCAACTTTGTAATTATTATTAGCATTCTTGTAGGCCTTATTCTTAAGAGCCATTTTACGGTTGGGAAGCAACTGAAGCTGAATTTCAGGTAAAAAGAACCTGCAAGACATCATCAAGAGCCAACCAGCCGGTTGGCTCTTTTTTAATTTTTTCTTTCACTGGAACCCCCACATGAGATCAGATCAAATAAAAACCGGATATGAACGTTCCCCACACCGCGCATTGCTTAAAGCAACCGGATTGCGCGATGAGGATATGCATAAGCCTTTTGTGGCAATCGTTAATTCTTACATCGATATTATTCCGGGACACGTGCATCTACACCAATTTGGCAAATTGATTAAAGAGGCAGTCCGGTCGGCCGGTGGTGTGCCATTTGAGTTTAACACCATCGGCGTGGATGACGGTATTGCCATGGGGCATGGAGGCATGAAGTATTCATTACCTTCAAGAGAGCTGATTGCCGACTCGGTGGAGACAATGATAGAAGCGCATTGTTTTGACGGCATGGTTTGCATTCCCAACTGCGACAAAATTGTTCCCGGAATGCTCATGGCAGCCATGCGGGTCAATATTCCAACCATATTTGTATCCGGTGGTGCCATGCCGGCCGGAAAAACCCCCGACGGTGAAGCGGTGGATTTGATCTCGGTTTTTGAAGGGGTCGGCGCACTGCGGAGTGGAAAAATAGATGCTGCTCGCCTGAAATTACTAGAAGATCATGCCTGCCCTTCTTGTGGTTCCTGTTCAGGCATGTTCACCGCCAACAGTATGAACTGTCTTATGGAAGTTCTCGGTCTGGCTCTACCCTATAATGGCTCTGCCCTGGCCCAAACGCCGGACCGGGCAGAACTAGCACGGGTTGCGGGTACTCGTATCCTGGATTTGATTGCGCAGCAGGTACTACCGCGTGATATTGCGACTCTGGAAGCATTTGATGATGCCTTTGCCCTGGATGTAGCCATGGGCGGATCGACCAACACGGTCCTGCACGCGCTGGCGATTGCTCATGAAGCCGGCATTCGTTACCCGCTAGAACGAATCAATCAAATCTCCAGATCGGTACCGAACCTGTGCAAAATCAGCCCAGCCGGCAAATGGCATATGGAAGATGTTCATCGTGCCGGTGGTGTGCCTGCCATTCTGAAGGAAATCCAGGCTGCCACCGGTCTGCTGCATGAGCAGCGCGAGACTGTGAGCGGGGAATCATTGGGGGCAATTATCTCAGCCGCACAGGTGCAAGATCCAGAGGTGATTCGATCCACTGAGACTGCATACTCTAAGAGCGGCGGGCTGGCCTGCCTGTTTGGCAATCTTGCACCCGATGGTTCAGTCATTAAGAGCGGTGGGGTGGATGCAGGCATGCGAAAATTCAGCGGCCCCGCCCGTATCTATGAATCGCAAGATGAAGCCATGGCCGGTATTCTGGGCGGAGAAGTTCAACCTGGTGATGTTGTGGTCATTCGCTACGAAGGGCCAAAAGGAGGCCCGGGCATGCAAGAAATGCTCAGTCCGACCAGTGCCATCATGGGGATGGGCCTGGGCGATAAGGTTGCCCTGGTAACAGATGGCCGTTTTTCCGGTGGGACGCGTGGAGCCTGTATCGGGCATATATCTCCGGAAGCTGCAGCCCGTGGGCCGATTGCGGTCTTGCAGGCGAATGACATCATCGATATTGATCTAGACCAATATCAATTGAGTGTTCGCTTGAGTCCGGCTGAAATTGATCAGAGGTTGGCGGTTTTACCAATGTTTGAACCACGCAGTCAGAGCAAGTGGCTGCGGCGATATTCACATTTTGTAACGAGCGCGGACCGTGGTGCTGTGTTAACAGATTAATACACTTTCAAAGGAGAAAAAATGAAGAAAACAGGCGCGCAAATTGTTTGGGAAACATTATTACGAGAAGGGGTTGAAGTTGTATTTGGATATCCTGGGGGGGCGAATTTGCCTATTTACGATGCCCTTACCGAATACCCTATCAAACACGTCCTTGTGCGCCACGAACAGGGTGCAGCCCATATGGCTGATGGTTATGCGCGTGTCAGTGGTAAGGTGGGAGTAGCGATGACCACATCTGGCCCGGGGGCAACAAATTTAATCACCGGCATTGTAACGGCGCTGATGGATTCATCCCCGACCGTGTTTATCACCGGCCAGGTTGCCAGCCCATTGCTCGGTTATGACGCTTTTCAGGAAACCGATGTGACCGGCATCACCCTGCCGATTACCAAACACAATTACCTTATCACGCGGGTGGAAGATATCAGTAATGCCATTCGTGAGGCTTTATATATAGCCCAATCCGGACGGCCAGGGCCGGTTCTGGTTGATATTTCCAAGGATGCTCAACAGGCCAGTATGGAATGGGAGTATGATGACAGTCCCATTCATCTGCCCGGTTATAAGCCTGATTACAGCCCGGCGGCAGCCGATTTTGTCAACGCCGTTGATTTAATTCACTCAGCCAAAAGACCTTTAATTTTGGCCGGGCGCGGTATTCTTCTGAGTGGGGCGATGGCAGAAGTGCTTGAGTTTGCTGAACGCACCAATACGCCGGTGGCAGAGACTTTGCTCGGACTGGGCGCTTTCCCGGGTGAACACCCCCTCAGCCTGGGATTGATGGGCATGCATGGAGAATCATGGGTCAATGAGGCGATCCAGAATGCCGATTTACTGCTGGCATTTGGCATGCGTTTTGACGACCGTGTCACCGGAGATCTCAAGAATTATGCCCGTCAGGCACGCAAGATTCATATCGATATTGACCCTTCGGAAGCCAATAAAATAGTGAAAGTAGACCAGGTACTGATTGGAGATTTGAAAGAGACGCTCAAACTACTGCTTCAATCGGTAACACCCTGCGAGCATCCGCAGTGGCTGGAAATGATTCGAGCATCCAAGGGCGATGCAGCTGTGCGAGACATTCAAAATTTGCCTGACAACGGCCATCTTTATGCGGCACATGTGATTAACGACTTATACCGCGTAACAGGCGGAAATGCTGTGATCGTTACTGATGTGGGCCAGCACCAGATGTGGACGGCGCAATACTACCCACAAAATAAACCACACCACTTTTTGACTTCGGGTGGTTTGGGTACCATGGGCTTTGGGTTACCGGCAGCGATTGGGGCCTGTTTTGCCAAACCCGGCAGCGAAATCTGGGTAATCTGTGGTGATGGAGGCTTTCAAATGACACAGGCGGAGTTAGCCACGGCAGCCCAGGAAGGAATCAAAGTCAATGTAGCCATTATGAATAATGGTTATTTGGGTATGGTGAGGCAATGGCAGGAACTATTCTATGACAAGCGCTACTCGCAAACACCCATGCGCAGTCCGGATTTTGTCAAGATAGCCGATGCGCACGGTCTGGTGGGATACCGGGTCACACAGCGCAGCGAAGTCATCCCGACCCTGGAGCAAGCCCGCCAGGAGAGTGGTTCAGTTGTTATTGATTTCCGGGTAGAGCAGGAAGACCTGGTATACCCCATGGTAAATAATGGCGCAGGTTTACAGGATATGATCCGCCGGCCAGTGACCAACCCGGAAATGATGTTTTAGTTCAAATATGGAGAGGAAGAAAGCATGTATCACACAATCGTCACATTAGTCGAAGATAAACCTGGCGTTCTGAACCGTGTCGCCTCTTTGTTTCGACGGCGCAATTTCAATATTGATTCGCTCACCGTGGGGCGTACAGAAACAGAAGGCGTTTCTAGAATGACTATCGTGGTGGACAATGAAGAAGTGGACGTTAATCGTTTGATCGCCTACTTGTATAAACTCGTCAATGTCCTGGAGGTCTTCGATCTCAGCACAGTTCCAAATGTCACGCGCGATCTGGTCCTCCTGAAGGTTAAGGCGCAACCCGAAACGCGAGCCCAGATCTTACAGTTGGTTGAGGTCTTCCGGGCGCGGACAGTTGATGTGGGTGCCAACTCGATCATCATTGAGATTACCGGTACTGAAGAGAAAATTGAAGGCTTCGTTGAGGTGTTACGTCCGTGGGGCATCATGGAAATGGTGCGGACCGGCATTGTCTCTATGGCGCGCGGCGGGGGTATGCGCGATGGCAATGGTAATGGTAATGGAAAAGCATCTGTGCAGTCTGCTTTAGCGATGAGTGTAAACCCCGTTGCATAACGGAATAATTATCAAATGAGGAGTTGAAAAATGGCAATTATGAAATTTGGGAATGTTGAAGAAGAAGTGATCACCCGTGATGAGTTTTCCCTTGAAAAGGCACACGAAGTGTTGGCAAATGAAACGATCGCAGTCCTTGGGTATGGTGTTCAGGGCCCGGCACAATCGCTAAATATGCGCGATAATGGCTTTAAAGTAATCGTTGGGGCTAACCCGAACGGTAAATCCTGGGAAAAAGCCCGCAGGGATGGCTGGATTCCGGAAGAAACCCTGTTCCCATTGGCGGAAGCTGCCAGACAGGGAACGATCATCCAGTACCTTGTTTCCGATGCGGCTCAGAAAATCACCTGGCCAGAGATTAAGGAATGCTTAATCCCGGGTGACGCTCTCTATTTTTCACATGGTTTTGCGATCACATACGCCGACCAAACCGGTGTAGTGCCGCCTGATTATGTGGATGTGATTCTGGTAGCGCCCAAGGGTTCGGGCACCAGCGTGCGTGCGAATTTTTTGAACGGCAGCGGCATCAACAGCAGCTTTGCCATCGAACAGGATTACACCGGACGGGCACGTGAGCGAACAATAGCAACCGGCATTGCGGTTGGTTCCGGTTATCTTTTTGCCACAACGTTCAAGATGGAGGTCTATTCGGATCTGACCGGTGAACGTGGAGTCTTGATGGGTGCTATGGCGGGCATCATGGAAGCTCAGTATAACGTATTGCGAGCCAATGGCCATACACCCAGTGAAGCCTTCAACGAAACAGTGGAAGAATTGACTCAGAGCTTGATCCGCCTGGTAGGTCAGAATGGTATGGATTGGATGTATGGCAATTGTTCAGCGACCGCTCAGCGTGGGGCATTAGATTGGGGACCGCGTTTCCGCGATGCAACCCTGCCGGTCTTTGAAGATCTGTATCGGAGTGTAGCCAGTGGTGAAGAAACACGCATCACCCTGGCAGCGAACAGCGCTGATGACTACAAGGTCAAGCTGGATGCTGAGTTAACCCAAATGCATGATAAAGAAATGTGGCAGGCAGGCGCAAAAGTACGATCTTTGCGGCCAGAAAATTGGGAAGCTGCCCGGGGAGATGGACATGGATAAGGAATATGTAAGGATATTTGATACCACCCTGCGGGATGGGGAACAATCGCCAGGTGCCACCATGACCAGTGCAGAAAAACTGGAAGTGGCACGCGCGTTAGCCCGCCTGGGTGTGGATGTGATTGAAGCCGGTTTTCCGGCTGCCTCTGCGGATGATCTCGAAGCTGTCCGCAAGGTTGCTTTTGAAGTCGGACGATCTATGTTGGGAAAAAAGGCTCCTGCCATTTGTGCGCTGGCCCGCACCACCAAAAATGATATTGATAAAGCCTGGGAAGCAATCCGCCAGGCAGAAAGGCCGCGTATCCATACTTTTCTGGCGACTTCGGATATTCATTTGCAATACAAGCTGAAAATGAGCCGTGAAGAGGTGGTATCCACAGCCACAGAAATGGTTACATATGCCCGCAGTTTGTGCAGCGATGTGGAATTCAGCCCGGAAGATGCCGGTCGAAGTGATCCGCAATTTTTGTATGAAGTACTCTCCGCGGTAATCGCAGCAGGGGCAACCACAATTAATATTCCTGATACTGTCGGCTATACCATGCCGGATGAGTTTGGTGAATTGATTGCCGGTATTATTCAGAATACCCGCGGTATAGAAAAGTGCACAGTCTCTGTGCACTGTCACAATGATCTGGGGTTGGCCACGGCAAATACCCTGGCTGGAATTCGCGCAGGTGCCCGACAGGCGGAAGTCACCATCAATGGGATTGGCGAACGGGCTGGTAACACTGCCCTGGAGGAGGTGGTAATGGCTTTGAAAACGCGTCATCCGCTCTACCATCTCACATGCGGGATCGATACCACCCAGTTGACCAAAATGAGCAAATTGGTGAGCAATTATACCGGCATGGCTGTCCAGGCAAATAAAGCCATTGTCGGGGCGAACGCTTTTTCTCATGAAGCCGGGATTCACCAGGATGGCATGCTCAAGAACCAGCAGACATACGAGATTATCCAGCCTGAAACAGTTGGGGCTGTGCAATCCAAATTGGTACTTGGCAAACATTCCGGAAGGCATGCCTTAAGAACCAGGTTGCTCTCGCTGGGGTATGAGTTAAATGATGAGGAATTAAAGGTGATCTTCGCCAGTTTTAAAACCCTGGCGGATAAAAAGAAGATGATCACGGACGCCGATTTGGAAGCAATTGTCTCGGATAAACTCTATCAACCACGTGAGTTATACCGTTTGGAAAGTCTGCAAGTTGCTTGCGGGACAATGGGTATGCCGACAGCGACCATTCGTTTGAGTGATCCCGAAGGTAAGCTGCATGTAAATGCCAGCGTAGGGACGGGACCGGTGGATGCGGCCTATCGTGCCGTCAATGCGATCGTAAACTTGCCGAATGTGTTGCAAGAATTTGTTGTGCATGCCATTACTGAAGGGATTGATTCTCTGGGTGAAGTGACGGTCCGTATTCAGACAATTGATCAACAGACTGAACCACAGGCGCACACATTCGGTGGCTATGGAGCGGACAGCGATATAATTGTCGCAAGTGTGAAAGCCTACCTCTCGGCGATTAATAAAGTGTTGGTAGCAAATGGCCGTTTTGGTCCTCCCGAAACAGTTGCGATGGAAATGATCTCTTCCGAAAAGATGCCAGCCATGGCCGGCAATGTTATGAAAGCCAATCGGGCACCCAATGGTGGCAAAGATCACAATCCTTTTGGAGATCCGCGCACGATACCGACAGGCTGGGATACTTCCGCCATGTATACATTCGATTAGACAGGCGCTATCTGAGCCTTAATTTACTAAAGTTATATCCAACAGAACCTGAGAATAATATGACACAACCGCAAACTCTATTTGACAAAATTTGGAAAAACCACGTTGTTAGTGAACAGGAAGGTGCACCCTTCGTGCTCTACATTGACGCCCATTTGGTGCACGAAGTCACTTCCCCGCAAGCATTTTCTACCCTGAGATCAAGATCGTTGAAAGCCCGCCGGCCGGAGAGAACATTCGCCACCATCGATCACAGCATTCCCACTCGTAGTGATAGTTCAGGAAGCAGCCGACTTTCATTTGCCGATGAGATGAGCCGCAAACAGATTCACCAAATGGAAGAAAATTGTCGCGATTTTGGCATTCAACTCTTTGGAACAGAAAGCCCCGGTCAGGGCGTGGTTCATATTATCGGCCCTGAACTTGGTATTACCCGCCCAGGCATGACAATTGTCTGCGGAGACAGCCATACAGCCACACATGGTGCTTTCGGCGCACTGGCCTTTGGGATTGGTACCAGCGAGGTTGCCCATGTCCTGGCTACCCAATGTCTGCTGCAGAATAAACCGAAAAACATGGAAGTTCGCATTGAGGGGCAATTAGCGCCTGGTGTAACAGCCAAGGATGTTATTCTTGCCTTTATCGCTAAGATCGGTGTGGCCGGTGGTACAGGCTATGTTCTGGAATACTGCGGCAGCACCATTCGCTCCATGCAAATGGAAGAAAGAATGACAATTTGCAATATGTCGATTGAAGCTGGTGCGCGTGCAGGATTAATAGCACCCGATGAAAAAACCTATCAATATCTCAAAGGACGCCAATATGCTCCCCAGGGAAGTGACTGGGACCGGCAGGTCCAGCACTGGCAGAATCTGGCAACAGAGGAAGGTGCCAGTTACGATCGCACTGTGTACATGGATGCTTCCAAACTGGAGCCGATGATTACCTTTGGAACCAATCCCGGGATGGGGATTAAGATCACTGAAACAGTGCCAGATCCCAGGGTCGCTGCCAGTCATGCTGAGCGCAAAGCGTTGGAGAAGGCTCTGGCATATATGGGTCTTAAGGCAGGGCAGCCATTGCTTGGTCACCCGGTAGATGTAGTCTTCATCGGCAGCTGTACGAATGGCCGCATCAGTGATCTGCGTCAGGCTGCTGATTTGATGAGGGGGCGCAGCATTCATGCTGATACGCGGGTTCTGGTTGTACCTGGATCGCATGCCGTCAAGGCACAGGCTGAAAAGGAAGGGCTGGATCAAGTATTCAAGGCGGCCGGAGCAGAATGGCGAGAACCTGGATGCAGTATGTGTATCGCTATGAACGGAGATCAGCTTGAGCCAGGTCAATATGCTGTCAGTACCAGCAACCGTAACTTTGAAGGTCGTCAGGGTAAGGGCGGGCGTACATTTTTGGCCAGTCCACTGACAGCCGCCGCCTCAGCATTGGCAGGTATGGTTGCAGATGCACGCATGTGGATCAGAGAGGAAGGTAAACCATGAAAGCATTTGGCGAGCTGAAAACGTATGCATACCGGTTGCTGGTGGATGATATTGATACCGACCAGATCATACCGGCCCGTTTCTTGAAAGTCACCGATTCGAATGGTTTGGGGGCAGCCTTGTTTGCCGATTGGCGCTATCTCTCAGATGGTTCCGAAAATCCTGAATTTGTACTCAATCAACCAGTCAAAAACACTGCCCATATTCTCGTTGCCGGCAACAATTTTGGCTGCGGTTCTTCGCGTGAACACGCTACCTGGGCTCTGGTTGGTTTTGGTTTTCGGGCTGTCATCTCAACAGCCTTTGCCGATATTTTTCGGAATAATGCCCTTAAAAACGGACTCTTGCCGTTGCAACTTTCAGAAAATGATTGCCAGCATTTGTTATCCTATCTCAATCATGCCGAAGACGCCTGGTTGACAATTGATCTTGCCCGCCAGAAGCTTGTGTTGGCCGATGGACGGCAGCTTCATTTTCCGATTGATCCCTTTGCAAAGACCTGTCTTTTGGAAGGTGTGGATGAATTGGGGTATCTTCTGCAGTTAGAACCCATGATCGATCTTTACGAAAGAGGTCAGGCAGATGGAGAATTGGAGTTCGGACGATGATGATACAAATCTATGACACTACCTTGCGAGATGGAACCCAACGCAAAGATATTTCATTGATGAGCAAAGACAAGCTGCACATCGCTCAGAAGTTGGACGAACTGGGTGTGGCGTTTATTGAAGGCGGTTGGCCGGGTTCAAACCCGAAGGATGTCGAATTCTTTGAAATGGCTCGTCACATCAAGTGGCAGAATGCAATCATCACTGCCTTCGGCTCAACCTGTCAGACCAGCGTTCATCCCAGAGATGACCGCAATATTCAAGCATTACTAGCGGCTGAAACGCAGATTTGTACGATTTTTGGAAAGAGCTGGGTCCTACATGTTAATGAGGTGCTACGCACAACCCTTGAAAACAATCTGCGTATGATTGAAGAGAGTGTGGCTTATCTGCGTTCTGAAGGCAGGCGCGTGATTTACGATGCCGAGCATTTTTTTGATGGGTATCTGGATAACCCGGCGTATGCAATCTCGACATTAAAGGCGGCAGTCGCGGGTGGGGCGGAAACCGTCGTATTGTGTGATACCAATGGTGGTACCATGCCCTGGCAGGTAGCCGAGATCATTGCTGCTGTACAGGCGCAGGTCGCCATCCCGCTGGGAATTCATGCCCATAACGATGCTGAATGCGGTGTTGCCAATTCAATCAGCGCTGTCAAAGCCGGTTGCGTGCAGGTACAGGGTACAGTCAATGGCTATGGCGAACGTTGTGGTAACGCCAACCTTTGCTCGGTTATCCCCAACCTTGAAATTAAATTGGGTCTGCCATGTCTGCCACGAGGTAAGCTGGCTGACCTGTTTGATCTTTCCCATTATGTCGCTGAAATCGCCAATTTGGCAGCGGATGAGCAACTGGCTTATGTCGGGAAATCTGCTTTCGCTCACAAGGGTGGAGTGCACGTTGCAGCGATGCGACGCAGTCCGCGCTCCTACCAGCACATCGAGCCGGAACTGGTAGGAAATCAAATGGAAGTGGTGGTTTCTGAACTCTCGGGAAAAGGAAATTTGTTCTCAATGGTGGAGGCATATGGCGTTGAAGCCGGGCAGGAAAGCCAGGTAAACGATGTTTTGCAGAACATCAAGCTGTTAGAATCGCAGGGCTTTTCCTTTGAAGCGGCGGAAGGGTCTGTCTTGATGATGTTTAAACGCCAGGAAAGCGGATATGAAAAGCCATTTGAATTGATTGACTTTTCCGCCCTGGTGGAACATCGCGAAAAAAGAGGTTTACTGGCAGAGGCAACCGTTAAAGTGCGCGTGAATGGAGAGGTTATCCATACCGCTGCGGAAGGCAGCGGCCCGGTGAATGCACTCGACCTAGCTTTGCGAAAAGCCCTGGATGGGTATTATCCCAGGATTCGTGAATTTCATCTGACTGATTATAAGGTGCGCATTCTGGATGGCAATGCCGGTACAAATGCGATCACACGGGTTTTGATTGAAACCGAAAACGGCAGCAAGAGTTGGAATACTGTCGGTGCCGGCACCAATATCATCGATGCCAGCTGGCAGGCTCTGGTCGATTCTATTGAATATGGTTTGGCAGTCGCATGAGTAGGATTATCTTGTTTATAAGGTCTATGAAGGAGCATTGAAGTTTATGGAAGCCAATATCGTATTACTCCCCGGAGATGGAATCGGTCCTGAGGTGGTTGCAGCAGCCAAAGAAGTCCTGGCAGTCATTCAACATAAATTCAGCCATGTTTTTCACTACAGTGAATATGCGATCGGTGGCTGTGCGATTGACAAGTCGGGAACAGCTTTGGCGGAAGAGACTCTCAACGCCTGTCAGCAGGCTGATGCGGTCTTACTCGGTGCGGTAGGCGGCCCGAAATGGGATGATCCCCAGGCCAATGTTCGCCCTGAGCAGGGATTGCTGGCATTGAGGAAAGGTCTGGGTGTTTTTGCCAATTTACGGCCGGTCAAAATTTATCCATCTTTGATTGGAGCCTCACCCCTCAAGCCGGAAAAGCTGGCTGGTGTAGATTTGCTGGTGGTGCGTGAATTGACTGGGGGTTTATATTTTGGCAAGCCAAAAGGCAGGCAAACCATTGATGGGGTTATATCAGCAGTCGATACACTCATGTATCAGGATTTTGAGATTGAGCGTGTACTGATCATGGCCTTTCAACTGGCACGGGCACGCAAGGGCAAAGTAACCTCGGTTGATAAAGCCAATGTACTCGAATCTTCGCGTTTGTGGCGCCAAATTGCCATTGAGGTGGGTAAAGCCAACCCGGATATTGCACTCGAACATGTCCTGGTGGATACCGCCGCAATGCGGCTGGTCTCATCACCTGCCAGCTTCGATGTGATTGTGACTGAAAATATGTTTGGTGATATTTTGACAGATGAAGCGGCGGTGCTTTCAGGCTCAATGGGTTTACTCCCTTCGGCGTCCATTCGGGCAGAGGGACCAGGATTATTTGAACCAATCCACGGGTCTGCGCCGGATATTGCCGGTCGGGGAATTGCTAATCCGATTGGAACGATCCTCTCGGCCGCCTTACTGCTGCGCTACTCATTACATTTAGAGCAGGAAGCATTAAAAATTGAACAGGCAGTGGAAAAAACCATCGCTGCCAATATCTTAACCCCCGATCTGGGTGGCCAGACAGATACAAAAAATGTCACCAGGGCTGTTGTGGAATTCTTATCAGAAATTTGAAGCGGTCCTTCACAGCCCACGCTGAAGGTGCTGGAAGAAAAAGCGATATTCGGAGAATTGGAAGGAATAGGAAATAATGGGATTCGAGTCTGATTATATTTGGATGGATGGGGTATTGGTTGCGTACCAAGAGGCAACGGTTCCCTTTTTGAGCAGTGCCCTGCATTATGGGTTGGGTGTTTTTGAAGGTATTCGCTGTTATAGCACAGAGCAGGGGCCAGCAATTTTTCGCCTGGGGGATCACATGCAGCGTTTGTTGAACTCTGCCCACATTTTGGGGTTTAAAGAGGTTGGTTTTACGCTGGACCAATTGTGCGATGCGGTTAAATTGACTGTGCAGGCAAACAAAATGGATCGTTGTTATATCAGGCCCCTCATTCACCATGCGACCAATACGCCCAGCCTGAATCTTGACCTGGGCGAGGCACGCATCGGCATTGCCGTCTGGCGCTGGGATTCATTCCTGGGTGAGGAGGCTCAGCAAAATGGGATCCGCGTAAATGTTTCCAGTTATACCCGTCATCACCCAAATGTGATGATGACTAAATCCAAGATGACGGGGAATTACAGTAACAGTGTCATGGCCAAAACCGAATCGGTCCGTTTGGGTTTCGATGAGGCTATCATGCTGGATCCACAGGGATATGTTTCGGAATGCACCAGTGAGAATCTGTTTATTGTCCGCGGTGGTAAAATTCAGACTCCCTTGAGCTCGACGGTTCTGGAAGGGATCACCCGCGATTCATTAATGGTGCTGGCAAACGATCTCGGTTATTCCATTGAGGAGAAGGTCATCGTACGAGATCAGCTCTATATTGCGGATGAAATATTTGTTACCGGCACAGCGGCTGAAGTTGTGGCAGTGACTGAGGTTGATTTTCGCAAGATCGGAAGCGGACAAATGGGGCCAATTACCCGTGAATTGCAGCAAGCTTTTCAATCTGTCGTTGCCGGCCGGCATGCCCGTTCGAGCGAGTGGCTCGACTACGTGAAGTCATGACGACCCGAGTCGCCTTTCAGGGCGAACATGGAGCCTACTCAGAACAGGCAATTTGGGAACACTTTGGCCGTCAGGTTGAAGCGATTCCATGCAATTCGTTTGATGATGTCTTCCTGGCTGTGGAGCGTAAAGATTGCCAATTTGGCTGTATTCCGGTGGAGAATTCGGTCGCCGGGACCATCCATCGTAATTATGATTTACAGCTTAAGTTTTCCTTGTTCGTGGTTGGGGAGCATATCATTCGCATCTCACATTGTTTGATCGGGCTGCCGAATGCCAAATTGGGCGATATTCGCAAAGTGATCAGCCATCCACAGGCACTGGCTCAATGTGAACAATTCTTGCGGAACCTGGAGAATGTGCAGACTGAACCGGTTTACGATACTGCCGGCAGTATCAAGATCATGCAAGCGCTGGGAGAACCACATGTGGCGGCGATTGCCTCTCGTTGGGCTGCTGAACTGTATCAGATGAAGATTCTGAAAGAGAGGATTGAAGATTCGAGCGAAAATTTCACTCGCTTCCAAATTATTTCCAAACAAGCAGCCAACCCAACTGAAAAAGCCAAGACATCGCTTGTGTTTTCGTTACGAAACGAACCCGGGGTACTTTTCCGCGCCATGGCAGTTTTTGCCTTGCGGAATATTGATTTGACCAAGCTTGAATCCCGTCCGATAATAGGAAAACCCTGGGAATATATGTTTTATATCGATTTCATTGGCGCACAATCGGAGTTAAATGTCCAGAATGCGCTGGCCAACCTGACTGAATTTGCCTCATCGGTAAAAGTATTGGGTTCCTATCCGCGCTTTGAGGGATTAAATTTTCCTTGAAAAAACAATTCTGAGTTACTCAGGCTAAATAAAGAGTTTTTGCGTGCATTTGACGGGGTGGTGCAAACCGATCATAAAACCTCAACCATGGTAGTGTGCTAATGCGCTGGAAATGAATGCCTCCCAGGTTGGATTCGGAGTCCATATTTGTAATACCGGTGTATAAGCCAGCTTCTCTGGCATATTTTGGCATATGCGCCGGTAAAGGTAAACAAAGACGGAAACGCGCATATTGAGAACACAATGGATAAAAATGGTATGATTGACGCGCGCATCCATTGTCTGAAAGAAGAGGGATAAATCAGTCAAACAGGGCTGCTCCCAAATTACCGGTATATGGATGTATTCCAACCCACATTCGGCAACCACACTCTTTTCATCTTTCAGCGCTTTAGGAGAATCATCAGGGGTCAGGTTTATGACCGTTTCCACGCCGGCATTTTTTAACAGGAAAAGCTGCTTCCAGGTAGGCATACCACCGGTCAGAAGCCTTTCAGAAATTGCTAGAAAATTGGTGATAGCGGTTAACGCCAATACCGTCACGCCTCAGTCAAAATGGTTTCGATTGCTTGAATTTCGTCTTTAGAGAGAACCGGTTTCCAGGTGCCTTCAACAATTTCGGTAATCTGGCTGGATCGCGAAGCACCAATCAAAGCCGATGTCACTTCCGGGCGGCGCAAGGTCCAGTTAATTGCTAATTGAGCCAGCGTTAACCCCAAATGTTGCGCAATTCCGTTCAAGCGCCGCACTTTGGACATTCTTTCATCCGTCAAATCATTTGGATTTAAGAAGGTTTTTGGTTTTGCCGCGCGCGAATCTTCCGGAATGCCATCTAAATAACGATTCGTGAGAACGCCCTGAGCGAGAGGTGAAAAAACGATGCAGCCCACACCTTCCTCGGTGAGCACATCCAGCAATCCATCTTCAATCCAGCGGTCGAACATATTGTAATTTGGCTGGTGCATCAAGCAGGGAGTGCCCAATTGGTGTAATATCTTGATAGCCTGTCGTGCTTCCTTCGGGCGGTAATTGGAAATACCCGCATATAGGGCTTTTCCACTACGCACAATTGCATCAAGTGCGCCCATCGATTCTTCCAGCGGTGTGTTCAGGTCCGGTCTGTGATGGTAGAAGATATCCACATAGTCCAGCCCCATTCTTTTGAGGCTTTGATCAATGCTGGCGATCAGGTATTTGCGGCTGCCAAAATCCCCGTAAGGGCCGGGCCACATATCAAATCCAGCCTTGGAGGAGATGATCAACTCATCCCGATATGGGCGGAAGTCTTTCTTTATAATTGCCCCGAATGTTTCTTCGGCACTGCCTGGCGGCGGTCCGTAATTATTGGCCAGATCGAAATGCGTGATGCCGAGGTCAAAGGCGGTGCGCAGCATGGCACGCGCGTTTTCAATGCTGTCGACACCGCCAAAGTTGTGCCATAGACCTAAAGAAATTACAGGTAATTGCACACCGCTCAGACCGGCACGCCGGTAGTTGATTTTCTCATAGCGCTGTTGGTCAGCGAGATAATCGGGTGTTACGGGTATTACTTTCATGGTTTGGTTCTCCAGTTTATCATTGAATTTAATCTATTCTTTCAATCAAATTTACCTGTGTCGGTTGACTCGATCAATAAATATCTTCTGGGCATTACGACTTCCTCGTTTGCTTTGAGATTTGAGACGGCTATAAGTCCCATCGGATTTCATCACCCGTGCTTTGACATTATCACTGAGGTAGACTTCAAGGATGTTTTTGCGGATGTACCGCACCATGCTGGCTTCCTGCACCGGGAAAAGAATTTCCACACGTTGGTTTAAATTGCGTTGCATCAGATCTGCACTGCCCATGTAGATTTCTTCCTCACCGTTATTGTGGAAATAAAAAATACGGCTATGTTCCAAAAAACGGCCAAGGATACTGATCACGCGGATATTTTCACTCAAGCCTTTTATTCCCGGCCGTAAACAGCAGATGCCACGTATAAGCAGATCAATTTTCACGCCCGCTTGCGAGGCCAGGTAAAGTTTCTTGATAATGGCCGGGTCGACAATCGCGTTAGATTTAAAAATGAGATAGCCATTCTTATTCTTTTTATGCTGCTCAATTTCACGGTCAATCATGTTCATAAAGCGCTGGCGCATGTTGATCGGGGCGATCAGCAGCTTGCGATAATCGGTTTTAAGTGAATAGCCAGTCAGATAATTGAACAAATCGCTGGCATCTGCCCCAATTTCCTCATCGCTGGTAAACATGCCCACGTCTTCATAAAGATTGGCGGTCAGGTGGTGATAATTGCCGGTACCCAGGTGCATATAACGGCGAATATGCTCATCTTCTCTTCGCACTACCAGGGCAATTTTGCTATGGGTTTTCAATCCCAGCAGACCATAAGTGACGTGCACGCCTTCCTGTTCAAGCATGCGCGCCCAACTGATATTGCTTTCTTCATCGAACCGGGCTTTTAATTCCACCAGCACAGCCACCTGTTTGTCAAAATCGCGGCGTGCTTCCAGAAG
>JBBQNI010000002.1:0-241339 GCA_038329785.1 Anaerolineales bacterium | reverse complement strand
CCGGTCGAATTTCCGGTGCTGCCGGCTGCTCCAATCGGACCACCCTGGTATACACTCTGGCCGCAGCGAACGCTGATGGAACTGAGATGGGCGTAAAGCGTTGAATAACCATTTCCATGGTCAATAAAGACCATATTTCCATACCCACCGCTGATTGAGCCGGCATACAAAACCACACCACTGTCTGAGGCATACACTGTCTGGCCTTGCATGGCACCAATATCAATTGCTAAATGGCCGGACCAAAAATCATTACCAGAGATGAAGGTATTACCGGTCGGCCAGATAAACGTGCCAGTACCGTAAGCACCACCTGCGGATGTATCACATGAACCGGGGATTGAATTATTTACACCCGCAGGCCCACGCGCAAATGTTGGTACTACCCATTGTTGAAATTCGCGTTGTCCACCGGGAACCATAACAAAGGTCTCTGGTTCAATCACCGGGTTGGAGCGGTCAAGTTTGTTGGGTGTGAAATTCAGGATATCTTCCGGATCTACCTTAAGGAAGTCAGCGACAGATTGCAACGTATCGCCTTCTTTCCATTGATAGTACACGCCGTCTACTGGTGGAATCCTGAGGTCCTGATCAACTGAGATTAAATGTGGATCATCATTCAGGGTATCTTTATTCGCCCATAAAATTGTCTCAGGCTTGATATTATATTCCTGAGCAATTCCAAAAACTGAATCGCCGGGTGCAATGGTATGAATGAGAACATCTTTGCGTGCGCGAGTTGGTATGATCGTGCGTGGATTGGCATACCTTAAAAGAGAATCCGGGTTTTCCTGATTCACATAGGAAGGTAATGCTGCCGGTAGATTGGAATTATCACTGGCAACCACATCCGGATTGCTGGCGGATGCCAGAGCGGATGTTTGATTCGGTGTAAAAAATTGAACCAAAACAAAAACCAACAGAGCAACCATGAGAGCAGCCATGCCCCATAATAATGGGGATAGCCAGTTGAAATTTCTTGGTGTTCTGATTTCTTCTTTTCGATCTACTGTTAATTTTCTTTTCAAGAATCCTCCGTAAGGCTTTCCAGGAATTCTACATTATTTTTGGATTTTGACAAGCGTTGTAGAATTGCCTCGGAAGCTACGGATACATCCATACCAGCACCATGCGGTTGCGGAGAGATCATTTGAATATACATGCGTCGTAACAGCCAAACACGCCGAAGCATATCTGGGCTGAGTAAAAGATCATCACGGCGGGTAGATGATCTTTCGATATCGATTGCAGGGAAGATACGCCTTTCCTGCAGACGGCGGGAAAGATGTAACTCCATATTCCCCGTCCCTTTGAATTCTTCATATACGACATCATCCAGGCGCGAACCGGTATCTACCAGTGCTGTGGCAATGATAGTCAACGAACCACCTTCTTCGATGTTGCGAGCCGCGCCATAAAATCGTTTTGGGGGATAAAGCGCAGAGGGGTCCATACCACCCGAAAGTGTTCGGCCGGATGGTGTCACGGAAAGGTTATACGCGCGGGCTAAACGGGTGAGCGAATCCATCAGGATCACCACGTCTTTTCCGATTTCTACCAATCGTTTGGCCCGGTTGAGCGCAATTTCCGAAGTGCGTACGTGAGCGGAAACAGGCTCATCAAAGGTGGATGCAACCACCTCCGCGTCTACTGACCGATCCATATCGGTGACTTCTTCCGGGCGTTCGCCAATCAACACCATGATCAAATAAGTTTCCGGACTATTAATGGCGATTGCGTTCGTAACATCTTTGAGAATGGATGTTTTTCCTGCTTTCGGGGGTGATACAATCAAACCTCTTTGACCCTTGCCAATTGGGGCGATTAAATCGATTAATCGGGTCGAGAGAATGGATTGGTTTGTTTCAAGATTAAAACGTTCATCGGGAAAGATTGGCGTTAAATTTTCAAAATTTACGCGCTCACGGGCAGCATCGGCATCTATTCCATTGATCGACTCGACTTTGGTAATCCCAAAGTGGCGTTCAGACTCGCGCGGAGGTCTGGCTTGACCAATAACGAGATCTCCGCTGCGTAAATTGTAGCGACGAACCTGCGCCTGGGATACATAAACATCATTTGGCCCCAGTTTATAATTTTGGCGTAGAAAGCCGATTCCTTCCGGCATTACTTCTAAAACTCCGCCGCGCACCTCGTCGCCGTCATCATTGGCAGGCGCTTGTTGCTGCGATATTCGAACGATTAAATTTTCTCTCTTAAGTCTGGTTGAATTTGAAATATCAAAATCTTTTGCGATTTTTCGTAATTGTGATAATGATTTTTCCTCAAGTTCTTTTGCTACTAACATGTGCACATCCTTGAAATTGAATTCTGTCGAAATTCAAGCAAATACATCCTCTCGAAGAGGGCTTTTTTGGGGATTTCTTAGGATTAATTATGGGATTTCGATTATATTTTTTGGAAAATACTTGTATCGATCAATTATAACATGCGCAAAAATTGCAAGCAAGCAATGTGTAGGTCGAGTATAAGGTTATTTAGTTAAGGTTATATGCGACCAAAAAGTGCTTGAAAAAAGTATTTTACTTTGAATTCTTGCCCGGAAAGCAAATTTTGTGCTCTGAAGAAATTGGCTACGGAGCGAATCACGAGGTATGCTGTTAAAAGTATTAAGAGCAGCGAGAGCCCAATTTGCCACCATGGGACCGATCCTGCTGCGAGTCTGGTCATCATAGTGACTGGTGATGTTAGCGGGAATAGACTAAATATTGTTGCCAGAGTGCCGTTTGGATCGCCGACGATGGCATTGATTAAAATCAACGGAATAACCAATGGAATAATCAAGATGGTTGTTGCTTGTGATGCTTCTTTAAGATTGGGCACCAGCGCACCTGCACCGGCCATTAAACTGGCATACAAAAAGTAACCGCTGATGAAGAAAAGAATCCCAAAAACCAGAATAGAAGCAGGCAATTGCACCGAACTATCCAGGTTCAACGAGCGGCCGCTGAACCGCAGCAATAATAATCCAAGCCCGCTCCAAACGATGGTCTGGATCAGACCAACAACGCCCAGGGCTATAATCTTGCCCGTTAACATTTGCAGTGGCGTGATGGAGGTCATTAGAATTTCCATAACACGGTTTGATTTTTCATTGGTGATACTGGTCAGCATCAGGCTGGCGCTGGTAAGAATTACAAAATAGAAGAGCATGGTAACCACATAAGGAATATAAAAGGTCAGCATGCTTTCCGGATCTTTTTGCGGTTCCTCAGATTGAATATCGGTCGTGACCACCAGTGGATCCTGAACTCTCTCCATGGTAGCCGGGTTATCCTTGAGTAGAGCCTGGCCAAGCATAGCTTCAATTTTCCAGGAAGGATCATCACCCATCAAGTCCAGTTCGGTTTTTCGTAAGACTATTTTTCCGGTTGAAACATAATCCGGAACAATTGAATAATATGCGCCAATATCACCGTTTTGAAGAGCTTTCAAAGCACTATCTTCACTATCAAATAATCGGAAAGTATTGCGGTCTTCAACCGATAAATCTGTAATCAGGTTACTGCCATCATAAATCCCATAGAGAAAATCTTGTTCGGGCGCGACGAAAATACTCGTCAACACGTTTGGAGAGGAGGTATCCTGGGATTTACCAATAACCTGCGTGACAATAAAACCGACCACAGGAATGAGCACCAGCGTGATCAGGAAGGATTTTCTGCGAACTGTATTAAGTAACTCATTCTTAAAAACCAGAAATGTCTTGTTCATGAACCCTCTATATTAGCCCTTTTGAAGAATTTCTTTCAAGGAGAGTCTCTTTCCGTAACGAAGCAAGCCAAGACGGAATGCTCTTCCTGCCAGCCAGAGCGAAAAGATAGCAGCCACAATCAAGATCAAAATCGTTGTAACGATCTGCCAGGTGGGCACAGCGGATAAGGCCACTCGCATAGGGAGGATGACTGGCGCCGAAAATGGAAAAATGCTCAAAAAGACGGAAAACGGACTGTTTGGATTGGACATGATCGCCGCGATGAACCAGAAAGGCAGTGCGATCGGAATGGTAAACAAACCGGCAATTTGTTGGGCTTCTTTTGTCTCAGAGGAAGATGCCCCGATGGCTGCCATCATGGCAGCGACCATGACAAAAGCCGGCAAAAAGGTAAGAATCATGATTATCAGAAAAAATGAGTCGATTTGAGCTGATTGCAGTGAAGGAAATGTCCGCAAAACAAAAACAATACCGATTGCGGCAAAGAAAAGCCAAATGATGATTTGTGTCAATCCGACACTCAAATTCCCAATGATCTTGCCTGCCATCAATTGCGTTGGTGAAATGGAGGTGACAATGATCTCCATCGTGCGATTTTCTTTCTCTTCTACCAAAGACTGTAAGAGGTAGCCGCCGCTGATATTTACAGCCAACATGAATAAGATCCCGGCTACGACGGGTAAGATGATACTGAGAACATTGGCACTGCTACGCTCTCGCTCACCTTCCATTGCGACCAATTCAACATCGGCACCTTCTAGCACTCTATCCGCAATCTGGGGTTCATAACCTTTCAAGAGGTTTTTACGCAGGAATAAACGAAAATCGTTGTAGACCTCCGAGCCAGGAATTTCCTTCGAAACTAATTTGCTATCGCCAGTGTCTAGATAATCAGGCGGGAGGATGAAAAAAGCCTGGATTTGTCCCTGGTCGAGGGCTGACTGCGCGGCTTGTTCCGTATCAAATGGGATGATTTCCAGATTCTTTTCAAAAGGATCGGATCCACCTTGGGTGAGCATGACTGGATTCGCCAGAAATTGTGATTGATCAACATAGCCGATGGGGGTGTTATCGATGCTAAAAAGAACAGACAAAAAGCTGATTCCCATAATTACAAGGATGAATAGTGGAACGCTCAAGACGGCCAGGATGAAACGTTTCTTCTTTACATGGCGAAGATACTCATATTTAAGCACCAACCACATCTTATGCATCAAACTCTCCACTTTTGGTTACAACCTGGATAAATATCTCATCCAGCGATGGGCTTGAAACCTCGAATTGTTTCAGGATAATATTTTGGGCAAGCAGATTTTGCAAAATCACCTGCGGGCTGACACCATCTTCGAGGTGAGCTTTATACACAAGGTGGCTGTTTTCTGAATGTAGGCTTTGTATACCGGGGATGTTGGCAGGCAGCGGATTTTCAGTTCTTAGGATGATCTCGTTGCCAGAAAATTGCTCCTGAATTTCTGCCAATTTTCCATATAAAATTGTTTTGCCACGGTTGATCAACACTAGACGATCACATAACTGTTCTACTTGATGCATCTGGTGGGTACACATGACAATCGTTTTCCCCAGTTTACTCTGCTCACGCAAGAGATCCTTGACCATCTGAGTGTTTATCGGGTCCAGGGCGGAAAATGGTTCATCGATGATGATCAACTCAGGGTCGTGCACCAGCGTGGTGATTAATTGTGCTTTTTGCTGCATACCCTTGCTGAGTTCTTTGACTTTTTTCTTACGATGATCACTTAAATTAAACCTTTCCAGAAATGAGCTTATCCGTTCCTGACTCCTTTTCTCGCTCATCCCTTTCAAGGTAGCCAGATACACCAGACAATTCTCCAGGGAGACCTCCTGATAGAGGCCTCGTTCTTCCGGAAGATAACCAATGCGGTTCTTCTTGTCTTCCGTCATTGCTCCGCCAAAGATTGAAACACTGCCATGGTCCGGCTTGAAAATATCCAATATTATCCGGATTGAGGTGGTTTTACCGGCACCATTTGGGCCGAGCAGGCCGAAAATTTCGCCCGGTTCCACCTGAAAGGTTACACCGTCGACTGCTATCTGTGTGCCAAAACTTTTTGTAATATTGTCTACATCAATAGTGGACATATGAATTTCAGCTCCTTTTGAAATCTCCCAGTATAAATACGAAATTTGGGAGAAAAAGTTTCATTTGTTTGCTGCCTTTTTTTCCAAAATCAGCCCAATGATACCATTATTTTCGTAGATAATCCTGGTCATGTATTGTCAGGTAGAAAGTGTCAATTTTATGTTTCGGCGATGGGATTGAAAAAATCAGAAAACATGGCTGCAGATGCTTTAGAAAGCGAATGCACCCTACGATTTCATGTAAAATGAAAGAAAAGCGAATTGGGAGAACAACTATGACGATGACCTCACGTGAAAGAGTTAATGCGGTACTGAATTACGAAGTTCCAGATCGTGTGCCTATTATTATTGGTGCCAGTAATGCAACCGGTATCAAGATATGGCCGTATCGGTCTATTAAGAAAATTATGGGTATTGAAAGTGAGGATCGTTACATTTATGACTGGCCGGAACTGGGCACGGCGTTGCCGGAAGAAAGGGTCCTGGAAAGACTGCATAGTGATGTTCGCGGCGTGCTGGATCGTTTTCCAAGCGAAGTTTATGAGCGCAATCAAATACGGCCTGAACACGCTCCTTTTATTGATGATTGGGGCAATGGGCAAATGGAAATTGAGCCAGATAACTGGTACCCGGGCATTCACCCAATGCCAGACGCCCAAACGGCTGCCGATCTGGATGCATATTCCTGGCCGGATATGAATGATCCTTACCGCACAGCACACCTGAAGGAGCAGGTCACCGTTCTGGATGAGGAGAACCAGTATGCGATTATGGGCATACCCTGGTTGATGTTTCCCTTTGAGCGCGCAATCGGTTTGCAGGGCATGGAAACATTTTTGTTGAACATGGCAGAGCAGCCCGATTTTGCACAGGAATTGCTGCAACGGATTAACAAACTTTGTATGGTCAATATGGGACATTTTCTGGATCAATGCGGTGATAAATTGGACATGATAAAAATTGGTGATGATCTGGGTACCCAGGAAAACCTGATGATTTCGCCGCGTATGTATCGGAAAATGTTAAAACCTTTACATGCTGAAATGATTGATTTGATTAAACAAAAAACCAGGGCAAAAATATTCTTTCATACGGATGGTGATGTTTTCAACCTGATTGATGATTTTATTGAGATTGGGGTGGATGTATTAAATCCTATTCAGACTTCGGCAGGGAAAATGTCCAACCTGGAGGAATTGAAGAAAAAATATGATCGACGCATTGTTTTCTGTGGAGCTATAGACACACAGAAAATTCTTCCAACCGGTACACCGGCGGAAGTCAAGCAGGAAGTGAAAAGGGTGATGAACATTCTTGGACAGAGAGGCGGCTATATGGTCGCCACCGTCCACACGGTCATGAATGAAGTGCCGGCTGAGAATATTCTTGCAATAGTGGATGCCGTGGAGGAATTTGGGCACTACCCCCTGAAAGGATAACAATAAAGGGTCCCCCTCGGGACCCTTTATTAATTATTATTCTTTCTCGTACGGTTCGCCTTCCGCGGCTGGAGCATGACTGCGACCTACTACGCCGGCCAAAACGATGATTGTTGCCAGGTAAGGTGCCATCCCTAAGAACTCGCTTGGTAATGGAACCTGAAGCAGTGAGGCCTTGGCGGATAATGAATCAAAGAATCCAAATAACATGCCTGCCCCCATCGACCCTACCGGATGCCAGTTACCAAAAATCATGGCTGCCAGGCCGATGAAACCGCGGCCGGCGGTCATGACTTCATCAAAACGACCGGATGATCCCAGGGTGAAGTATGTACCACCAAAACCTGCCATCATACCACCCAGGATAACCGCCATGTATTGGGTCTTGAAGACATTAATTCCGAGCGTATCAGCAGCTTTTGGGTGTTCACCGACTGCGCGGTGTCGTAGGCCCCAACGTGTTTTAAAGAGCATGAACGTCAGCAAAGCCACAAAGAAGAACATGGCAAACACATACATATTGTGACTGAAAAGGATTGGGCCAATAAAAGGGATCTTGGAAAGTACAGGTACGTTAATTTGAGGGAACATACCCGGTTCATTCAGGTATTGGTATTGGACTTTTTGAATAAATTTTGAGGAAAGGTAAGATGTGATACCTGTGGCAAAAATATTAATCACAGTGCCTGAAATGATCTGGTTAATTTTGTATTTGATACATAATACGCCATGGATTAAGCCCATCAAGCCACCAGCCAGAATTCCAGATAAGAGTCCTACCCAGAGACTATTTGAAAGGGAAGCGAAGACCGTGCTGACAAAGGCAGCGGTAAGCATCATGCCCTCGATTGCAATGTTGATGATACCAGCCCGTTCACATAAAATTCCGGACATGGCCCCAAGCGTCAATGGAACAGCTCTAACCACCATTACGCGCAAAAGACCGGCCAGATTGGTTTGACCTCCGGCTGATGCCCACGATAAAAAGCTAAAAATGAAGAGAATGGAAACCAGTGCAAGGATACCGTTTGTTAATTTCCCAAACCCACGGATAATTTGATAGGCACCCAGCATGGCGCTTAAACCTGCTACAATATTCAAGACCGTGGCAGTCGGAAAAACCCAATCGGCTGCTTCGGCAGAACCTCCGCCCGGGTTCATAACAAAACGCGTTTCAATCCCGGGTTCCAGATCACCAACAAAGAATAAAAAGGTAATTAAAGCGGCAGCCAGAAAAACCGAGCCCATAATAATCCGACCACGTTGTTCACGCTTGCGAATTCCCTTGCTGGCAACAATTTTCCCTACCTCAGATGTGGTTGTCATATATTCTTATCCTTTCCAGCTTCGCAGAGACACCAAATCTTCTTTGGTTTTGGATTCTCTCAGACGGTAAATTGTGCGGATGATGGCAGGAGCAGCAATAAAAGCAAGGATTAAAGCTTGTAAAATGGAAACGATATCAATGGGAACGCCTACCGTTAACTGCATGGAACGGGCCCCATTGCGCAGGAATCCAAACAAAAGCGAAGAGAGTACCACGCCAAAAGGATGCGTTTTACCCAGCAAAGCCAGTGCGATGCTATCAAACCCATATCCACTGGAAAACGCCGGCAGCAGACGGTAATTGACACCAAGTACCTCATTCGCACCTGCCATTCCAGCCAGTGCTCCGGAAAGTACCATGGCAACAACGGTGGCGGTAGTGATCTTGATGCCTGCATAGCGGGCAGCATTGGGGTTGGAACCAACCATACGAAGTTCAAAGCCCCAGGTAGTTTTAAAGAGCAGCAAATAAACCAGCAGCGCCATTAAGAGCGCGATAAAAAAGCCTAGGTGAAAGCGAATGGGTGTATCGAAGAAACGAGGCAATTTTGCGGTTTCAAATATCCAGGGTGTCTTCGGGGTGAATTCGTTTGGATCGTGCATGGGTACTTTTAATAGCCAGTCGACCAAACGGAAGGCAATATAGTTCATCATAATGGTGGTGATCACCTCGTGCGCCCCGGTTTTGGCCTTTAAGATGCCTGGAACAAAACCCCACAAGGCCCCTCCGAGTGCGCCAAAAAACATGGCTAATGGGATGTGGATAAAAGCAGGCAAACCCGAGATGGCATAGCCTGCCCAGACACCAGTGACAGCACCAATGAATAATTGCCCTTCAACCCCAATATTGAACAAGCCAGCCCGAAATCCCAGGGCCACAGCCAGGCCGCCAAAAATATAGGGGGTTGATTGAACCAGGCTCTCAAAAAATGGATTTATCGCTCGGCGGATGGTGAGTCCATCGCCACTTTCGAAGGCTGCTCTGATTTTTCCCAGATCCCCAACTGAACCGGTAAATAAGGCTACGTAGGTGTTCCAGGCAGTTCTAAAGGCAGTTCCCAGCCCACTCCAGAAAGATATTCTGAAAGCTTCATAGACCTCATTGGTGGTAATTGCCACCAATACGCCTCCCAGGACAATTCCGGTGAAGATTGCCAATAAAATTACCAGAAAATTACTTCTGGAAAACTCGTCCCAAAAAATCTCAATAGAGTTTTTCTTCTTCTCTTCAGTTTTTTCCATGTTTTTATCGATTCCTTTATGTCATCAGAATCTGTTTTTTATTGGTAACGAGCTTCTGCTTTTCTTCTTCAGTGGGGATGATGCCGGCCATGAGTAGCCCAACCAATTCTTTCGTGGCGGATTTGGCATCCAGAATATCCAGAATTCTTCCCCGATAGATCACTGCAATCCGATCGGATAACTGCATGACCTCATCCAATTCCGTCGAGACTAACAGAATTGCACACCCTTCATCTCGTTTTTGCATCAAGCGCTCATGAATATATTCAATGGATCCAACATCCAGGCCGCGGGTGGGTTGTGAGGCAACTAAAAATTTTATCGGTCTGGAAAATTCACGGGCGACAATCACTTTTTGTTGGTTACCACCTGAAAGTGAACTGACCGGAGTCATCGCATTCGGAGTGCGAATATCAAAATTTTCCACCAGACGGTTGCCATTTGCCAGAATTTGCTTCTGATCCATCCAAATTGATTTTGAAAATGGTTCAAGATAATACATATTGAGAACCAGGTTATCAGCAATCGGGAAAGCGAGCACCAAACCATCTTTCTGGCGGTCTTCCGGGATGTGAGCAGAGCCTTTTTCAGTGATTTGGCGGGGAGACCAGCGTGTGATGTTTTCCCCTAACAAGCGAATTTCTCCATCAATTGGCTGCAGCAAACCGGTTATGGCACGCACCAGCTCGGTCTGGCCATTCCCCTGAACCCCGGCAATCCCCAGAACTTCACCGGCTCGGACTTCAAACGAAATGTCATCGACAGCAATTGTGCCGGTGGGATCGAGTACCTTGATGTTATCCACTGCCAGCACAACTTCACCGGGGACACTGATAGTTTTATCAACATTTAGATTGACATCGCGACCTACCATCATGGCAGCCAGGTCATTTAGCGTCGCTTCATGGGGTGTGGTGCTGCCAACCACTTTGCCGCCGCGTATGACGGTGATGCGATCAGCAATCTCAATGACTTCGCCCAGTTTGTGCGTGATAAAGATGATCGATTTTCCCTCTGCAATCATCGTGTGCATAATTTTGAAGAGTTCTTCCACTTCTTGAGGCGTTAAAACGGCGGTGGGCTCATCCATGATAATGATGTTGGCTTCGCGAAAAAGCAGTTTGATAATCTCCACTCTTTGTTGCATGCCGACCGGGATATCACTGATATAAGCATCCGGATCAATATCCAAATTGTATGTATTGGAAATATCGCGAATTTTATCGGCAGCCTTTTCACGATCTAAAATGCCGCCGGCTTTGACGAATTCTTCGCCCAGCATGACATTTTCTGTGACTGTAAATACCGGCACCAGCATAAAATGCTGGTGGACCATGCCGACTCCTGCTTTAATGGCGTCAATTGGTGAATGAACGTCCATCTTTTTACCATTGACAAAAATTTCACCTTCATCGGGATTGTAAAGGCCATACAGGATATTCATCAGGGTGGTTTTACCGGCACCGTTTTCGCCGAGTAAGGCGTGAATCTCCCCTTGCTGAACAATCAGGTCAATATGGTCGTTGGCTAAAACACCTGGGAAACGCTTGGTAATGCCACGCAGTTCAAGGACAGGAACCATTTATACCTCTTTTTGAATCAGGTTAATGGATATTGTTCGTTATTTTATCATAAAGGTGAGGTTATCACTCAAAAAAAAAGGAGCCAGATTAGTCTCTGACTCCTTTTTTTTTAAAGTTATTTGGAATTAGCGCGCAGGCATGGTGGGGATTTCACCGGAGATAATACCGGGGATCAATCCCTCAACTTCTGCTTTCAAATCAGCAGGAACCTTGTCGGCCCATGTGGCGCCGTATTGTAAACCAACACCATTGTTCTCGAGGTTCAATTGGTAAATCCCGCCACCTTTAAAGGTGCCATCGATTACTTGCTTGATTGATTCATAAACGAAGACGTCGATTTTCTTCAAGGCACTGCCAAGAATGAAATCAGCTTTGTCGGGGTTGGCAACTGACCAGTCATTATCCACACCAATCAAGAGGCCGGTACCGCGTTCCTGCATGACAGCCAGGGTGCCCAGGCCAACAGGGCCAGCAACAGGCATGATCACATCAGCACCTTCGTCCAATAATTGTTCGCCAAAAGCGCGACCATCATCGAGGCTCTCAAAGTTACCAACTTGCAGACCTTCCTGAGTGTCCATGTTCCAACCGAGCACCTGTACATCCGTGCCATGGACTTCGTTGTACTTGGCAACGCCCATCGCATAACCATCCATGAAAGCCTGGGTTGCGGGGAAGAGGATACCTACATAGGTGCCAACTTTTCCGGTTTTGGACATT
Organism: Anaerolineales bacterium; assembly: GCA_038329785.1. GTDB lineage: Bacteria > Chloroflexota > Anaerolineae > Anaerolineales > Anaerolineaceae > UBA6170. The sequence goes on along the minus strand of JBBQNI010000002.1, from coordinate 229,172 downwards.
CCGGCGGACAGATAACCAGCCAGGAAGGTAGCCTGATCAATGCTGGAAGCGTTGTTCAGGACATTGCTCTGAGTCAGGTAATCAACATCAACAATGGCGAATTTCTGATCGGGGTTAGTATCGGCTGCGGCACTAGTTGCATCTGCGAGCAAGAAACCAACGGGAACAATCAATTCACAACCGGCTTCGACGAATGAATTCAAGTGAACTTCATAGTCTGACTGTTGTTGTGATTCCAGGTAGGATACTTCGACGCCGAGGTCTTTGGCGGCTTTTTCCATGCCTGACCATGCAGTTGCGTTGAATGATTTGTCATCAATACCGCCGGTATCAGTTACCTGACAAATCTTTGTTTTCTCTTCAGCAGGGGCGGCTGCTGGTTGGCAGGCTGCTAATGCTAGCGAAGCCACGACCAAAATTGCCATAATCATTAAAACCTTTTTAGACATACGATACTCCTCCATACAATTTAGTAGGTTAAAAAAAGGGATTTAGTGTGTTCGCACACTTTCCATAGTATACACTGACCATTATTGCTTGACAAGCGCCATTTGTCAGTATTATTGGAATTGGTATTATTATACTTTTGCCTCGCCGCGCCGAACGCCAGCCATCATGATAAATGCCAACAACATGAAAATGGGAGAAAAGAGCATCATCAAGCTGTAATTGTTGCCGCTTAATTGGACTATCCACCCGTTTAGATTGGGGCCAATAATGGCAGCCAGGGTGGATGCCATATAATAAAGCCCTGTGAAGGTACCGATGTGAACATCATCCGTCATATCAACAACCATTGGGAGAGAATTGATATTGATTAATGCCCATGAGAAACCAGCGACCATCAGAATGATGCTGACGGAGTAGAAATTTCCGATCAAGGGTAGTTTGGCGAAGAAAATCGTCAATTTGGAAATAGGTAACAGGTACATCGACAATATTGCCACACCCATTAATAAGATTCCTACCATGATGGTTTTTTTGCGCCCAAACCGGCCGCCAATATAACCGGAAGGCAAAGCCATGAGAACGAATATCAAGGAAAGCTGACCTAGAAGACGTGACGCATCCCCGACGGGCAAACTGAGATGTTTGACGGCGTACAGAGTAAAAAATGCTTCAATCGCGTTATAGGCGACAAACCAGAAGAAGATTGCTGCCAAAATTCGCAGGGGGCTCTTTTCTTTTTCCTGAATCAGGCTTTTCAAGGCAACAAAAAGGCTCGGTGGTTTTTGGTCACTGGTGGCATATTCTTTGGGCTCGCGAATGAAAAGTAAAACCAGGAGTGATGAGATAATTACCAATCCTGAACCCAGCCAAAATGGATAACTTGGATTTTGCTCATACAGACTTGCCCCGACCAGGAAAGCAATGATCGATCCCACGCCACCCATAAAATTAATCACCCCATTGGCCTGTGAGCGGTATTTTGAAGGGGTAATATCTGGCATTAAGGCTACCACCGGTGTGCGCCAGAGAGCCATACTGATTAAAAGAGAGCTGGTACATAAAACAAATAAAGGCAAAACTGAAACAAGCGGGATGAACCCAAAAGCGATAGCCGCAATGGGAGCTCCAACCAGAATAAAAGGCATCCTGCGACCTATGCGTGTACGGAGGCGATCTGAATATGCGCCAATCGGCGGTTGAATCAGGAAGGCGGCAATGTTGTCAAGCGTCATAAAAAAGCCAATCCAGGCTGCACTCAGCCCAAATTTCCCATCCAAAAAGATGGGCACGAAGGCGTTGTAGACAGCCCAGATAACGCTGACACCAAAAAAACCGAATCCAAGTAAAAACGTCTTGGGATAACTAAGCTTTTGTTGCATGAATATAACCCTCGCTCTCTAAAAAAATTATTCCTTTTTATTTTTTTTCAGGTTGTTGTGGTGAAAGGAATTTATGTTGTTATTTTCTTGTTGCAATTTTTCAATTAATTTTAGATCATTTTTAGAAAGAGCCACTGATTTTAAGAGTTCAGGTCGCTGTCGCAAAGTACGAAGTAGAGATTGTTCCCTGCGCCAAGCTTGAATTTTGGCGTGATGGCCGCTAAGCAACACATCCGGGACCCGCCAGCCGCGAAACTCTTCTGGTTTGGTGTAATGGGGGTATTCGAGCAGGCCGGAGGAAAATGAATCATCCTCAGCTCCGGTGGGATCACCCAGCACACCTGGAATTTGACGTGATATGGCGTCAACGAGCAGCATGGCCGGTAATTCACCACCGGTAACTACAAAGTCACCAATGGATATCTGGTCGCTGATTAAGTGTTCACGTATACGTTCGTCGATTCCTTCATAACGGCCGCACAAAATGGCGATGTGAGGAAGTGTAGCCAGTTCACGAGCGATTTGATAGCTGAATGGACGCCCCTGGGGTGACATGAGGATCACAGGGCAGCTGGGTGGTTTGCCTAGAACATCTTCAATGGCTGTAAAGATCGGTTCGGCTTTCATGACCATACCACCGCCGCCTCCATAGGGGGTATCATCGGTTATGTGATGTTTGTCAAATGTCCAATCGCGTATGTTATGAATGCCAACTTCCACCAGACCTTTGGCAATTGCTTTTTGGAGAATTGACACTTCAAAATAAGGCTGAAATATGGAGGGAAAGAGACTGAAAAGATCAAAACGCATACGCTCATTTTAGCGGTAAGAGTTTTGAATGGCAAGCAAAATTGTGAAAATAGACTCACCCTGAGAATTGTTATTGCAAGCTGCGATTCTTGTTAATAATGAAGGTACAAAAATGAAAAGAAGCGACTCAGGCCGCCAAAATTGGTCATCTCTCACTTGACGAGAAGAAATTTGTGATGGTAACATGCAAATATGTATCTTCGAAATGGCCGCTTTAATATGAAGAATCGCCGCCGAAAGGTAAATCCCTTTCGGATTGGTATCCTTATTCTGCTCATCGTTGCGTTTTTCTATATCAATCAAGTGGTGGTCCCCACAGTTCCGCCGCTTTTTATCGCCACTCCGACAGCAACCCGCCCACCGGAATCATATGTGACAGACGCGGAATCCTTGATTGGTGAGGGTAAACTTTTCCAGGCAGTGGACATGTATGAAAAGGCAGTTCAGGCAGACCCTGGCAATGCGGGTATTTATGTTGCATTAGCTCGCACTCAAATTTATCTTGGGCGTTATGAGGAAGCTCTCAATAACCTGGGGAAATCGCTGCTTGTGAACGAAAATAATCCGTTGGCTTATGCTTTGCGCGGCTGGACGCTTGGGTTTCAGGGTGACTACCTGGCTGCCATCACAGCACTCAAACGTTCGATTGAACTCAGCCCGAACAATGGTGTTGCCTATGCTTATCTGGCAGAAGTGTATGGCCTCCAATATGAATCCAACCCGGCTGTCCTGGGTGTGATTGATGAAGCCATTTCCAATGCAGCAAAAGCACTTGATCTTGACCCCAATTCACTGGAGACAAATCGTGCGCGCGGCTATGTGCAATGGTTGTTAGGCAATTACACTGATTCCGTCCAATATTACACGGCTGCCATTAACATCAATCCTTATATCGCAGATTTGCACACCGCTCTTGGCATTGTCTATTCAACCGATACGGTGAATGAATACTCACTGGCACTTAAGGAGTTTCAGGAGGCTGAATTATTGAATCCAGCCAACCCTGAGCCAGATTATCAGCTCTCCGTTGTTTACCAAAAAATTGGTGAGTACGCCACGGCGATCCAATATGCTGAAAAAGCGCTTGCCATTGAACCTACCAATCAATATTATTATGGCAATTTGGGCACACTTTATTTTCGCAACAAAAATTACACCAAAGCAGCTGAGTTTCTTGGATTGATCATTCATGGCGGTACAGCAGAAAGTGGAGTTGTGGTGGAACCACTACCTTTGGATTATGGGGTTGTGGCCAGTTACTTTGCGCGTTATGGCATCTCACAGGCCTATAAAGGCGAATGCGGTGAAGCTCTTAAAATTTCCAGGGCTTTGATGGATACTGTTGGAAGTGATGAGAACAATGTTTTTAATGCCAATGAAATTGTCAGTATCTGCCAGGATATTGCCAGCGGAGTTAACGCAGTGACAGAAGAAGCGCCTGTTGAAGCTACACCTGAACCATAAGCTAACCTGGAGATAAGATGGGTATTCAATTACCAGATGACCGAAATATTTTTCGACCACGCAAGTCAAACAGCCTTGGCCGGATCTATTTTTTGATTTTGTTTATTCTATTGGCTGCAATTTTCTATCGCGAGGTAGATGCCGGCAATGTCCAAAAGCCATTTTTAGCGACGCCAACACCAACCAGAACCGCTAATTCTCATGCTGCCGAAGGAGAAACATATTTTCAGGCCGGTAAATTGGATGCTGCGATCCAATCCTATTTAGATGCGACCAGGCTGGAACCAAACAACTCTACCATCTGGTCGGAATTGGCCCGCATACAAACCTATTCGTCTAATTTACTGACCACCGATGCTGAAAAACGCCAGCGATTGGAAGAGGCAATTGCATCGGCAGAAAAAGCCGTGGAAGTAGACCCGGATGACAGTACTGCCTTTGCCATCCAGGCATTTGCTTATGATTGGTACTCGTATCCGGTCTATTCCGGGGAAGAATCGAACACTTATCTATTGAATGCAGAACAATCGATTGCGAAGGCTTTGCAGTTGGATAGCCAGAATCCACTGGCAATTGCCTACCGCGCAGAAATATTCCTCGATCAGCTGCGTTATAAAGAAGCTCTTGATTATGCGAACCGTGCACTGGAGATCAACCCGAATCTGATGGACGTGCAACGTGTGCATGGTTTTGTTATGGAATCGCTGGGGAATAGCTACAATGAGGCGATCGAATCGTACAAAAAAGCTGCCGAGATTAACCCAAACCTGACCTTTTTATACATCTCGATCGGGGTGAACTACCGCCAGTTAAAGCAGTTGGATCTGGCGATTGATTATTTTGCCAAAGCAGTCAAAATCAACGAGCAAAATGGTATCAAAGACCCAATCCCGTATTTAGCAATTGCCAATACCTATATCAACAAAGGTGAGGCTTTTGCGGCTGCGCGCAATGTAATGCGGGCAGTGGATTTTACGCCCGGTAATGCGAATGTGTATGCACAATTAGGTCTTGTCTATTTCAAATCGCGTAACTATGAAGGTTCTATTCCCGCGTTTGCCTGTGCGCTAGACGGTTGTACAGCGCTTGAAAGTTGTATCGTCCGTCAGGATTGTACAGAAGAGACGGACCCGAACACAGTACCTCCTTACGAGATTGTAGGTCTTCCGCTGACTGCTAACACGTTGGTGTACTACTACACATATGGTTCGGTGCTTTCCGCCATGCACCGCAAGGGGGATAACCTCTGTAATGAGGCAGAACGCATCTTTGCGATTGTTAAGAAAGACTACTCCAATGACGAGGGGGTCATGAGTATTGTCAATGCCGGCGAACAAATTTGCTATGCCAACCCATAAAAAATCATTTATCAGAATTTCATAAGAACATATCAATAACTCTTGACTTTCATCCTAAAGACAGGTAAGATTCGAGACGGTTTAGCACTCAAGGTATGCGAGTGCTAAAATCCAAAAATAATTTACCTAATGCAAAAGCAGGAGGAAGTACAAATGAATTTAAAGCCTTTAGGAAGTCGTGTTCTAGTTGAACCCATCGAAGCGGAAGAAATTACCGCCGGTGGTATTGTGTTACCGGAAACAGCCAAAGAAAAACCCCAAAAGGGTAAAATTCTTTCGGTTGGCCCTGGTGACCGGGATGAAGATGGTGACCGCATTACCATGGATGTCAAAAAAGACGATGTTGTCTTGTTCGCAAAATATGGCGGAACCGAAATCAAAGTGGATGGCAAGAAACTGCTCATCCTCCGCGAAAGTGATCTGCTCGCAATTGTTGAAGATTAATGAATTTAGCTTAATAAGGAGAAATTAAAAATATGGCAGCAAAACAACTTGTATTTGGAGAAGAAGCTCGAAGAAAGCTTAAGTCTGGTATTGATGTGGTCGCGACCGCAGTTGCAACTACCCTTGGTCCCAAGGGTAGAAATGTGGCTTTAGATCGAAAATTTGGTTCTCCTACGGTCACCCATGATGGTGTCACTGTTGCAAAAGAAATTGAATTGGAAGATCCATTTGAGAATATGGGTGCCCAGCTTCTTAAAGAAGCAGCCACCAAGACAAATGATATTGCCGGCGATGGTACTACCACCTCAACCGTATTGGCGCACGCCATTGTAACCGAAGGATTAAAGACTCTCGCTGCTGGCGCAAACCCAATGCTGCTCAAACGTGGTATTGAAGCCGCCGCTAAGAAAGTTTCTGAAGAAATTGTTCGCCAGGCCATTGAGATCCGCGAAAAAAGCGAGATTGCCAATGTGGCCACCATCTCCGCCCAGGATCGCTCAATTGGTGATTTGATCGCTGACGTGATGGATAAAGTGGGCAAAGACGGTGTCATCACTGTTGAAGAATCCAAAGGCCTTGAATTTGAACAGGAATATGTTGAAGGTATGCAGTTCGACCGCGGCTATATTTCGGCTTATTTTGTGACCGATATGGAACACATGGAAGCCGTTATTGCCGAACCTTACATTCTGGTTCATGATAAGAAGATCTCTGCTGCAGCGGATATCGTTCCTGTGTTGGAGAAAATGGTTCAGGTTGGGAAACGTGACCTGGTTATTATTGCCGAAGATATCGACGGTGAAGCACTGGCAACTCTGGTGCTGAACAAGATCCGTGGAATGATCAACGTGTTGGCTGTCAAAGCTCCCGGTTTTGGTGATCGCCGTAAGGCAATGCTGCAGGATATCGCTGTCCTGACCGGAGCTCAGGTGATTTCGGAAGAAACTGGCCGCAAACTTGATACAACCACAATCGCCGACCTTGGCCGCGCCGAAAAAGTTGTCGCTGACAAAGACAATACCACCGTTGTTGGCGGTAAAGGCGACGAAGCAGCCATCAAAGGTCGCATTGAACAAATTAAGGTCGAAATTGATAAGACAACCAGCGATTATGATCGCGAAAAACTGCAAGAACGTCTTGCCAAACTGGCCGGCGGTGTCGCCATCATTCGTGTTGGTGCCGCAACCGAAACAGAACTCAAGGAAAAGAAACATCGTGTAGAAGATGCTCTCTCTGCAACCCGCGCGGCTGTGGAAGAAGGTATTGTCCCCGGTGGTGGTGTTGCTTTGATCAATGCCATGCATGTGCTCGAAGAGCTGAAGATGGAAGACGAAGACGCCCAGATTGGTGTCAATATCGTCCGCAAAGCCCTGGAAGTTCCCATGCGCAAAATCTCCGAGAATGCCGGTAAAGAAGGTTCTGTCATTATTGAAAATGTGCGCAAAGCACAAAGAGATAATGACAATCTCCGCTTTGGCTACGATGTTTTGACAGGTGAATTTGGTGACATGGTAAAATGTGGCGTTATCGATCCTGCCAAAGTTACCCGTGGCGCTCTGGAAAATGCAGCCTCCATTGCTGCAATGATCCTGACCACCGAAGCTTTGATTACAGACGTGCCGGAAGTGAACAGAGGCCCTTCTGCTCCTCCGATGCCAGAGTACTAAATCATCGTACTTCAAGAAATAAAAAGAGGCTGCTCAATTGGGCAGCCTCTTTTTCGATTATAATGGGCTGGATGAAAAATTGTATCCTCCCCATCATTGTTATGTTTTCATTTTTAATTATCAGTGGCTGCCAGTCTACACTCACCGCGACCCTATCGACCAACCAAACGGAAATCCCGCCAACAACCCCTGTTGATATAACGGTTGTGGATAATACTCCGACTGTGACGCCGATGCCGCTTCCGGCTGCTGCCATTGTTAACGGTGAGCGAATTTCTCTGGCTGATTTTGAAGAAGAGTACCTGCGTTACCAGGATGCAGCCGCCTTAAATTCTGAAAATGTTGATGAACAGACGGGTCGGGCGATAGTGCTTGAGAATTTGATTGATCTTTACCTGCTGGCTCAGTCGGCGCGTGAGTCCGGCTTTCTTCTGACGGATGAATTGTTCCAGCAACGCCTGAACGAACTGACCATCGCGCTCGGTTCGCCGGATAAATTAGAGGCCTGGTTGATGGCAAACCATTATAACCGGGATAGCTTTGAACGTCTGTTTCAGCTGGAAATTGAGGCCGCAGAAAAAAGAGATATGATCCTTGCGGAAGTTCCGACCGTTGGCGAGCAAATCCATGCCCGCCAAATTATGGTTCAGGGGAAGCAGCTGGCAGAGGAAATCTACAATCAGTTGGAAGCTGGCGCAGATTTTGCAACGTTATCATGGATCTATGATCCATTAACCGGAGGCGAATTGAGTTGGTTCCCGCGCGATTACCTGGTAATTCCCGAAATTGGAAAGGCTGTATTTGCATTACAACCTGGAGAGTATACCGAAATCATTCCCACCGATTATGGATATCAAATTGTTCAGGTCATTGAAAAAGAAATGGAACGCCCTTTGACACAGGATGCCTTACTGACTTACCAGCGCAAGGCCCTGGCCGAATGGATCCAGAATGCTAAATCCAATGCGCAACTAGAGATTATAAGCCAGTAGTTTGATGGCCACAAAGCTTCATCGGAGGTAATAAATGGTAAGACACCAACCAAAAAGAAAGCCCTTTAATTTCTTCTGGAATTTGTTAACCCTGCTGGTCGTTATGGCTTCGGCCTTGATATTTATCCTGCAACTGACCATTTATGTAAATCCTTATGCTATTTTTAATCCTTTTCCGCCTGTTGATCTTCCTGAACGTATTATCTTGCCAGAGAACAATGGGGTGACCGCAACGCCTACTGAGGAGATCTTACCCACTGAAGTTCTGGTAATTGCAGCAACTGCAACCAAGGCAGCGACTGCAACGCCAGTGGTAGAAATACAGGATGGGACTCTTGTGGCTGAAACGACTCCCCAGGAGCCAACGCCAACGCCATTCGTTGGATATTATGCCTTTGTCGCTCAAGACGAACCGAAAGCGATCCCCAGTACCATTTTTAAACCTGATTTGGAATGCAGTTGGGCAGGTGTCGCCGGCCTGGTTTTTGATTTGCAAGGCCGGCCGGTCAAAGGCATTATTGTTTGGCTGAGAGGTAGTTTTGGCGGTAAGACAATGAACTATCAGAGTGTCACACTCGAGAGTTCACCCTATGGTCCATCCGGATTTGAATTTACTTTTGGCGACACACCGCGTGATACCAGTGGAGATTTATACTTACAATTAGCTGATCAGGCTGGTATCCCGATTTCAGACCGGGTTTACTTTGATACCTTTTCGGATTGCGAAAAGAATCTGATTCTGGTGAATTTCAAACAGGTTAGATAAAAAAGCAATTCATTCATTTTTATAAGTCCAACGTGGGTTTAATTGGAATGAATTTTGAGTGTTTGCAAAGGCACCCTGTAAAGGCTGCGATTGCAAGTCCAGAATGCGACCGTTCTTAAAAAAGGCAAAATCGAAGCTGGTTAATTCATGTGCGGATTTTCCAGGGATTGGCATCAAGCGGGCTGTGAGCGGTTTTTTCAGCCGGGTTGAGAGAGCAGCCACATCCATTAAAAGGGCAGCAATTTGAGCGGCAGATAAATCTCCGGCCAGAGGGATCGTATCCAGACCAGTTCCACAGACGGCGGAAAACATTAATAAGTCCTTCACAGTCAGACTGCCATCAATGGAACGCTGAGCCAGCCGGGAATCTTCCAACAAGGGCAGCATCAGGCCATTGAAACCGGTTCGTGGCCAGGTACCGCGATCGAGTGTATCAGCCAGAAAAGCTGCTGCAGCCAGTGAGCCATGGTTGCCCAATGAAGTGATGCCCAGGCTCTCCAATGCAGCCCCGAGGGAGCATTCATCGCTGGGATAGGGAGCAACAGAGATATCGAACCCATAAAACGGCAGACCAATCCGATATGCTTTGTTTGCCAGGATATTAGAAATGTCAGCGGTTTTTTGATCAAGAATATCCAATAGATTAGAGCGTGCCTGGTCAAGGGATAACGTTTGAGAGAAAGCCCTAACAACTTCATCTGCAGCCTCAACAGCGAAGGCAAATCCATCTGGTTTTGCCGGGTCATGAAAGGCAGCCGGGAAGAAGGGGCCAAGCGGCTCTACATTTGCCAGGGCAGTGAAGCGTAGATTGGCAAATCCGTTTTCTTCCAGTGTGGATGATTGGACAATGATCTGACCGGCAGATTGAATTGCTTGCAAACTGACGCCATGCTTTGGGTCGGCAATGACTCCACTGCAAAAAACCTGTCTCGTTTCAGCCAGTATTTGCGGGATCAACGCATAACTTTTTGGCACTTCAATTAAAGCTGGTCCGATGGCGAGGTAATCAAAACCGGCTTGAATGACGGCTTCTTCAAATTGTTTAATCAAGACCAGTATTTCTTGCTCTTTCCAGGGCATAAAATAACTGGTAAATGATGGCGTAGCCAGGCGAGTTGTCTGCACTTCTATACCGGTGGCTTCCAGTGCTGATTTGATTTGGCGAGTGGATTGGGCCAGTGATTTGACGTTACAATCGAGCCTTTCAGGATGGAGTGTTGCGAATACTGTTATGGATCGGATTTTCATAATGACCTTTGACGGACGGTTTCGAATAGTAGAATGCCGGCTGCAATGGCTGCGTTGAGCGATTCGCTCTGCCCGGGCATTGGAATGGTGATTGTCTGGGTGGCTATTTTTTTGGCTTCCGCGCTGGCTCCTTCAGCCTCCCCTCCGATAATGAAAGCGCTCGGTTCGCGGAGATTGACCTGCCAATAATAGCTGGTACTGTTAGCACTGGCGAGGAAAACTTTCTGGTTTGTCCGTTTACAAGTCTCCTGGATTTCACACCAATTGGTCCGAAAAATCGGAAGATGGAAGTGTGCTCCCATGGCTGCTCTGACGACCTTTGGAGCGAATGGGTCGCTTGTCCCGGGCGAAAGGAACAGAGCTTGCACTCCGGCTGCGTGCGCCGTCCGTAAGATTGTTCCAAGATTGCCTGGGTCACGGATGGTATCGCATATAAGCGTAAAATCAAGGCTTTCTGGCAGTTTTGGGGAAGGCAAGCCTGCAATGGCCAGAATTCCCTGTGGCGATGTTGTGTCAGCGATATTCGCCATCAACTGAAGCGGAATTTCCTCAACGAGCACATTTCGAGCTCTTGCAGTGGCAAGGATTTCCAGACCGCGATCTGAGAGATTGTTTGAATAGAAGATCCATTGTAAATCCCATTGAGCGAGGATGGCTTCATTCACCAGGCGCACGCCTTCAATCACAAAGGCGGAAGAGCTTTTCCTTTCTTTTGCATGATCCATCAAAGCGCGCACCTGTTGAATTCTAGGATTTTTATCAGAAGTGATCATTTTTTCCTCGCAATTAATTGTACACGAAAAGAAAAACCGGCCATAGCAGGCCGGTTAAATTGCGCATGATTTGTCACTTCGCGAGCGGGATAAGCTTATGACTCTTTAGCCATACTGACTATTGCAGCAAATGCCTGCGGATCACGAACTGCGATATCAGCCAACATTTTCCGGTTGATCGTGATGTTTGCTTTGCGCATACCGTAAATGAAACGGCTGTACGCAATCCCGTTAATGCGGGTAGCCGCATTGATGCGGGTGATCCATAAACGGCGTAAATCACGTTTGCGATTACGGCGATCACGAAATGAATACCAAAGACTTTTAAGCATTGCCTCATTGGCGCGTCGGAACAACTTGCTCCTTGTGCCAAATTGACCTTTGGTAATTTTTAATATTTTCTTGTGACGACGGTAGCCATGCGGCCCATTCTTAACACGTGCCATGATTACTCCTTTGCGAACCCCTGGGCGTCAGAAATCTGGTCTTTGAAGGCCAATCGCTTGTTATACACCCAACAGCCGCACTAAAAAAATGAAACGAACTGCCTGATCCTTAAAGATAAGGAGCCAGACGTTTTACACGTTTGATAATATTATCGCCTTTGACTTCGATCATCTCTGACAATAAATATTTCGAGCGTTGCGATGTGCGTCGACGCAGATGGCTCTTGCCACCTTTTGTTCGAACCAGTTTGCCAGACCCGGTCAAGCGAAATCGTTTGGATGTCGCTTTGTGGGTTTTCATTTTGAATTTTCCGGCTTTCATTTTACGAGGCACAGTTTTCCTCCTCTTAACTAAGGTTTGTATTCGCGGTTTATCAAAAATATGCGCGACCGCGAATTATACTATAAATCATTTCAATCAGCGAGTGTTATTGAGCAATTCAATGATAAATACAATCTTTGTGAAAACTCTATACTTATCTATGGGGAGAATTTGCTTTTATTCGCTGGGTTCTTCCTCTTCAAGTTCTGTCTGACTGGAGCTTCCAATTTTAGGATCAACTGCTGCCTTAGGCTTTTTTATAACCACCTTTGAAGGTGTTATTAACATGGACATGTTACGGCCTTCCAGGTTTGGTTTTTGTTCGACTGTTCCTACGTCTGCCAGTTCCTCAGCAATTTCACGCAGATCTTCCAGCGCAATTTCAGGGTAAGTGATTTCCCGTCCGCGGAAACGGATGGTGACTTTCACTTTCATTCCTTCTTCCAACCAGCGGCGTGCGTCGCGGGTTTTGAATCCGCGGTGGTGTTCATTGGTTTTTGGACGCAGGCGAATCTCTTTGATTTCTATTTTGGTTTGTGCTTTGCGGGCTTCCCGCTCTTTCTTGGTACGCTCATATAAGAATTTACCAAAATTCATAATACGGCAGACTGGCGGATTGGCACCGGGTGCAACTTCTACCAGGTCCAGTTCTGCCTGATGTGCCATTTCCATTGCCTTTTGAGCAGTTACAACACCTACGTTTTCCCCATCTGCTCCAATTAAGCGAACTTCTTTTACTCGAATTTGTTCATTTACGCGATAGTTTGATGCGCTAATAGCGTTTCTCCTCTTGAATTTTTTTGTAAATTATACATGAATGAGAACATTGTTCTTTTCTTAAGCAACGTAAATATACCACAACTCAAAGGTCAACGTCAACAATTTGAATGCTGGTGGCGATGAAGTTGAGGTCAGTCAGGTCTGTGAAAAAATCCCAACCGGGGGATGGGATTTTTAGATTGTGGGCGGTATAGGGCTCGAACCTACGACCTCCGCGATGTCAACGCGGCACTCTAACCAACTGAGCTAACCGCCCGTGAATTGTGTCGTTATTATAATGGCATTGGTTTGTATTGACAATAGGAATTTTCTGATACTGATAATTTTCTTGATAAAAGCGAAATGAGCAATGGGTAGCGAGTAATGGGTAATGAGAAGGGAAATGAGTAGTGGGGAATGAGACAACGTGGTTACACAGCTTGCTACCTGCTACCCGCTATCAGCGCAATTCCCTATTCAATGCATTCGAGTGATGGTAAAATTGCGAACGCATGGAGAGGTAGCGTAGTCTGGCCTAACGCGCGCGCCTGGAAAGCGCGTATACCGAAAGGTATCAAGGGTTCGAATCCCTTTCTCTCCGCCACAATTTCTCCAGGTTGAACAACAACCAGCCTGGAGAAATATTATTTAACCTGCTGATGAAATTCAATATCGGTTACCTGGCAATTTTCCGGAATGAAATTTCGTGCGTTGGAAAGCGCGATATTTTTAGCTGTACAAATTGCTGTGGCAATTGCCAGACCATGTGAAACGACCAACACTTTTTGATGGTTATGGCACAAACTTAAATCAGTTAAACACCTTGTTACCCGTTCCGCAAGATCAACGATTGATTCACCGCCAGGACGACGAGTAGTAATCGGATCAGCGTAGACAGCATTGACATTATGCGTATCGTCTTGGAAAACATCATCGATAGAAAGACCTTCCCAGTCACCCTGATGTATTTCCCGTAAACGCACATCCGTCAACACCGTTAAATTGACAACCTTGCCAATTTCAGATGCAGTTTGCATGGCTCGTTGCAAATCGCTGCTATACAATGCATCAAAAACCTGTCCTCGTAATGAATTCGCGGCATTCTCTGCCTGCAGCAAACCAATGGAATTTAATGGGATATCGATTTGCCCTTGATAGCGGCGCTGGAGATTCCAGTCTGTTTGGCCATGACGAATCATGAAAAAAGTGGTGGACATGGTAGCAATTGTAATCGAAAAACCACCGGTCTTTTCAGAGATCGGTGGTTTTAATGATAAAAAGATTATTCTCTATTATTGATTATTTCGCCTGTTGCTGCAAGAGGCGAACATAATTTACTACATCCCAGCGTAATTCCGCTGTGGGTAGATTTTCTCGCAAATGGGGCATTCTGCCGGGAACCCCATCAGTGATGGTCATAAAAATTGCCCCATCACTCAGACTTTTGCGATCAAGATCTACCAGGCTGACTGGCGGAAACTTGGTCAAGAATCCTGAGAATGGCCCATTACCTTCACCATTTTGACCGTGACAGAGAGCACAACTGCTATCGAAGTATTTCTTACCACGGGTCAACGAGTCTGAAACAGCTGCCAATGGATTGACGGGTACACCCAGTTGCGGGATATAAGCTGCTCCCTGTACCGGTACCGACCGTGCCGGTAACTGCAGGGGTTCCTCCATCGGCCGGTAACTGGGTTGAATCTCCATAGAGCTGATCCAATCAATTTTGATAACCTCGTAGGTAAATAGCAGGCCAATTGCCAGAGGGACAGTCAGGACAGCTAAAACTATAAGCAGTCGTTTGATCATGGTTGTTTTACCTCCGCTGGATTGACAATTTCTGCTCCCAAATCCTGCAATTCGAGACAGGTCTTTTCATCAACATTGGTTGGGCAGCGGAAAAGAATACCGATGTAGCCATCACTGATCTTGGGGTGATAACCCTTCGGGCCGTAGGATGGAGAAATTGTTTCAATGAATACACCGATAAAAGTGCTGATCAATAATCCCAGCATGGTCAGTTCAAAGGTGACGACGATGGATGTTGGAATCGGCGTCAACGGCAAGCCGCCCACTGTCATTCGGTACAAGTTGGGTGTCAGGAAATTGAGCAGAGAAGCGGCCAGAAAGCCAACAAAAGCCCCCGCAAGAGCAATTTGAGGTACTCGCGTCCATGACATCGGCCGGCCGAGTATTTTTTCGCTGAATGGTACTCCGGAAATGACAGAGATATCTTTTTCAGGAATTCCCTGTGTGTGAAGTGTTTCAATTGCTTCCGCGGCGTGGTCAATCTGGTCTTCCTTGAAAAGTATCATGCGTACGTTCGTGTCCATCTCTCCTCCTATTCCAATTCTGTGACAGATGGCATCGTGGTTTTTCCTACCTTGCGCAAGGTGTGCGACATCTGCCCTTCCTGCACTTCCCAGACCGGAATGAGTGGAATGATGCGAGAAGCGAGCAGATAGAGGAAAATGAACAGGCACAGAGTGCCGAGAACGATACTGACTTCGATGATTGTGGGGTTATAAATACCCCAATCGAAAGGACTGCGTTGGTGTCCCAGCGTCAGGGGGATAATCGTGTATCTTTCCGCGAACATGCCGACATTCACCAACAGGGTGATGATAAACATCAACCAGGGAGTGCGCCTGACCTTTTTACTCCACAAGAACAACCAGGGGATGGCTACGTTGCAAATCAGCATCACATACCAGACCCATGCGCTGGGACCGGTGGCATGCAAGGTCAGAATTTTTTTTATCACCGCCGTTCCACCGTACCAGTTCAGTAAATACTCGTTGAAGAAGAAATATGCCCAGGACATTGAGAAAATCAAGATTAATTTTCCGAGGCCGTCAAAAACTTCCGGACGGATGAAATAATCGAAATTCTTCATGGTTGTGCGCAGGATGTAAAGAATGGTCACCACTGCAGACACACCGGAAAGGATTGCCCCAATGATGAAATACGGGCCGAAAATGGTTGATTGCCAGCCGGCTACCATGGAGACTGCAAAGTCCCAGGAAACAATGGTGTGGACAGAAAACATGACCGGAATGATGGCGAATGCGAAAATTCCAATCGCTTTTCGCAAGCGGAACCATTCTGCTTCAGTTCCCCGCCAACCCAATGACAGCGTTCGGTATAAATAATAGCGCCAGCCCTTTGAGCGGTCGCGTGCCATCGCCAGATCCGGGATCAATGGCAGGAAAAGGTAAATGGTGCTGCTGAGTAAGTAGGTTGTAATGGCTAAGAAGTCCCACACCAAAGGCGAGCGGAAATTTGGCCACAACCAGCGAGAGTTGGGATACGGGATCATCCAATAGAAGACCCATACCCGGCCTAAATGGATCAGCGGGTAAAGAGCGCCGGCTGCCAGGCCAAAGGTTGTCATCAATTCTGCGGCACGGGTGAATGGCCGCCGAAATTCAGCTTTGAATACCCGTAGAATAGCTGATACGAACGTTCCGGCATGCGAAATACCGATCCAGAATACGAAGGAGACGATAAAAATACCCCAGTATACCGGCCGCCGAATTCCAGCGACACCCATACCGGTTGCGATCATATAACCCCAGGCGCCGAATAAGAGCACAACCACAGCCAGTCCAAAACCAATCACAAATGCCCAGTAACGTGGGGTGGTGGTTTGCATGGCATCCATGACCATTTGATTCATCTCTTCGCGGGGCATTGGATCGAGCAGCAGATGCTCTTTGCGTAACTCCTCAGCTTCCATTTCGTGATGAGGTTTTGCTTGCGAGCCTATCAAAGATTTTGCGTCAACCGCCATAGCTCATCCCTCCTTTCAGGTAAGTCACTCTTGGTTCCGTTCCAAGCTCTTCCAGCTCGCGGAAGCCGCGATCGTTTCTTGCCAACCGGCTGACACGACTTTCAGGATCATCCAATCTTCCAAAAGTAATCGATTCGGTTGGACAGGCTTGTGCACACGCCGGTGTAACTTCGCCATCCTGGATCTCTCTTCCCTCGGCACTTGCTTTTTGACGGCCTTTAACGATCCTTTGCACACAAAAAGTACATTTTTCCATGACTCCGCGGCTGCGGACACTGACATCCGGGTTGAGATAAGCATTCATAGGGGAGGGAAGCTCATAATCAAACCAGTTGAATGTGCGTGCCAGATAGGGGCAGTTATTGGCGCAATAGCGCGTGCCGATGCATCGGTTATAGACCTGGAGATTAATCTGTTCTTGCTCTGAATGGACCGAGGCAAACACAGGGCAAACCGACTCGCAAGGGGCGTTTCCACATTGTTGGCAGAGCATTGGCTCATGGGTAGGTTTTACTTCAGGATATTCACCTTCCCAATAGCGCCGTATACGCATCCATTGCAATCCGCGTCCATAGGCCATCTCATCTTCGCCGACGAAATGAATATTGTTTTCCATGGAGCAAGCAGTAACACAGGCCTGGCAGCCGGTGCATATATCCAGGTCGATCACCATACCCCATTTTTCGTTATTCTGATTCTCAGCCATGCTGGTTCTCCTTTATTCGTATACCTTTAATGTTCTTCATACACGCCAGCCTTACTCTCCTGACGGGCAAGCGGCCTGCGTTTTCCCGTTTGTGTAAGTGTGACAATTGATTCAGCCACCGCAAAGTCACCAGCTTCATTGACTTTGGCCGACCAGACAGTAGCGGGGTTGCAGCCTCGGCCGGCTGCATAACCTCCCAGGGCGGTGTGTCCCTGCCCAAAGGGGATGGCAACGCAATCCAGACGGATAGCCGGGTACTTATAAACGACCGCCTCAATGCTTTCACCCGTGTCACTGGATGTGACCGTAACGATATCATCATCGTTTAAGCCCAATTCTTCTGCTGTATGCGGGTTGATCTCAATCCATGAATTCCAGGTGATGGTGGTCATCGGGTCAGGCGTCTCTTGCAGCCAGGGGCGATTGGCTCCACGGCCATCACCCATCTGGGTTGCAAAAGCAACCAGGTGGAATGATTTTTCGGGCAACTCAACATCAGGTTTGAATGCTATTTCAGATCGCAACATATCGTTTGTGCCCGGACCTTCCAGGGTAGAGCTTTTATTCCACCAACCGCCATGTTGCAGCCATTTGCTCCAGAAGGTCGGTAGATCCGCGGCACTGATGTTACCGGAAGCACTGATGAGGGGAGTAATTTTCTTTTGAAGGTAATCGACCTCATCCGTGTAGCTGATTTGTGTGCTCAGTTCCGTTCCGACGTTGGCAATCGCAGCCAGAAGAACATCAGCAGTGGCTTTGGTATCATGGATTGGCTGGACGACTGGTTGAACAGCAGAGAGTGTCTCACGATCTGCCCCAGAAAGAGAGCGTTGATAACCGAAGGATTCTAAAGCGGTGTGATCCGGGATGATATAATCGCTCGCCAGAGCGGTCTCATCCTCAAAAGAGGCAAAGGAGATTACATTCTTAACCTTCGCAAGCGCATCTACGAAGCCCACAGCGGCAGGAAGCTCAAAAACCGGATTAACACCGTGGATCAGAAGGTGGTCGATCTGGCCGGAATTCATCTTCTCAATTAATTCTCGGATGTCACTGCCGGGTTCGAGCGGTGTTGTTTCTGCAGTGACGAATAAGCCGCCGGGTTTCCCCAAATTATCAGCGATCAAATTTAACCCCAGAATCGCGATCGCATTTTGCAGTCCATTTTCACTGGCTAGGGCATTGCCGCCAGGCAGTGCCACTGCCCGTTCGGCCTGAGCGAAGATTTCGGCCGCTTGGCGTAGTTTCTCTTCCTCCACGCCACAGATTTTGGCAGCCTGGCTCAATGAGGTGCCGGTGTACATGCCCGGGACAGAGGAATTACGAAGTTGAGCAGCCAGTTTGCCAACTGCCAGGGCAGCTTGACCTTCGCTTCCGGGCTTTACCGGTATCCACAGATCGGCATTGGCACTGGTAATATTTTGGCGAGAATCAAATGAAACGACGAAACCGCGTTTACCGAATTCTTGTTTACGCATATTGCGGTATCCACGGCTGTATGCCATTGGCGAAAGCCAGTGTTCAAGGAAGTTAGCCCCAAAGGATAGGACAACATCAGCATTGGATAAATCAAAAAATGGTAGTTGCCGGCTGTTAAAAAGAGTCTGACAGGCTTGCTTTAGTGTCTCTTGCCCATCCAGAGTAGCCAGACTGCCGTAGCGGTAGACCATCAACTCGCCGGATGCATCTGCAACCTCCAGTACCAGATCGTACAGGTGATCTGACTCCAGTCCCAACAGGAAAGCTGTCTTCGCGGGGTTTACAAGACTATTCGTGACAACTTTGACCGCTTCTTGCCAGGTTAAGGGTAAAGCTTGTTTTTTCCCGCGGGAAATATTCTGTGGACCTCCAATCCGGTCTGGATTGTAGAGTCCCTGGACTGAGGTCAGAGCACGTGAGCAAATTTTGCCCTTATTAACCGGATGCTCGGGATTGCCTTCGACTTTGATAGCGCGCCCCTCTTGCGTCCTGATGATCAGTCCACAGCCTGCCGGGCATTCCTGACAGGTAGTGGCGTAGTAGGTGCTGACACCGGTTTGATTGTATTCGGGCATATCGACATATGCCTGACGGACAACATACCTTGAAGATGGGCCGCAACCCGTCATTACGGCAGCAGCTGTTATTCCCAGCCCGGAGATTTTTAGAAAGTCACGTCGAGAGATGTTCTCGCTCATACTGCTATTCCTCCTCGTATTAATAATGGCAGGTGGCACAATCCGAAAGGCGAACGAAATCCTCCGGCGTGGACATTTTTTTATGGCAATCAAGACACCAGCCCATGTTTTGCCCAGCTTGGGGCTCTGCAACGGTCATTTTGTTTACATTACCATGGCAGGTGGCACAGGTAACACCGGCTTGAATGTGTGGCTGATGGTTGAAATGGACAAAGTCGGGTTCAATTGCTACCGGAACCCAGGGAATTGATATTCCATTTTCCCCGTAATAGGCCACGTTTTTCAAATTTTCATTGCGTGGTTCCAATTGTTGGTGGCAGCCCCAACATTTGTCGGTTGTGGGTAAACCTGCACTTGGTCCAATAGCGGCTCCAGTGTGGCAGTACTCGCATTGGGCTCCAAGGCCGACGTGAAAATTATGGGGAAATGGGATCGGTTGTTCGGGTGGAATTTGGGTGAAATAAATACCACCAACTGCACCCCCTAATAAGATGAGTAAAATTAGAGCTGCGGTAATCCGAAAACTTCCGCGTTGCCATAATGGCACTTGAGATTTCATAATTCTCTCCTTTTTTAATGCTGCTATGATTCCCGGCTGCGTAATAACCAGACCAATAATAAGATAATGCCAACCAGAGCTGCCCCCAGCAGGACTGCAAATCCAAGACTGGTAGCCATGGCTCCAAACGCGGTTAAAATTCCTGAAAGGATATTTTTGGCTGGACCGCCTGTGTTCTCTACAGGAGCGATATCAGCCGGGGTACCTTCCATATTTTCAAAACCAGATTTTAAGCTGGATTGTGCATAGAAAACCACATCACGACCATCTTGAGGTGTCCAACTCAGATTGATGCCAACAGGCATTTCCGGGGCACGGGCTGTGCCAAAGCGGGTACGGTGAAGGAAACGCCATGGGTCTTGAACAGCCAGAGTACCGAGAGCAATTTCAGTTCCTTCATAACGAAAGGTGAGTGCGGTACCATCTTCACCATGACAACTTGCACAGGCTGTTTCATATTTACTTTTCCCGTTTTGTGTGTCGCCGTTAATCACTTTTCGTGTAATCAGGTCGATGTACTGGTTGTCATCAATCAGACCATCCTGAATGAAGGCAGCTAAATCATCGATATCTTCCTGGCCTAAAAAGGGGCTGAAGTCATGCTGAGGGTCATTTTTACCGCTGATTTGATTCTCAATTTCTCCATTTGTCAGATTGGCAGCGTCCAGGATGCCGGAAAAACCGGTATCATTGGCAGTCCCACTGAATGCACCATCAGTTCCCTGGTAATCCCATCCATGACACGAGACACAACGCCAGGTATCAGCACCACTGCGGGTGTTCATGGATTGCCGTGACCAGATGGGCTGATTTCCAGGCGGCACTGTTTTATCAGCGAGTGTAGCACTCCACTGATCATAAAGCTGCCCCCCGCGAGCAATCTTTGTCTCATCTTGCAGTTTATCCCTGGCAGAAACCGGTGAATTTGAAACAAGGGCAACCAGAATAATGAGCACCGAGACCATGAGGAAACTTAAAAAGACGTTTGACCTTTTCATTGGGATTCTCCTCTATTGGAATTTTCAGAACCAGGGCTAAGTGAATTATAAATGCGCCCTATCAGTCATTATACAATAATAAGAATATGTACAAATATTTTGTAAAAACAATTTTAATCTGATTTTTAATTTTATTACACTATTGTTACCAACGATATCCAGATTGCTTGCAACTGAACCAATATTTGCTTCTTTTTGTATTAACTGCTTATGTGGAGGATTGTTATAATCAAATTATCTTATTTGAAAAGAGTACCTTATGAATCCTGAGCCAATCCTTATTGAGTTTGAGAAATTTACATATGGGGGTGAATCAATGGGGCACATGCCCGATGGCCGCACCATTTTTTGTCCTTTTGTCTTACCTCAAGAAACCGCATTTGTTGACCCTGTCTTTGAAAAAAAGAGATATGTACGGGCGGAACTCGTTTCAATAGATCAAGCACGCCCTGAACGAATAACTCCACGCTGTAAGCATTTTGGCGTCTGTGGTGGTTGTCATTATCAGCATCTGCCTTATAAGCAGCAGACAGAGGTTAAAGAGGTTATTGTCAGGGATCAGTTGCAAAGAATAGGGGGAATAGAAAACCCGCCAGTTTTTTCAATTGTGAAATCAGATGAAGATTTTTATTATCGGAATTCAATCAGTTTTCAGGTAAACAAAGAAGGAGAGACAGGGTTTTATCATTATCAGCGACCTATCATTCTTCCAATTGAGGAATGTCATCTTCCCCAGGCTGATATCTTAACTCTCTGGAAGCAAATGGATATTGAACCTATTCCCGGATTAAAAAATGTTCACTTTCGAGAGGGAAAAACAGGGGATTTAATGGTTATTCTGGAATCTGACGATATTGTAAACTTGCCCGAAATGGAACTCGATTTGCCCGTGTCGGTTGTACATCTCAGCCCTGCCGGCCCAATCGTGTTGGCTGGGGACGATCATCTGGTGCACGAGATTTTAGGAAGAAGTTTTAAGGTTTCGGCGGCCTCTTTTTTTCAGGTAAATGAGCACCAGGCGGAAAAAATGGTCAAAAAAGTACTGACATTACTGCCTCTAGAGGGGAAAACCCTACTGGAATTGTATTGTGGAGTGGGACTTTTCAGTGCGTTTTGTGCTCCTCGATTTGAGCAGGTGATTGCGATCGAGGAATCAGAAAGTGCTTGTGAGGATTTCACTGCCAACCTGGATGACTTTGAGAATATCTCATTATATGTAGGTCGGGTTTCAGATGTTTTACCTGGTTTGGACCAGTCATTTGATGTCGTGCTGCTTGACCCCCCTCGTTCCGGCCTCGATATTTACAGTTTTGATGCATTAATGGGCTTAAATATTCCTAAAATTATTTATATCTCATGTGATGTCGCTACCTTTGCACGTGATGTGAAAAAGATGACTGCCCTTGGATATCACTTAAGTGAGGTAACGCCTTTTGATATGTTCCCGCAAACCTACCACGTTGAGTGTGTAGGTTTACTGGAGAGAGAATAGGGATAGAGAATTAAGAGAAAATGTATTTTGAACAGCAATTTTGTATTTGCAGGAAAGTTAGGGGTGGTTGCAAGTAAGGTTTTCCAGGTTTTTTTATGGGCGATAAATATGCCAGAAATTGAAACGGAAAACCGAATGTGGAAATAAGTGATGGATTTCTGAGATGAAAATGGATGGGAGGGAGTGAATGCGAACAGATGAAGATTTTCTTTCCTTAATCCTTAAGACAGCAGAAAATGATGATCGCATTCGCTGTGTGTTGATGGGTGGCTCCCGCGTTGGACCGCAAGTGCATATTGATCGCCTTAGCGATTTCGATGTTATCTATTTTGTGCGAGATATCCGTTCATTCACGCGCGAGAAAGATTGGGTAGAGCGGATATTTGGTCGCGTGCTCATTATGCAGACTCCGGAGGACTGGTACAGTCACCCATATGATTACGATAGCTCTGATCCTTTTGTCTACCTGACTCAATTCAGTGACGGCCAGCGGCTTGATCTCACGCTGGTGGATGTCACAAATATTCCCGATGATTACAATTCCAAAAATTTAGACCCGAGTGTGATCTTGCTTCAAAAAGACGATTTGTTTACACTGGCTGAATTTACACGGATGGAGAAATTCTTTATAAAACCGCCAATTGAGAAAGAATTCTCTGATACGAACAATGAATTCTATTGATTAGCTCCATATGTTGCCAAGGCGATCTATCGCGGGCAAATCCTTTATGCGAAAGAGATCATGGAGCTTGTGCAAATGAAGGAATTGCTAAAGTTACTGAGCTGCAGTTTGGGGGCGGATCATAATTTTCGGATTTCTATAGGAGCCTACTCAAAGTATCTGCCGCAATTTTTAAGCGCCCATGACCGCGAGTTATTGTTGGGATGTTTTGCGGGAATTGACGTAAATGATATTTTCGATAAAGAGCAGAACATGCTGGCTCTCTTTAATACGCATGCCATAAAAATGGCAACTCTCTTGCATTTTTCATATGATAAATCTTTATATCGCGCAGTACTTCGCTTTATCCGAGATATAAAAGCCAACCATTACTAATATTGCTGATTGATTTTTCGCTGAAAAGGTTATATCCTCCAAAAGGGAACCTTTTCGGTTTATTTCTCGTCTACAGATTAATAATCCGGGAATGATTCCGCTTGTCGAGAGAATCGCTCTTAGGGATTGTATATGAAGGAGGACATGATGCGAAGATATTTTAAAAACCTGCCAATGATCGTTGTATTAATATTGGTGTTAAGCGCCTGTAATCTACCGGGGATTAAAACGAACCCCACGCCGATATTATTCCCTACACCCAATTACACCATGACGGCTCTCTTTTCGACTGCAATCGAAAGCCTCCCCTCGGCCACATTGCCGGTAGTAGTAGTAACAGAGACACAGGCTGCAACCACAGCACCAAGTAATACACCCATCGTGATCACAGCTACTCCGATGGCAACCTCTACTTCCATCCCCACTTCCACACCAAACCCAACAGCAACCAATACCCAGACTATTCGTGGCGGCTATTGGGTAACTGCGCCTTATTTGGGGACCGCTCCCAACCTCGACAGTGTTTGGGATGAGTGGACAACAACCAAATATCCAGCAAAATACGTTGTGTATGGAAAGAGCGAACGGGTAGACGCGGATGATCTGGAAGGTTCCTTCCGAATAGGTTGGGATAAGGATTACCTCTACGTTGCGGTCAAGGTTCTGGATGATAAATATGTTCAGAACTCGTTGGGTGCTGATCTTTACAAGGGTGATAGTATTGAAATTCTGCTCGACACTAATCTGTACGGCGATCTCAATTCAACCACTTTGAGTGCGGATGATTTCCAGATTGGAATTTCTCCCGGAAAAGGCGGTATCGATGGTATCAAAGAAGGCTATGTCTGGTATCCAACCTCAAAAGCAGGCGGTATTAGTGGAATAAAAATCGGATCGTCAAAAGGTGATGGTGTTTATCGCGTCGAGATGGCGATTCCGTGGAGTACCTTTGGCATTACCCCGGCCAGTGGTCAGCAATATGGATTTGGGCTTTCAGTATCCGATAATGATAATGAAAGCGCCAATGAGCAGCAGAGTATGGTATCCAATCTGCCGTACCGAACACTCACAAATCCAACTACCTGGACTCTGCTGACACTGACCAAATAATACAAATTTGAAGAATTTCAACATCCCGATAAAAAAATGAATTTCGATAGACCATCAAGTTGAGGGTAGTCCCCATTCTATTAGCTGAATGGGGACTACAAGTAACATGGGGTGTTTGATAACAAACAAAAATTCTGTTAAGAGAAAGGCATTGTGAGCCTAAAAAAGGGCGTTGGCCAGCTCTTTTCGGTATTCTACTATTTGCGTGTCTTCATCACCTAAAAGTTCCAATAAGGCGACAAAAATCTTTTGGGCTTTACCATAACCAAAGCGCTTGTTTTGCTTGATGATTTCTAATAAACCATCCAGACTGGCATAAATGTTCCCATTTGCGGCAATTCGAATGGAATGAGCAAAAGCTGCATCCAAATCTGTCTCATCGTTCAGCCGGTCCTGTTTTAAATCCGAGAGCGCTTCGGCATAAGGCAGCAAAATTTCAACCTTGGCGTATTCTCGACTGGGTGGGAAACTCTTCATAATAAGCAGTGCTTCGTACACATCCCCGGCTCCTAAGAGTGATTTAGCCATTCCCAATAACAAGGCGGGACTCTCCGGGTGTTGATCAAGCAGCTCACGGAAAAGTTGATCGGCATCTGCCCACTGGTGATTTGCCAGAAGGCTCATTCCTTTCTCCAATTCCAGATTAAATTTACTGGGTGGCGTGATATTTGCGATGAACGCCCTGACTCTTTCTTCTGGTTGATCTCCTACGAATTCTGCTACGATCTGGGCAGTAGAAAAGGCTTTTATTGTTGGAACTGTGCGAATTCCAAATTGCATCGCCAGGTTCGGGTTTGCATCCACATCTACTTTTGCCAGACGAAAAGACCCCATGGCTTCATGTGCCAGGCTTTCCAGTAAGGGGCTTAAATTCTTGCAAGGCCGACACCATGTAGCCCAAAAATCTACCACGACAGGCGTATTTTGTGAAAATGCCAGTACCTCATATTCAAAGTCTGATTCGGTAACATCGATAATAAAATCAGAGCTCATTTACCAAACTCCTGGTTGTGCAAATCATCATATAAGATTATTGTAGCAGGTGCATGTAAGAATTGCATCAAAGCGCAATCACAATAATTTCATTCGTCGCCGTCACCTGCGGCCTTACCGGGTTGATTAACTTCGATAACATCCCCGTGTACATCGATGATAACTTTGAATCCCATTAAACCCAGATAGGCGCGGGCATCTTCAGGAATGCCTGTTTGCAGCAACTGTTCAAACTGTTGATCCATTTGTTTTAATTGATTTAAGATGATGGCGTGAGTGAAAAGATCATCCTGGCCGATCATTTTGGCAGCCTGTTTGCTGATAATTTCTTCGTTTCCTTCTACCATTTTTAGCATCTGATCCAAAACCTGGCGGTCAACTGTCTCAGATAAAATATGGTGTTTGAATCCATGATCATCGATAACATAACACGGATCTGATCCAACGAAGGTTGTGGACACTACCTGGTCAAATTCGTCAAATACTAAACCACCGAAAATTGCTTGTTTTGCCATTTTTTTTCCATATCGAAAAATACCTGATATTTAGCTTAATTTTATCAAAAAAAGAGTAATAAGGGGACCGAATTAAGTAATCCTACGAAAAGATCTGATTAAATGATTCTTACCCAGGTACCCTCTTTAGCATTTTCAGTTTCTTTTTCCAGGGGGACTAGCGGATTTGACCAACGATAAAGCCATTGGGCATCATCCGGGGTTAGGTTTATGCAGCCATGACTACGAGGTTTCCCAAAATCATTATGCCAATAAGTACCATGAAATGAAACCCCCTTTTCGGTAATATAGCAAATCCAGGGGATTCCGGGCAAATCATAACTATTGGCTGCTGCCGGGTCACCGGCTGCCATATGTCGGGAAGGTCTTTTTCGATTGGTGATGTAATTTCCCGGGGTTGTCCGGTAGTCACCATCAATGAAACGAGCTCCTGTAGCGGTACGCGCCAAAAAAACCGGCTGATTATATTCATAAGCGATGACAGCCTGGTCACTCAGCAAAACCTCAATCCGTTTTTCAGCTGGGGGAACATTGCTCGAAAGTGGGCTGATTTCATCGGCGGTGATTATGTGAAAGTGAGTTGCATCCACATAATACTGGATATCCCATTTATCATCTGCAATTCGATACCAGTACTTACCATTATTATCCTGGTAAATTGCATTTGCCCAGTAAACTGTTCCAAAGTAAAGTCGGTACACCACCAGGTGGGGTGAAGTGGGGTGCCAGACTGCGTCGCTAAAAGGCACGGTTAATTTACAAAGAGACCCTTCTTTTGGGAGAAATACGGCTACCTCGTTCTTATTGATATCGACCGGTTGTATTTTTCCGGAATGAACGAATCCCGAATTTCCAATCTCATACCAGACACGGTTATAAGCGTTGGCGTCGTCGCTGATTGTGACAGTGTTTATCGGTTTAACAGTATCCTGCCAAAGGGTTGTTACCATTTTGGCATCGCGAGAGGGTTTGTCAAAAACATCAACGTTTTCATTGATCACCCGTCCATACCTGTGTAACAAGGTATCCGCTGATTCCAATTTTCCAGGTCTCCATCCCAAATCCAGAAGGGGCAGCATCCACAAAGAAAGCAATGTTGAACCGGAGAATTTAAGAAAGTCTCGCCGTGAATATTGTTTAAGGGTCTCATCAAGAAAATTAAACATGATTGGTTTCCCCGAAATTATTCATGCACAGACACAATCGTCCCAACCGATGCCCAATTATACATCCAGCCTGCCTCGTCTGTTTGCATGTTGACACAGCCATGGCTCATGGGAGTGCCAAAATTGCTATGCCAATACGTTCCATGAATGCCGTAGCCTTGATAAAAATACATGGTGTATGGAACGTCCGGAAGGTAATAGCCGGGACCCGCCATGTCGGTGTAGCGATACTTCACGTAAACTCTGAATTGGCCGGTAACAGTTGGATGCAAATATGTTCCAGTGGAGACCAGGAAGGAACTGACAATTTGGTCGCCTTCATATGCGTATAGCATTTGCTGGCTCAAGTCTATGTCAATCCAACGTGTATCAGAACCTATCTCTGCGGGAATGACTGCGCCATCATTGGATACTCTTGTTGGTTCAAGAGTATTGGAAGGGGTTACAGTTGGCGTCATGGTAGCGGTTGCTGTAGCGGTCGGAGTTGAGGTCGCTGTAGCGGTCGGAGTTGCAGTCGCGGTAGGGGTTGAGGTTGCAGTCGGGGTGGAAGTTGCAGTAGCCGTCGGCGTAATTGTCATTTTCGCCAATGCACCGACAGGTTTCTGAATTGGGATTTGACGGGCAAAAACGGTTTGAATCGCCGGATATGCCACCCAGGCTCCAAAAACGATCAATGCTATGGCAACCAACAATCCGGCTGGTAGTACCCAAAAATGCGCTTTTCTCGGCGTGGCGGGCGATTTCTGAGGCTCAACTTTTTGTATAGGCGTAACAGCCAATTGCATCCGAGCCTCATTTGCTCTGGCAATTTGAGTTTGCCGCAATCTTTTAACAGCCCAGGTCATTCCCTGCCGGGCACGTTCACTTTGCGGATTAATTTTTAATGCCTGGCTCAGGTAGCGAACGCTATCCTCAGCTGAAGCACAGGCAGCCAAAATTAACCAGGCTTCCTCCATGGCAGGTTCAAATTCAATTGCTTTTTTCGCCCACAGCGTGGCTTTTTCGTGTTCTTTAAGCCGTAAAGCGTCTCTAGATTTGATTAAGGCTTGAACTGCATTTTGAGAATAAAAAGGGTTCATGGAGCATCCCCAAGATTCAGATCAGGTACGTTTTCTTTGTTAATATAACATTCAATTCCAGCCACGATTCCATCAGCGATCAAATCCGGTTGATTACGGATGATCTGGTAGTCCAAATTCAAGAAGCCTGCTTCGATGATTGCTGCGGTAGTCTCGGGATTAATTTCACTGAAGGTGTGGTAACTGGTCATATCCGGTGTGATGGTGTTAACATGAAATCGCAAATTTGTTATGGATTGATAGCGGCTGATAAGACAATTTTCGAGTCTCTCAGTACGGTCTGGATAAGCACTATTCGAGGCAGAAGCTACTTTGAACCCGGTTGCTTCATTGTTGATATATTCACAAGAATCATTGTGAATTGAAATCAAAGCTAACCCCATATATTGATTTAATCGTGGGTCAAATTCCTCCAACAAATCAACAATATAACCTTTTGCCTTCAATTTTTGCTGAACCAGCGTGGCAATACGTAAGTTGGCATCCATTTCAGTAAAGCCATCCGGGCAAACTGCGCCGGAATCGTTTCCATAATGACCGGCAACAATCCCGATTTTCATAGCGGGCATACCTGTCGGCGTAGGATAAATAACTGTCGATTGTGCCTGCCAGATTTCATAAATATTTTGCATTTTATTGGAAAAAAGGTTGGCAGGCGTCCAGGTTGTGAAAATAGTGGCTGCCAAAATGGCGATACCCGTTATACTTAATATGGCGTTACCAATATGGAAGTTGGATTTATCGTTTTTTGGTTCAAGCGCCAAGTTGGAAGAGGATTTTTGCATGTTTTTTGATAGTACCTTAGAAAAAAACTGTTTGCAAGTTAAATTTGAAACACCAATCTTTCATGTTTATATTTTATTGCATACTCTGGCTTTCTATGCCGGTTTAATATAGCAATAAATGTGCCTGTTTTATTTGGTAAATCATATTAGGGAGTTTTTATGGCAATAAGCTCTGAAGAGCTGAGAGAAAGCATGCGCTGTTGGGCATCTGGTGTAGCCATCGTAAGTTCGCGCTTTGCGAATGAAATTCATGGAATGACAGTAAATTCATTTCATTCGATCTCCGTTTCACCTCCATACGTCAGCGTTACGCTGGCAAACAATACTCGCACAAAACAGATGATAGACCGCGCGAACATTTTTGGGGTTACGATTCTCTCCGACAAACAGCAAGAGATATCTGATCGATTTGCGGGCAGGATCGCTGAGGAGGGCGACCGGTTTGAAGGTCTGGATATATTTACCCTCTCCAGTGGTGTGCCCTTGATTCAAAATGGTCTGGCTTTTTTTGATTGCGTTGTAAAATACAATTATGCATTGCCATTATCCACAATGATCGTGGCAGAGGTAATTGCGGCTTCGAATCTTCAAGGTAACCCGCTCTTGTACTTCAATCGACAGTATCAATTCCTTCAGGATTAAATTATGATAGATTTTGTTAAACAGGCAGATCAAAAAATTTTACTGGATTTAGCGCGTTCCTCGATTTACAGCCATCTGGCAGGCAATCCTCAAGAACAAATTGACTTACAAAATTATTCAGAAATCTTGCAAGTACATGCTGCCTCATTCGTCACTTTGACGACCCTCCCTGATCAGCAGTTACGCGGTTGTATCGGCACATTGTCTGCATACCAACCCTTCATCCTGGACGTGCGCGAGCATGCGAGAGCGGCTGCTACGGAGGATTACCGTTTTCGACCATTACGATTGGCAGAATTGGAAAAAGTTCAGATTGAAATTTCTCGCCTGACCCCGCCGAAAAAATTGGAATATGACAATCCGGAAGACTTGCCTGCTAAATTGGTACCTGGAAAGGATGGGGTAATCCTCTCGGATGGCCATCATAGAGCAACATTCCTTCCGCAGGTCTGGGAAAAGATTGACACAACCGAGAACTTTCTAGGCCAGCTTTGCCAAAAAATGGGCGTTAATTATGATCTGTGGCGCAGGAAAAAATTGGACGTATCCACTTACCAGGTGCAGGAATTTCACGAATAAAAAATGAGGCTGACAAATTGCGTCAGCCTCAATTCAAAGTCTTCGTATCTTTACATACCCATTGGATCAGTTGCTTCGAGATAGGCTTGACCGTACAGGTGGCCCAGCATGGCGACAGAATAGGGTACTGTCAACAGGATGCCGACACCACAGGCGATTGAACCGAGTGATGAAATGAACGAAGCTGCCAAGGACCCAACCAGAACGAGCAGATAAGCCATGGGAGCTTTCTTAACCAGGGCAAAGACATTGCCAAACGATAGGCCGGCCCCAATGGAATCTTCAACTGCTACACGCGCATAAGCTGCCGGCAGAACGAAGGTCATGGCGATGCCATACAGCATCATCAACAGGCCAAAACATGTGCTGGCTAACGCGACAACCACCATAGCTGAATCATCACCATTGGCAGTCAAGGCGGATGTAATGATGATGGGAACATAAAAAATCAGCATCGGGATGCTGTATACCAACGCAGCTACCATGGCCTTAAAACCTCGTCCCAGATCACCCCCAAAATCCATGTCTGGTAAGGGGTTTTGAACATTGCGGATAACATTCAACGTGATTCGCAAACTCCACCCCAGCAGAACCATCTGACCAATAATTGGGATAAGAACGCCGATCAAGCCAGGAATGATAAGTTTCTTAAACCAATCTTTATCTTGAAAAACAAATGTAAAAGCTTCAGCAAATCTCATAATTTCCTCCTCTGGAAAAATTGATAAAAACAAAAATGTATTGTATTAATGTAGCCTAAAAATATTTTTTCTGCAAGATTGCATATGTTGAAAATTCATTGATTCAAAGTTAATTAAAAATGGATGAATTGGTTTACATTCAGAACAAAAATTGTTGCTCTTTTTTGTTCAGGATCATCCGGTGGTTCGAGGTTGGTGCGAATGATCTGGAGTGCGTCTTCCACTTTTTCATCCTCAACGCCCAGAAAGAGAGAAGAATTTCCTCTTCTTAAGAACCCCCCCGTTGATGCAGTCAGGGTCACCCGGAAATCCCTGGAGGTAAGAGCGTGGGATACAGGGTCTGCATCACGGTCACGAACAATTGCGATGATCATTTTCATTACATAACCTCCTCAAAATATTCGACATCCAATGCGAAAATATTAGCTCCGCCAATTGTAATGGGGGTGGGGGCAGGTAAGGGCAATGGCGCGCTTTCCAAAGGGACGGCAATGTACTCAACCCTTTGGCGACAGGTTTTCTGGAAAATCTTAATGACCTCATCTTGTTTTTCACCCGGGATGCCGATAAACAGGGTTGCATTCCGACGGCCAAGGAAACCGCCAACACTGGCCAGACGCGAAATATGGATATCCATATTCTCAAGGCTGTACTCCGCCAGGTCAACATCCTGTGCCTGAATGACTGCCATTAATAGAACATCTTTCGATAGAGGTTTATCTTCCATATGGGCTCTTCCTTTTCATTCTGGTATCCGAATATGATGAGGGCCTTTCCCTGAGGTTTCAATTATCATTCCCCCAGGCGAAGAAAATCTGTGGCCGGATGGGGTGGTGCGGATCGTGTTGCCACGATAGAGAATGGTGATTGGTTTTTCAAAGCAACTGATATTATCGATAATAACCTCGCTTCTTGACCATTTGTTTATTCCTGCCAGTTTTAGAAAAACCGAGGTTGGCGGTGCGCCTATGATTATATTATATTCGCCAGTACCATATCCATCACTTGCATCATATTGCTGCATCATCCTGTGGAATAGTTTTAAATTCTTCGATATTGCATGTAGATTGTTCGAAACTATTTGGCATGCAGCATTTTCATATCCATATTGTAACAACCCTTGCAATAGCATACAATTGAATGGGAGGTCGACATTGTTGAATTTATCGTTCTTTTCTGGTTGATCCTTCATGGGTACCAATGGAAGACCCGATGCTTGCAAAAATTCCGGGATAAGCCATTTTTCAATTAAAACCTGAGCCCTTTTTGCATCACAAGCACCTGCCCATAATGGTAACCCCAACGAAATGTCACACACAGAAAAGTTGCTGGTATGGATAGTGACAGAATCGGAATCGGGTACCTGAAAAACTTCAATTTCGATAACTTTATCGAAGACATTCCTGGTTGTGTAAAAGCCGTGCTGACCGTACCAATGGATATTGCGTGGTTTTATTTCTTCTACGATCGTATTTTCATCAAGTTCGCCTTTTAAAATAAGGGTCACATTGCGGGTGTGCTCCTGCTGGCTGAGCAGTCGCAGGCTTAAACGGTATTTGTTGCCTATCTTTTTGTTAACTGCAAAATTTCCAGATCCCTGACATGTAAATATTTGTTTTGAATGCAGCGCTTTGTGGGTGGAAAGATCGGCGTAACTATAGCGGTGTTTTCGGCCATCCCAAAGTTGGTTAATTTGGTTTTGTAGAAATACCTGTTTCAGTTCCAGCCAGGCGCAATTCTGGTAATCATGCAGGATTTTCCCAAGATTAAGTGCATGATGGATCTCTTGATAAAGCAGTGCTAATAACATAGGAGATATAACAAATTGAGTTTCGATGCCCTCTCCGTCGCGGTTCCAGCGATTATGTATGGGCAAATCTTCGTAAAGACTTTGCAGGGCATTCGACCAGATAGGAACAAAATCATTGTCTTCGTTTTCTTGATATGAAAGCCACATTTTCAAGTAATTGCATAAATTGCCAAAGTTTTCTCGCAGCCAATCTTGATCGGATTCCATCTGGAATATTTCGAATGCAGTAGTGGCCAGCAAGGGAAAGGGCAATTTTGGCATCAAAAAGTTACTGAAATCGAATTTTTTGCGCGCTTCTTCCAGCGATTGAAAATCTTGTAAAATTTCGGTGACCTTTTCTTTGACTAAATGAGATATAGCCGGGTTGACTTGTAAGGCGTACCAGAGATCGCGAACGTTCGCCAGTGAAGAAGTTGCACCTGATGCAGTGCTTCTTTTGATCGGGAAATTCTGTTCCGAGGTGCGATTTTTTAGAAAAACCAGTTCTTTTGGTGCATGAGAAGGATGCAATATAAGTTGGTGAGCTAATTTTTGGCCTGCATCCAGGGCAAAATCCCAATCACGATTACCCGTTTGAAAAAAGTAAACGGCCTTTTGACTCAACACTTCTATTCGGGCTGTCTCTGCATCCCAATTGAGATTCAGGTTGGAATTTGCACTGATTACGGCTGCCGATTTACTCATTTCGCGGGCGAATGCCCAATGATAGACTTGTTGAGCACCCGGTTGCAATAAGAGTTCATTTTCCAATGAAATTTGCCCAAACTTTCCAGCTGAAGGCGCACCATTCGAAAGAAAAACCAGATGCTCGTGTGTTGTTTTTCCCAATAAGTAGGGGTGGGAACTGGTGTTGACAATTTTCATATTTGATCCGCCTTCAAGCGGCACAAGTTTTACAGCCCATGAATTGGATCCATTGAATTGCGTGGCGGAACTATTGTTGATGCTAATTCGTCCTAAAATCAGATTACTTTCCTTAACCCAATATTCGAGTCGAACGATGATTCCCTGAAAAGGTTCCAATCGAAAGCGGGAGTAGGAGGGTGAAATTTCTTGAATCATCAGAGGGCCCGCAAATTGAGAAAGCCTAATTTTTGTTTCCGATTGATTGGAAAAAAGTGGAAAGATGCGCAGGCTGGATGCTGACAAAGCCAAAGTTGAATATAAAGATAATCCCCCGCTTTCACCGCCATCCAGTTGAATCTCCCATACTGTTTCTTTTTCCAAATCCTGTGTTCCAAGGCGATAATCCGCTGCCAGAATCAGGCTGAATGGCTCATTTTGATAAAGGGGAAAATCAGGCATCTTTAGATTGTAAATGGAGAAACATTCATGGTCAATTGATCTATGCTAGAATCATACAAAATTGGTAAATGTTCACTTTAACAAATGGATGAAAAATGGATGTAGAAGACAAGAATAAAAAATCTGAGAATGAAATAGATCCACATGACCGTTTAAAGAAGATGCTCGAGTCTTCCGCCGAGGATGATTCGCAAGCATTGACACCACCGCGTCAAAGGAATCTAAATCGGGTATCAAAGACTGAAGAAAATAGTCAGGGTCAACTTAACACCAGGGAAGAAAATCACCACCCGACTGGAGACCCAGAATCGACAGCAGGTTGGTACGCAGAGGATCTAAATAAAATTTATACTGAGGAAGATTTTATTGGCACGGAAGATAGTGATAAAAATACCGTCGCGCGACCAGCTTCCCGTCCTGATGACGAATCAGCGGTTTGGCAGCAGCGCAATGATAGTGGGTCACACGCGTTTATTCCGCCCTTTACAACAGATTCTGAAGAGCAAAATGCTCAAACGCGTCCAAACGTTTCCCAACCGACTCATAATAAACCACCCTTCCCGCCACCACCAGGTGCAACCAGGCCAAATTTGCCCAACCAAATCAACCAGAATGATACCCAGGCCACGCGTGTAACTGCATCTGCCTATCAAAGCAGGTCATCCGCAAATAACCAGATTACAAAACCGAACTATACAGTTCCTTCGGTTTCGAAAGCAAAACCAAAAAAACGAAAAAAATCAGGCTATGATGTGGACTCCAATGGTGCCGGGCAATCGGCTTGGAGCTGTTTGGTACGTCTGACGATTGGCCTGCTTTTTGCGGTAATTGTCCTTATTCTGGCAGCTGGCTCTTTTGGTGTGTATCAATATTTTAAAATTGCTTCCGCGCTGCCCTCTGTAGATAACCTGCGTGAACGTGCAGCTTCGTTTGAGACGACAAGAATTCTCGATCGCAATAGTAATGTGATATATGAGATCCTGGACCCAAACGCAGGTCGCAGAACTTACGTTCCCCTGGAAAAAATTTCACCTTATTTAATCGCTGCTACGATCGCCACCGAGGACAAGGAATATTATAATCATCCAGGTTTTGACCCGGTAGCAGTTGCACGTGCTTTTGTTCAGAACTATACTGCCGGAGAAATTGTTTCAGGTGCCTCGACGATCACGCAGCAAGTGGCTCGTATGTTGCTCCTGGACGATAGCGAAAGATTCGCGCGCTCATACGAACGAAAAACACGGGAAATTGTGCTTGCCGCAGAAATTACGCGTAAATATTCCAAGGAGGAAATCCTTGAGATTTTCTTAAATGAAAATAATTATGGTAATCTGGCTTATGGGATCGAGGCGGCGGCAGAAACGTATTTCAATACTTCAGCAGATCGGCTCAACCTGGCTCAGGCATCATTTCTGTCTGGCTTACCCCAAGCCCCCGCCATTTATGATATTTACACAAATCGCGAGGCTACGCTAAACCGTCAGAAACAGGTCCTGGTATTGATGTACACGCTTTCTCAGGAGGAAAACTGTATTTATGTCAGCACAAATCTTTCCAATGTATGCGTGAATGAAATTGCTAATGCCGCCCAGGAAATGGAGCAGTACGATTTTGAACAACGTGATTACAGCATGCGCTATCCGCATTGGGTAAACTACATCCGAACTCAACTTGAAAGTCAGTTTGATCCGCAAACAATTTATCGATCTGGTTTTACAGTCTTTACCACCCTTGACCCGGCCTTACAGGAAAGTGCAGAGCAGATTGTAAAGGCCAAAATTGCAGAACTGCAGGATAAAAATGCTTCCAGTGGTGCAGTCGTTGTCATGCGGCCAAACACGGGTGAAATTTTGGCCATGGTTGGCTCGGCTGATTTTTATAATGAGCAAATTTCAGGACAGGTGAACATGGCACTGGCGCCCCGCCAACCTGGCTCATCCATCAAGCCGCTTGTTTACCTGTCTGCTTTCGAAAAAAACTGGACTCCGGCAACTTTGATTTGGGACATTCCTACCGAATTTTCACCCTCTGGTGATCCTAACGATCCGAGTGAAAAATACAGACCGGTAAACTATGATGACCGTTTCCATGGACCGCAAACAGTTCGATCGGCCCTTGCCAATTCCTTTAATATTCCTGCGGTCAAAGCATTGCAATATGTTGGTATTTACGATAATCCCAATACAGCTCAACCTGATGGGTTCATCAATTTTGCGCGCCGGATGGGCATCTCTACTTTAACGCGGGAAGATTATGGCTTATCCCTGTCTTTAGGTGGGGGTGATGTGACCCTGTTGGAACTGACAAATGCCTATTCAACGTTGGCGAACACTGGTAACCAAATTCCTCCTGTGGCCATCACGAAGATTGTGGATCATCTTGGGAATGTGGTTTACGAATATCAGGTGCCGCCCGGAGTTCAAGTTGTGCGTCCTGAATATGCTTACCTAATAAGTTCAATTATTTCCGATAATTCAGCTCGAACACCTTTGTTTGGGGCAAACTCAATCCTTAATCTACCTTTCCAGGTGGCAGCAAAAACTGGTACGACAAATGATTTTCGCGAT
The DNA here is from genome assembly GCA_038329785.1 of Anaerolineales bacterium. Taxonomy (GTDB): domain Bacteria; phylum Chloroflexota; class Anaerolineae; order Anaerolineales; family Anaerolineaceae; genus UBA6170. The sequence goes on along the minus strand of JBBQNI010000002.1, from coordinate 192,257 downwards.
AACTGGACCCTTGGCTATACTCCTGATGTTGCTGTAGGAGTCTGGGTCGGTAATGCGGATTACACCCCCATGGTGAATACCAGCGGCCTAACTGGGGCTGCTCCTATTTGGGCTGAGATAATGCAACTGGCGGTCAACCAGATCACGGGTAATAACCCTACTCCCTTTACAAGGCCAGGCGGCATTGTTGATCGCGTTGTATGTTCTTTATCCGGGACAGAACCTTCTGAATGGTGTCCCAATCAACGCAACGAAGTATTTGCTTCCGATAGGCTGCCCTTGCCAAAAGAAGACGATTTGTGGAAAAAAGTGAATATCGACACCTGGACCGGTTTACGGTCATCCGCTGCTTGTAATGACTACACTTCCGAAGAATTTGTATTGAATATTAATGATGAAGAAGCAAAAAAATGGATCAATGAAAATTTGCAAGGCCGCGATTGGGCTCAGAGCATCGGGTTTGAACCTCCTGTCCTCTTTTTGCCGGATAGAGAATGCCGCATTGAGGATCCACACCCGAAGATAATTTTTTCGACGCTGTTTGAAGACCAAATGGTTACCAATAACCCGATAGATATTTATGGGGTAGTGGATGTCGATCAAAATTTTGATCGTTTTGTCCTCGAATATGGGCGTGGTAACGATCCGCATGAATGGGAACTTCTGGCTGAGTCCGATCGAAGTTTTCAAGATGTGGAGCTGATTTATAGCTGGGATCTGTTTGAAGAGGATATTGAACCAGGAAAAATTACGCTGCGAATAAAAGTCTTCTCGACCGAAGAAGGCCGCTACGCCGAGAAACGAATTCACATTACATTGAATGTTGCCACGCCTACTCCCACAATAACGCCGACCTTTACACTCACACCCACGCCGACCATTACACCAACATTCACATTAACACCAACAGCCACAGCAACTGCAACCGCGACGGTACCTGTGCCAACTGCAACTGCGACGGTACCTGTGCCAACTGCAACTGCGACGGTACCAGCGTCACCTGACTCAACTACCGAACCTGCACCATCAGCCACACCGGATCCCGGGTCGCCCACACCATAAATATTAATCAGAAAAGTACTGGTTGGCCAAAGTCCTGCCAGATTGCCGGATCCGAATCGATCAATTTTTCCCAGGTTTGTAAATTCAGACCTGGGTTTTCGTTTAAATTACGAATATGCCGGAATTTGACAAAGTGAATTTTCGCCAGTTGATTTGCCAGAACAATCGAACGTTTGATTTTATAATTCAATAAATCGGCGCGGCTTCCAGGGTAGACGATGACCGTTTCACAGCCATTGTTGAGGATGGTCTCACTTAAGAAGCGACTGAATATACATGAGCCAGAAACGAAAAACTGGTACCTGCGATAGTGTTGAGAGGATAGCCATGTGATCGTTGGCGTTGTATTGATCTCCATTCCGATGCGTTTACCCATTTCGGCTAACATTCTTTGCATGATGCGGATATCAGCCCGCCGGATCATACTAGTCTCCTGATTGCGTAGCTGCCATGTTTGGGTCACGCCGGGGATTGGATCACAATATGAGTGTAACAAATTCTGAACTAATTCATGTGGAGCAGGAAGAATCCCTGCTTGCTTATTGTTGATAACGCTTTCAATTTCTGTGAAAGAAACAATCGGATCATTCTGAAGGTACTGCAAGAAGAGGATTTCGATCTGATCAGCAAGCGGGCGATACGTTTCAGGCGGGTTGGGTAACCAGAATTCTCCATATTCAAGGGTGTCCTTATCTACTTTGCGAATCAGGCTGGGTGTCTTTAGAATGTTTTCAAACTCCTTGCTGATTTCGGGATAAAGGTCGCTATCCACCACCAAATCAGCATTCAGAAGGTTGCGCTGGTTGGCCAGATGGAGCAGTTTTATGGATAATAGCTCATGATAACTGGCTTCTTCACCTTTCTCCCGTAAATAATCCTGCAATGGATCAATTCCATTTAGCTGATCGTCTTTACTTGTGGTTGGGAAAGACCAATATAATTGGGCAGATTTTGCTTCCGGATTGTAGGCAAAATCACTTAATTGGTAACCCGATGAAGCCGGGGCTGAAACGAATGAGAGCAGGTAATTGCTGGTTAATTCCGGGGCAGTTGCCAACCAGGGTGTCTGCTTAACTTCGCTGAACTCAAACAACTTCTTTAGCGCATAAGTATGCCAGATCCAATCATAACGCTTGCGTTCCAACACCCCCTTTAATGTTGAGATGGCACTATGACCCCAAAGCCAGCCTGTCCAAACAACGCTATAAGTCCATAGTGCCTGATTTGGTCGCGGGAGGATGCTGACAATTGATTCCATTTTCGGGAGAGCGGTCAAATCTTCCCTGCGCCGGATGCGATTTGGAAAAAGGCAAATGCCGCCTTCTTCCGTTGGTAATTGGGGGTAAAGGCTGAATGGAATGGCTTCTTGTAGAATTGAAAGGTATTTTTCTCCGTTTTCAATAACATCCCACAAATTAAATTCCCAGAATTGATTTGGAATTGAAACAGCTTTTGGCCGGCTTCTGGAGGATGGGATACCCCATAACATGGTGCCATAGTCAAAGGCTAAAATGAGCAGCGCTTCAATGATCCTTTTCCGTTTCGGCGTAGTGGTAAAGGAATCGTTTTTATTCATCAGACGGGAAATCACCGCCAGGGCACGCGGCAAATAAGATTGGATAATCTCGTTAAGCATGGCAGGTGGATCTTCACTGCCAGGCAACACTCGTTGCAGTGCACGGCTTTCATATAATGGAATATTTCCCAGTTGCTTTAGTTTGTCGATATCGAATTGACTGATTTCACTTTCTCCTGAGAAACCACAGATGGGGCAGGACAATTCTTTTGCGCTTGGTACGGTTTCGCCTTTTTTCCAGATGAATTTTACATGATTGCACACCTCCTGACAGGCGGGGCAATCGCTCTCATACATTCTTTTTATATTCAATTCAAGCCGTTCATCACCTAACCGCAACGCACCAAATTCTGAAATTGCGGCTTGAATTTCCGCTTTCGTTGGGGCACTGGAGATTACTTCATATAATTTGGCCAGAATGGGGTTGCTCACAGCCACCAACACCTGATAACCATCTTTTGCCAGTTCAATCGCAGATAGCGGGTGGCTGCCTATCGGGTCTAGTACCCAACCTTTGTGGATATTCTTAAATTTCAACATCTTTGATAAAACGTTGGGCTGGTAAGGGGGCAGGTAGCGCTCGAGTGGTATTTCAGGCGCGTTGCCATTATCAGAGAAATAAGGAGGGGAGCCAAAAATCATATAGTATCAGTATAAGGAATTAATCACGAAATGAAAATATGGAGTTGGGTGATTCCTTGATATCTTTTTAAGCTTCCACCCTTACTGGCGGTGTATTACAAAGCAATTTATAATCGCATGTGGGTAAATAGATTGTTATAAAATTGGGTGATCAAGAAGTGCGCTTTTCAAAGAAATTGGTTGACCGGCCAAGTAGAAATTGCTTAGTTGTATGTTTTTCCATGTCCGGCTCAATACGGTACAGACGAATTTTCCACTTTACAATGTAGAAAATCATGTTTACAAGGTGTTTATGGAAAGCAATTTAAAAAATACAGACCAGATCTCTCAATCAGAACGGCTCTCATTTTGGCGGTACATCATCACAATTTTCCTTGTGGTTGGTGCAATGATCATCGCACAAATCGTCCTGTTTCCCTTTGCCTTCATCGTTGAAGGCAATATGGATATTATGACCTATCAACCGATTACCCTCCTTTGGTTGACCATGCTGCCTTTTGCTATTGCACTGGCAGTTCTATTATTTTCTGTTCACTTCATCCACAGATTATCACTTAAAACTTTCTTTAGCAGACGTGATCGCTTTCATTGGAAGACATTTTTCATCTCTGCTCTTTTGTGGGCTGGTCTGGCAACCATTTCTGATATTGGTTTAAGCATCTTTCAACCGGGGAATTATCAATTTTCGTTCGATGCCGCTGCATTCCTACCATTTTTGGTGGTAAGCCTGTTATTAATTCCAATTCAAATTACTGCCGAGGAATCTTTTTTCAGAGGCTATTTGCAGCCAGCATTTAAACGAGTTGTCAAGTGGTCGTGGCTGGCGATTCTTTTACAGGCCATTTTGTTTGGATTGTTGCATGGGGCTAATACCGAGGTGTCGATGTATGGAATTTTAACCACCATGCCTTTCTACATTGGAATTGGAATATTGCTTGGTCTTATTACGTACCGGTTTAACGGACTGGAAGCAGCGCTTGGTTTGCATTTGGCCAACAATTTATATGCATCCACAGCGGTGACCTTCGCAGGTTCCTCCATTGAATCACCGGCTTTATTTGTGATCAAGGATTACCAACCGGTGGCAGCTCTGATTGTCTTTGGTGTAACAGCCATTATTTATTATGTAATCATGAATAAAATGTTTCGATGATTGGTGTGTAGATAAACTTGAAGAGTAAGTTTCTCTTAACCAACAGGGTAATTTGTCAGAAAACGCCACCAACCTGTAAGATTAGGATTTCATGTTAGCTTGAATGGGTTCACTGTTACATTTTGGAAAGATATAAGTTAAGGTTTACTTCGTGCTACAGATGCCGGATTCGTTCGGATAAAAAACTTTTTGATTTCGCCTATCATCCTGGAAAGCATGGTGCGATCGGTGTATTTGTTTTGGAGAAGATTAGGATTTTCATATTGATATAACTCTAGTAATTTTTTAATCCCGCTCGTGTAATTGTACTTTCAGTGTCAGGAAAGATGTCATTTGACCAGATGATACAAAAATTCGCAACTGACCAGCCAACAATTGGCGTACAAACGCGTTAAAAATGCAAATTTGCTTCAGGTATAATTAATCACATGAACAATTATTTCGTTGATTTAGTAATTATGCAAAGTTTGGTATTGTCCATCAAATTCACAGGATCCATATAATGGCTGAACAATGGTACGCCTTAAACAGCCATCCCAACAAAGAAGACCTTCTGGCCAGGCAGGTCGAATCACATGGTTTTGACGTTTTCTTTCCTCGTATTCGGGTAAACCCGGTAAACCCAAGGGCACGCAAAATAAAGCCATACTTTCCTGGTTATCTGTTTGTTCGCGTGGATGTGGAAGCGGTGGGGGTTTCTGTGTTTAATTGGATGCCTTATTCTAAGAGGATAATTTCATTTGGTGGTGAACCTTCTATTGTGCCCGAAGCATTGATAGTGGCAATAAAACAAAAAATCGAGCGAATAAATCGCTCGGGCGGGGAAATATTCGATGACTTGCATCAGGGAGATCTCGTCTCCATTTCGAATGGTCCTTTTGAAGGATATAGTGCTATATTTGATACCAGAGTTGACGGCGCTCAGCGGGTTCGGGTCCTTCTGAAAATGCTGAGTGATCAACATATTCCTGTAGAACTGGACGCAGCTTACCTCGAAAAAAAGAAAAAAAGAACATCTCCGAGAAATTGAAAATCTGAAAAATGGACCATATTGATATCAGAAAACGGGTTGTAAGCGGATTGCTGCTGGGTTATCTGTTATTCGTGTTTGCTACCCTGGTATTTGTACTGATCACGGGTGTGGGATGGTTGAAAACACCGTTTATCGGTAAATTTTTAGAGCCTTCGTTGATTTTTAGTCCATTACCCCCTTCACAATTCGTTTTGGATAATGATTCTGGAGTAAATAATTGGCAAGACCTCCAGTTGATCGGTATTGAAGGGCAATTATTTGCAAAAGAAAATGAGTTCCAACCATCGATGGAAAATATCGCGGGTCAGCAGATTCAACTGAATGTTCGTACCAGCGCCGGAATTGAAAAATCCTTGACCAGTCAATTAACACGGTTACCTTTCAAGCATCAAATAACCTTCTTCTATATTCCTGCTCTGGCTGCCTGGTTATTCTTTATTGCTGGTCTTTCCTCATACAAAAATTGGATTATGAATCGCGGGCAAGCAGCGCTGATAATTTTTAGCGGTGCTATGGCAGTGACACTTGCCGGCGTTTTTGATATTCTCAGCACCCACGCCATTTATCCATTTTGGATCCCATTTGCAACAGTTGCCGGGGCAGGTTTATTCCATTTGGCCATGCAACAGTTGAATTTATCGCGATTTATTCAACAAGTAATTGCAATTGTTTATTTATTAGCCCTTGCTGAGGCATTTTATTGCTGGTTTCAGCCTTTTGGATTTCTAAATCCTATGCCTTTTCGAGCGTATATTCAGACTGTTCTCTGGTTTGATGGAATCTTTTTTGTTCTCAGTATTTTCTTAATGATTCTGGCTATTATAAAAACAAAATTTCCCGCCCAAAGGCAGTCGAAAGCCATGTTGCTGGGGGGTATTGTCATCGCGTTTTTACCCATCTTCATCTGGCTAATTATTTCTCAATTACAGCCATTCTTGAATTTCTCCTGGATGTTTTATTTACCAATGATTGTATTCCCACTTCTGATCATATCATCAGACCTTAAAAATGGCGTATATGAAAATGATGAAACACAGGCTTTGGTTATTCTGTATGGTTTACTGGCATTGTTCGTTACTCTGGGTTTTGCTTTTTTGGTTTCCGGGCTAAGTGTAGTGTTATTCGGTCAATTAGAAATGACCAACCCAATCCTGAATGGTTTTATCGTTTTTCTACTGGCAATGATTTTCTTCCCGGTTAAAAAGTTTTTTGATAACCAGATCTCATCCAGCAGGGTAAAAATTGATCGCTCATTTGAAGGCAGATTAAATGATTTTAGCAATGACCTGACCCACCTTACATCGTTGACAGACATTGTTAATTTGTTGCGACTGGATATTCAAGGTTCAATTCAGGCTCAAATCATTCACATTTTCCTGCATGACCCTGCCCGCAATTATTACTTTGCTGCCTCCGGTGGCATAACTCCCAGCAGTGATATTATCTTTGAAGCCGAATCCGCACTGGTCTCTTTCCTGGAAAAAGAGATTGGCAGTGTTTACTTTCCAAATCTGTCTCAAATTCCCGATAGCTTGAAAAGCGAGGTAGATCGTATTCGCCTTTTAGCGACCCGATTTTTTATTCCGATTCATGGACAAAATCGACTTTTGGGATGGGTTGCCCTGTCTAACCGGCTGGATGGTGAAAGCTATAACGTTGAAGAAACCAATTATCTCAAAGCAATTGTGACCCAATCTACGTTAGCCATTGAACGCTCGTTGGTGGTTGTTAGTCTGGAAAAGCGAATTAATGAACTCGATGTTCTCACAAAAGCTGCCCAGGGGGTGAACTACACCGTCCAGATTGCCGATATCTATGAATTTGTCTACAACCAGGTTTTTCAGGTTCTGGGATCGGATTTCTTTGCCATTCTATTGAAGGAACCTGATGAGAAGCTTCTCAATCAGGTTTTTTGCATAGAAAAAGGTGAGCGAATTTCAGAAAAGGAAAATGTTATTCTCGAAGCAGAAAAGGTGATTGAAACAACTGTTATTAAAAGTGGAAAAACCAGGTTGATCGCTGATTATCAACAGGAGATATCACAAAGCAAGAAAACTTTTGTCAACCCTGCAATACATTCCGCGATTGTTGTGCCACTTAACACGGGTGCTGAAACCATTGGTGTCATGATTTTGGGATATATGGCCAGTGAATTGGTGGTTGGCTTTGACCTGCTGACATTATTACAGGCTTTGGCAGACCAGTTTTCAGGTGCGCTGGTAAAGGCTCGTCTTTTGCATGAATCCGAGCGCCGCGGCGAACAACTGGCTAAACTAAACAGTTTAACTCAACAATTAACAGCTACCCTATCCCTGAATCCCTTGTATGAGAATATTCTGACTATTTCAATGGATATTTTTCGTAGTCGTGGGGGAGCATTGCTCCTTGCAGATCCGGTTTCGCAAGAGTTGGAGTACAAGGTCTGTGTGGGTGATTTTGATAATAAAATGGTTGGTAAACGCATCCCCTATGGGACTGGAATTTCGGGTAAAGCAATTTCCACTTTGACTGGAGAGATTGTCTTCCAATTTGATGAAGACCTGCAGGGGGCTGCCAAACCCGGTTCAGACGTGGATAAAATGCAATCCGTGATGGTTATGCCCCTCATTTCCAAGAATGAGGCCATTGGTGCGATTGAGTTGATGGGAAGACTGGATAGGTTGCCTTTTAATTCAAATGATCTGGAAGTTTTGGCAACATTCGTTGCCCAGGCATCGATTGCAATTGAAAACGCACAGCTTTACTCAAATACCGATCAGGCGTTAACCGTCAAAATAGAAGAATTGTCAATCATGCAGCGTATAGACCGTGAGCTGAATAGTACCCTCAATCTTCAGAGAGCTCTGGATATCACATTACATTGGGCTATTCGCCAATCCAGGGCCGATGCGGGTGTGATTGCCCAGGTGTATCCAGCTGGAATTCGCCTGGAAGTCTATGAAGGTTATCAGACAGAAGTGCTAAAGCCTTATCTTAATCAGACCCTTGATTTATCCTTTATGGATGCCAATACTGCGTTTGAAATTGCCAAACCTCAGCAAAAAATGTTGACGGAAACAGATCAACCGCTACATCCTCAAACCCGTTTGCAGGTCGTCATCCCAATTCGTAGAAAAGAACAAAGATTGGCTTTCTTTTTATTGGAATTTTTTAAGGCTGAATACCTGGATGATCAGCGGGTCGATTTCCTCGTGCGGTTGAGTGAGCACGCATCCTACGCTTTGGTCAATAGCCAATTATATTCTGAGGTGCAATCGGCCAATCTTGCAAAAAGTGAGTTTGTTAATCTGGTTGCGCATGAATTGAAAAACCCGATGACTTCCATCAAAGGGTACACAGAGTTGCTGGCGGGTGGTGCTGTTGGCTCAATTAATGAATCACAGGCAAACTTCCTGGCCACAATTCGCGCCAATATTGACCGGATGAATACACTCATCTCCGATTTGAATGATCTCTCAAAAATTGAAGCTGGTCGATTAAGAATGGAATTTAAAGGGGTTGATCTGGAGCAAGTTATTGAAGAGGTTCTACTTTCCAATAAACGTATGGCTGATGATAAGCAGCAGTTATTTACAATTGATCTTGAACCTGAATTACCGGCTGTGTGGGTAGACCCAATTCGAATTGGACAGGTGTTTACCAACCTGGTCAGCAATGCGATTAAATATTCAGCAGAAGGAACGAAAATAACCATATCCGCTAATGTAGAACAAAATGTTGCGGGTGAAGGTGCTTCAATAAATATGGTACATGTTCATTTGATCGATAAAGGGATCGGAATAAAAGAAGACGACCAACAGAAAATATTCCAAAAATTCTTTCGCTCCGAAGATCCAATAGTAAGAGAAGTGACCGGTACTGGTTTGGGGTTGAACATCACCCGCAGTATGGTGGAGTTGCAAGGTGGGATGATCTGGTTTGAAAGTGAGTTCCGAAAAGGGACAACCTTCCACCTTTTACTTCCAATTGTGGGAGTAGAACGCAGCTCGTAGTTAATAGTGAAGATGGGAGGCGGGGGGACGGAGATTGGAGATGGGATCTTATTTCTACGCTCCACTTTCTCAGGTTCTCATACCTTTACTTCTGCTTGCTGAACGAGTGTAAATTTCATTATAATGGTCAAAAAAGGAAGGGCAGACATGGATCCATTCTTGAAAGCCGCATATGAAGAAGCACAAAAAGGGAAACAGGAAGGTGGCGTGCCGATTGGTTCGGTTCTGGTTGTTGACGGCCAGATCATTGGACGTGGGCACAACCAGCGCGTTCAAAAGGGCAGTGCCATCCTGCATGCCGAAATGGCTGCTCTGGAAGATGCCGGGCGGCTGACACCCTGTAACTATCAGAACTCAATTCTTTACACGACTCTTTCGCCGTGTGATATGTGTTCAGGAGCGATTATGCTATATAAAATCCCTAAGGTGGTTATTGGTGAAAATGTAACCTTCCAGGGTAACGAACAGCTCTTGATCCAGAATAATGTCCAGGTAGAGGTTCAGAATTCCCAGGATTGTATTAGCATGATGGAAGAATTCATCCGAGAGAATCCGGAATTATGGTTTGAGGATATTGGCGAAAAATCAAAAGATAAGGATTGTTGATCAAGAGCGCAATAATTCTTTCTCTCTGTACTAGATTTTAGAAATTTTAAGTACTCAAATGATTATTTTAGAAAAGAATATGTTTAATATCCATGATAATAAGTTGTGGTAAGCACTGATCTCGTACCTGGCCAAACATGGCTGTAGAATAAGGGGTATGATAGAATTCGAACCTGAATGTGTGGATCAACCAATTACTGATCAGGGAGTGCTGTAGATGGTGGATGAAAAATTATGGCAACAGGGTTTGTCCATTGGCGATTATGTGAAAGGGATGGATAAGTTTCAAAAAGAAATGCGAATACGCCTGCGAGATACACGCATAACTCCTTCAGAATGTCAGCGTATGCATGCGTTTGAAAAGTTAAGAAAAATCCTGGTCCTGACAGAATCCTGGTGTCCGGATAGCCTCATGAATCTGCCCTTGTTGATTAAAATGGCCGATTGTACTCCCAACCTTGATATCCGTATTTTTCATCGCAGCCAGTTTCCTGATTTGAACGACGAGATGTTATCGCAAGGTTATGATAAGATTCCCCTGTTCATTATCATGGATGAGGAACTGAAATTGATTGGTTACTGGATGGAACGACCGAGGTCAGCTAACCGGCGAATTGCAGGGTGGTTAGAGCGTAATCCGCGATTTGTTGAAGCAAAAGCACAATTAAGAATGAACCCGGATATGGACCGGTCTGAATTCATCGGTCTGCAGGAACAATTTATCAATGAAATGTGGAATTGGTATGACACAGAATTGCAATCAGATACCGTAAAAGAAGTTCTCGCTGTTATGTCGTGAAGGCATTATTCGCTTTTTTCTTACGCCATTCTCATTGTTTCCGAAAAATAATTGTTTTCAATATTTTGCCAGGTTTCACCAGGATTATTTCGAAGCCAATGTTTGGCTAGCGGACTGACCTTAATGATCTCTTCAGCCATGCGCTGCACAATACGGCGGACGGAAAAATGAGCATTTGGAGCGCTTCGCAGGGCAATGAGATGATCCAGTGCGCGGAAATTTGCCTGAAGCAGAATACGGCGGTTAAATGCGTTGGGGACGATGTAAGCAGCCACCTCTGGATTAAATTCTGCAATTTCCCGGTAGGTTTGCCGGGCAGCAGCCATCGCCTGATGATAGGGTTTTTCAAACGTGCTGGAGGAAATCCATTTGGGGACTGCATATCCCAGTTCAGCGGTTAAGGATTGCGCAGTCTGAGTCATAATCCGGTGGCGTTTGATTTCAAAATAGGCACCTTGATCCATCAGCAGCTCGAAGATGAAATTACCAGATTCAAATTCCCGCATAGGAATATCAAATTTTTGTAGATCTTTTACGGCCAATTGTGCCAATCGTTCCAATTCTTCCGGAGTAGACTGTGAAAGATTCTGCCAGATGGATGCAAAATCGCTGTGGCCAAAGCGATAGATCAAGGCAGCGATCACCCTCTTCTCCGCTTCAGTGTCATACGCAACCAGCCGGCACCACTGCGATGAAGAAACAGGCAATGGAGAATTTCTATTTTCCTTTGAAAAACTTGTCATCGTATTTACCCAATAGGGCACTTGATCAGCATATTTGACCAGGGTGGGTACATTTTCCAGCGCTACCTGCTTGATTTCTTGCCCGACCATCTGCACCTCTTCCAGGGGGTGAGAGAGCATTTTCTTGAGCGCGTGTTCCAGCGCGCGGGCATTGATGGTCATACCGACATTGGCAAGGGAAGAAGCAGGAAGGAGAAAGCGAGCTACGTCTACAAAATCAGCCCGAATTCGACGGTCCCAGGCAGACTCGCTTTCATTTTCACGAATGGGAAAATGCCTGGCAGCTTCTTGCTGCAATACAGGCAAAGACTGGAGATAGGTGCGAAAGAGAAGCTGATTGGTCTCCACAAAAGATTTTCTCAATGCGGGGTGAGATAGCTCCGAAGGAACATAAAAATTTTCTTCTCCCCATTTTTGATAGCGGGTCGATTTTTCAGTGTAGGATGCGAGCCGGTTACTCTCCAGGCATTCAACAGCCAACCGGGAGATATTTTCCACGGCAATGTGGAGAACTGCATGCTCAGCGACAGAGGAATGGCCGTATCCAACCACCCATTTTTCGTGGAATTCAGCACTCTTCTCGGTTGTTAACTCGGCAGCAATATCTTTAAAGGATTGAGGAGAACGGGATGTCTTGGCAAATGTAACCGCAATCGTTTCAGGAGGCAGTTTTTGTGGGTCCAGTAAGTAAACCTGTCTTGAATTCGACATGATTTAGTATCTCCTCCGATTGAGTGACATCATTTTGAATCTGCTGAATCAGGGCAGAAACGCTTTTAAAGCGCTTCTCTTCACGAATTCGCTCTACAAAAAACAATTGTACAGGAAGATCATAGATGTTTCTCTCGAAATTGTGTATGTAACATTCGACCTGCGCATTAGTTTCATTTTCAACAAATGTGGGGCGGAAACCGATGTTGGTTACTGATGAATAGACTTTGCCCTCTACCAGGGCAAAAGTGGCATAGACTCCCGCAGCAGGCAAGATTTTCCCTTGCCAAATAGCCAGGTTGGCTGTGGGAAAGCCAATGGTCCTGCCGCGTTGGTCTCCCTGTTTTACAATGCCGCCGAGAGAATAGGGTCTTCCCAGCGCTCTGTTTGCAGAATCCAATTCTCCGGAAGCGAGCCAGCGCCGAATTTGGGAAGAAGAAATCTTCTCAAAATTCTGCAAAAAATGGTTCACAATGATGGGTTCGAAACCATATTGAGCACCAAGCTCTTTAAGAACCGTGGTATTTCCACTCCTTTGATGTCCAAAAGTAAAATCTTCGCCCACCCAAAGTTTTTTAATCGGCAGATTGGAGACCAATGAATGGATAAATTCAGAGGGCGTAAGCTTTGCCATCTGTTGATTGAAAGCTAATGTATAGGTGTAGTCTACGCCCAGCATTTCAAAGAGGCCAGCCTTTTCCTCAGGTGAAGTCAGGGTGATCGGCGTTTGAATGTGACGGATTACAATTGCCGGGATGGGGAAAAAAGTGATCACAGCACATCCCACAGCGTTATTTTGCGCCTGTTTGACCATAGCCTGGATTAACTGTTGGTGGCCCAGGTGAACTCCATCAAATGTGCCAATGGCAGCGTGCAGACCTGGAATAGAAAGAGGTGCTAATTCTCTGAAGAGTTTCATAGATCAATGTGGGCTGCGAAAAACCATTATCCGGCTGCAAACACTTTCTTAGGCTGCCATTCATTTGTTTCGGGGTCAAATTCCAACAGGCTGATCAATTCCCCCTCAGAGCTGATGGCACGCGCCATTTTCCCAATGCCAGCTTCCCCTGGAATTCTGCGCCCATGACGGACAATGTCCAATTCTTCAGGAGAAAGATCAATCACCGGCCAATCACTCAAAGTTTCTGCTGCTGGGATGAGAAATTCAGACCAGGTATCTTCTTCGAAGGCTTCCCTTAATTTTCTCAAGGGAACAGCATCGCGCAAGGTAAATCGGCCACTTTTCGTTCTTCGCAAACCGATTAAGTGTGCCCCGCAGCCTAATTTTTCGCCCAAATCATGGGCTAGAGAACGAACATAGGTGCCGGATGAGCAATATACGTCAATCACAGCTTCCGGTGGTGCCCATTCCAATAGTTCAAGATTGTAAACATTTATTGTACGCGGTTCGAGGTCTACCTCTTCACCTTCCCGGGCGAGTTCGTATGCCTTTTTTCCTTTTACTTTCACGGCGGAATAGGGCGGTGGAACTTGCTCAATTTCACCAACGAATGATTGTAAAACATCGTTGAATTGTTTTTCGGTTATATCTACAGCAGTAGTACTCAAAACCCGTCCATCAGCGTCAAAAGTATCTGTCGATGTGCCCAGTTGTATGACAGCCTGGTAGCGCTTATCCGATGCAGAAACATATTCACTCAAACGGACCGCAGGACCGACCAGTATCACCAATACACCAGATGCGCGTGGGTCGAGTGTTCCAGTGTGACCGGCGCGACGAATGTTTGTTCCTTTACGAATAATCTGAACAACATCATGAGATGTCATTCCGATTGGTTTGTCTACAACCAATACCCCCGATATGTCATTTCTTTTTTCATCAACCATATATTTATCTCCCCAGAAATTTCTGGTAATTTTTATTAATATTCTTTTGCTAATGCGATTCTTGTTTGTAAATACGCAAAAGTTTGTTGCAGAACTTTTTCTATAACTGATTCCAGAGAACCGGGAATATCTGCGCCTGCGGCTGCCAGATGTCCACCACCACCAAAGTGGAATGCGATTTCCGATACGTCAAAGCCTGGTTTTGAGCGCCAGGATACTTTTATGTGATTGTCTTTTTGTTCCACAAAAAGTATCGTGATATCGCAATCGGTAATGCTGGAAAGCAGTGTATTTAAATCTGCATCATCATTTCCATTGTAATCAGCTTGTTGACGATCGGCAAGTATTAAGGATGTCCAGGCTATGTTTTCCTGTTTTTGCATTCTTTGTAGTGCAAAACCCCAGTAATTAACCTGTTCGTAAGACCTGCTGATTAAATTTTGATAATAAATGGCCGGCAGATCTGCACCTGCATCCATTAAATCTGCAGCAATCCGCAACGCCTTGGCATTGACATTCGAAGTACGAAACCCGATGGTGTCGGTTAATATTCCGGTTAAAAATAAAGTGGCAATGTCCGGGTCGAGCTGCAGATCCCAATCGGCAAAATTTTCGGCCAGGATTGCACAGGTGGCGACTGCTGTTTCTTTTACAAAATTCTGGCCAGCAAAAAAGACGTTGGTCACATGGTGATCAATTTGCAGGTCTATTGCCCGGCCATTGACAATCTTTCCCAGTCTTTCCGGATCGGATGCATCCACGCTTACCACGAGATCGAATTGCTGATCCGGGTTTAATGCTTTAACCACAGTCTTGCTGCCTGGCAGATGACGAAAATTGGAGGGAAGCCCATCAGCCAGGGCGACGGTCGCTTCTTTGCCCTTTTTTCGTAAAGCAATTCCCAACCCGAGAGCGGAGCCGATCGCGTCACCATCCGGGCGAATGTGCGAGACGATAAGAATGCGATTGCTGGTTTGAAAAAGAGATCGAATTGTTTCAGCAGTGGCGTTATTCGTCATTTATTGAATCTTTCTCTTCACCTTCAATGAGATCGGCTTGACCATCCTCCTGCTGTTGAATCTGATCAAATAATTTTTCGATCCGATCCACACGTTCCGGAGTTGGATCCCAATAAAAGCGCAGGCGGGGAAAGGTGCGTAAATCAATTTGACTGGCAAGTTGTTTGCGGATGAACCCGCTCGCACTTGCAAAACCTTGCAGAATTTCCTTGCTGCGTTCGTTTCCTTCAATTGCGGAAACATAAATAGAAGCAAAGGCTAATTCCCGGTCCACTTTCACTTCAGTGATGGTAACACCAGTGAGCCTGGGATCGTGAATATCCTGTCTAATCAACATTTCTTGAAGATCTTGTTTGATCCGATCTCCAATGCGGGTTAATCTTAATTTTGATGGCATAACTTTAATCTCTTTCTATGCAGCAGTGGCAATTTCCATGGAATAACATTGGATGATATCACCCACTTCCATCTCATCAAAACCTTTTAAGCCAATACCACATTCAAATCCCGTTCGCACTTCGCGAACATCGTCTTTCTCATGTTTAAGCGAGGCGATTTCGCCATTAAATATCTCTTCTTCGTTGCGCAGCAAGCGGGCTTTGGCATTACGGCGAATCTCACCCTTGGATACACGGCAGCCAGCGATGGCTCCCACCTTGGTAATCTTAAAAACCGCCAGAACATCGGCCTGGCCAAGAATGACCTGGACATATTCTGGTTCCAGCATACCCTTCATGGCTTTTTCGACATCTTCTATCAGGCGATAAATAATGCCATACAGACGGATCGAAACACCCTCAGCTTCAGCCAATCTTTTTGCAGCCGAATCAGCACTGACATTGAAACCCACCACAATTGCTTGCGAGGCAACAGCCAACATGACATCGTTTTCACTGATGTTCCCGGTTTCAGCGTGGAGAATATTGATACTGATCTCTTTCGACGAGAGATCGGTCAGTGAGTTTATGATCGGTTCCAGCGAGCCCTGCACATCCGCTTTGATGATCAGGCGTAGTTCTTTCTCTTCACCGGCCTGGACGCGGATGAACAATTCTTCCAGGGTAGCCTTAGGGGCAGAACTGATGCGCTCTTTTTCACGGTTTTTCCGCTCGTTGACCATGACGAGTGCTTCTTTACTGGATTTTGCAGTCTGGAAGATATCGCCGGCCTGTGGAACATCGTTCAAACCCATCACTAACACTGGCGTAGCTGGACCGGCTTTACGAACCGGTTTTCCTTTGTAATCAAACATTGCCCGGATGCGGCCATAACTTGTTCCAGCTACGATCACATCACCCATATTGAGAGTGCCGTTTTGAACGAGGAAAGTGGCAACTACTCCTTTAGCCCGGTCAATTTCAGCTTCGATAATTGTTCCGATCGGCGTCCCAGCGGGGTTGGCCAGGATTGTGATGCCTTCTGATGTCATTAGAATTGCTTCCAGTAGATCGTCAATTCCCGTTTTTTGTTTGGCAGAAACCGGCACGACCATAGTGTCGCCTTCCCAATCATCGGGGACGAGACCGGCTTCAGCTAATTGTTTTTTTGTAAAATCCGGATTAGCATCCGGACGATCAATCTTATTCAAAGCGACAATGATCGGTACGCGGGCTGCTTTGGCATGCGAAATAGCCTCTTTCGTTTGTGGCATGACACCATCATCAGCTGCCACCACTAAAATCACGATATCTGCTCCTTGAGCACCACGTGAGCGCATCGCAGTAAAGGCTGCGTGACCTGGTGTGTCCAGAAAGGTAATCAGTTGGCCTTTGTGTTCTACCTGGTAGGCACCGATATGTTGTGTGATTCCGCCGGCTTCTCCGCTGGCAACATTTGTATGCCTGATTGCATCAAGAAGGGTGGTTTTCCCGTGATCTACATGTCCCAGAATTGTCACTACTGGAGCACGCGCGACCAGATCAGCAGGATTTTCACTGTCAATTTGCTTACGCCACATGGGAATTTCACCAGTTTCAGGTGTTTCCGCTTCTTCTGCTGGTATATCCATTGCTGCTTCAAAGCCTAGCTCTGATGCCACGATAGCGGCAGTGTCAAAATCGATTTGCTGATTGATGTTGGCCATAACGCCATTGGTCATTAAGACTTTAATAACCTGAATTGGGCTAGCTTCCATCAGTTGTGCCAGCTCCCGTACGGTTAAGCTGGTTGGTATTATGATTGTTTTCAGTCCATTTTCGCTCATTGTTGCACCTCTAACGCCAGATTGCCCCCCTACCTTACTTCCAGATTGCTTAGCGTTGTTGAGCAGCCTGGATGGCCCGAGTCAGTTGAATTATTCGTTACTTTTCAGTAAACCCTTTTGCGAAGTATCGTCCGAAAGTGTTTGTATAAATTGCATAATAATCTTGCGATCATTTTCCGTCAGATCTGTTCGTAACGCTTTTGCCAATCTGCCTTTCAATGCAGCTTGCCAACAACTGAGTTGGTCATGAATATACGCGCCGCGTCCAGGTAATTTACCTGAACTATCAATTTTAATTCCTGTGTCGGTTCGCACGACTCTCGTTAGCGATCGTTTGGCGAGAATTTCGCGACAACCGACACAGGTTCTTTGTGGAATATGCCTTGTTCGAACTGGTTGTTTTTTTACCACTCCCAATCCTTTCGAAGTCTGGCTTATGGATTCCAATTAGTCCATGTATCGTCTTCGTTTTTGTGTGTCTTGCGATAAATTAAGACATCTTCTTCTTCGTCATATTCAACCTGAACATGACGTTTCTTTTTATCCTTCTTGGTCTTCCCTTTCTTATCTGTTAGGTCTTCTTCATCATCTTCTACGATTGGAATGTTAGTGACATCAGATTGAAGTGCAAACAACTCATCGAAAGAAAGCTCTTCTCCTTTTTCTTCTTCGGTTTCTTCCGATTCGACTTCTTCTGTTGTTTTTGGCGCTTCAATTTCTGTTTCAGGAAGGTAATCCACAACTTCAGGAGTTACTTCAGGCTCTACTGGCTTTTCAACTGTTTCAGGTATGGTTTCTTCAGCCACTAGTTGCTCGGTTGATTTGACCAATTCTGTGACCAGTTCCGCCTGAGTTTCCACTGTAATTGCTTCCGCCTCGGATTCAATGGAAGTTTCCTCTTTGGCTTTAGCAGCAGCTTTTTCCTCTGCAACCAGTTCGGGTAATTTTTCCATCAAGTCTTCGATGGATTTCATCGCTCGCGGCCCCATGCCGTTCAGGCGCAGGATGTTATCCGGTGTTAGCAACATTTGCATAACCAGGTCAGAAACCAGATTGTAACCAGCTTCCTGTAAAATATAATTAACATGTTCCGGCAACCCGGAATCAAGAATATCGGTGGTGAAGAAAGCGGCCGGCATTTTCGCTCGCATACTTTCCATACGTTTCTTTTCGGCCAGTTCTTCTTCTTTGCTCAAAAGGAATGAGCGTTTTTCAACGCGATCGATAAATTTCGATGCGGTATCGTAATTTTCAGCAGTGAGAATACCACCGTTGGCTTTGCGCGCCAGAAACTCTTCAATCTTGGCGATATTATCTTTTTCGTGAACGGCCATCTCTGCCAGGGTTGGATCTTTCTGCAACTTGTAAATGGCATCACTGGTGGCTTCAGTAATACTCTTGATATCAATACGCCAGCTTGTTAATTTTGCTGCCAGACGTGCATTTTGACCATCGCGGCCAATTGCCAGGCTGAGCTGGTCTTCGGGAACTACCACGGTGGCAGTTTTGCCCCCTTCCGAAAATTCGTTTAAGAATACGCCGCTTACTTTTGCCGGACTGATAGCCCGGGCGATAAATTGAGCGGGGTCCTGATGCCATTCAATAACATCAATTTTTTCATCATGTAATTCGCGCACAATGGCTTGAATGCGGACTCCACGAAGGCCAACGCATGCACCAACCGGATCAATTCCGGATTGGGTGGCGGAGACAGCTACCTTGGCACGTTGGCCAGGTTCGCGTGTGATCGAGCGGATTTCAACAATACCATGGTAAATCTCAGGGACTTCAGTTTCCAGAAGCCTGCGGAGAAAATTACGATGTGTGCGGGAAAGAAGAATTTGCGGCCCGCGATTGGAATCTTTTACCTCAGCAACAAGGGCGCGTACACGGTCGTGTACATGGAATCTCTCGCCGGGGATGAGATCCTTGCGCAACATAATACCTTCAGCCTTCATTTCAAGCCCAATTGTCAGTCCTTGCGCATTGGTTGCCTGGACGACACCGCTGATGATCTCGCCAAGTTGTTCCGCGTAATGATCCAATTGCATTTGTCGTTCAGCGTCGCGGATGCGTTGTTGAATGACCTGACGTGCTGTCTGCGCGGCTACCCGCCCGAAGTTCTTGGGTGTGCTCTCGACTAAAATCATCATCCCTTCGGCGGCTTCGGAGTTAAACTTTTTCGCTTCCTCCACAGTAACTTCGGTACGCTCGTCCTGGACTTCGTCAACGACTTCTTTTTCGGCGTAAATGGTAACTTTACCGGTGTCAGTTTCAACTGAGGCTTCAATCCGCTGTGCACTTGAGGCGTTAACAGACCGCCGGTAGGCAGATACCATTGCCGATTCCAACGCTTTTAGAATAACATCGCGTGGCAATCCTTTTTCTTCCAGCACTTCATTGAAAGCAAGGGTAAACTCATTTCTCATTTCTTTGTACATCTCCCACAAAAATAACCTTGGTAAATAAGAAAAGTGGGGGCTGCCCACTTTTCATCGCTGTCTCATTCTAACTGTAATGCCTGATTATTTTATCACAAACCAAAATTCTCAGCAAGTCAAATGGATGACTTTATGCTTCTCACTGAACTTTCTTCAGCTGTTTCTCAGGCATTAAATTAACGTTATTTTCACCAATTGGCAATTTCCCAAATACAACCAGCTGGATCCATAAAACTGGCGGTACGGATTCCCCATGGTCTGTCCATAGGGCCGTTGAGCAGATCAATACCGCGGCTCACCAAATCGGCGGAGGTTGCGTCCACATCATCGACGCCAATTGTGATCACAAAGCGGCTGCCGCATTCCTGCTTTCCAACCCTTGCAGGTTCAATAAGTTTATTAGCGTTAGAAATTCTCAAGATGTTGATTAGTATGTCGCCGAACTTGAAAACGGCGGAATCGGCATCCTCAAAATGGATTGGAAGACCAAAAACCCTTTGATAGAATTCTTTCATCTGATCAAGATCCTCAGCGAAAAGTGTAATAGCGTTGAGCGCCCGTGGCCAGGCGTTTGTTTTTCCGGAAACTTCTGCATTTTCACTCATTATACGTCTCCAAATAATTAATCAGAGTTGATGCCATGCGATCAAATCTGAGTGGACAATTGAAAAATGATTATCGAAAACACAATCGGTTTTGTCAATTCTGAATTGAATGTTCAGAATAGGATGTTCTGATGCAAATGCAAGTATTTTTGTATAATCATTTCTACAATCATTTGGTGAAACAAGGTGGAAAAAGTGACGACAGATTTCTTGTGGTGGCGCGATGGCGTTATTTATCAGGTGTATCCACGTTCCTTTATGGATAGTAATGGAGATGGTATCGGTGATTTACCTGGAATTACTCAAAAGTTGGATTATTTGCAAGCACTGGGTATCGATGCTATCTGGCTTTCACCTATCTATCCCAGCCCGGATGTCGATTTTGGATATGATGTGGCTGATTACGAAGGTATTGACCCAAAATTTGGTAATATGCAGGATTTTGAACACTTGCTGGAACAGGCGCACCAACGTGAAATTCACATCATTCTCGATCTGGTCCTGAACCATACATCAGACCAGCATACCTGGTTTGAGCAATCACGATCATCGCGAGACAATCCTTTTCGCGATTGGTATCTCTGGAAGGATGCCAGGACCGGCGGAGGTGTTCCTAATAACTGGCAATCTGCCTTTGGGGGTAGTGGCTGGGAATGGGACGCAAATACGAGCCAATATTATTTTCATATGTTTTATAAACAGCAGCCGGATCTTAACTGGCAAAATCCCGCAGTACAAGATGCAATCTTAAAGATGGTGGAATTCTGGCTTAAAAAAGGGGTGGATGGTTTCCGACTGGACGTTTTTAATGCTTTCTTTAAGAGCCCGAGTTTTCAGAATAACCCATTTAAATTAGGTCGAAGAGGTTTTGAACGCCAGCAGCATATCCATGATATTGATCAACCCGAATTAATCGCTTGGCTGCAACGATTTCGTTCCTTGTTAGATTCTTATCCGCAAAGATATTCTGTAGGTGAAACATTCGAAGCCACACCGGAAAAGGCTGCCTATTATAGCGGTGAGAATGTATTACATGCTGCCTTCGATTTCTCATTTCTCAAAAATAGATTCTACCCGGCTGGTTTTTATCACGCCATTCAGCGCTGGGAAAATGCTCTCCAGGGACGCAGCTGGCCGAATTATGTCTTAAACAACCATGATGTGATCCGGTCAGCAAGCCGGTACACCCGCAGAGAAAATGATAGCCGGTTAAAAGTTCTGGCAGCTATGTTGCTTACCCTGCGTGGAACACCTTATTTATATTACGGTGAAGAGATCGGTATGCGCGATATTCCCATCAAGAATCGAGACGAGGTTTTGGATCCGGTTGGAAAGCGCTATTGGCCATTTTATAAAGGCAGAGATGGCTGTCGCAGCCCGATGCATTGGAATGCGAGTACCAATGCTGGTTTTTCAAATCACGCTCCCTGGCTGCCGGTTCATGAAAATTTCCAATGGCGTAATGTGGATGTTCAAAAAGATGACCCGAACTCTCTGCTCAATTTTTATAAACAACTGATTAGCCTGCGCAAGCGGACCCAGGCTTTAAAGAGCGGTATGTATTTACCGCTCACCTTTGATCCGCGTCGTATTCTGGCTTACATGCGCAAACTTGAAGATGAGACCGTTCTAGTGGCGTTAAATTTCAGCCGGCGAAGAATAGGATTGGTTGTCAGTACTTCGATATTGCATCAAAAATGGCAAATGTTATTATCCAACCGTCGCGAAGACGTGCCTGATTTTCGTGATCGAAAAATCATTCTGGAACCGTACGAGGTGTTGTTACTGCACAGCGATTGAATATTCGTATTTGCTAATTCTTAATTTCCGGACTGAAGAGGGTTGCTTTCGAATGAACCGAGTGGTTGTAAATCGAATGAAACACCTGCATCTTGGCCTGCAAGTTCCAAAGAATTGACAACTTCTTCTAATAAAGGAATCCCGTGCTGCTGGTATTCTTTAGCCAACTCGAATTCTTTTTCGCCATGAATATAGATTCGTTCCTGACCCTCAGCTTTCTCTGCGCTGCGCAGCTGTTCGAAAAGCTTGTCCATATCCTGTTTAAAATCCTCGGGATCACGAAAGGCGTCCAATCGAATGGCTGCAAAGAAATGACCAACACGGGCAGGTTCTTCGCTTTTAGGATTTGCCACATTTTTACCGAAGGCAGAACCGGATAGAACACCCGAAAGGATATCGACCAGCATAGCCAGACCATAGCCTTTGTATCCACGTAGAAAATCAGGACCACCCAGCGGGTAAAGTGCGCCGCCATTTAAAATAGACTTTGGGTCTGTAGTAACCTCTCCCTTGGCATTAATTCCCCAGCCTTCCGGCATGTCATCACCAGCTTTATCATAGTAGGTCACTTTGCCGATGGGTACTATGCTGGTGGCCATATCCAATACAAAGGGATGGGAAGAAAGGGCAGGGGCAGCCAGTGCAATTGGGTTTGTGCCGATCAATCGCGTGCGGCCGTAGGTAGGCGCGACCAGTGGCTGCGAATTGGTCAGGCTGATACCAATCATCTCCTGTTCGAGTGCCATCATGGCATAGTATCCTGCAATGCCATAATGATTGCTATTAGCAGCCGTTACGATCGCGATGCCACTCTGGTTTGCCTTTTGGATACAACGTTGCATTGCGTCTTTGCCAACCACCTGACCAAGACCATTTTTGCCGTCCAGAGCGAGCGAGGCCGGACCCTCCCGCAGAATCTCGGTGGATGCATGGGGATTAATAAGACCTTTCTGCAAGCGGCTTCCGTAATATGTTTGTAAGCGGATCATGCCGTGAGAGGAGACCCCACGCAGATCGGCCGCTTGCAAGATTTCAGCTGTGATCTCTGCGCGGTCACGCGGAACACCTAGTTTAATGAAAAACTGCACCATAAAATCAAACAAATCCTGTGCTTTAAACATTAATGATTTTGCCATTTTCCGCCACTCCTAGTTTTTATTAAGATGGTGTCAATAAAATAAAAATATGAACGCGATCTTTTTATTTTTGTTTCCAAAACAACCGAAATCCGCAGAACTGAATAAGGATTCTATCCAATTATTGTTTTCCTTCCCGTGAATTCTTTTCTATCTTAGCACAGCCAGCTTTAGGAGAGAACTCTAAGTGTATAGAGTGATTGCACTTAATTATTTGTAACTGACGCTCCCCTTGCTGCGGTTAAATTAAGAAAAAATGGCTGCGGATCAGGCAGCCATTTTTTGAGAAGTTTATTTCTCCAGCGGTGCTTCGCCGGCTGGTTCTTCCGGTTTTGCTCCATCCATTACCATGGGCGGATTTTTCATTTTTCCAAGATAATCGGGCAATTCAACACCTGCCATGGCTGCTAAATCTTGCAGTGGGGGAATGCTCTTTACCAGCCCGGTGATGAAATTAGCCGTAGTAGAACCATTCGCCCCGCCAGAATCCCAAACCGTAATCTTGTCGATTTTCAGCTTGCTGATTGCTTCCACTTGTGCGCCTACTAATTCCTGTATTTTTTCAATGAGCAACAGGGTAGCGGCTGCCTGAGTATCTCCATGGACGGATTCGACCAGGTTGCGATACCCTTCAGCCTTACTTAGCAGTAAGCGCTGCAAGCCCTCGGCTTCAGCGTTATAGCGCAAGAGTATGCCATCCGCCTCTCCTTTGGCCACGCGACGAATACGTTCCGCAGAAGCTTCTGCATCGATTTCCACTTTTTGTTTGTCAATTTCCTTTTGCACAACTTCCAAAGCTGTCAGCCTCTCCAATTCGGCGCGGTATTGTGCTTTTTGAATCTCAACATCGGCCTCCCGACGGGCAATTTCTGCTTTCCGTTTGGCCTCAGCTTCTTTGACTGCCAGTGCGGAATTTGAGATTGCTATTTCAGCCTGGGCGGTGTTCTCCCCGTCAATCGCTTCCGCTTCACGTGCTTGCACGTAGATACGTTGATCAGCTTCCGCTTTCTTGCGACCTTTTTCTGCAGCGGCAACGTTCTCGGCCACCCGTACGTCCTTTTCACGGTTGGCTTCGGCGGTTCCAATTGCACCGAATTTCTCTTGTTCGGCTACATCCACTTTGGCTTTATTGATGGCTTCGGAAGCAGCTTTCTTTCCGATGCTACCAATGTAATCGGATTCGTCTGTAATATCGGTGATATTAACGTTGATGAGGTAAAGGCCAATCTTATTTAATTCGGGTTCCACGTTTTTGCGGATCGACTCCAGGAACGATTCGCGATCCTGGTTGATTTGCTCAATCGTCAAGGAAGCAACGGTAAGCCTTAATTGACCAAAGATTATTTCTTTGGCCATTTCCTCAGTTTCCTGACGACCTAACCCGAGCAGCCTCTCGGCAGCGTTGGTCATGATCTCAGGCTGGGTGCTGATACCAACCGTGAAGGTGGATGGAACATTGATGCGGATATTCTGCAATGAAAGGGCACTGCTGAGAGGAATGGAGATGGTCATCGGCGTCAGGCTCATATAGGAATAAGATTGAATCAATGGCCAGACGATCGTCCCGCCACCATGCATACAGCGGCTGGATTTCCCCGGGTCAACACGCCCGAAGACGACCAAAATCTTATCTGAAGGGCAGCGCTTGTAGCGGCTGGCCAGGTAGACGACTGCAGAAAAGACAATCACAATAAATGCGGCAATTGCCAGCAGTCCGAAAAATGATGAAGTATTCATTCTTTCTCCTTAGCTGTATTTCGGATGATTTGTTTATAAGTGATCTACCTGCTCCACTACCAGAGTGCCGCCATTGCGGTCAATTACTCTGATTTTGGAACCGGTAGCAATTTTTTGAGAGCTGGTTGAAATGGCATCAAATTGTTTCAAACCGCCCTGTATGGTAATACTTACCTGTCCGTTGCCTTCGGCTGGAATTGTGAGGTAGACAACGCCGGTCTTTCCAATGGCAGTGTCCATTTGCATGGTTCCATCGGATTGAAGGCGACGCATATAATAATACACACCTGCAACCGCGATCATTGTGATTCCACCCGCCAGCAAGCCAACGACTGCCGTGATCAGCTCATGTATACCGGCTTTCGACAGCGATAGGCCAACCAGTCCAAAAATCATAAAAAAACCGGTAATCCCATGCAAAGAAAAAAGTTGGAAGTTTGCTTCACTGATATGAGTGACGGAATGGTCGCCGAAATCGGTATCCATTGGCACATCATGAACAGCGAGATCAATATCCGTATCGGCGTCAACATCTCCGCCTATTAAGGACAATACAGTCCTGATCAGAAATAAGACCCCACCGATGATTGCAATAACGGCGTAGAAAAGCTCTACTGGGCTTAAATTTCGCATTTTTCTTCCTTTCGATGTCAAAAAGAAACATATAGCTTACAAAATGACAAATATATTTTACATTAGATTTGTTGAAATGTAAATCATCCGCAGGGTGATTTAACCTGTTGTTAATAATATTTTATATCTTGTTTGAATAATTGTTACTGTTTGGTCATTAATTTTATATGCTGCGCAAGCAGTAACTCCTGATGATGTGCGTGAGTTCTTCTGTCAGCGTCTATACATCCAAATTTTGAACTGCGTGTGCATGTGTCTGGATGAAGCGATTACGCGGCGGTACGGCCTGTCCCATTAACATATCAAAGGTGCGATCTGCCTGTACAGCATCATCAACTGAGACCTGTAAAAGTGTACGATTATCAGGATTCATGGTTGTATCCCACAACTGATTGGGATTCATTTCTCCCAGACCTTTATATCGCTGTAAGCCCACCTTATCGGGATTCACACCCAATTCTCGAATAAATTCTTCTTTCTCATTTTCGGTATAAACATAACGTTTTTGATTTTTGTATGATATCAGGTAAAGTGGAGGTTGGGCGATAAATAAATGGCCGGCGTCAATTAATTCCTGCATGTAGCGGAAGAAAAAGGTTAACAACAATGTGCGGATGTGACTGCCATCAACATCGGCATCGGTCATGATGATGATTTTATTATAGCGAATAGCTTTCACATCAAAGTTATCGCCAATACCGACACCAAGCGCAGAGATCATTGCCTTGATTTCCTCATTTGAAAGGACTTTATCCAACCTGGCTCGTTCGGTATTCAGAATTTTTCCCCGTAAGGGTAGAATTGCCTGGAATTGCCGATCGCGCCCTTGTTTGGCAGAGCCACCAGCCGAATCTCCCTCAACGATGTAAAGTTCGGATTGACTTGGATCTCGGGTTGAACAATCCGCTAATTTTCCAGGCAGAGTCATGGATTCTAAAGCGGATTTACGAATAACCAGATCGCGTGCCTTTCTGGCTGCATCTCTTGCGCGGGCGGAAGTTAAACATTTTTGTACAATCGCTTTGCCGGCTGTAGGGTTCTCTTCCAGGAATTCGGCGAATCCTTCTGCAACGGCTTGCTGTACAGCAGTCTGAACTTCGGCATTCATTAATTTGACTTTGGTCTGTGACTCAAACTGGGGATCTGGAACTTTCACACTGATAATTGCCGTCAGACCTTCGCGGGTATCATCGCCGGAGAAATTGGCATCATTATCCTTGACCAGGTTGTTACGGCGGGTGTAATCGTTGATTACCCTGGTGATTGCAGTGCGTAAGCCGGTAAGATGGGTGCCACCATCAATTGTATTAATCGTGTTGGCAAAAGAATAGACATTTTCAGCAAAAGCATCTGTGTATTGCAGAGAGGCTTCCACACTGACCCCTTCGATTTCGCGTTCCACGTAAAAAATTGGATGAAGGGTTTGGCGACTTCGATTTAAATAGCGTACAAATGAAATGATTCCGCCATCGAAATAAAACGAGATTTCGCGGCGAGAACGTTCGTCACTAAATTTGATTTTCACCTTGCGGGTGACAAAAGCCATTTCTCGAAATCTGGCCACAAGAGTTTCAAAACGATAGTCTATATCTTCTGTGAAGATTTGCTTGTCGAATTTAAAGCTGGTGAGGTTGCCATTTTCGTCCGGGTTACATTCTCCAATGATCCTCACGGGTGCCTGGGCAATACCGCGCACATATTCTTGCAGGTGAACTTTTCCTTCACGACAAACTTCGACCCGACACCACTCGGAGAGGGCATTTACTGCGGAAGACCCTACCCCATGCAAGCCGCCGGATACCTTGTATCCACCGGTGCCAAATTTGCCGCCAGCGTGTAGGGTTGTCATTACCAATTCTAACGCGGAGACCTGTTTTTGTGGATGAATATCAACGGGAATTCCGCGGCCATTGTCTTCGACTGTGACACTGCTATCGGCGTGGATGGTGACACTAATGGAATCACAAAAACCCGCCAGAGCCTCATCAATGGAATTGTCAACAATTTCATAGACAAGATGGTGTAAGGCTTTAATATCAGTCCCACCCACGTACATTCCTGGCCGGCGGCGAACTGCCTCCAAACCTTCAAGTACTTGTATATCTTTCGCGCCGTAAGAAGGATTTCCCGAATTATTCGATTGTGCCACTATTCCTCCTAAAACAGTTCTGTTGATAGAAAAAACAGAACATTTTTATACTTTTAACAATTGATTAAGTTTGCTGAGATTTGCCGACATCCATTCTGTTCCCTGTTGATAATATATGAAACTGGCAGCAATCAGGCTGGTATAAATAAAGGCGTGACCGGTAATTCCTATGACCAAAAGCCAGGAATTTGATGGGGGGGCAAGCCAGAGATAATCCAGCCCTTGAGCCATTAAAACAAAGACCAGAATAAAAAGCCCGGTTGTTGGTAAGAAAAAACGGACCAGGCGAATGGATGCCATCACAGATTTAAACACATTGAGTTGCTGGATAAAAATGCCATGTGGAGAAAAGAGGAATGGAATCAGCAGCCAGAGTAGAATAAAGGTGATGATTAAAAAAACAATTTGCGATAAAGCCGGGCTGAAAAGCGCGACGATGGATATGATAAATAAGGCAGGAATTAAGACAAGCATAATTGCGAATAAAATAACCATCACGAGTGCATAGATATTAACCACCTGGCGAATGAAGCTGGAAAATGCAAACGGATTCTGCTCTGGTGAGGTTTTTCGGGCGATAAAATTGATATACAATGTACCTAGAAAGAGTCCCAGCAACACCAGGCCTACGAAAATTGTGAAGGCGATCCAAAGAGAGGGGATTTCAAAAGTAGGAGACTGGCCCAATGGAGTAGCCTGGGTGTCTGTCGCAGCGACCAGGCTGGGAATTCCGAGCGGAAAGGTGGAAATGGAGTTGGTCAGGTTGATGCGCTTAATTAAAATTGCCCAGGCCTCCTGCGCGCTAGCCAAAATTTGTGCCATTTCAGAACCACCTGCGGCAGTTAATGTTCGGTTGGCTTCTTCGATAACCGGAGCGAACACGGTTTGAAGACGCAATTTCGGTCCAAACCAGATAAAAAGATCCAACAAAACTGGAAAAATTATTAGCCAAATATGGTTAGCAACCGCGTTAAAACCGGCCATAATAGTCGGCATTAATCGAGGTGGTGGAGAGATAAAATCACTATTTTTTGTTTCCATACAATCTCTAATTTTACCACATTAGGCCTTATATGGTTCGCATGTTCTATAAATTCTTATAGCTCAAATTCCAGTTGGTGAGATTTGCAAAATAAAGGGATAATGTCTTACAATCAGGACAATGGAACGTTCCCTCACATTTCCAGATTTAAATCGATTGAGTACCGTTGCCGGTGTGATTGTCCTTTTTTACGCCATGATTCCATTTGTGCAGATTCCAGCTGAACAAATTGCAATTAATTTACCCAGTGTTGTATTTGCCCTCGATGTGGACTTTGGCTCGTTAATTTCATTATTTGTGGCAATTCTGGCTGCCTTGGGTTCCGATTGGTTGATCCAGCTTCATCCTTTGAAAGAAAAACGTTCATTTTTACAGCATGGATTTATTCCAGCCTTGACTGCCTGGGTCATTGGTGTACCGCTTAATTCGCTTGAAAGCGGTCCGGAGTGGTGGATTGTTCTCACATTTGGGGCAGCGTTGTTGGTTCTGGTCCTAATATCTGAATATATCGTTGTTGATAAGAATAGTGTCGCCCACTTACCCGCCAGCATGGGGTTGACGATTGTGTCTTTTTCTTTGTATCTGATGCTGGCGATCGCCATTCGAGCGTCATCGTTACGGCTTTTTTTAATGCTTCCCGTCCTGGTCGGCGCGTTGGCACTGCTGGTATTACGAGCACTTTATTTACGAAATCAGGGCGGAAAAAGGAATATTTTTTGGACGGCTGCCATTTCTTTTTTTGTGGGTCAAATTGTGATCGGAATGCATTATTTGCCATTGAAACCCTTGACTTTTGGGTTAATTATTGTGGCAATTTCATTGGGATTGAATACTTTCGCAATAAATTATGAAGAGGGACTGCAAGGACGCATGCTCTGGTTTGAACCTTTCCTGCTGTTGATTGTGCTGCTTGCTCTCGCCGTAATTATTCCAGGCTAGGCAATGTTAATTTTCCCAGAAAATCTTTTTCTTAAAATGATAAACCACGTCAGCTCTTGTTCACCGGCAGAGGCTTGTGGATTATTGGCAGGGTTAAATGGGGTGGTAGTAGGCGTGCTGCCTGTCCCCAATCAGCTTAATTCGCCGGAGCGATTTTTAATGGAACCGGTCGGTCAATTGCGTGCGTTGCAATTGATAGAAGAACAGCAGCAGGATTTGCTGGCGATTTTTCACTCACATCCGCTAGGTCCGGAACAGCCTTCACAAACAGATATCAGTGAATTTCTATATCCAGGTGTATTGTCGGTGATTGTTTTTCAGCGAGGTGATTCCTGGAATATGCGCGCATTTCAGATATTGCCAGATAGCTATGAAGAAGTGGAATGGAGATTTTAACTGTGATTGTTGATCCATTCAAGTTGTACAGGTGCAGGATTGATTGAATAGAAGTCTTTAATATCTAAATGAATGAATAACGTATCCAGATTTTAGGTTCTGGGTTAATATTAACATATACTACTGAAGGGTAATTTTATGCTGGAAATCGGGAACATTATTTTAACATTATTAATCGCTTACTTAATGGGATCAATTCCCTTTGGATTTCTGGTTGTGAAAATCATTAATGGCCGGGATGTGCGTGAGGTTGAATCCGGCCGTACAGGTGGAACAAACGCCATGCGTGCAGCAGGAATTGGTGCCGGGGCAATCACTGCCATACTTGATGTAGCCAAAGGGGCCGCTACTGCCTGGGTTGTATCCTGGCTGATTCCTGGTCAGACCTGGGTTCAGGTCGGAGCAGCTTTGTTTGCCATTATCGGCCACAATTATTCTATATTCTTGTTAAAGCGAGAAGATGGACGCTGGGTATTTCGTGGTGGAGCAGGCGGAGCTACTTGCCTGGGAGGCGCTATCGCTTTGTGGAACCCGATTGTTTGGATAATTTTACCGTTGGCTGTGCTGGTTTATCTTTTTGTCGGTTATGCATCGGTAACCACCATGAGTATTGCTTTTATTGCGATGGTCGTATTCATCATTCGAGCAGCGCTGGGATTATCTCCCTGGGTGTACGTGGTATACGGTGCCCTGGCACTTCTGGTGCTTATCTGGGCACTGCGACCAAACTTAAAACGATTGATTGACGGAACCGAAAGAGTGGTCGGTTTCAGAGCGAAGTGGCTTAAAAAGAAAGTCTACCAAAAATTTATTAACTAGATCCAAATTTATAATCGGGAAAGCTATTCATCGATGATATCATCGTCGTAATCATCTGCCGGTAGGTCCTTCAACTCGAAGCCTGCATCTGCTGCATATTTGCTCAATAACCAGCGCACATTATTAGCATGTAATGTGTCACCCAGACCCGCCAGGAGAACGCGGTCTTTCCCACAGGAAACTACGTCGATTTCACTTGCAGCCCGTAAAGGATTATTGCTCTTAAGCGCTTTTCGCACTTTTGTTTGCAGAGTCTTCAAATAATTTACGTTTGATCGTATCGTTTCATCAATTTCGCCGCGCAAGATGATATCCCCGTGACCCTGGACAATATTTTCCAAACCAAGTTCACTTAATGATTGGATAGTCTCAATCAAGACATCGATATCACCATTTACGAAGTATGGGATTGGTAAAAAGGCATCTGCGGCAAATAATACGCGGTCTTCTTCGACCAGTACCGAGACTCCATCCGCACTATGCCCTGGAGTGGGGAAAAGTGTCAGATTTTTTTTGCCAACCCTGAGTGAAAGTGAGCCGCTTTCAAATGTAAGTTGTGGATAAACAAGTTTTACCTGTCGAAATATCGGGTTTTGATGTTGGGCAGCTTCCAATGAAGCCGGTCCATGCAGGATCTGTAATTGGCGGCACAATTCGTGGCTGATAATCGTAGCACCTGGGAAGAGATAATTTCCCCAGGTATGGTCGGCGTGAAAATGCGTATTGATAATATATTGAACGGGCACATCCAATTGATCTTCAATAAATGTCCGCATGGCCAACGTCTCATCTGGCACGGGTAAAGTATCAATCACGATGGCCCATTTAGGACCGGTCACAACACCCGCAGTTACCTGGGCATAAACATCACTTTGAAACCAATATACGTTTTCCGAAACACGCTCTCGCTGCATGCAAATCAATCTCCAAAAAAGGGATAACACTATTTAAGTGCAAAATAGAAGAATAGCATATTCAATTTAAAATGTCAAAAAAATGGTACTTTTGATGGGATCAACCTCGTTAATTCAGTGCATTCATTCAGGAATGATAAAAATATTAGTCGGGTATCTGTTGGAATGATGCCAATCAATTTAAGAAGGCAGATTCAGAATACCCTGCTTCCACAGAAAATAACCTGCCAGCAAAAGCACACAAATTGCAATTATTCCTCCCAATCCGTAATAAACCCAATCGGAATTTGATTTGTCTGTTGATTCATCACCGTTCTGGCCTGGACCAGGTTCAGGGGTGAGAGAATGGCGCTGGTTTGGAGATGGTGTCACCTGTAAGGTTTTCAATGGGTCAATTGTTGTTGATCCTTGAGGTGAATCGGGTCCGGGATAGCCGCCGCTTTCACCATCTGTCTGATCAGTCTCACCTGGGCCAGGATAACCACCATCTCCTGAACCGGATTGATTGGCGGCGGTAGAAGTGAGCTCAGGATTAGGTGTGAAAACCACAGCGGTGATACTCGTTGTTGTCGTGCTTCGAAAAATAGTTGTCCGGCTGGGGAAAGGCGTGCGTGATGGTGTTGCCGAACGAAAAGGTGTTCGCACGAGTGTCGGCGCGCGATAACTGGTTCGAGAAGGTGTGCGTGTAGATGTGCTCGTGCGTGTTACCGTTCTTGTGGGAGTGATTGTTGTGGTTGACGTGATACTGGGCGTCAGGGTTTGTGTAATAGTCGCTGATACGGTGGTTGTGGGTGTCTGGGTAGCCGGGGCGGGGTTGGCTGAGATTGTATTTGAATAAATTGAGAGAAAATCTGAACCCACAATTTCCAGTCTGTAATCATAGACATTATTATTTGTAACTGTAGTGTCGGCAAATGTGTAAGCAGCCCCAGAGGTGTTCGTGCCACTGCGAGGAATAAAAGGTGAAATGGAGGCGAAGCTGCCGGTTCCCTGAAGACGTCTTTGAATATAAAAACCGCTGGTATTCAGTTCGCTGCTGGTTTGCCAGCTGAGAACCACGCGCGCATCTCCTGCGCTGGCTGAAAAGCTGGTTAAGACTGCGGCGGCCGGGTTTCCAATAATTGCAACGACGAAAGGTGTGAAATTAAGATCAGCATTGATACCAGGCCGGCCTGATCCGTCGATTTGAACGGCTATTTTTTTATTGACCAGATCGCATGTGGTTGTTTGCCCACTGACACCATTGGCAGCAGGTCCGGAGGGAGATTGTCCGGTTGTATCCCAACCACTGGTAATAAGCTGGTTGGGATCAAACCACCACAAAGGGAATAAGGTGGGATCACTTTGTCCGCAGTAGGAGTTTGATTCTATGGTCGCTGTGCAGGCATTATTAAGGTTATAGCGAATGGAAAGGTTCAATGTGGAGGAATTGACAGCTGAATCTGCCAGAAAAACATCATAAAAATTACTGCAAGGAACCAGATTGGTCATGGCGGCTGTGCTTGCAAAAGGGATGCTGCTGGTGCTGCTGCCGTGATTGACGATAAAAAGATCAAAGTCAGGTTCACTATCCGCGTGTGAGACTGCAACCTGGTTTTCAAAATAAGATTGTGATAAAGACCTGACGGTTACTTTCTCAACCTGCAAGCCAGTGGTGGCAATGCTTGAAAGGATAGGGCTGCCAAGCTGCTTTCCTGCTTGAAAAGTGCAATTTTGTGAGGCGGTATCTGGTCCAATTTCATAACCCCAGAAATTATGATTGACAGTCCCGTGGCCGCCGCAATTTACTTGAATGCCGTTGCGGTTACCATAAATGTTGTTGGCAGCAGCTCGAATTTCCCCAATGCCGCTATTGGCCAGGCGGTTAATCGCAAAGCCAATATTATTGCTGATGGTGCTGGCCTGAATTGTTATCGGGCTGGCAGCCTGGCGGATCAGTATGGCATCTTTGCCATTTGTTAATGAACTTGAGAGTAAGTTAACCGGTTGTGTACTATCAATCTGGAGTAGATCACGGTTAGGATTGATGCAGAGACCGTCGTTCAGAGTAATTTCTTCGAGGGTTAAACCAGCGCTGATTGCCAGCATGGGTTGAGTGCATACATACCCTGAGGATGTGATGGCGGCCTGTTGGAGTCCCTTAATTGTAAGTGACTTATCAATTGCAACTGTCTGGCTTTTGATTGCATAATTTCCAATGATTTGAATGACTGCGGATGGGTTGAGTGAATCGATGGCGTCTTTGAGCCCTGTTCCTATTCCTCCAGGAAGATCATCTCCTGAATTAATATAACAGGGCGAGTTTTGCAGACATTCCCCGGCACTTTGAGCGACAAATACGGTT
This sequence comes from Anaerolineales bacterium, assembly GCA_038329785.1. GTDB lineage: Bacteria > Chloroflexota > Anaerolineae > Anaerolineales > Anaerolineaceae > UBA6170. The sequence continues at coordinate 157,915 of JBBQNI010000002.1, read as the reverse complement.
TGGGTAAGCGGAGTAACCGGTACAAAGATGAAAGCCTGGCCGCTTTGTATCCAATTTGAGCCATTAAATTCATATACCCGTAAATAAACTGATCCATTTGACGTGGCTATTCGCCCCAGTCGGAAGGTAAAATCGAGGGTATCGCCAAAGAAAGAGTTCGTCAGCGTGCTGGAGATACCGGCCGAATTCTGGTATCCGGTCGGAGCTGGTCCGCAATCGCTAATATCGAAACCATAGGTTAATCCGCTGAGTGTGCCAGTAGAACTGAATAAAAAGTCATTCACATTCCAGTCAACCGGTGTGTAAGCACATACTTGAACATTTTTCTGGAGCCCAGGCTGGTAAGTGACGAGGTCAAATGAGGTGCGCATATTAAATCGCTGGCCACCGGTACATCCTCCGGCCGGACAGCTTGTTGGGCTGAGATACGAAATTATTGCCCCCTGCAAGGGCATAGCTGGAACGCTGGTTGTGGGAAAGATGAAGCAGAGTATTATGAATGAGTTGATGATCCAAAAAATAAAACGCTTCTTCATAAGGTCAACGCTCCAAGCCTGCGCAACAATGATAAGCACATAGCGAAAATAAAATTATACAATCAAAGTCAGAACATTAATATTTCACTCGTTTTAAGATAATAACATCAAAATTGAGGCAATCCAAAAATGTTAGCAATTTCTGACTTAATTTATAGAATTTTACTGAGGAATAACTTGGTTCTTTCCTGAGTTGGGTTGGAAAAGAGAATTTCAGGTATCGCTTCTTCGACAATCATACCTTCGTCCATTAAGATTGCCCGTTTGGCGGCAGCCCGAGTGAAACCCATCTCGTGTGACACGACTACCATCGTCATGCCTTCTTTGGCCAGGTTCAGCATCACGTCCAATACTTCCTGGATCATTTCGGGGTCCAGGGCGCTGGTGGGCTCATCGAATAGCATGATCTTGGGATTCATCGCCAGAGCTCGGGCGATCGCAACCCGCTGCTGCTGGCCGCCGGAGAGTTGTAAGGGGAAATTATGAGCTTTTTCGGGGATGCCGACTTTTTCCAATAACATGAAGGCGTTATTCCTTGCTTCTTCCTTTTTTCGTTTGCGTACAACGGTCTGCGCCAGGGTCAAGTTATCGATCACGCTCAGATGGGGAAAGAGATTGAATTGTTGAAAGACCATGCCGACCTCGGTACGGACTGCATTGATGTTTTCAGCACTGTCCAGAGGGATGCCATCGACCACAATTTTACCTTGATCAAACTCCTCAAGGCGATTAATGCAGCGCAGTAAGGTGGATTTTCCGGAGCCTGATGGGCCAATGATCACAACTACTTCGCCTTTTTCAATATTGAGACTGACGCCGCGTAATGCCTGAACATGGCCAAAATGTTTGTGAACGTTTTGAATTTGAATAATGGGTTCCATTTAACGCTCCAATCGAGTTTTGGCTTCGATCCAATTGACTATTCTGGCTGAAAAAAGCGTTAAAACGAGATACAAAAGTGCCACCATGACCCAGGTGTTGACCGGAATGAAATTGGCTGCCATAAACTCACGCCCACGGCGGGTGATATCTGCCACTGCCACCACGCTGACCAACGAAGAATCCTTCAGCAAGGTGATGAATTCATTTCCTACCGGAGGCAGGATGACACGTAGAGCCTGCGGCATTATGATATAGCGCATAGCCTGGACGTAGGTCATCCCGAGACTACGGGCAGCTTCCATTTGGCCTCTGGAAATGCTCTGAATCCCAGCCCGATAAACTTCACTCATGTAGGCTGAATAGCAAAAGGTCAATCCTAAAATTGCCATGAAGATTGGGTTTGCACGGTAGTTGGCGATACTGGCAATGGACAAAGTCTGCCCGATACTTTGAATGACGGAAGGAAAAGCAAAATACCAGAACATGAGCTGAACGAGTAATGGAATTCCGCGGATAACTTCGACGTAAACGGTGGCGATGCCCCGAATGAGGGAAACTTTGGATAAACGGCCAAGCCCGGCAATCAATCCGAAGATGAGTACCAAAACAAATGATATCAGAGTGGTATAGATGGTGACACTGATTCCATCTGAAACAAAAAACAAAATACGGCGGAAAGGGTCAGGTTTGAAGGTAATTAATGCAAAAATAAGGACAATAACGCCGAATAAAAGGAGCCACCAACGATCGAATTTGATTTTTTCGCTGACAGCTTCCGGCGGGGTTTTTATTGAAGGAGCCCGGAAGTGTTGCTGAGCGGCCATACGCTTTTTCACCTTGTAAATGATTTAAAAGAACAATATTAATCAATTAGGGAGCGGTGACTAACCGCTCCCTAATTGATTGGAAAAGCTACTGTCCTGCCAGATATTTTCCAGCCAGTTCTGTCAGGGTACCATCATCAATCACTGCTTGAAGTGCCGGGTTGATGATATCCACCAGAAAGGCTTTGTCTTTACAAATTGCAATACCATAAGACTCATTGGTGAATTTTTCACCAACAGTTTCCAGTTTATCGGGGTTTTGGGCAATAAACCCAAGTGCAGTCGGGTAATCTGCAATTACAGCATCAATCTGACCGTTGGCTAAATCAAGAAAAGCCAGGTCGTAGGTATCATAGGGTTTATAGGTTATGCCTTCAAAGGCCTGAGCTTCAATTTCACCTGTTGTCCCAAGCTGAGCCCCGATGGTTTTACCGGTCAAATCTTCTTTGGATTTGATGGTCTCAGTGCCTTTTTTAACGATGATAATTTGACCTGCATCAATGTAAGGGTTACTGAATAAAAATTCTTTTTGACGATCTTCTGTAATGGTAATAGCCGCGATTGCCATGTCATATTGACATTCCGAAAGGCCGGCTAACATTGGATCAAAAGGCAGGTTGACAAATTCATATTGAATATTGGCTTTTTCCGCGATGGCTTTCATTAAATCAATATCAAAGCCTGTCAGTTCTTTGGTTGCCTCATCCACCATTTCAAAAGGTGGGAAGGTCGCATCCGTTGCGATGCGATAGACTGTGTCCGGTCCTGGATAACCGACAGGCTCACCGGCGTCTACCGGTTCTTCAGGTTGCGGGTATCCTGCTACAGCAGTAGCTTCCGGCTCTGGCGTGGGTGCGGGTGTACAGGCACCCAAAAAGATTGTCGTGATAAGCAGTAGTGAAAAAACGAAAACGATCTTCCTTTTCATGATTCTCCTCCGAAAAAATTGGTAAATTCTTGATCTTACTTTTTGAATTTTTGAGGTTGGCAAATTTCAACCAACAAATGGATTATAGCCTGATCATTCTACCTTTTCAATGTAAATCGCTGATGAAATCAACTGCAAGCTGGACAGTCACTCGTATTAATGATGAAAATGGCTAAAATTTAAAGTAGAACACTCAAGACACTCCGGTAATCAAATAGAAAGGTGCTTTTATGAAATCAAATCAACGAGTAATTGTGATCGTTTTGGATGGTGTCGGCGCAGGTGCAGCTCCGGATGCAGATGTATATGGGGATATTGGCAGCAATTCGCTTTCTAACGTCGCTGAAAAAAGTGGTGGATTAAATCTACCTCACCTGGAGAAAATTGGGTTTGGTCATATCACGCCTATGGTAGGTGTTGAGTCTGTCCATAACCCCAGTGGGGCCTATGGAAAAATGACGCCGAAATCGGCTGGAAAAGATTCGGTTACAGGACACTGGGAGTTAATGGGTATCTACTTGCAAAAGCCCTTTCCGGTTTATCCCAATGGTTTTCCGCAAGAAGTGTTATCTGAATTTACGCGTTTAACCGGATTGGAAGTTCTTGGCAACAAAGCAGCCTCAGGTACAGAGATCATCAAAGAATTAGGTGAAGAACACATGCGTACCGGCAAACCGATTGTCTATACATCAGCGGACAGTGTTTTTCAAATTGCGGCTCATGAACAGATCATTCCCATCAATCGCCTATATGAAATTTGTGAAATTTCCCGAAAAATGCTGGTTGGGGAGCATGCAGTCGGCCGTGTGATTGCCCGCCCCTTTGTGGGTACGAATGCGGATGACTTTCAACGCACCAGCCGGCGACATGATTATCCCCGTATTCCTGAAAGCGATACAGTCATGGATCGCTTGAAAAAATCCGGTTTCGATGTTTTGGCAACCGGTAAGATCGATGACTTGTTTGCCAACCGGGGTATCACCAAAAGCAATCACACAACCAATAACCACGACAGTCTACAGGCCACAATTGAATTCTTATACCAGGATTTTAATGGTTTATTGTTTGCAAATCTGATTGAGTTCGATATGATCTATGGCCATCGCAACGATGTAGCCGGTTATAAGCATGCGCTGGAGCTTTTTGATCAGGCGATTCCAGCTATTCAGGCAGGTATGCTGCCAGGTGACATTACTATGGTGGTTGCCGATCATGGTGTTGACCCAACAACGCTAAGCACAGATCATTCCCGTGAGTTTTCACCGTTACTGGTATTTGGTCAGGAGGTGAAGGCGGGTGTAAACCTGGGTACCCGCGCGACCTTCGCGGATGTCGGTGCAACTATTGCTGAGATCTTCAACTTACAAAAACCAGAAATTGGTACAAGTTTCCTGTCTGAAATCCGATAATTCAGCCAAACCACATTAACGCTAAAAAGCTTATCTGGATCCAATCTGCCGTGTAAGGGTAATCTTTGATTGCTGTATAATTTGGGGCATGGCTGCCACAACAAATACGGTCACTCCCAAGAATATTCTTAAACGCATGGTTCCTACGTTTTTGCTTGCCTTTCTGGTCTTAATCATGATCGGGTTTGTTAGGGATTTACAGGCAATTGCTGGCAAAATCATGGATTTCAATTGGAGTATTTTTCCACTTGTAATTCTTTTTACCCTCTTCAATTATCTGGCTCTTTCACTTAAATACTTCGGTTTCAGAAAATATAATGGAGAAACCCATGAAATTTGAGACGCATTGTCACAGCCATTATTCTCCTGACAGTCTGAATAAAATTGAAGATTTGATCGCTACTGCCAAAGCGAAAAAAATAGACCGATTGACCATCACAGATCATAATACAATCACCGGTGCCTTACGAGCCAAAGAGCTTGATCCTCAGTTGATTATTGTCGGCGAGGAAATCCTTACAACAAAAGGTGAATTGTTGGCATTCTTCGTTTCCAGGGAGATCCCAGCGGGATTAACACCGCTGGCCGCTATTGAAATTCTACGTGAGCAGGACGCCTTTATCAGTGTCTCCCATCCTTTCGATCGCTTGCGGCATGGCTGGGATCTGGTAGATTTGGTAGAAATAGCCCCATTGATTGATGCAATTGAGGTTTTTAATGCCCGTAGTTTTACAAGGGGAGTCAACGAAAAAGCGTTGAAATTCGCTCAGTCATATAAACTGGCTGGAACAGCCGGGTCAGATGCCCACACGCTTAAGGAAGTAGGCCAGGCCAATTTGGTGCTGCCTGAATTTTGGGATTCGCACTCCTTGCGTGCAAGCATACGCCAGGCCAGAGTGGATGCACAATACTCCAGTCCATTCGTCCGATTTGCATCGACATATGCAACCTGGTACAAGAGGTTGGGCAAGAAGAGATGAGAGATCTGGTCAAGGAATCGATGGAAAACTTCACAAGAGATGTTGCCAACCTGATCGGCGTTCGATTAAGCGATGCGCAAATTAATGCATTTCTTCTGTATGAAAACGAATTGGTAGAATGGAATGAGAAAATTAATCTGACTGCCATTCGCGACATTCCGCAGATTAGGAGCAAACACTTCCTGGATTCTTTGAGTTGTTGGACAGCTTTTGGTGAAAAAAAACCGATGAGCCTGATTGATATTGGCAGCGGGGCTGGTTTTCCAGGTATTCCTCTGAAAATTTTAATGCCGCAGATGCGCTTAACCCTGGTGGAATCGATTGGCAAAAAAGCCCGATTTTGTGAACATGTAGTTGCTAAATTGCGTCTCGAAAACGTCAATATCTTAACCGCTCGAGCGGAAGCATTAGGTCAAATGGAAATCCATCGCGAAAAGTATGACTGGGCGGTTGCACGAGCTGTTGCAGCCCTACCGGTGCTTGTGGAGTTTTTACTGCCCTTCGCTCGTTTACGCGGGGGGATGATTGCCCAAAAAGGGGGCAATGCCCCTGCCGAAGCCCAGCAGGCACAGCACGCCATTCGTGTTCTGGGGGGAAAACTGCGTCAATTAATTCCAGTGGCAATACCCGGGGTGGTTGAAGAGCGATATCTGGTCGTGGTTGATAAAGTTGCACCAACACCTGCCCTATACCCACGTATTACCGGCGTGCCTGCGAAAAAACCTCTGTAAGTAATTAGCCCTCGGGGAGCAATTCCTGGCTGACAACTCCCCGATGTATATGCCAAATGCCCGAACGATTGACAAATTCTCGGTCAAAAAGCTTGAGATCCGTAGTGGTGAGGATTGCTTGTTGGCCTTCATCGATTGTATTAAGTAAATGTTCCCGGCGAATTTGATCCAGTTCCGCCAGAGTCTCATCGAGCAACAGCAGCGGATGATAGCCGGTTTGTTGTTGCATCCAGCCTACTTCAGCAAGTTTTAACGAAAGAAGGGCAGTTCGTACCTGCCCGCGTGAACCATAATCACCCAGGTCGATTGAATTAGCCAGCAGCCGCAGTTCATCGCGGTGTGGGCCGAGTGTGGTGACCCCACGTGAAATTTCCTCCCTGCGTCTGGAAAGAAGACTTTGCAAGAAAACAGAAACCAACTCCTCAGGAGAACTTAAATCCAGTAATTTTTGATCCATCGGATGATTCGTGCCAGTAGAATCGCTATTGCCCGCCTCGAAAAAGGCGGGTTGGTAGGAAAATTTCAGGATTTCCTGATCATTTGTCAATTTACGGTGGAAATCGGTTGCAATTAATTCGATTTCGTTTATTGATTTTACGCGCGCCTGGATGATGAAGACTGCCCTTTCGGCTAACAACTTATCCCAGTAATCGAGTAAGGCAGGATCACTGCTTCCTTCTGCAAGTTGTTTTAAGAGCGCATTGCGTTGGCTGAGAATCTGACTGTAATCGCTCAAAGCCTGAGCGTAACCAGAAAGAACCTGAGCCAGAGCCAGATTAAGGTAGCGGCGGCGTTCATCCGGTCCGCCTTCAATAATCCTTGTCATTTGCGGTAAAAAGATGACTGCGTTGAAAAGAGTCACAGCCTGTTGAGCACTTCGTTTTACGCCATCCACCAGAATTTCCTTGCGAAAGCGAGGGTTGCCAATCTCACCATTTTTTTCTAAAATCAGGCGAATCTCCAATCGATGGGGTTGATTTCCTCGGGAAAAGTCAGCCACCAGCCGCGCGACAGCTGGATTCTGATCCAGGATTGAAAAATTAATCATCTGCCTATCGCTGGCTGCTTGAATGGAGGTAAATGTCGAAAATAAATAGATTGCTTCTAATAAACTGGTCTTTCCCTGAGCATTATTACCTTGCAATAAAAGAATCCGCCCGGGCACATCCATGTCCAGGCGGGTAAAGGCGCGGTAGTTCGTCAGCGATAAATGGTTCAGATGCATATCATGAGGTCGATTGCGTTGGGAAAATCAATCCGGAATCTCTGCCATTTCTTCGGGTGTCGGCTGCCAAATTTGGGTAGCCCTGTCTGTAAAAAGGACGCCCTCAAGGTGGTCGATTTCGTGTTGAAAAATACGGGCAAGCCAATTTGATGCCTTAATTTTTATCGGCTTACCGAAACGATTCAATCCTTTAACAGTAAGTGAGAGATGTCTTTCCACTTCACCGGCCACTCCCGGTATGGATAGGCAGGCTTCAACTGCAACCTCTTTTTCCTCGGATGGCTTTATGATTTCAGGGTTGATCACCACATAAAGCTTCGGTTTTTGGTCTTCAAACTCGCTATACTCAATTACGATCAAACGCTCGGAAACACCAACTTGTGGAGCAGCCAGCCCGACGCCAGGTGCGTCCCGCAGTGTTTCAATCATATCGTCGATAAGCATATTCAGATCGGCGTCAAATGTCGTAATTTTTCGAGCTTTTTTGCGAAGAACTTCATCTGGAATATATACAATCTGCTGTATTGCCATTTCTTTTACCTTTACAAATAATAAAACGTTAAGCAGTGTTTCTTATTAATAATCGCCTATATTGTACCCCGAAACTTCGTCCATTGAAGGTGGGGGCGGTGGTGTTCCGCCATTTTGTACAACCTGGTGATAAATCTCTATCCATTCAGCCATTTCTTGTTGTAATTGCTGCCGGTCACGAAGTTTCTGGCCCTGGGTAATGGCATGATAACGGCCAAAAATTTCGCTTTGTGCCTCAGAAGGGTTATAGACGTAATCGAATGTGAAGGTGGTATCTCCAACCCGAATGAAGACGGTGCCAAAATTAAAGATCAGGCTGACGATTCCAAGACGTTCAAATTCGACGGTTTGAACATTCTTAATCGGTGCAGATCTTTTTTGTTCCTGGCCAAGTGGGCGCTTAAAAACATCAATAATCTGATCATGTGTGATGATATAGCGATCATTACGCCAATCCAGAAAAAGGTAAAGCCACCAAATTGCCAGGCCTGTAGCGCTGACCAGGAAAAAAATCAAGATAGGTGCTAATGAGATATTTTCAAAAGCACCGAAAACCCACAGCAAAAGTATCACCAATAAAATAAATAAGAGCAAAGTTGGTAAAAAGATTTTCCGAAATAGAATAATCCAATGCGTGCGATAAGTGATAACCCCGCCTTGTTCCGTCCTGAGTTGAAAAATGTCAGCCAACCATTCTGAAAGCCAGCCAGGTTTTACCTTTTCTTTAATCTGTTCCTCATTCTCAGAATGGGAATCTTCGAAGGGATCCTGTTTGCGGTGCTCCAACCCAAGGCGTTGGCGAATCGCATCCTCTTTCGTATAGCGTTGGTTACGTCGAGCAAGGATTGTTGCCCGTGATCTTTCTTCATTGATCAAACGGACGACCAAATCGGGTTGAGCGAGATGATTGAATAATAAATTTCCGGTGAATGTCCGTATGACCACATTCCCATATCCAAACCAGCGTCCGATTTGTCCGGTTTGGGTCTCTACTGCCAGGATGGCATCCAGAGGCGCTTCACGACGCTTCTCATACAACAAGGCAACTTTTTCCAGTGTGACAGCACGCCGGTTGGTGATGATTGCATAGTCATTGGCCCAATCTACAATCAGCCATAAGATCCATCCAAAAACAGCCAGGCCATTAAAAATAAAGGCTAGTTCGGCAATTGTACTTCTCCGGGTGACCAGGAAAAATAAGGAACCGGTAATTGCCAGCGATACAAGCCCCATACCAAAAGGCAGCAACAAACGCAGGAACAGGAAAAAGATGTGTTTGCGGGCAACAAATTGTACCGATTCACGAGGAGCGCGCCATTTAAAATTTTTCTTGCGAATGAGATGGTAGCTATCGATGGCCAGCCGGATGGGAGCAACGATTTCAGGGTATTCTTCTGTCAGATTTTCAATTTGTTCACTTTTCAAGTGATAAACGATCAGGTTAGAGATGCAGATTGCGGTTGATTTGCGCTGTTGGCCGACGATCATTCCCTCTTCGCCGATAAAATCACCACGCTCGTAGGTGGAAAGCTCTCGTCCAAGATCGGCACCACCTTCCATCAATTTCACCCGCCCGCTGGAAATTATGTATAGTCCGTCAGCCGGATCACCTTTTTCAAAAATCACTTCGTTTTGCTGATAGAGATGGGTATCCAATCGATCTGCGACCGACAATAACTGATCTTCACTTAACGAAGCGAAGATGTAGTTGGTACTTAATAATTCGATTAACTCTTTGAACTGTTCATCCATCATAATAAGTATAACTTAAGCGTCGTATAAGCGATCCGCTTAATCTGGTAAAATTCGCTGCAATGGGAGTATGCCTTGCGAAATAGCGGTTCTACGATTGTACGCTGGTTGTCCTTTATCCTTATTCTGATAACAGTGATTCTTTCTGTCTTCCAATTAATTAACTACAGCAGATCCCGTGCCAGTTTGCCGCCGGATTCCGTTATTGCCGGAGTTGCAGTAGGCGGGCTGGAAAGGCAGGCAGCGGCGGATCGACTGATCAAGGCTTATAGTATCCCGGTCGAGGTTCGCTATGGAGATGCCGGTATTCAGATTAAACCCGCTACCGTTGGGTTTGACTTGGATCTGGAAGTCATGTTAACAGCAGCTGACCAGCAGCGCATTGATCAACCCTTCTGGTCTGGTTTTTGGGATTTTCTGTGGAACCGTTTCCCTGTTCCAAAACCGGTGCCCTTGAGAGCAGACGTTTCCGAGGAACGTTTACAATCATTTTTCATAGACGAGATTGTGCCGCGTTACGATATGCCCCCTTCAGAAGCAATTCCCTTACCTGGCAGCACCAATTTTGCTGCAGGGACAGCCGGCACAAAATTGGACGTGGAGCGTGCGGTTATTTTGGTAAAAGATGCGCTCAAATCTCCTACCAATCGCGTTGTAAACCTGACTTTCGGTCAGGTGGAACCGCCGCGCCCTTCGATTCAAAACCTGCAAATTTTATTGCAGCAAGTGCTGGATGTTTCCGGGTTCGACGGGCTGACGGAACTGTACTTATTGGACTTGCAAACACAGGAAGAAATCAGTTTTGCCTATCAAAATGGAGAAACTTTGCCAACCGGGATTGCCTTCACTGCTGCCAGCACCATGAAGATTCCGATCATGCTATCCGTTTTTCGGAGTGAACCTGAGCCCTTGCCTGAGGCGATCGGCAATCAAATCCAACTAATGATTGAACGTTCAGAAAATGACCCGGCCGATCGTTTGATGGAAGATGCGCTTGAAGGCAATCTGGGGCCTTTACAGGTGACTGCGGATTTAGAGGCTTTAGGTTTGGAAAACACTTTCCTGGCGGGTTATTTTTATCCCGGTGCACCGCTATTGAGGGCATATAAAACCCCGGCAAACCAACGCGAAGATGTCAGCACATTTCCAGACTCTTATAATCAGACGACCGCCATCGAAATGGGTCAGCTTTTGAATGATATTTATCAGTGTGCAAACCAGGATGGCGGCTCATTATTGGCGGTCTTTCCCAACGAAATCAGTCAATCTGAGTGCCAGGCAATGCTAGATTACCTCTCAAGGAATCGCATCGGGGTCTTGATCCAGGCGGGGCTGCCGGAAGCGACCAGAATTGCGCACAAACACGGTTGGATAACTGAAACGGACGGTTTGATCCATACGATCAGTGATGTTGGTATTGTATACACCCCCGGAGGAAACTTCTTGCTTTCCATATTCATGTATCACCCGGTCCAATTGGTATTTGATTCGGCCAACCTTTATTTTGCCCAACTTGCCACCGCAACCTATAACTACTTTAATCTTACCAATTAATCGTCTAATTCAGTGGTCTCTGGGAAAATATTGTCTAGAAAAAGATAAAAACCCCGTGTGATTAAGCCGCCTGAAGGTTTACATATCTGAAAAAATCGGGGATACGTAATTGTCTTCAGAAGTGCGTTTGTTACCGTAGGACAGAAGCATAATCCCAAAGAAATTATATTGACTCGTAAAGTGAAGTTTTTAAATTGGCAAGCAATTCATCATTTGAGACGCCTAGGACGCTTAAAATTTCATTTTCTAATTCTTTGACGAGAGGCGTATTCATGCGAATTTTTTTTGCAAAACGTGGATAACGAGATTGCAGCGCTTCCAGGCGTTGATCCAAACTGACCAATTGACTGCCTTCGGTTAATTTATCACTGTAATTGACGATTTTTTCTTCCCAGGTAATTGGCCTTTCCGAGGAATCGCCTAAATTGCCAATCAAATGGCGCAGGGCGATCTGAGCCAATGCCGGTTGGTCGTATTGATCCAATAGCCTGGCTGCTGAGACGGCATGGCTCTCACCAGGCAATTCACGTAATTTCGCCAGATCATGTAAAAAACCGCCACGATGGGCCAGGAGGGGTGAAATGGAGATTCCTTTCTGTGCAAACCAGCCCGCTATTTGATAAGCTGCAGATGCAACCATATTGACATGTGCCAGAAGTGTGTTGGTTGCGCCTTGTTGCAAATACCAAAACAAACATTGTTGGTAAGAAGGGAAGAGGTTTGTTTGGATCGCTTTTTCGAGATCCGACAAAACTGAAATCTCAATGTCTTGTAAGGGTAGTTGCGCCGGTGCAAGCATATGCGACGGGTTCAGCCAGGCAGAGTACAGTCCGGCTGCATTTGCAGGCAGGATGTCATTCTGGTAATCATCACCAACCATTAAACAGCATTCCGGCGTTGTCTTCAGTTGTTGGCAAACTTCGATATAGAATGCCGGGTTCAATTTCGTGGTTTGCATGTCTTTGCTGAGAAAGATTTCGTTGACATAGCGTAAGAGCCCAGCTCTTTCTAATGCTTCAGCGACATCTGCAATAGATGAATCTCTGGCATTGGTTGCAAGTCCAATTTTGTAGCGCTCTGAAAGATGTGTAAGGGTTTGTTTTGATCCCGTGACAGCTTTGACAACCGGCCAGTCTTTCATTTTTCCACCGTAAGCCGGGTCGACTACCATGAGTGTATTACCCCAATCAAAAATGATGGTATCAATTGTCTTAGCAAGCATAAGCGTCTCCAAAACTCTGAATTCGATGTTCATTATAGTCAATAAATTAGTAGAACAGATTTTTCAATTCCAGCGAAAAATGACACCTTTCGATGGTATAATGCCTGGATGCCTTCCATGGTGTCGCTCGATCTCGAAACCACCGGACTTGACCCACGCAATGACGCAATCATTGAAATTGGTGCTGTTCGTTTTAATGGCTCCCGAATTGAAGCCGAATACCAGACTTTAGTTAACCCCGGGCGCCCAATTCCACCTGAAATTACCCGCCTGACCGGGATTTCAAACGAAATGGTACGCAATGCCCCGCCATTGCGGGCTGTGTTAGCCCAGGTGGTTGATTTCATTGGGGATTCCCCGGTGGTTGGTCACAATGTTCAATTTGACCTTGGTTTTTTGCTTAATGCGAAAGTGCTTCAATATGCTCAAGCTGTTGATACCTATGAGTTGGCTGCGGCAGTTATGCCGTTGGCATCCAGGTATAATCTGGGCGGTTTGTGCCAGCAATTAGGTATTCCTTTACAAAACGCTCATCGTGCGCTGGATGACGCACGTATGACTCATCATTTGTTTCTGGTGCTCTTTGAAAAAGCCAAAGAATTGCCAATCGACCTGGTAGCTGAAATTGTCAAGCTGGGTGAAACAGTAGATTGGGATGCTTTTTGGGCTTTTCAACAAATTCTTAAAGAAAAAATTCGCCAGGGTCCTGTGCAATCAAAAAAAGCAGGCGGCGCTTATATGTTGGAAGGCTTGTTTGCCCAGAGCGATGTTCTGGCACCGGCACTGAAGCCAAACCCTCAGATGCTGCCCCTGGATATTGATGAAGTTAGCGCAATTCTCGAACCTGGGGGGGCCTTTTCATCTTTTTTCCCTCAATATGAATACCGATCACAGCAGGTGGATATGTTGCGCAATGTTGCGCAGGCATTTTCGGATGGATACCATCTCATGGTAGAAGCCGGTACCGGGATTGGCAAGTCCTTCGCTTATCTCGTCCCGGCTGTATTTTGGGCTTTGCAAAATAATGAGCGTGTGGTTGTTTCAACGAACACCATCGCTTTGCAAGAACAACTGATACAAAAAGATTTACCGGATCTTAAAGCCGCACTTGGGCTGGATTTCCGTTCGACGGTTTTAAAAGGCCGTTCGAATTACCTCTGCCCACGCCGTTTTGAAGCACTGCGGCACCGTGGTCCGGAAAGCAAAGAAGAAATGCGCGTGATTGCCAAGGTTTTAATATGGCTATCTCAAAATGGTGATGGTGATCGCAGTCGCTTGAATTTAAATAGTCCAATGGAACGCGAGACCTGGAGTAAAGTTTCTGCGGATGATGAAGCCTGTAATGCCGAGGTGTGCATGTCTCGGATGGGGGGTATTTGTCCTTTCTACCAGGCTCGTCAGGCTGCCCAAAGCTCGCAGATTGTCGTTGTCAACCATGCCCTCTTGCTATCAGATGTGGTTACGGGTAGCCGGGTTTTGCCACCTTATCATTACTTGATTATTGATGAAGGCCACCACCTGGAAGGAGCCAGTACCAGCACGCTTAGTTTCCGGCTCACACAAAGTGAATTGAGTCGCCTGATGCGTGAATTGGGATCAGTCTCAAGCGGAATTCTTGCTCGCGTTCTGACCGCCTTGCGGAAATCTGCAAAGCCTTCGGTTGCGGCAGCCAGCCATGATGTGACTCAGCGAATTACTGATCTGGCTTTCAGGCTCGAACAGGATTTTAACGCTCTGTTTGCCTTGATCGAAGAGTTTCTGGAAAGTGAACGCAACTTCGAACCTATCGGTTCCTATGCTCAGCAAGTTAGAATTCTTCCCGCAACTCGAACTGTGCCGGCCTGGTCTGCCGTTGAAGTACAGTATGACAATACCCAGGAAACGTTGACATTTTTACTGAAATTGATTAAAGAGTATCATCGTGATCTGACCGATTACCTGGAAGTAGCCACTGAAGACTTGGAAGAAGCAGTCTCCAGCCTGGGAACAAACTTACAGCGTTTATCTGAAGCAGCCATGCAACTGAATAAGATGTTCCTGGAACCGGATTCAAATTTCATTTACTGGATAGAAAAACAGCCCGAATCGAACCGCCTAACATTGCAAATAGCCCCATTACACGTTGGCAGTTTGATGGAGAAATACCTCTGGCATGAGAAAAAGGCGATTATATTAACCTCTGCTACCCTGACAGCTCACGGGGAGTTTGAATATTTACGCAACCGTCTGAGTGCCTATGAAGCTGATGAATTGGTGGTGGGTTCACCGTTTGATTACGAAAACGCAGCTATGTTATACCTGCCGAACGACATTCCCGAACCTACTCGCGGATATGAATACCAAAAATCGGTTGAGCAAACCATTATTCGGGTTAGCAAAGCCACCGGCGGAAAAATGCTGGCATTATTTACATCCTATGCACAACTGAAAAAGACTTCTCAGGCAATTGCTCCTGCCCTGGCGGATGCTGACATTCAGGTTTATGAACAGGGTGAAGGCGCTTCGGCTAATACACTTTTGGAGACGTTTCGAGATACAGATCGGGCAGTTTTATTGGGCACGCGCGCTTTTTGGGAAGGGGTCGATATTCCTGGTGCGGCACTCTCAGTACTGGTCATTGTCAAATTGCCATTTGCTGTTCCTTCTGACCCGATTGTTGCAGCACGTTCAGAAACGTTCGATGACCCATTTGGAGAATATTCAGTCCCGGAAGCCATTTTGACCTTCCGCCAGGGCTTTGGACGCTTGATTCGCACCCAATCTGACCGGGGTGTTGTTGTCGTCATGGATCGACGTGTTTCCAGTAAGCGTTATGGGAAACTTTTTATTGAATCTTTACCCGGCTGCCAGGTAGTGATGGGTTCGGTATTAGATTTGCCACAAAAGACTGCCCGCTGGTTGAATTTGTAAAGAATTTTTTATTATTAGATCAATGAAAGCTGTTTGGCAGTAATTAAGCAGTTCCTCGCAGTTTGCTGCGAGGAACTGGAGTTCGTCATGTTTCTTTGTTGGATGATTCTGTCAGAAGATTACGCTTTCAGGTTGTTTGCCATGACAACCCGCAAGGCAATTTTTTGGATTTGTTTTAGTCTCTCGACCAGTTGGGGCTGCTGGCCTTGTTCTTCTGATTGTGAAATGACACCAGTCAATAATTGTAAAAATTCGTCATCCACTTTGTCCAGGTTGGCATTCAATTTTTCTTTCACTTGACCTTCGTTATCGGTTCGGAGAAGATCTTCGATGAATTGAATGGCTTCGGGTGGGGTATTAGCTGCCTCAATCATTTGGTTGAGTTGGTTTAACTTCGCAATTTTATCAAGATCGGAATTTTTTCTGGCATCCTCCAGCGCGTTCTGAATAGCCTCCACAAAGAAGTCATTGACCTGATTGCCATATTGTTGTAATCCAGCTTCCAGCGAGGGAGCGGCGATGATCTTATCAACCATTTCGCGCGCATTTTTCATCTCAAGTTGAATTTGTTCATCTATTTGCTTGACAGCATCTAAAAGAAAATCTCGCAATTCAGATAATTTCGCTTTTTCAGATTCATCACTGCTGGATTCAATTTTGTTGGCCAGCATGGCAAAGAACTCATAATCAAATCCGGAGCGGGTCATCCCAACCAGTGTGGATGTATATACTTCGCTGGGAGAATTCACTAGTAACTCAAGCAATTTCTCGCGGGTTAGACTATTTTTGGCCAGATTTTGTAAGTCTTCCATCGCCTGCTGAGATTCTTTCATCTGAGCCTGGATTTTTTGGCCGACCTTGGTTTCTGTCAAAAGCTCCTGCTGAAATATTGCCAACTGCTGAGCGGATTGCTTGTCACCTTGCACGAGGGTCGCTTCAACCAGCCGGTTCAGCAGTGCAAAAAAGGTTTCATCAATCAACGCCTCTTCCTGCTGCATAATTTCTTTGCGTGATTCCGCATTAGGCGTGGTTGCCAGGCGTTGAATCAAACTCATCTTTTTTTGCTGGTCTTCGAGCATTTGCTTGGTAATTCCATCCGCCTGTAATATGGTCTCAAGCAGTGTCTGGTAGGTCAACATACTTTTGGCTTGAAATAAGTAGGCTTTGCGTTTTTCCGGTGCCAGATTATTGACCGCCTGATTGATTAGCGGGCCGACCATTTTTTCTTGTTGATTAATTACCACTGCCAATTCCTGGGGGAAATAAGTCAGTAGGAGTTCTTTGTCTGGATCGTGATAAACAATTGGGGTTGGATAGATCCCCTGATAACCACAGGCAGGACACTGGATAGCGTTCGCAGTACCACTAAGCAGTTTTTGCTTGGCCTGAGGGTCGCTATTCATATCAAAAAGCTGTTGAATATCGGCAGCGATTGGGGTGCGGCAGCGAGGGCAGCTCACTTGTGTTTTCGGCATTATTTTTGCCTCTCTTTTCTCAATATTTAGAGGTGATTATACCACCAGCCCTTGAGTGCTTTGAAAATAAGTTGTACGCGGTAGAGAGAAGCAAATGCGTGCACCTTTCCCAGATTCCGGATCTACCCAAATTGAGCCGCCATGCCCTTCAATGATGGATCGAGTCAAGAATAAACCTAACCCGGCTCCTTTTGTGTGCTTTGCCATGTCAGGGGCACGGTAAAAACGATCGAATATGTGAGGGATGTCATCGGCAGCTATCCCTGGACCTTGATCACTGACACACACAATTACGATCTGCGGACGGACTTGACCGGAGATGCGTATATCTCCAGCCGGGGCATATTTGATTGCATTCGAGATCAAATTCGAGATAACCTGTTCAATACGGATTTCATCGGCAAGTATATATGGAAAATCTTCGGGAAAATCAACCACAAAATGGTGGCGAGAGGATTGGGTCTGAAAACGCGTGGCTAAGCGTTCGACAACTTTTGGCAGGGAAAGATCGGATTTTTTTAGCGAGATGCCACTGATTTGGAGACGAGATGCATCCAGCATGTTTTCAATCAAGAGACTCAGACGGTCTGCTTCATCCTCGATCACAGTCAGGCTTTCCGCAACAATGGACCGGTCCCAGCGTGCATCCTCTCTGCGCAGCGTGCTGACGTAGCCTTTTATCAGCGCTACGGGTGTCTTCAATTCATGACTGATAATAGAAATAAAAGTTGATTTTAACTCCTCAGCCTGGCGAAAACGTGTGATATCCCGCAGTGTGGCAATGATGTTGAGTAATAGCCCCTCCGACGAAATCAATGGCGCGTAAGTGATGCCAACTGGAATTTTTGGTTTCTGGAAACCAGTTTGTAGATCACCTTCGACATACAAGTGAGCATGGGCGGTCAACGGCCAACCACCTGCTACGGCTTCTTCCAGTGTGATTCCAGAGGGTGGTGAAGCCCAATGGATCACATTTTGGTGTTCTTGTAGAAGGATATCTTTTTCGCTGCCGCCAAATAAGCGCTGAAAGGCAGGGTTGATTCGTTCTATTTTTAACGCCGGGTTTAAGATCATTATGCCGTCTGCTGCAGAATCCAGCAGGGCAGACATACGTTGTTTTTCTTGAATGATCTGATTGTAAAGCTGGGCATTTTGAACCGCGACAGCTGCTTGATTGGCAAAACTGCTCAAAACGACGCGATCATTACTGGAAAATGAACTGGAATAGCTGCGAAATATGTAAATGACCCCAATTGCTTGATTACGGGCAACCAGCGGTAGACCAACCCCGTTGAGCAATCCAAAACTGCCGGAATTCGCCAGTTCCTGAATGAGGCGATTAATGTGGGTTAATTCCATCTGGTAAGGGTCGTTGCCCACTTCGGGAATGTTGGCCAGGTAAGGTTCAATATATCTGACCAATTCCTTGGGAATTCCCGCCCAAACTCGAACTTTCCAGCCTTGGACATCACTTCGTAATGCGATGAAACCAGCCTGGCCAGCCAACATTTCGATGGAGACATTCAAAATGCGTTCGAGCAGTTTGTCCAGGTTGAGCTCTTCGGCAAGAGCCCTGGCAATTTCAAGTAAATAATCTCTTTGGCGAACGCGATAATCTGGCAGCATCAAGAATAATTATCCATTTTCTGCTATTGTAATGGCCTCTTCCAGAATTTCCAAACCCTCGTCCACCTGTGCAGGTGTGGTACAAAGCGGCGGTGAAATGCGGATGACACTTTTTCCACAACCCAGTGTCAATAAGCCGCGTTCATAAGCGAGGTCAACAATCCTATCACGGAGTTCATCGTCGGACTTTCGGGATGCTCGGTCCTTAACAAATTCTACGCCGATCATGAAGCCCATTCCTCTAACCTCTCCAATTGAAGGGTGGCGGGTCTGAATCTCTTTCAATTTTTGAAGCGCATAGGCACCGGTTTTTTGTGTATTTTCCATGTATCCGTTTTCAATTGCAGTAATGGTTGCCAGGGCGGCAGTACAGGAAATCGGGTTACCACCATACGTGTTTCCATGCGAACCTTTTGGCCAATCCATCACTGATTTTCGGGCAATTAATGCTCCCAGCGGCATTCCCGAAGCAATTCCTTTGGCAGATGTGACGATATCGGGTTCTACACCAAAATTCTCGATCGCCCACCACTTGCCAGTGCGCCCCATACCGGACTGGACCTCATCGACGATCAGTAGAATTCCGTATTGATCGCAAATTCTTCGTAAGGCCGGGAAAAAGCCGGGTGGTGGGACAATATAACCACCCTCACCTTGAATAGGTTCAACAAGGATACCTGCAACTTCTGATGGCGGCAGGAGTTTTTCCAGAATTTGATCTTCAATGTAACGTACTACCCGTTCACCATAATCCTCCCCATCGCTAATATCGAGCATTGGATGATAGGGATCTGGAAATGGTGCATGAACAACACCGCTCATTAAGGGGAAAAAGCCACGTTTATAGGCTCTTTTACTGGCTGTAAATGTGACTGCGCCGATCGTGCGACCATGAAAACCACCAAGGAAACCGATAAAGGATGAACGGTCGGTATGGTAACGGGCTAATTTTATTGCACCTTCGACGCTCTCGGTTCCTGAGTTAGTCAGGAAACAGAGAGCACCTTCTTTGAAAGGAGAAATTTCATTCAATTTTTCGGAAAGTTGAATCCACTTTTCATGGTAAAAATCAGAGGAAATATGAATGAACTTTTCTGCTTGCTCCTGGATGGCTTTCACAACCGCAGGGTGGCTGTGACCGGTGGCAGCAACAGCGATGCCGGCAGCGAAGTCGAGAAACCGATTTCCATCCACATCCCATACTTCGGATCCCTTACCATGATCCATGACAAATGGATATCCACGTGGGTACGATGGGGACACAACCGCAAGATCGCGTTCAATCAGTCGTTTGGCCTTAGGGCCAGGCACGTCAAGGGTTTTCATTCATTTCCTCCTGGAATATTTTGATGAGTGGATAAGGTGCAAGAAAATTAATTTAATAGAAAAAGAATTACGTTGAATAAATACGGATCAATCAGTCACCCGTGTTCTGAAGAAGGAAGGCTAAAGCACCTTGCAGGCCGACATCATCACCCAGGCTGGCTTTTGTGAGTAAGAGATTTTCAATATATTCTGGCCTGATAACTCGCTCGTAAAGTGAGCATTCGAGTGGCTTGAAAAGTAAGTCACCAACCTGTGTAACGCCGCCGCCAATAATCACGATAGATGGATTAAAGGTATGCAGGAAATTGGCAATTGCAATGCCGAGATACCTTCCGGCTCTTTCGTATGCTTCAATAGCCAAAGCATCACCATTTTTGGCAGCCAGAAAAACATCATTTCCGTGCAGCCCGTTGGTGGCTGAAACCAAGCTTGATTTGCCTGCCAGAAGCTGTTCAAAGATATATGCCTTTATGGCAGTTCCAGACGCGAAAGCCTCCAGGTGCCCACGATGACCACAACCACAAAGAGGTCCATCCGGCTGCATGGTGACATGCCCAAGTTCAGCAGCCAACCCCGTTGAACCTGTCAATAATTGGTTATCGATAATTACACCGCTGCCGATACCAGTACTGACTGTTAAATAAAGTAAATTTCTATGACCCTGCCCAATGCCATATTTCCATTCTCCCAGGGCGGCCAGATTGGCATCATTATTTACGAAAATCGGGACATTGAAATGCTCCAGCAGGATTTGCTTAATGGGAAAATTTTCCCAACCCGGTATATTGGGACAATTCAAGACGATTCCTTTTTCCAGGTTCAGAAAACCCGGAACACCGATTGAAATGGAATTGATCGAATGGTTCTTGCTGATTTCTTTGATCAAATTAACTAATCGTTGAATGGGTGATTGCCCTGGCAGCTGAGTTGCAATTTTCTTCTGATCGACACACATTAAGGTATGCGAATCATGAGCCGCAACCCTTATCTGGGTTCCACCAATATCCGAAACAATATACAATTCCATCAGCTTAAATTATAGCATACGCCTGAGGAGGGATTTGCGATTCTTTGATTTACTTTCATCTAAAACTGAGAATATTGGGTAGTATAAGAATTGCTGATAGTTGACTTGATTCATAAAGGGAATTATTATACAAAATATATGCCCTCAAAACGAAAAAAGTTTTTTTCAAAATTATTCAACGCACTTGGAAATGTACTCAGATGGCTTGCTCCCGGCCTGGGAATTAAACGGTGGGGTTTGTTGATCATGCTGGGGACAGCTCTCATCGGTGTCGGCTTTGCGGTGATTATTCTGGATGTCTATCGGAATACACCAGATACCTGGTATTTGCCAATTATCTCTTTCCTCTCATTACGTTTTCTGGCCAGACCGGTAAGAGCTCTTATTTTTGGTATCGGTGGTATTCTTTTGATCGTTATGGGAGTGTGGGGGATTAACCGTACGCTATTAAAGCCTTTTATCCGACCTGGAAAACATCTCCTTGATACGGTCTCACATTATCAAAAATTGGATAAAGGTCCAAAAGTGGTGGTTATTGGGGGTGGGACAGGTCTTTCAGCACTCTTGCGGGGTTTGAAAAAACATACATCAAATATAACTGCCATCGTTACCGTAGCTGATGATGGCGGGTCTTCCGGAGAGTTACGCCGTAATATGGGTATTTTACCTCCTGGTGATATACGTAACTGCTTAACAGCTTTATCCGATGATGAAGAATTGCTTTCGCAGGTTTTTCAATACCGTTTCGGGGAAAACGCGGGTTTGAATGGGCATTCTCTAGGAAACTTATTAATCACTGCCCTCACAGAAATTACAGGCAGTTTCGAGGAAGCAGTCGCTGAATCTGGCCGTGTCCTGGCAGTTCGTGGGAATGTTTTCCCTTCTACCTTGCATGATGTGGCACTGGTAGCGGAAATTAGCAAAAATGATTTTGGGGGTCATGAAAAAGTCACTACCGTGCGTGGAGAAAGTGAAATCACCAAATTGGGGGGCTCGATTAAAAAAGTATGGTTGGAACCAGGCAACCCCAGAGCTTACCCTCCTACGATCCAGGCACTTTTGAGCGCGGATATGATCATCATTGGGCCGGGTTCACTCTACACCAGCCTGCTGCCCAATTTGCTCGTTCCTGATATTACCGAAGCTTTTCGCGCCAGCCGCGCCTTGAAGTTCTTTGTTTCGAATGTGGCTACCCAACCTGGAGAGACAGACGGGTTTAACTGCGGTGATCATGTGCAATCGGTTGAAAAAGTGCTCAAAAAGGGTTATTTTGATGTCATCGTGTGTAACGATAATTGCAAAGGTTCTTTGCCAAAGGGAATCGATTATGTCTGTGTCGACGAGGGTTTGCTGAAAGATTATGCTGTTTACAGTGGCAACCTTATCGATTCGGAGTCGCCGTGGCGGCACGATTCGTTGAAACTGGCGAATGCAATTATCGATCTATATAATGAAAGAACAGGTCCGCTTGTTTACAAAGATATTGGGCTTGATTTGTGAATAATCGCGCAATTGCGTGATAAAATTGTAAAAACAACATATGGAGGTGTTTTATGACCGTAAAAGTAGGTATCAATGGTTTCGGCCGTATCGGCCGTCAGGTACTCAAGGCAATGTTGGAAAAATATCCAGATACACTGGAAGTTGTTGCTATCAACGATTTGTTTGATGCAAAAACCAACGCGCATTTGTTTAAATATGACTCAAATTATGGGATTTTCCCCGGGACGGTAACAGTTGATGGATCAGATTTGGTCATCAATGGTAAAAAGGTGCAAGTCTTTAAAGAAAAAGACCCTGGTAATTTACCCTGGAAGGACCTGGGCGTCGAAATTGTGATTGAATCAACCGGTGTGTTTCGCGACAAATTTGGCAACCCCGCCAAGGGCAAACCCGGTGTTATCACCCATATCGAAAAAGGTGGCGCTAAGAAAGTAATTATCACCTCTCCCGCAAAGAATGAAGACATCACAATCGTCCTGGGCGTGAATGATGATAAATATGATCCCGCCATTCATAATGTTGTTTCGAATGCCTCC
Source organism: Anaerolineales bacterium (assembly GCA_038329785.1). Taxonomy (GTDB): domain Bacteria; phylum Chloroflexota; class Anaerolineae; order Anaerolineales; family Anaerolineaceae; genus UBA6170. The sequence continues at coordinate 134,938 of JBBQNI010000002.1, read as the reverse complement.
TGCACCACCAATTGCCTGGCACCGGCCGCAAAAGTTGTGCACGATAACTGGGTAATCAAACGCGGAATGATGACTACCATCCATTCCTACACAAACGACCAGCGTATTCTGGATGTTGCTCATGACGATCCCCGCCGCGCCCGTGCAGCTGCTTTGAATATTATCCCAACCACTACGGGTGCAGCAAAAGCACTTGCTCTCGTAATTCCTGATCTAAAAGGCAAATTTGATGGATATGCCTTACGCGTTCCCACACCGACTGTTTCAATCGTAGATTTTGTTGCCGAAGTTGAAAAACCAGTCACTTCTGAAGAACTAAATGCTGCATTCAAAACAGCCGCCGAAGGTTCTCTAAAGGGCATCCTAGGTGTTAGTGAGGAGCCATTGGTTTCGATGGATTTCAAGGGAGACAGCCGTTCCTCCATCATTGATGCCGACTACACAATGGTATTGGGTGGGAACCTGATAAAAGTTGTAGCATGGTACGATAACGAATGGGGTTATTCCTGCCGAACTGCTGATTTAGCAGCATTGATGGCAAAATCACTCTAAATTCGTTAAGTAAGAGATTAATATGAGAATGCGTGATCTTCATTTCAATTTAATGATAGGTCACGCATTTTTATTCACCAGAATTTGAAAAAAAGAGGTGGGTATGTTTAATAAAAAAAGTATTACTGATATCGAAGTAAAAGGCAAGAAAGTTTTAGTACGTGTAGATTTTAATGTTCCCATTAAAGATGGTCTCGTGCAGGATGATACCCGCATTGTGGCAGCATTACCAACCATTCATTACCTGCTTGATAATGGGGCGGCTGTCATTCTATTTTCTCACCTTGGGCGTCCTAAGGATGAACCGGATCCAAAATACTCATTAAAGCCAGTTGCTGAATACCTGAAAAAGCTGGTGACTGTTCCGGTCCACTTCGTGGATGATTGTGTCGGGCCGAAAGCTGAAAAAGCATCCCAGCAGTTAAGTCCCGGAGAAATATTGGTGCTCGAGAACACTCGCTTTTACAAAGGAGAATCGAAAAACGACCTGGATATGGCGAAGAAATTTGCCGCCCTGGCTGATTTATATGTTAATGATGCTTTTGGATCTGCACATAGAGCCCATGCTTCAACCGAAGGGGTTGCCAGATTTCTACCTGCTGTCGCTGGATTCTTGATGGAAAAAGAAATCAAATATCTCGGACAGGCAATTGCAGAGCCGGCACGTCCATTCGTTGCCATACTGGGCGGTGCTAAGGTAAGTGACAAAATTGGGGTGATTGATAACTTGCTGCAGAAAGCTGATAGTGTCTTAATCGGCGGTGGCATGGCGAACACTTTCTTCAAGGCGCAAGGATATGAGCTGGGCGATTCTCTGGTTGAGGATGATGTGCTTGAAACTGCCCGGCAATTGATTGCTAATGGTACTGATAAGTTACGTCTTCCCGTAGACGTTGTCATCGCTAATGCCTTTGATAATGACGCTGAATGGAAAGTGATTCCAACCGGTTCTATTCCACAGGGCTGGCGCATTCTTGATATCGGCCCTGAGACAATTCAAAAATACAGTAAGGTAATTGCCAAAGCCGGCACAGTGGTTTGGAATGGCCCGATGGGCGTTTTCGAGATGCCCAATTTTGCTCGTGGTACCTTCGGTATTGCAGAAGCAGTTGCAAATTCGAAGGCAGTCTCCATAGTTGGCGGCGGCGATTCTGTTTCTGCCATCAATCAATCTGGTCTATCTGACAGGATCACCCATATATCCACAGGTGGAGGTGCCTCGCTCGAAATGCTGGAAGGCAAAGAATTACCCGGTCTGGCGGCGTTAATGGATAAGGAATAAAAAATCTCTTTCCCCACAAATTTGCGTTTCTGGTATAATTGGCGCGCTGCCCTTCGTAAGTAAATTTTTTGGACAAACAGTTCCCTCTCAAAAGAAAATTTTCTTTTCAGGTGAATTGGAGGAAATAAATTGGCTAATATCAAATCTCAGATTAAACGCAACAAACAGAACGAAAAGCGACGGGTTTTAAACCGTACATTTCGTGGTCGTGCCCGCACATTCATTAATAAATCCCGCAAGGCAATTTTGGCGGGAAAAGAAGATGAAGCAGTAGAAAACGTCAAGGTAGCCATTAAAGCACTTGATAAAGCTGCCCAAAAAGGTATCATCCACAAAAACAACGCTGCTCGTCGCAAAAGTCGTTTGATGAAGCAACTTGCAGCCATGCAATCTGCATCACAATAAACTGTAACAGAATTCTACAAAATCCAGGCAGGAGATACGCATTTCTCCTGCTTTTGGTTTTAAATATACTTATGTTTTTTCTTCATAAATCAGTTTTTAAGAAGTTGTATGTCCAGTCTGGGTAATTCTTCTTAATTTTTTGTAACCCTGCCCATGTTATAATTTAAAGATCAACCATCCAAGGACAATTAAGGACTTTTTGCGTGTTGTATGTTTGAAAAAGAATCCCGCCAGGTAGAAAAAGCCATAAAAGAATTCATCATTAAAGAAAGTCTGCCTGATATTCCCGTTCAGTGGAATTGGATTCCATTTAGCGGACACTGGGGTCTTTCAACCTCTCTTTTCAGTTTAGCCGCAGCCGATGCCCGTGCCAAAAATGAAAAACGAAATGTGCCAGAGTACGCAGCCATACTGGCCGATCAATTAGCCACCTATTTGGGTACACCGGCCGGATTCGAAAAGGTTGAAGCTGTTAAGGGCTATTTAAATCTGTACTTTACAACCAGCGAATATACCCGCAGGGTTATCGATTCTGTTTTATCCGAAAGAGAGAATTTTGGACGAGCTGTCCGTAAACAAGAGCAAATCATGGTTGAGTTTTCTCAGCCAAACACGCATAAGGCTTTCCATGTTGGTCATTTGCGCAGTGCGATTCTGGGGGATACATTAGCCAGAATTCTTGATTTTGCCGGTTATGACGTGATCCGCGCCAATTACCCCGGTGATATGGGCTTACATGTCATTAAATGGCTTTGGTGTTATATCAACTTTCATAATGGCGAAAAACCCGATAAAGATATAACCCAGTGGATGGGAACGGTGTACGCGGAAGCAAGCCGGCGTTTGGAGCAGGATCCGCAGCTTGAAAGTGAAATTCGAGCTTTATATCAGCGTTGGGATTTCCGTGAGCCTGAATTGGTAAAGCTGTGGGAGGAAACACGCTCCTGGTCTCTACAAGGTTTTTACCAGATTTACGCTGCCCTTAATATCCACTTTGATACGTATTATTTCAACAGCCAGATGGAGATTCCCGGCAAAGAAATTGTCCAGGAGCTGATTGGTAAGAAAATTGCCATAGATGAACGACCAGACGGCGCTGTAATTGTCAACATCGACGAGATTTTGGGCTTATCCAAAGATAAATATCGCGTTTTTGTGGCGTTGCGTTCCGATGGAACGGCGTTATACGCTACAGAAGATCTGGCCCTGGCAAGGCAAAAGTTCCTCGATTACCCGAGTTTAAAGTTATCTTTATATATTGTGGATGTACGCCAGTCTCTCCATTTCCAACAAGTTTTCAAAACACTGGAAATTGCGGGTTATGAATGGGCAAAGAATTGTGAGCATATCCCCTACGAATTGGTCAATTTACCTGGCAACGTAGTAATGGCTTCGCGTGAAGGCACCGTAGTTTTGTTGGAGGATCTCATGCGAGAAGCCACTCAAAGGGCGTATGAAGTTGTCCAACAGAAGAATCCTGAGCTCTCGGAAGACAAGAAACAAGCAACAGCAAAAGCAGTTGGTATTGGAGCAATCAAATATCCCATGCAGTCACGTGAAAATGCAAAGATCGTCACATTTGATTGGGAAACAGCCCTGGATTTCAATGGTCAGGCTGCACCATATATTCAGTATGCTTATGTGCGTGCAGGCAGCATTCTCAGAAAAGCTGGTGGTACCTTCAATCATTCAATTGTTCCTGATTATGAGATGACCGGTCAGGAGATAGAATTGGTGGATGTCATATCTCGCTTTCCGCGCGAAGTTGGCAGGGCTGCTGCCGAATACCGCACCATTCAAATCGCCAATTATGCCTACGATCTGGCCCGCAAATTCAATGATTTTTATACACAATGCCCGGTTCTGCAAGTTGAAGAGCCGGTCAAAAATGCAAGATTACGCCTTGTTATGGCAACCCGTCAGACATTAGCTAACAGTCTGGCTTTGCTGGGCATCACAGCCCCAGAAGCGATGTGAAACGATGGTTTATTTCATTTTTTTAGAAAAGGAGAATAAATTATGACCATTCGAACCCTTATTATGGGCGCTGCTGGGCGCGACTTTCACAACTTCAATGTTTTTTTCAGGGATAACCCGGATTATCAAGTGATGGCATTTACCGCCACACAGATTCCGAACATTGAGGGGCGCCGTTATCCTGCTGAGTTGGCAGGCTCGTTGTACCCTGAAGGTATACCGATTTATCCCGAAAGTGAGTTGCGTGAATTAATTACGACCATGGATGTAGACCAGGTTATCTTTGCCTATAGCGATGTGCCTCATGAATATGTGATGCACAAAGCTTCTCTGGTCAATGAAGCCGGTGCAGATTTCCGCTTGATGGGATTGCGTAATACCCAACTCAAATCTGTCAAACCGGTAGTATCTATCACAGCTGTGCGTACTGGCAGCGGCAAGAGCCAAACGACCCGCCGGGTTTCTCTGATCCTGCGAGACATGGGTTTCAAGGTGGCCGCAATACGTCATCCCATGCCCTATGGCGACTTGAACAAACAGAAGGTGCAACGTTTTGCCACCTATGCCGACCTTGATAAGCATGAATGCACGATTGAAGAACGGGAAGAGTATGAACCCCACCTGGATAACGATGTGATTGTCTATGCCGGCGTGGATTATGAAGCCATCTTACGGCAAGCGGAAGAGGAAGTAGACATCATTCTCTGGGATGGCGGCAATAATGATTTCTCGTTTTATAAGGAAGATTTGGCAATCGTCGTCGTTGATCCGCACCGTGCCGGTCATGAAACAAGTTATTATCCCGGTGAGACGAATACATTGCATGCTGATGTTTTCGTGATCAACAAAGTTGATACAGCCAACCCGGATTCTGTCATTCAGGTGCGCAATTCTATCCATCAGTTGAATCCCGATGCGGTGGTTATTGAAGGAGCATCTCCATTGTTTGTTGATGATCCGGAAGCCATCCGTGGCAAGCGCGTGCTTGTGGTTGAAGATGGCCCCACACTCACGCATGGCGGCATGAAATACGGGGCTGCCTTTGTGGCCGCTCGTCGATTTGGAGCAGCAGAAATTGTTGACCCACGTCCTTTCGCTGTCCGCACAATCAAGGGAACGTACGAAAAGTATCCCGACACTGGTATTATTCTACCGGCTATGGGCTACGGTGCGGACCAGATGAAAGATCTGGAAGAGACCATCAATAACGCAGACGTAGATCTGGTGGTTTCTGGTACTCCTATTGATCTCAGTCGGATAATCAAAGTCAACAAGCCACTGCAAAGAGTGCGTTACGAATTGCAGGAAATTGGCAAGCCTACATTGGTTGATATTCTAAAAACCAAATTTGAAGTTTAGCAAATGCAAGAATCACGGGGGTCGGTTGTTATAAGCCGACCTCCGTGTCTGGAAAGAATCTATGTTTATTGATGAAGTAAGAATTTTTGTTCAATCCGGAAAAGGCGGCGATGGAGCCGTCCATTTTCGACGAGAAAAGTATGTTCCCCGTGGCGGTCCGGATGGGGGCGATGGCGGCCGCGGTGGTGATGTAATTCTGCGTGTTCAGCATACGCTCAATACGCTCAACGCTTTAAGGTACAAAGATAAATATGTGGGGGATGATGGGAAAAATGGTGCCAAACAGAAGATGACCGGCCGCTCCGCCAATGCGTTGGTTATCCCTGTACCTCCAGGGACAATTGTTTACGATGCGGATAGTGGTGAGTTGCTGGGCGATTTGATTCACCGTGAAGAAGAATTGTTGGTAGCCAGGGGAGGTCGTGGGGGACGAGGTAATGTTCACTTTGTCAGTGCTCGTCATCAAGTGCCAAAAGTGGGTGAGAAAGGTGAACCCGGTCAAGAACGGAATCTGCGTCTAGAGCTCAAATTGATCGCGGATGTAGGAATCGTCGGTGTCCCGAATGCGGGTAAATCTTCTTTTCTGGCGGCTGTAACCAACGCCACACCCAAGATTGCGGATTACCCGTTTACTACTCTGGAACCGAACCTGGGAGTGGTGGAACTTGATCATGACAACAGCCTCGTCCTGGCGGATATACCCGGTCTGATCGAAGGTGCACATCGCGGGGCTGGTCTGGGAGATGCATTCCTGCGCCACATTCAGAGGACAAAAGTGTTGCTGCACATTCTGGATGGGATGGGTGTAGATCCATTGGCTGATTTTTCACAGATCAATGCAGAGATGGCTCTTTATGACCCCCGCCTGAAAGAAAAATCGCAACTGGTGGTTGTGAACAAAATGGATATGCCATCTGTTCAAGAACGATGGCCGCAATTAAAAAGCGCTTTGAACCAACTGGGGTATGAGGTTATGCCGATTTCCGCGCTGACTCGTCAGGATGTCCGCCCTGTTTTGTGGAAATTGGTAGAATTGGTGCAGAATGCTCCTGAAATTGCAGTGGAAGAGAAAATCCCGGTCTATCGACCTGAAGAAGACCCCACTGATTTCACGATTGAAAAGGTGGAAGAAGGTTTTCGTGTTCACGGCAATGCGATCGAACGTGCGGCAAAGATGACTTATTGGGAACATGAAGGATCCATTCGCCGGTTTCAAAAATTGATGGAAACACTGGGCGTTGAAGAGGCTTTACGCGCCGAAGGGATTGAAGAAGGCGAAACGGTCTTTATTGGAGAATTCGAACTGGAATGGCAAGATTAGGCAACCGTATCGGAATTTTTGGCGGCAGCTTTGATCCTCCCCATCTGGGTCATTTAATTCTGGCAGCGGAAGCCTTGTATGCGTTGCAGTTAACGCGCTTGTTTTGGGTTTTGACCCCCGATCCACCCCATAAAAGGCAACAATATTTATCGCCAGTATCGACTCGCCTGGCACTGCTTAAAGCTGCGATAGATGATAATTCTGATTTTCAATTATCCAGAGTGGACCTGGATAGACCCGGCCCACATTACACTTTGGAAACTGTCAATATTCTGCGGCGGGAGAATCCAGATGCCCAATTATTCTACCTGATCGGCGGCGATTCGCTGCATGATTTTCCCAACTGGCATGAACCAGAAAAGCTCTTGAATGCGCTGGATGGTTTGGGCGTCATGCGCAGACCGGGAGATGAAGTTCAGCTGGACTTGCTGGAAGATCAGTTGAAGGGTATTTCAGAGAAAATTGTTTTTATCGATGCGCCTTTGTTGGAGATTGCATCCAGTGAGATCCGAAAACGAATTACTCAGAAGCGTCCATACCGCTACTACTTGCCGGAGGCTGTCTACCGCCTCATTGTTGACAAAGAATATTACTGATTTCCTTGAGAAGCTAATTACCTTATTTGTTTTCTTGAATCTACTTCCATCGCTGAAACTCACGTATCCGTACAGCAGGGCTGTGCTCCTGGGCAAGCAAAAAGGAGTGGGGATTTCCCTTTTCCTGCGCAACAATGAATAAAGTATTAATTACCATTGAGCAGGGTGCATCCAATCTTTTGCGGAGGAGAACACTCGATTGGCGGCCACGAAAGTTGTTTGCATTGTATCCAAAGGCACAATCGGCTGCATTCTTCTCATAATAAATCATTGACTGATTAATTGTAGATTACCAAGTCCTAATTTGATATGAAATACTAATTCTGGACCACTGCCGGTGACATTGTAAACATTATCGGTCACATTCCATGTGCCGGTAAATTCGACATTGTTTAACCCGCCTTCGACACTGATTGTGGCGGGGATCCCTTTGGGAATAATGATTTTGACATCGCCCAGGCCATAGTTGATTTGAATGTCCATGGGTTTCTGCAAATTTCCACTGAAATCAAAAGTGTAAGACCCGGCACCACCATCAAAGGTGAATGCACTCAAATTAGCGTTTGCCAGACCATTGATTTTGATTTGTGAAGCTCCTGTCTTGTAACTCAGTTTTTCCATCTCGACAGGATTAATCTGGTCAAAATTAATATCAGATTTGCTGGCTCCATCAGCGATATCCAGGGAGGTCAAAGGAATTCCTCCTAAATTGAGGGTGCCTTCGTACGCGCCAGCTTTGATTGTCAGGTCGGTTGGTACATCTCCCAGTTTTAATGCCCAATCATTTTTTATCTTTGCGGAGGGGAATGTCAGATTGCCGCGGGTTTCCTGCCCAATTTTGAGATTGTTTCCATTTCGCTCGATTTCAGGAGCCCACATGGGTACGTTGTACTCTACCTGACCCGTAACCCAACCCTCCTTGCCAGGATCGAGTGAAAATTTACCACCACCCATGATAATGGTTAATTCACCTTCGCCAACAGGCGCGGTTTCTGAAATGTTCAATGTTATATTATCGCCGGTTTCCACACGAGGCAGGTCAACACTAAATGAGCATGCCAATGAAAAAATCATTAGCGTGATCAATGAGATAAAAAGGGCTTTTTTCATTATTCTCCTCCGTTATTAGGGGATTCATCACTTGGGTCTGGGTCGGATGATTCATCATCCAGTTCCTCAAAATCATCGAAATCTTCCTCATCAAGATCTGCAAGAATCGAACCAATTTTTGGAGTGTTCGCTCTTGATAAAGAATTTTTTCCGGCTGTGGGTGTTTTTTGTGAAGTGGAAAGATAATCCCGAGTACCAAAGCGTGTTAGTATCACTGCTCCAAGACCCAATAAGGAAACAAAAATGACCAATAACACGCCGATACACGGAATCTCTGCAACGACTCGGCCAATAACAGAGAGGATTAACGTTCCAATGGTAGCTACGAGGGCCGGTGCCATCTCTTTTTTGTTATTAATGAACAGTCGTTTCCCGATGGCATAGCCTATTCCAACCCAGCCAAAAATTAATGCAATCGTGATGACCAAAACCGCGATGAATGCGATCGGAATCAGGATGATGGTGAGGATCAATACCAAAAGTCCTAACGGAAAAGCAAAGGATGTCAGCAACCCAATGCCCCATTGTACAAATGGCTGTTGTTCAACCGCAGTCGCAACGCGGTCACTCGCTTTCGGGGCAATGAGCACCAGTATCAATGCGAGCGCACCCATGGAAATAATTTGTAAAACTGAGAATAAAAACTTACCGATAATATCCAGCAATTTAGAAGAAGTTGTTTTTATAGGTTGAGGACGTTCTAAATTATTGAGATCTCCGAAGTTAAAATGAAAAGGTAAGTTCGCTATCTGTTGTCCCGTAATAATTGCGCCCTCGTCTTGGGTCAAATTACTGCTGAAATTATAAATTGACCCATTAATTATTGTTGTTTCCGAAAGACTTATCGTTCCACCCAGCGCCTGGATATCTCCATTAACAGTCCCTTCTACCGTCAGAACACCGCCTATAAGTGCGACATCCCCATTGACTGTTGAATTCTTACTTAACCTTACCGTCCCGCCAATGATGGCCAGATCTCCTGCCAATTTCTGGTTTTCCTGCAAGGTAAAATTCTGACCAAGGACAACCTTGTCCTCTTGAATGACCGGAGGGTCGTTAGTTTGCGCAAAGGCACTGGATCCTGGCAGGATTGTCAGAACCAGAATGACAAATAAGAAAAATAGCGTATAGAAAAACCGTTTATTGTTCATTTTGTGTAACTCCCTGGTGGGCAAATCGCCAAATGGTTAATGTCCAGAGGATGAATATGATGGCTGCCCAGCCAATAATATTGATTACCAGTAAAAACGGAACTGAAGGGGATGCGGAATTGAAAAGCATTAACGCATCTGCTCCAAAGTCGGTAAAAGATCGCATGAGACCGGAAAAAAATGTTATCGTGGAAACAATAATTTCGCCGGGAGAATAACTAAGAAAAAACCAGATAATAGATGCAACAAAAACAGCGATCATCGCAATACCAATATAGATCAGTGACTGAATAGACTGTTTACGATGAGCAATGGCGGTTTGCGTCTGCTGATAGATCTGGAATCTAGAAACGAACCCGGTGGCGGGGGCAACACTTTTGGCCGAATGGAGAGCAGATTCAACTGCACTCCAGCTGGTGACCAAATGCTGGCAGCGTTTACATGAAGCAAGATGTGCGCTCAGCTGCTGCTTCTCTGCCTTATTTAATTGTAGAGCGGTCAAAATTAATTCTTCATAAGGCTGGTGATTCATTTCGCATCCTTTCTGCTTTTTGTCCGCCCGGGTTTTGCGCCAGGTAGACATTTGCCATTTTGCGCCTTGCTCGGTGCAAACGGCTTTTTACGGCACTGACAGAAATATCTAATGTTTGACTGATTTCCTCTTCCGAGTATTCATACCAATAACGAAAAATGAGGGCTGCTCGATCAAGTTCGGGCAAAGTTGAGAGCATTTGTTGTAACTGTAATTGGCTTTCCGATTCCAACAATGCTGTTTCTGGGTTGGGTATATTTCTATCAGGTTCTGTTTCTTCCATATAGGCATCAATATCTGCTAATGGTAATTTTCGCTTTCTTTGCAAGTCAATACAATGATGTGCTGCAATGGACAAAATCCAGGTGCCAAAGGGACGGCTGTTATCATAGCGATTGAGTCCCTGGTAGCCACGCCAGAAAGTTTCTTGAGCTGCGTCTTCAGCCTCTTTTGCATCTGAAAGCATTCGGAAGCACAAATTAAAGACTGGTGTTTGAAATGACTCCACAATTTGTGTGTAGGCATGCTCATCACCTTTTTGCGCTCTTTCCACAATATCGGGTGCAACGACAATCACTGACGCTCCTGTATGATTTGATTCAGAATTATATACGCATCACAATCAAAAAAGTTGCAGGAAAATAATTGAGAGAGAAACAAGAATTGCTTTGCCAGGTTTTTCGGAAAGATTTTTTCATTAATAAAGCTATAATAGAAAGATACTCCAGTTAACCCAAAATTCTATTGGATCGAATTAGTGCTTCCAAAGCTAATATTAATATAATATTTCGTTCAGAGTGGCCATTTGGCTGTCAATTTCGGGAAGAAGGGAAATAAAATATGCGCTTAGGTGTTTGCTTTTATCCGGAACAATGGCCTGCAGAGCGTTGGCAGATTGAAGCCAAAATAATGCGCGAATTGGGTTTGCGTATCGTGCGGATTGGTGATTTTTCCTGGTCAAAAATTGAGCCTTCGCAGGGAAAATACCAGTGGCAATGGATGGATTTGTTAATTGAGAAACTGAGTGCTGAAGGTTTGCAAATTGTACTCTCAACCCCGGTCTCTTCTCCCCCACCCTGGTTGTTGGAAATAATCATGGGACAGCAATCTACGCATAATAATGGTAACGGTGCGAACCCGATTACAAAAAGGATTTTTTGTCCTAACCACCCAAATTTTAAAGAATTTACCTTTACGCTCATTTCTGAAATGGCTAAGAGATATGGAAAAAGCGATGCAGTCATTGGGTGGCAGATAAACCATGAACCACATTTTCAAGATTGTAATTACCATCAGTGTGAGTATTGTCAACGCAATTTTCGTACCTGGCTTCAATTAAGTTATGGTTCGTTGGATAAGCTCAATAATGCCTGGGGTATGGCAATTTGGAGTCAGCCTTTTACTTCCTGGGAACAAGTAAATCTTTCACTGCAGAACTCTCAATACGCCACACCATCCTATCAAATTAATTTGAATCGTTTCCAATCAGACTCGGCAATCAAATTCTTAAAATTTCAGATCGATATCATTCGTTCACAATCTGAAAATCAATTTGTTACCCATAATGCAAAATTTGAGCATTTTAAAAACGATCTTTATAAGATGGGATCTCATTTGGACATAGCCGCGTGGAGCTCCTACCCCACATTGCTGGCCGAGAAAATGACCCCTGCTTTGTATTCTGTCAATGATGAGATATCAGATTTTGTGTACGACATCGGTGACCCGTACATAACTGGGTTTTTCCATAGCTGGGTTAGAGGAATCAAGGATGCTCCCTACTGGGTGATTGAACAGCAATGCGGTCAGGTTGATGATGGGTTAATTAATTCGGGTATTCGCGCTGGTGCGGTCAGATTATGGACGTGGCATGCAGTCAGTTGTGGTGCTGAAACGATATTATTCTCTCGATGGTTACCAGCACGCTACTCGCAAGAGCAATTATCAGCCGGTATTCTACGTCATGATGGTTCGCCCGACCTGGGTTATCAGGAAATTTCGAATATGCTGCCGGAGATCCCGGTCTTGATGACCCTCGATGAAGGTGCCATTTCTTCAAAGGTGGCTATTCTGACCCAATATGATGATATTTGGGCACTCGCTCAGCAACCACACACTTCAAATTATTCTTATTTGAATCTGATTTTTAATTATTATCGGGTATTAAGTTCAAACGGTATTTCCGTTGATATTACATCCATGGATAGAAACTTGAGCGAATACCGTTTGATTATAATCCCAAGCCTGTATCTTTCTGATGAAAACCTGGTGGCAAAGCTGGAAGCCTATGTGGCACAAGGTGGCGCAGTTTTGTTTGGTATTCGTTCGGGATTTAAAGATCAATCGAATAATGTAATTGAAGGTTCTTTACCCGGGTTGCTTGGGAACCTGGTAGGTGCAAAGGTTCACAGCTGGCAATCTCTTCCCGATCAGGTCCGCTTTCGAATACGTTCTGATATTTCTGGTTTAGGTGGAGATGTAGGAGTCTGGATTGAAGCCATTGATCCTGAAGATGATGAAGGCACTGTTTCACTGGCTCGTTATCTTGGCGGTCCCCTGGCCGGCAAGGCAGCACTAACCGTGCACCCTTTTGGCGCTGGAAATGTTTATTACCTTGGGTTCTACCCGAATTTTGAACAGCTGCGCGCAGTCTTGCGGTATCTTGTACAAAACGAAGGTTGTGGAAATTTACTTGATCTGCCGGATGGTGTTATTGTGAATCAACGCGGGAATCACCGGGTTGCCTTTAATTTCACCAGGACAGAGAAGGCTTTTGTTTTAGATGATAAGCTGGTCACCCTGCCACCACGTGATTTTCGATACTTTTTGCGTGATTGGAATTGAGCTTCATGAATTTTGAAAGACCACACCGACGCAGAAATGCACTGACGGGGGAATGGGTTCTCGTCTCACCTCATAGAGCAAAAAGACCCTGGCAGGGTCAAGTTGAAAAATCAGCCCCACCTCAACTTCCATGGTATGACCCTGATTGCTATCTCTGCCCGGGCAATCATCGTGCAGGTGGAACAGTTAAGAACCCTGATTACACGCAGACATTTGTTTTTGATAATGATTTCTCGGCATTACTGCCTCCTGAAAATAGGAATCAACCCGGCGAGGAAATTGAATTATTTCGTGTTCAAGCCGAAGATGGTATCTGCCGGGTTATCTGTTTTTCACCACGCCATGATCTTTCCTTACCAGAGATCAGCCTGGCGAATGCTACCGAAGTTATTCGAACCTGGCGGAACGAAACTGAAATGCTGGCCCAACAGGATTTTATTCATTACGTACAAATCTTTGAAAACAAAGGCGCTGTGATGGGGTGTTCCAACCCGCACCCACACAGCCAGATTTGGGCAACCGATCACATTCCCAATGAACCCAAAAAGGAACTGGATCATCAGGAAGCCTATTTCAAGCTGCATGGCCGCACGCTCCTGGGTGACTACCTCCATTCAGAACAGATCTCTGACCAGAGAATTGTGGCTGAAAATGAGTATTTCACTGCTCTAGTTCCTTTTTGGGCGGTCTGGCCGTTTGAAGTGCTGGTTATTTGTAAACGCCCCGCTGGTTCACTACTGGACTTATCTGAAGCTGAAATTGTGGGCCAGGCAGATATTCTCCAGCAGGTAACCACCCGCTATGACAATTTGTTTGAGATTAGTTTCCCATATTCGATGGGATTTCATCAAAAACCATTCGATGGCAATATTTATCCCGGCTGGCATTTGCATTGTCATTTTTACCCACCGCTGCTGCGCTCAGCGACGGTGAAAAAATTTATGGTAGGTTTTGAGATGCTGGCCATGCCCCAGCGTGACATCACCCCGGAAGCGGCCGCCCAAAGATTGCGCGAAACGAGTAACAAGCATTATCATTTTGCGGATCAGGAAATCAATTCCCAAGGTTCAGGCAATTAAATCCTGCCCGCGCAGGATGAGAAATGGTTGTTCGTTTGTGGGTTGAATTGTTTCCCTGATCATGAGATAGAGATTTTCCGGGTCCGGTTTCATTCCAAGTTCGACCAAAACTGGCAGCAATTTGCTTTGTTTTTCTACGGTGCTGAGGTGAAAGGGTTGAAAGCCTATAATTTCCTGAAAATTCTGCAATAAAGCCCTCACATCATAATAACTGGCATTGTTTGCCACCAATGGGCCGGCGAAAACGAAACCGCCAAGCCCGACCTGACCAAAAAGGTAAGCGGTGATCCGATCACCTTTGGTGAACTTCAAAGCCAGGTTGGGATACGTCTCAAAAAAATGGGATAAAAAGTGTCCGCGATCTCCCGGGTAGTAGTCATGATCCAATCGATAAAGCTCAGCCAAATCACCCGTTTGGACATGAGCAACCTGTGGATGAAGTCTTGGCTCTACATCACCAAAAAAAGAGAAAATGCGCTGTTGTTTTGAGAAACCAAATGCTTCAAAAAAAGACAGCCACTTCAAACCCGAATTCAGAGTAATCCTTTGCGCATTCATAGCCAGAAGATGGTCAAGTATCGACTGGAAAAGAATTTTCCCTATACCCTGATTGCGTTGGGCTGGGCTTACGATGAGATTGGCAATCATACCATTTCCCCCGGTCACTCTGGACAAAACCAATCCACATTTAATGTTGTCCTTTTCAGCAAGCAAACAATAGCAAGCAGGATCAGCGATGGTATTTTCCAGTTCTCGCTGCGTTAAAGCGAACCATTTTTGGGTGCGCATTAATTCGGCAGCAAAGGATAGATCTTCCGTGGTAAGGCTGCGGATTATAATCTTATCCATTCGTCTCCTGGATGGTATCGTTTGAGAGACATAATTTGGCATATCCTGTAGTATTCCGACACTTTCGATAAGCCTCATCCGTAGTCAATCGGAAAATACCATCTCTTCTTTTCCGGTCAATTTTTCCTGGATTCTTTCAACCACCAGGTTTAGATGTTTGGGTTTATGAACAAAATCCATGTCATCTGTTTTTATTGTCAGGACAGGACAGATATCGAAATTTTGCAGCCAATCTGTATAATACAAGTCGAGGCGCTGTAAATAATCGCTGGAGATTCCGGATTCCATGCCACGACCACGACGACGAATTCGATCCATCAGGACATCAACCGGGGCATTTAAATAGACCAATAAAGCAGGTTTTGGCAGGTTGCGGACGATCATCGCGAAAGTTTTTTGATACGTCAGATAATCGCGTTCGGTGATATTGCCCATATCGTGCAGAGCACGTGCGAAGATAAATGCGTCCTCATAGATACTGCGATCGATGATAGCAGAACGCGGGTCATCAGCCATTTCAAGGTGTTGTTCGGCACGATGACCAAGGAAGAAGACCTGTAAATGAAAAGACCAGGCTGCCATGTTGGCATAGAAATCAGGCAGGTAGGGGTTATCGGCGACCGATTCGTAGGCAGTCCGCCAGCCGAGTCGTGAGCCGATTCGCTCTGTCAATGAGGTCTTGCCTGATCCGATATTCCCTGCGACTAAAATGAGATGTTTGGCCATATTATCCTCGTATGCTGATGGTTTTCGCTTGCTGCTGTTGGAAAAAGAATATGTCGATATTTCCTGAAATTTAAACAAGCACTATCAAAACAATTCGGTGATGTTTGCAGAGACATCGTTAAGTCATCCTGACCAGATAAATCTGGTGAGGAAAAAGGGAAGGACTTGATTAAATTGGAGTCCTTCCCCGCTAGCCTAGCTACTCTTGGTGGGGATATATTTACGAATTGCCTGGGCCAGGTTGGATATTGGCATGGTTTGCAACCACAATCGCCCAGGTCCTGTTACAGCAGCCAGAAAGAGACCTTCTCCCGAAAAGACAATATTTTTTAATCCTTTTACGGAGGTGATGTCATAGCTGACCGAGGGATCAAAGGCAGCAATATGACCGGGATCAATCTTAAGCCGTTGGCCGGCGGCAAGGTTATATTCCTTAACTTCACCAGGAATTTCCAGAAAGACAATGCCAGGCCCTGTAAATTTTTGTAAAATGAAACCTTCCCCGCCGAATAAACCCGTGCCTAACTTCTTGCGAAAATGAATTTCCATTTTTACGGTGGACTGGGCACACATAAATGCATCTTTTTGGGCAATGATTACCTGTCCGGGTGCCAGTTGAATGGGCAGCACTTTGCCGGGGGCTTCAGGCGTGAATGTGATCATGGCCGTGGGGGTGGTGCAGGTGTAGGTGGTCATGAAAAGTGATTCACCTGCCAGAGCCCGTCCCAGACCAGACATTAATCCGCCGCGGGTGTTTGTGTCCATTTCGATCCCATCCGTCATCCAGGACATACCTCCCGATTCAGTGAAGATCGATTCGCCTTGCGATAGCTCTACCTCTAATGATTGCAAAACAGTTCCTGAAATAGCATAACGCATAACACTCTCCTTTCTTGATTAGCATAAGTTTATAATACTTTTTCCCAATTGAGAAATAATTATTTGAAACATCATACAGAAGCGATAGATTTCCAAAACAACAACGATATTAGAAGCTTGTCTTGCTATCACAGGTCATATATGTTTTCTGTAGATCTTGATCGCTAACAAATTAGGATTTTAGCCTTATCTCTCACGACATTTTTTACAGATCCCTTAAGAAGGTGCACCCCCAGGGGGGAAGCCAGGCTGGGAGATGAGCTACCTCGACGGAATTTACAACGAAGTTGCAAAATAGAAAGAATCTCATAGTTAATCAATTTAATCGGGATGAGTAGTTCTTAAAAACCGCTTCGAACCGCCAATGCGCAGATGCAGAAAGGCATAGGAGGCTGCAGAAATGAGGCAAAGAATGGTCCCCAGGTACCACAACAGATTTGGGTTGAAATTATCGAGAATAATTCCTGCTGCAGAGGGACCAAAGGTAGCAGGGATCATCCAGATCAACCCAAAAACTGCCATATAACGGCCGCGTTTGTCTACTGGTGCAAAGTTGGCTGCCAGCGCCTGGGATGTGGGCATAATCAACATTTCACCAATGGTTATGATTACGATGGCAAGGATAAAGAATCCATAGGCTGAAACATAGGCAAACATACTGAAGCCGAGCGCATAAAAGAGAACGCCGGAAGCCATCACCAAAAAAGGTGGAGAATATTTTATTTTTCTTGATATCCAAAATTGAAAAAGGATGACCATAATAGCGCTGGATGTCAACAAAAAGCCATAACCGCTCGGGTTGATCCCATGAACATCACGAAGGAAAACAGGCAGCGAATTATACATTTGTTGATACACCAGCCCCATTAAAATACCGGCCAAAAGGAAGGCAACGAAAGCGTAATCCCGCAGAACCTGACCATATCCTCGAAATGTTTCCGTGAGTGATTGACGCTGGGTTTCTTCCGTTGCCACCGGCTGAGTTTCCGGTACAAGCCGGAAGAACAGATAGGCTACTATGCAACTAAAAATAGCATCGGTTACGAACAAAGCAAAGAAAGAATAATTGGCAACAAAGCCACCAACGGTCGGGCCGATAATCCAGGCCATATTGCCCACCACCCGAAGAATGCCAAAACCCTCGCTGCGCTGATCTTCCGGCAGAATGTCGGCAATCATGGCTGAATGGGCAGGTCCCGCCAGTTCAGAAAGGAAACCCGCTGCAATCGCAAGGGGTATTAGCAGTGAATACAGTGTGATAAACCCAAAAAGGAGGGTACTTAATGCGCTGAAAATCAAGCCAATGATGATTAATCGTTTGCGACCAAATTTATCTGTCAATGCCCCGCCAACCATGCCGCCAAATAATCCGGAGATGGCAAATAGTCCCAGAACAAAACCAGCTTCGGTCATACCGACGTTAAACTTCTGGGTGATGTACAGGGAAAAAAAAGGGAAAAGAAGGGTTCCCCCTACACGATCAATAAAGGAAACTGCAACCACAATCCAGAATCTTTGCGGATACTCAGCGTAGGTTTTTCGAAGCCGTGAAATCATCTACATGCCATCCAAAGTGAATAAAGGCGTGATTGAGTCAGGAAACATTAGTCATTCGCCTTTGAATTGCATCATTCTACCCTGTTTTGTATTCAATTCAAATTATTGCGACAGGTTACAGAATTTATGGCCAGAGAACTTCCACTGGCAGCGTATAGCCATGCTTTTCAACCCCATACACTCGCGCATGAGAAAGCAGATCGCAGCCGAGTTCATCCACTAATTGGATAATGTTCTGGTAAACCCCAAGCGGGATAAATACGATTTTTCTCTGTTGACAAACCCAGGCTTCCAGGAGATATGGTTCTTGCTCTGAATCTTTGCCAGGGCTTATATTCAGAAAGTTCCAAGTTACAGTGACAGTATCACGCTCGCGTAGAGCAATGACACCGCTCAATGGACCATAATAGGGCGATTGGGGCAGCGATAACGACATGGGATCAATGGGCTCAATGGCTGTTATATCCCCTTTAATTGTCATCCATTCTGCATTCATCCAACACGGATTTGTGCCGCCGATTGCTCGAACTTGAATATAATTCGTATCCACATTACGCCCGATGATTTCGAGATTGCTGCCCCCGACCAGACCATATTTGTATAAATATGATTTGTGTGGACCATAAAAACAGCTCACGTGTGGAACGCTTACTTCTCCGCGTAGAATGGCGTATGTAGGTGAAATGGTTGCGGTGCTTGTAGTTGTCGCTGTGGCAGTTAAAGAGGGGGTGGCTTGCGGTGTCATGGTTTTCGAGGGGGTGATTGTTGCTGAGGCTGTCTGCGTTCTGATAGCTGAAGGTGAAGGCGTGAAGGTTGAATCTAAAAAAGGACTGGCCTCACCGGTTAAAGGTGGATTTGCCTCAAAACTGGAAGAACAAGCTACAACAGCAAAGAGTAGAAACCAGATCAGGCTTGCTCCAACAGCATATTTCACGTGTTTTACAAACGAAATCATGACCATTCGATATTCTAAGGCCACGGAATGGTAGCAGACTGCGAATAGCCGTGTTTTTCAACGGTATAGACCACGCCAGAGGAAGGATAGGTACAGCCAGATTGATCCGAAACTGTATAGGATGTTGTGTATTGCTCCGGGAAAGAAACTGTCCACCATAGATAAGCCCCATTTTGACAAACCCAGGCCTCGATAAAATAGCCGCGGTCATCATCCTCAGTCATTGACATTTGGGACCAACTAATTGTCACCTCGTCACCGTTGCGGGTGGCTTTAACATTTTGAGGCGGCCCATACATGTTAGAGCCGATCGTTTGCAGGCTGGGTTCAATGAAACGAACAGTGGTTATATCACCAACGACATCAATTACAGAGGGAGATACCCAGCACCAATAATTCAATTTGTCAAATTTGACATGCAGCCATTTACTATTGACATATCTGCCGCGTACCTGCCCTGTATCCCCCGGGTAGAGATCAGCAGCGTGCAAGTAAGCACTCGAGGGGCCGTAACGGCAGTGTGCCTGGGTATGAACGTTCACTTCGGGAAAATCAAAGGTTGCTGTCGGTAAAATCGTCGCTGTGTCGGTTATCGTGGCCGTAGCGCGCGGCGAGGATGTACTGGTGACTGTCCTGGTATTAGTCGCTGATGGACTGACAGTGATCGTGGCTGTTGGCGTGACAGAATTTGTTTGTGTGGCAGTTGGGAGCACTGTCGGTGTGATCGTCGGTGCGAGAGCCGGCGGGTTGCAAGCGGAGGCAAATACAAAAATAATTATTATCCAGATAGCTTTTTTCATTCCTGGATTGTAATATATTCAAATCTGGATGCAAGTCTTAATTACAAAGATGTAAGGGCTTATCAACTGGAAGGTTGGCGGCTAATTTGATTTTCTTCAATTATCTGGCTAACTGCTTTTTCGCGTTCAATCAAGCGCAAGAAGACATTAACAACTTCCGGGTCGAAATGCGTCCCGCTGCAAGCCTGCAACTCAATCAGCGCTTCCTGATGAGTACGCGCGCACCGGTAAAGGCGATTATCGGTCATAGCCACAAAGGAATCTACGACGGTCAAAATACGCGCTCCTAAAGGTATTTCCTTGCCCCTCATTCCTTTGGGATAACCGCTGCCATCAAACTTTTCGTGGTGAGCCAGGATAATTGGCCCGACCGAGGACATTTTTTTAATGGGGGCTAAAATACTGTAACCAATCATCGGGTGTTTGCGCATTTCTAACCATTCATCGTCATTCAATGGTCCTGGTTTACTGAGAATGCCGTCTGGAATTCCAATTTTTCCTATATCGTGCAAGCGGGCAGACCAGCGCATTGTTTGCAGCTGTTCTTCGCTGAAGTGAAATTCGCTGCTGATTGTTTCAACCCATTTCTCCATCCGAAAACTGTGATCTTCCGTATACTTATCGCGCGCATCTACAGCGTTCGCCAGGGCAAGGACTGTTTGCATATAATTATCTTCCAGTTGTTCATGAAGGCTGGCACGGCGAATTGCGCTGGCTGCCTGATCGGCTACCAGGCTGATCAGTTGCAGCTTGTTGGTGTCAAACGGCTCACGGGTCGTCTTGCGTTCTTCACTCAAGACCAGGAGGCCAACAAATTCGTCAACGACCTTCAATGGATATAGACATACGCTGGTAGCGAAATCCAGAAAAAGAACCTTTTTAATGTCCTCATCAATGAAAGGATCAGAATTTTCAATTACGATGGGGTTACCTTTTTCAAAAGGAATTTTAAAATAAGGTTGCGTGGTAAGCAATTCAATTTGATCGAGCTTGATTTTATAGTTGAGATCACGGGCCGGGAAGGCTGCCCGAAGAGTGAAATTGCCGCTGTCATCGCGGGTTAAAATGCGTGAATAGGTGACATTGATACTTTCCGTTGCAAACCTGGCAATGGTCTTCATCATATCTTCGGTATTATCCGAAGCGACTAATTGGCGAGACATATTGTAAAGTTTGGTTAGTTCTTCACGGCGGTCCTGTTCCACGGTATAGAGGCGTGCATTTTCGATCGCAACTGCGGTTTGATTTGCGAGGGTTGTTAATGTCAATATATCATCCAGTGAATAGGATGTTTCAGATTGTTTCTGCCCGACCAGAAATATGCCCACCAATTCATTTTTCACTTTCAAAGGAATAAATAACTCAGCATCAATTTGGGCCAAATCATGCCGTTCTTCCGCCCACAATGCGCGGAAATGGGGCAATACTTCCAGATCCCTCTTCAGTAAAATTTTGTTGTAACTATTCAAATATAGAATGATTGGATGATTTTCGTTTAAGCGGATTTTCACATACGGTTCCAGCCCGATATATGCGCTCAGGATATACCCTTCACCTATCCTTTTTTTCAAGAAAAAGCCCGCATTTTTAATGTGCAAAACGGAGGTGATTTCATTCAGGATCATATGCTGAATCTTATCCAAATCCAGCACGGAGGCCGCATTACTGCTTAGTCGCTGCAACATAAGGCTGGAATCGTACTTTTCGCGAAAGAAAAGGCGGTCAAGCCAGAGTTGGGCACGGTCACGAAATGGCTGTGCTACGAGGGCAGTTAATATAGCTACAACCAGTGAAAGCCCAAAGATCTCTAAATTGGAATAGACATGGATAACGCTGATTGCCAGAGAAATGATCAGGAAGTAACCTGCACCAATTAAAACCGTAGGGATGGAATAAAGTAAACTTTTACGAATAATTACATTGGTATCGAGCAGTTGATGGCGTAAGATGGCGTAGCCCAATATCATCGCTGCTATTGTATTGCCGAAAATATCGATTGGATATTTGCCCAGGGGTGTGAAATTGACCGTCGAAAAGACGATCACCAGACCCAACCCAAAGATCAGATACCGCAAGCGATTACGCTGGAGAAGGTCATCTGATTTGTGAAAACCGCGGACGAGCTGAACCAGGCTAAATATGTTGAGTAAATAACCTGGCCCAGCGATGACAGCAATCAAGCTGCCAAATTGATACTGAATGAGATCTCCCTGAACGGAAGCGCTTTGAATGACAAGGTCGGTGAAGAGGCTGAGCACCATGCTAATACCGACATAGATATAGACCCAAATCATCCATTTCCATTGATACCGCAGCACAACCTGGACGAAGCGCATCAGTGACATGGAAATTCCGACTGCTCCAAAAATCATCAGGCGGAACCAAAAGGTTGAATTGGCAACTATTCCCAGTGTCAGAAAAAATGCGCTGAATGACCATAGCAGCATATTCATCAAATAGAGACGAAAAGCGCGCCGTTCCTGCCACTGAGTACTTGTCTTGGAAACAGAAACGGCCACATAAAGCGCGCCATAGGAAAAAAAGGCAATGAATGAAAGGATAGTGTTGAACGTAAAGTTCATTTCAGTTTCAATTCCAGGTCCTTATGCCATCAATCTAGCAATTACTTTGTCTTTCGCCTGCATATGATTCGGTTTGATGTGTGCAAGATCCGATCCATTACGCCGTTGCTCTTCGATGTAATTAGCAAATGCACCGTCTGGAATACGACTTACTTTCAGATGCTCTTTTCCGAGCAAATTCTCCAAATCAGCAAACTCAATAGTAACTTTTCTAAAGCTTTCACGTAATAAACGATCCATTTCAGCGTCGGTGGTGACGTCACCAGGTTTCAATTCAATGTAAATATGCAAAATGGGCATGCCACCATCATCTTCTTTACGGGCAGTCCAATCCACGTAATCCATGTTTGAAGCTTCAATTACCTGCCAAATGGTTCGTTCTGTAAAGCGTACCATCCCGGCCAGGTCAATGATATCATCTCCACGAGAGTAAAAACGTACTTGCGGAAGGTCAATTCCTGCTTTTTCATCTTTCATGGCAATCACCTCAACCAGATCACCGATGCGGTAACGGGTAAAAACACCTCCCATTAAATTGGTTACGACCAATTCATAGATACCAAGCCGAAGTTCACCAAATACCACCGTTTTAGGTTTATAAAGTGCATCCTGCTTGCTTTTGATATGTTCCTCAAAGGGAATAAATTCCAGGAAATTACCATAGGGCATAAAGGTCATACCATCGAAAGTCCAGGTCTGGAATGCCAGGATGCCTGTTTCAGTGGACGCGTATCCTTCCAGTGGTTCCTGACCCCAATAATACTTTATGCGATCACGGTAGACATCCGTATCAGTCCCACCGGTCAAGACGCCTTTCAGTTTCCAAATATCCTTAGGGAGCAATTTCCTCTTACTTAATTTAGCAAGAAGATAGCCTTTCAGTAAACGGAAAAACACATCCGGCCGCAACATGGCCGGGGAGATTTTCATACTATTTGAGCCACTCTCAAAGCGTTCTCCCATTTTTGCCAGAATACTGGCCAGGCCATAGAAATAATCCAACCCGGTCACCATTCCGGTCTTGAAGCCGGTGGCAATTCGTTCACCGAATTCCATCTTTACGCCTTCTTCAAGCGGCGGGACAAATCGGAACCCAGATTGCTCTTCGACTGATAAGCTCAAATAACCGGACATGTACGGCGGCGGTGCGGTCCCCAACAAGAGCACGTTTTTCGGATCGATCAAGACCTCCCCCTTACGAGTAAGAGCAGAGCAGATAATGGCTGTCAGAGAACCTTCACCCAATTGATCGTACATAGCTTTCGTATATGGCGCCCATTTCCAGGGATATTCTCCTGAACGACCGGAAGTTCGCGCCCACACAAATGGTGGTGAAGGTAAAACATCCGGGTTTTGATCCTTGAAAAATGGATGATAATCACTATAGCGGGTTAAAGGTACCGTGTTGCAGAACTCCTCAACACTGGTTGGCACCTTGTTACCAAGCAGATGTTTTCCGATCTCGCTCTTTTTTAAGTATTCAATTTGTTCAAGCAGCAAACGCTCTTGAATTTCCATGAATTCCCTGGAATTCAGGTCGAGATATCCGCATAGCTTTGTCCAGATCTCTGCCTTTTTCCCATGTTGCATCAGCTCTCTCGTCGTGGTCATGTGTTTTCCTCCCCAGGAAAATGAATAGGTTTTTTGGCTTGAATTAATAATGGGTCAGGGACCCAAAAACTTTTAGATTCCAATTGCTTAATTCGGATATCCGTAAATCCGGCTTTCGTCAGCACCTCAGCCCAACCATCTTTTGTATAAATATTGGAAACGGCTGTCGCCTCAGCCCAGGCGCGGTCTTTGTTTTCGGTTATGAAAAAATAGACATAGGCAAGGATTTTTATAAAAAAAGAAAAAATGGATGAGCGCCAGATGCGCGCTCCACCCACATCAGCGAGAGAAAATCGTCCACCCGGCTTTAACACCCGCAAAATTTCACTTAATAATTTGGGGACATCCATATGGTGGGTTGCCAGGCCGCTCATAACCAGGTCAAAATTATTTGGCCGAAACGGCATCAACATGGCATCACCGGTTGTGAAAGTGATCTGCTGGCTTATTTTCTCTTTGGTGATGATATCTTGGCCGTTTTTGAGCATTGCCAGGGTGATGTCAATACCGGTAATATTGGCAGTGCGGCCATCGGCAATCAACTTTCGGGGAATAAGTCCGGTGCCTGTGGCCACATCTAATATTTGTTCGCCGTTGGTTGTGGGTGTATTGGCGACCAGGTTCTCAATGAAAGCGTAATAACTCCATCCCCAAAATTTGTGCAGCTCATTATCTACCACTCTCTCATAGCGCGGAGCCAGCTCGGTAAAAGCGTCTTTTATTGCTTCTTTTTCTTTCATGCTCATTTCCTGGAGTTAAGATGTAATGTTTCTGAAAGTTTTTTGTTATGGTTTGAGAGAGGGGATAGAAAATCATTATACATGATTATTCAAGAGGAGAAAGAGAATATCGCGACAGATTAACGTGACAGATTCGAGGGAGAGATTAGTGAGGTTGGGCAAAAATCTTTTAGAAAAGCAAGACCGTGGAATAAGTTAATAACTTTACCGGTAAGTACCAGCTGTTACAGCGCATGAGTATATTTATAGGCTGTGGTTTTATTGATTTTCAGGCTAATGTATTTACTGCATATTTCAGCTGATGTTTTTTACAAAACTCGTACAGAGGGTGGGTTTGCCACCCTCTGTGCGGGATATCGTTAATGCAGGCGAGCAACTTCAGCATTCACTATAGCTGCAAGCGTAACATTTGCGACAGCCCTCTTCGTTAACAAAAGCAGCCTGGCCGCATTCCGGGCAAAGGTCACCTATTTGCATCATTTTCTGAATGGCCGGAACTTCTACACTGGCGCTTTTTTCTCTGCGGGTCGCCTGGCTGCCGTTCCCAGCATCGGGATTATTGGCAATGCGGTCATCGCGATTCTGAAGGTAATCTGTCAGGATTTGAGCCAGACCATCCGGCAATGAGCGCACACGATTGCTGCCAAAGCCCATGGGACGCCCTCCACCGATGCCATTCAATTGGGAAACAACATCGCCAAGGCGTTTGCTGGGTTCAATGGAGGAGGTTAATCTAAGAATATAGGAGATTAACCGTCCAATAGCTTCAGAAACTGCCGCGGTATCTGAGCCTGCCTTAGCCGAGTTGATGAAGACTTCGAAAGGCTGTGTACCGCCATTTTCATTAATAGTAACGAATGCTTTGCCGAGAGGAGTACCAATTTGGTAGGTAAAGCCATTCAACAAGCGTGGCCGTGGTTTTTTGCTTTCCGACCATAAGGTGGATGTTTCAGCCAATACTTCCGCTTGCGGGCTGATACTTTCACCCTGCCTGTCCTTTGCAGTGGCATGTGTTTCCAATACAACTGTTTCCCGTGACCCCGTCACATAAACGGTGATGCCTTTGCAGCCGAGTTCCCAGGCCAGTTGATAGGCCGTGGCTACATCTTCCTCGGCGGCAAAAGCCGGGAAGTTGACAGTTTTGGAAAGAGAATTGTCAACGAAAGCCTGCAAGGCAGCCTGCATACGGACATGTTCTTCAGCACTGATATCAGCGGAGACGACAAAAGTGTTTCGAATTTCCAGCGGAATGGTGATGATATTCTGACAGGAGCCTTCATTCATGACCTGTTCAAAAATCTTTTGACGCTGTTCAGTGTTCATCCCATAATCTTCCAACGCTTTTTCAAACGCCGGAGAAGCATAAGTCAATTGTAAATCGTTGCCATTATCGTTGACATGGCGGATATAGGCCAGAGCGAAGACAGGTTCACAGCCATAGCCCTCGCAACCCGCAACTGTTGAAATGGTGCCGGTTGGCGCAACAGTTGTCTGGGCAGCATTGCGGATTCCATGCTGTTGGATGGATTTGGTGATCTCTGACCAATCCACGGCTGGGCGGTCATAATTGTTGACGTATTCGATGATGCTGACGGGCGGTTTCCAGGTCATGTGTTGCGAATCATAAATTGAGCCCTTGATAGCAGGGAATGGTCCGCGTGCCTGTGCCAGTTCGATACTGGTTTTCATGGCATGATAGCGCACAAATTCCATAATCTGGGCGCTGAATTCCTGCCCATCTGATGAGCCATAGCGAATACCAGCATGGTACATTAGATCTGCCAGACCCATAATTCCAAGACCGATGCGTCTGGCTCGCAAAGCCGATTCGCGTAGTTGTGGGACGGCAGGCACATATGCATTGGCTTCGACCACGTTATCCAGGAAGATGGTGGCAAGGACTGTATCTTTTCGCAATTGTTCCCAATTCACTGCGCCATCTTCCTGGCAATGTTGGGCCAGATTTATAGAACCAAGGCAACAATTTTCATACGGGCCAAGCCATTGTTCCCCGCAGGGGTTGGTCGCTTCAAGGTCATATAAATGGGGAACCGGATTGGAGCGATTGGCTGCATCCAGGAAGAGGACACCTGGTTCACCATTATGGTGAGCCTGCCGGACAATTTGGGCGAATAGTTCGCGTGCTTTAACGGTTTTATATGTCTTGATTGGATAACCGAGCGCTTCAATTTGATCAATGGTGCCTTTGAATTGTTTATGTTGTGGCGAAGCGACATCCGGGAAACGGAGATCCCATTCTGCGTCTTCTTCAACCGCCTGCATGAAAGCGTCGCTGATACCAACAGAAATATTGAAGTTGGTTATTGAGTTTTCATTCGTTTTACAGCTGATAAACTCCTCAATATCCGGGTGGTCCACTCGTAAAACTGCCATATTGGCACCCCGGCGGGTGCCTCCCTGGGCAACCTCACCAAATGCATGATCGTAGACGCGCAAAAAGCCAATGGGTCCCGTTGCCCGACCAGCCGAGGATTTTACCAGCGTGTTTTTTGGACGCAAACGAGAAAAGCTAAAACCATTGCCTCCGCCGGTTTGTTGAATCAAGGCAGCATCGCGCAGCGTCTGGAATATTCCAGATGAAATTTTGCCCATGTCATCATCAATGGGTAACACAAAACAGGCAGCCAATTGGCCTAATGCGGTGCCGGCACCAGTAAAAGTGGGAGAATTCGGGAAGAATCGTTTATTAATTAGAAGTTCGTAGAACTGAACAGCTCGCTCAATAGGATTGCCGCCCCAATTCTCTTCAACAGCGGCTACATGGTAAGCAACCCGCCAGAACATTTCTTCTATTGTTTCCATTGGCTGCCCATCATGGCCGCGGCGGAGATAACGTTTTGAGAGAACCTGTCGTGAATTTTCTGTCAGGTCGATTTTAGGAAGGTTTTCTGGCATGGGAGGTGTGGGCAATAACCCCTTATTTTGTTCAACATTCAAGACTTGTTCTTGTTCAGACATTTCGTACCTCCAAATATTATGATTCCAATAAACGATCGATTTCTTTACGAATGGCTTGCAAATCACCTAGATTTAAATAAACAATGGTGTAGCGAATATAGGCGATCTGGTCCAGTTCTTTCAAGCGACTGATAACCATATCGCCGAGCACACGGGATGAGATTTCCGAGCGCCCCATTTTTTGGATTGCGCTCTCAATTTCACCCACCATGTGATCTATCTCACTAGCAGAAACCGGCCGCTTGGCACAGGCAATTCGCATTCCGCGCAGAAGTTTTTCTCGATCAAACTCTTCACGTGTGCCATCGCGTTTAATGATCAGCGGGGTGGCAAGGATGGGCCGTTCATACGTACTGAAACGCTGGGAGCATGCCTCACATTCACGCCGGCGGCGGATTCCTCCCCTGTTGTCATGGGTCGTATCGATAACGTGTGATTTTTCACTTTGACAATAAGGGCAGTTCAATGCACCCTCCTTTGGTTGATCTGTCCACAGATTAATAGATTGTAATGGCAACTATGTTAAATATACCCCTACATATGGGGGTATTGAATCTGATATACCTTGTATCTATGGATTTGATTTTAGCATAAGAAAATCGTGGTTGCAAGGAAGTTTGACATTGGTTTTCTTAAAATTTCCCGAACGGTTGAATATATGTTCTATTCTTTAACATTCATAATAAATCTTTTGGTTTTTTTCAATAAGAACACGTAGATATGGGGGTTGGTACGCTTCATAACCTCTAGAGAGTCCTGTAAACGGGAGGAGGTTTATCTTATGTTTTTTCGTTACTTCTCGAATATTAAAAAAAAGTGAATATTAAATAAAAAAAACCACCGTGCGCGTAACGGTGGTTTTCAATTTCTTTGGATTTTCTACTTTTTAATTGTGGGAGAAAAAAGTAGAACCCTTTGAAAAATTGTGTGGAGTAAGTGGGAGGTGAAATGGAGCCTGTAAGGGTTTTTTCATCATTTGAATTCCTTTTTCCACATTCAGCGGTGGGGGTGCAGGTTAGAATAAATCAGTTTGCAGATCCACCGTGTGAGTGCAGCTCCTGCTTATCTTTGCGAACGATTGCGTAAGAAGGCAGGGATGTCCAGATCGTCGGTATTGAAAACGTGTGGTTGAAATTCAGTGGATGCGGCAGCTGGCCGTTGTACGGTCCATTGAGCTGATGTGCTCGAATTGGCTTTCTGCTCTTCACCACGGCTGATTGGTCGTGGTTCATAGGCAGGGGTTTGGCGAACCCCGGCGCGATCAAAACCAGTGGCAATGACCGTGATGCGGACTTCGTCGCCAATATTTTCATCAATGACTGCACCGAAAATCAAATTGACATCCGGGTGGGCAGTTTCTTTGATGATGGCAGCGGCCTGATTGACCTCGAAGAGTGTCAGATCTGGTCCGCCGGTCACATTAAAGAGAATGCCACGGGCACCATCAATGGTAATATCGAGCAATTGGCTGGAAATAGCTGCTTCGGCGGCTACACGAGCCCGGTCTTCACCGGATGCGCGTCCAACTGCCATCAAGGCTGCTCCGCCTTCACTCATAATAGCGCGTACGTCGGCAAAGTCCAGATTGATCATACCGGGAACGGTGATCAATTCAGAAATACCTTGAATACCTTGCCGGAGAACATCATCTGCTATCCGGAAAGCATCCTGCAAACTGGCACGTTTCTCAACAATTTGCAACAAGCGATCATTGGGAATGACAATCAAAGTGTCAGCATGTTCTTTCAAGCGGGTTATGCCGCCTTCTGCTGCCTTTTGGCGATGCGCACCTTCAAAACTGAAGGGGCGGGTAACCACACCGATTGTCAGGGCACCAACTTCTTTTGCTATTTGCGCCACGATGGGGGCTGCGCCTGTTCCAGTACCGCCACCAAGACCTGAAGTGACGAAGACCATATCTGAACCACGTAAGACCTCATAGAGTTCTTCCGCTGATTCCTCTGCCGATTTTTGGCCCATAGTAGGATCTCCACCCGCGCCTAAGCCGCGTGTGGATTTATCTCCAATACGCACGCGCATTTCTGCTCGTGAGAGCAAAAGTGCTTGCGCGTCGGTGTTTACAGCAATAAATTCGACCCCGGACATTCCTTCCTGGATCATGCGATTGACTGCATTACAGCCACCGCCGCCAACACCTACAACTTTGATTCTTGCAAACGATTCTGATTGTATTTGAGTCTTGCCATCCATTGTCTTACCTCCCGATTAAAATAAGAAAAATTGATTCAGATATCTCCATGTTATGGCGAAATCTTTTTTAAGAATTCCATCACTTTTGAAAGCAGATCTGAACCGCCTCCTTTCGAGACGAACCGGCCGCCACGCGCTGGCATTGTCGATTCGTTCATCGCTAACGCAAAATAGAGCAATCCAACACTGGTCGAGTATGCAGGTGAATTTAATTGATCGACCAGACCAACCAGGTTTTCGGGACGTGCCAGCCGTACAGGTAATCCCAAGATCTTACTGGCTAACGGACGAATACCAGGCAGCAAGCTGCTGCCACCCGTTAATACCATACCTGCGGGCAGGAGCCCGTCATACCCGGAACGTTTGATTTCTTGAAACACCAATTCAAATATTTCTTCCACACGGGCTTCGATAATATGAGCCAGGTCACGGCGTGGAATTTGGATCATCGAGTCATCGCCAAAGCTTTTAACGGTGAACATTTGGTCTTCACCAACTTCATCTTTGATTGCATGGCCGTATTTGATTTTAACCTTCTCAGCCTCATCCATCGGTAAGCGCAAGCCATGAGCGATATCCGAGGTGATGTGATTGCCTCCCACGGCCAGAACCATCGTATGCCAGACATCGCCATCAATATAGATGGCCAGATCGGTAGTACCACCGCCAATGTCGCACACAATTGCGCCCATATTGCGCTCTGTTTCCGACAAAACCACTTCGGCCGATGCCAGGGGGTTGAGCACAAATTGGTTTACATTCACCCCGGCTCCTTCAACGCTCTGGCGAATATTTTCTACCGTGGCAGCAGCAGCGGTGATCATATGTGCTTCTACTTCGAGCCGGAAGCCATGCATCCCAATCGGCGAGCGGATGCCATCCTGTCCATCAACAATGAAACCGCGTTGAATGACATGAATGATTTCTCGATTGTGAGGAATGTCTACTGCTTGTGCCGCTTCTAATGCTCGCCGCATGTCATTAACATCGATCATACCGCCCGAGACGGCCGCTACTCCGCGGTTATTGACAGACGAGATATGTGAACCGGCCAAACTGACCTGCGCATCTGAAACTTCAAGACCACAAGAGCGCTGTGCCTTTTCAATTGATCGTGCGATTGCCTGTGACGCGGCACCAAGGTCGACAATTGAGCCCTTGCGAATTCCCTGCGAAGGTTCAATACCGACACCCAGAATACGGATGATGCGATCACCTTCAATCCGTCCGATCAAGGTGCAAACTTTTGTTGTTCCGATATCAATTCCAACTACGATTGGTTCTTCCATTTTTACCTACTCCCGATAATAAGGTGCATGCAAGTGTTCGATACTAACCATGCTGGGAGTGATCCCTTCCTCACCTAATTTGTTAATCAACGAATTGTATGCAATTAATTTATATTCAATATTGCTCAATGTCAATCCTACGAAAACATCCCAACCGCCTTCGGATTTCCACCCTAGACCATGTGATTGATTATACAGGATTTTTGTACCCACAGGCATTTCCAGAGTCAATCGAAATGCTGCATCAACAATTGCCGGATCGATTTGATCACCCCAACCTTGAATTTGGGCAACTGAGAATCCGGTTTTACTGGAGACCTTAACATTATCAATTTCATCAGTGGCGGCAGAATTATCATTTACGCTCACCAGCGGGGGCATGACGTCAGCATGAATGGTCAGCAGGTCGCCAGCCTCTCCACGTGGTGGAATCAGTATACCTTCATTATCGACCCAATATGTGTGGTCGTCCATACTCCAGGCAATTGCGGGTTGGCGTTCAATGGCAGAAATTCTCAAGGTATTCGGGAATGTAAGGGCAACCTTTAAATCTTTTAACTCCGGGAATGCAGCAATAAGTTCTGTTTGTGCTTTTACTGCATTCACCCAGGCAATTGATCTCCCATTAATATCCAGAACAGAATTAAGATCGGCTGCATTGAGGCGAATTAAACCATCGGTTTCCATTTGTTGAACTTGAAATAATGGTGCGCTAAAAAGAAAATATATACCAAGGAAACAAACACAGAATAAAATAAACGATAGAAAACGCCATCCAATTTGAACCTGGGGCATAGCTGGAAAGCGGATTTCACTACCGGTCTGGCCGATGGAGTAATAAAATTGCCGGCGAGCTTTTTTCGGCTGCGTGGTCGGGTAAACCAAACCGGACACAACCCCACGAGTTGACATGGTGGCAGATTGGCGTTTACGATCCGGGGTGATTTTTTGAACAGTCTCTTCTATGCGCGTTTGTGTGCGCTGTGTCTGTCTTTGGCGGACCTGTGCAGCCCGATTGGGAACGGCTCTGACATTACTCATTCTTCCCTCCTGTGATAATGATGGAGTGACATTTTTTGTTGGTTGTGACGATCCACGGCTAAATTCAGCAGCCTGGTGATCAAATCCGGATAATGAATTCCACTGGCTTCCCATAATTTGGAATACATACTTATTTTGGTGAAACCGGGGATTGTATTTAGTTCATTCAGATAAATGCGCTCGGTTTCCTGATCAATCAAAAAGTCAACACGCGCCATTCCGGCACAGTCAATTGCTTTGTAGGCACGAATAGCCATTTCTTGAATTTGGGTTGCCATTCCAGCTGGCAATTCTGCGGGGATGTTCAAACTTGATACGCCGTTGATATATTTATCATTATAGGTATAGAACTCATCTCCCGGAATGATCTCGCCCGGGACCGAAACAATGGGGAATTCATTCCCTAAAACAGAAATTTCGATTTCCATCGGTTTTTCAAGACCTACCTCGACCAAAACACGGCGATCGTATTGGGCAGCGTCTCGCAAACCATCCATGAGTTGATGCCGATTACGGCATTTATTGATTCCGACTGAGGAACCCATATTGGCAGGTTTGGTAAAAAGCGGGTAAGGACTAAATTTTTCACAACGGTCGATGACTTCCACCATGTCGGTCTCGATTTCTTTGCGGTTGATCAACTGGTCTAAAACCACTGGAATATCAATCGACCGCATTACCTCTTTGAAGAGCGCTTTATCCATACCGACGGAAGACGCCAGGACACCGGCACCTACAAAAGCAATTTCCATACATTCTAAAAGACCTTGCAGGGTTCCATCCTCACCGAAGGTGCCATGCAAAACCGGGAAGATAATGTCGATTGGATGATAGGCTTGCAATTGAATCCCGGCTTCATGCCTGGTTTGGGAATAAAGCATGTGATTGCCCGGCTCAGCTAACAAACAGGCTGGCGATAAACTTCCCATTTGACCTTGTTCGAATTTAAGGAGGACATTTTCCCCGACCATCCAGATGCCATCCAATGTAATGCCAACTTCAACCACTTCAAAGCGGGCACGGTCGATATTCTCCAGCACAGAATGAGCCGAGAGAAGTGAAATCTCATGTTCTCCTGATCTCCCTCCAAAAATGACTGCTACATTGGGTTTACTCATCTTGCTCTCCATCGTCTTTCATTGTTGGCAGGGATGCGACGTTGGAAAACCCAACGGGTTCGATTTCTAGCTCTAATTTGACCTGGAATTTATCGTATACGGTTTTTTGCACTTTTTGAATCAGCTCCCAGTAGTCCTCTGCAGTGGCTTGTTCATTGTTCATGAAGAAATTGGCATGAAAGGGACTGACAGTGACACCGCCAACTTTTGCACTTTTTAAACCGGCGGCTTCAATCAGTCGTCCAGCAAAGTCACCTGCAGGATTCTTGAACATGGAACCCATACTGGCACCAGGTGGTTGTGTTTTTTTACGATAGTCACTGTATGTTTGCATTTTTGCTTTGATCAGGGATGGATCTTCCTTTACTCCAAGAAATGTGGCCGACAAAATTACGGCTTGAATTTTTGATTTTTTCAAAATACTGCTGCGATACTCATATTGCATTTGTTCAACATTCCAGAATACGGGGTCTGAATCAGGTTGCAAGATTTCTACCACAGCGAGATTGGCTTGGACGTTACTGCCGTGAGCTCCGGCATTACCATACACAGCACCGCCGATGGTACCTGGTACAATTGCTGCCCATTCCAACCCGCTAATTCCTGCCAGGGCTGCTTTCCTGGCGGTCATGCCCAGGCTAGCTCCCGATTCCGCATATATTTCTGGTGTGGGCTGATCTACTTGAATTTGGATATTTCGTGCCTGATTGTGGAGGACAACTCCGGCGAAGCCATTTGAAGCGATCAGCACATTTGCCCCGGATCCAAGAATAAAAACCGGAAGATCGTACAGCCAACACATTCGGGCTGCATCCGCCAGTTCACTTTTGTTTTGAACGGTGATTAAAACCTTTGCCAGACCGCCTACTTTTGCCGTTGTAAATTGTGCCAGGGGAGCATTCCATTGACAGGCGGTTGCAAATTTGCTATTGATGGTTTGAATCACTTCCGAAGAAAATTCTGACATTTGACTCTCAATCAGCCTTTAAAAAATTAATTAACTTTTCAACAATATCGGCTTTGTTCTCCAATGGCTGCATTTCTTTAAAATTTTGGCTGCCATTTAGATGAGAAAAATCATAGCCATTCTTAGCGTTGGATCGATTGACTTGAGATGAGATGAAATCTCGATTGCGATTATTCTGGTCATTTATCATCGTGCACCTTCTTTTTTTATTAATCCAATGGCAACCAGGCGATTGATTTCGTCGGCATCTCCAGCGGATAGCACCAATAGAACATCGCCAGTTTCCAGGTGATCAATGAGGTAATTGGAAATCTCTGCATGTGATGAAAAAGTTTGGATATCCCTGTGCTTTATCCTTGAGGTAATATCGGTTGAGGTAAAAGTGGCGTGATTCTCACGAGAGGCGAATATTGGCGTGATAATAAGGCGATCTGCCTGTTTAAAACTCTCAGCAAAACGATCAAGTAGGGTTATTGTGCGCGAATAGGTGTGTGGCTGCCAAACCACCCATAACTGTCGTTCAGGGTAGCGGCTTTTGGCGGCTTCCAGAGTAGTTATAATTTCAGTGGGATGATGCGCATAGTCATCAATTAGCGTAATGCCATTTGTCTCTGCATACAGGTCAAATCGGCGGCCTGTGCCGCTAAATTGCCATAATAACCTTGCACATCGGTCCAAATCTAACCCATTGCGCTGGGCGATTACAATTGCGGCGGTTGCATTCAGCACATTATGTTTCCCCGGGACGGATAGGTCTACATCCACTAATAGTTTTTCTTTGTAGGGGTCTTTTTGCACAATAGAAAAATGGTAACTTCCGCTGTTATTGATGCTGAGGTTGCAGGCCTGGAAGTCATTATCCGTTCCAAATCCATATGTAAGAATATTCATGCCACTTAATTGCTTGATGATCGCCTGATTGCCCTCATCATCACCGCAGATTAGAAGGTAGCCTTGCGGGCTTACTTTTCTGGCAAAAGCCAAAAAGGCTTGCTGATAATCACTGGGTGTCGGGTAACAATCGGGGTGGTCATGCTCGCTGTTCGTAATCACACCGATCTGAGGCTTTAAGCCCAAAAACATGCGGTCGTATTCATCGGCTTCAATTACAAAGTATTTTCCTTCTCCCGCGTGTGCATTTACTCCCAGATTTTTTGAAACGCCGCCGATAATATAGCTCGGATCCTGATCCATACCGGATAATAACCATGCAATCATGGCCGTGGTGGTTGTTTTACCATGAGTACCTGCCACTGCAATGCCGATATATTTCTGCATCACTTCACCCAGAAAGTCTGCCCGTTTGAGAACAGCAATTCCTGCGGCACGGGCTGCAATCACTTCTGGATTGTCATCAGGTATTGCAGATGAACGGATGACCATATCTACACCCACTAGATGATCTGCATGATGACCTTCATAAACGTTGATTCCGGTTGCCCGTAAATCCAGTGCCAGAGGGGAGAGATGGCGGTCCGATCCACTGACCGAATAGCCCATTTCATGCATGAGGCGCGCGATCGCAGACATTCCGTATCCACCAATCCCGATGAAAAACAAACGTTTTCTCATAAAAAGACCACCAGAACAAACACAAAGGCAATTGCCACCGCAAAATAGATCATAGGTGGTCCTAAAAGGATAGGCGGCATAAAGGCCAGCAGTTTCTCGGCTGCCATGCCCACTTCGGTAGTGAAATCTGGTTGTGCAATGATAGCAAATGGGTAGCCGGCATCATGCAGGTAATACCACAACGATCCGAAGATCAGATAGCCATTGATAGCACCCAGGAATAATCCCAATAAAATATCCTGAAAAGCTTCGCGAACAAAACGCCCTGAACTGGCAATCTTGGGGAACTTGGGCGTTTGATAACCAAAAAGGACGAGAAGGACAATTAAAATAACTCTTAACCAAAAAATGGAAGTTGACGAATCAAACGGAAGTGTATCGCGTACAAAGGGAACAAACTTCTCCAAAACGGAGGTAATGAAAAGGGCAAGAATAACACTGAAACTGACCAGAAGTTCACGCGCCCACCCACGCATTGCGCCAATAAGGCCAAATAAAATGATGTACATCCAAAAAATGACATTCAAAGAAATCATGCAGTACCTCTTTCTGACTTGGCATTCCGCGAAATTTCGATAATTAACTCCGCAATTTTTTCGGCTGCATGCGGTTGAAAAAGTTGTGACATATTTGCCGCCATTTTGGTGAGTTTTTGCGGGTTAACCAATAATTCTTCCAGCGTTGGATAAAGTAGAGAAGCCATTTCTTCATCCTTAATCATTAAGGCGGCATCTTTGTCAGTAAGAAATTGGGCATTCACTTTTTGGTATTGCCAGGCATATGGATATGGGATCAGAATGGCAGGTAATTGAAAGAGGGGGTATTCTCCCAGGATGGAGGCTCCGGCACGCGAGATGACAAGATCGGCTGCTGAGAGGGCAATGCCCATTTCCTCGTGCAGATAAGGAAAGACCTTGTAGCTGGACTGTAATTGAGCAGGGAGATTTTCCAGATTTTTCTGAACTGATGGCCAATCAAGAGCACCACTGATGTGTATTACCTGGGTGATTTTGAGTAATTCAGGAAGAATTGTTGTCAGTGCCTGATTGATGGTGTGCGCACCTTTACTGCCCCCAAGAACGAGCACGACCGGTTTTTCCGAATTCAATTCAAAATGTGTCCTGGCAGTCGACTTGTTAATTCTTCTCAGCTCTGTGCGGATTGGATATCCAGTTTCAACAAGTCGCTTTTGATCGTTGAAATACAATGAAGATTTCATCGTGGTCAGGGCGATTTTTGATGCAAAACGGGCGATGAATTTCAAAGCCAACCCGGGTTCAATATCGGGAACAAACAATAAAGAAGGTATTCGCCTGGCAGCAATCGCCATTGGCGTGGCTACGAAACCACCTGTGAATACAACAGTTTGCGGTTTAAACTGCTTAAGAATCCGGCGGGAAGCTGCAACACCGCGGGCAAGTTTGAACAGGTTAGCCGGCAGGGTGCGAATTCCGATCCCGTGCACGCCGGCAGCCGGAATGGTCTGAAAAGGGATATTCAGCCGTTGTACAAGCTTAGCTTCCATGCCACCCTCGCCTCCAACCCATAACAGCTCGTCCACCTTACCTTCGAGAGCTTCCAGAACGGCGAGCGCCGGATACACTCCGCCGCCGGTCCCGCCAGCGCAAATCAACAACCGCATTAAATGGATTCCTTTCTGAATGAATTTCTTTATGATTGATCCGAGCAACGCTCAAGAGAAAACCGATACCGATTAGAATGGAGACCAGACTGGATCCACCCAGACTGAAAAATGGAAGGGTATTTCCGCCCACCGGCACGATATTGATAAGGCTGGCGATATTTAAGAAGGCTTCAGTAATGATCCAGATGCTAATGCCACCGGCGATCAGCCTGCCGGTCATATCAGTGGACTGAATGGCGATTTTTAACCCCTTCAGAAATAACAGCAAGAAGAGCCCGATGACCAACATACAACCCAGTAAGCCCATTTCTTCGGCTACCACTGTGAAAATTGTGTCGGATTGGCCGACTTCCAGACCGGTAAACTTGACGGTTCCCTGCCCAACACCGACCCCAAAAATTCCACCATCAACAACTGATTCGATTGAACGCTTTACCTGACTGATGGCATCATAGGGGTCTTTATAGCCAGCCATAAATTGTCCCCAGCGCACAGAGCCGGTATTGGTTGCCTTAATAATGCCCACAAAAAAGAGGATCGAAACCAGGAAAATGATGATGATCTGTTTCCAATCCAGATCGGCAAGAAAGAGCATGACACCACTGATGGCAATCAGGGTCAGGATGGCACTGTAATCTGGTTCCAGATAAAGCAAGAAGAGGGTTAATCCGATCACAAATCCAATCGGCAGAGCCCAAAACGAGATCTTTTTTAAATTCTCTTGCTTCGTTTTTAACCAGAAGGCAAGGTATAAAATCAGAACAACTTTGGCTATTTCTGAGGGCTGTACGCTGCCATTGAAAAAGGTTCGGGTTGCGCCATGACGAACTGTGCCAACGATCAAGACCAGGCCCAGTAAACCCCAGGTGGCAAATAAGGCCGGCATCATTAATTTTTGTAATTTACGATAATCAATGAAAGAAATTATGAAAGCAAAAGCAAGTCCTAAAAGTGCAAACGCCGCCTGACGGGTAACATAGGACATCGGTGTTACCTCGGCCGAAGCGTAAAAAGCCACCGGCATACTGGCCGAATAAAGAATGACCAAGCCTAACGCCAACAGGGCTCCAACTATTAAAAGTACAGGAATATCAAGCCCGGACAGAAGCAAATTCATTCTTTTTCGATTTTGAATCGGTTTTGTGTTTATGATAGTTGATGCACCCATAATCGAAATTTTTCTCCTCTCTCTTCAAAATCTTTAAACTCATCATAACTTGTGGCACCGGGGGAGAGTAAAACCACGTCTCCCGTTTCAGCCACTCGATTGGCCGCTTGTATGGCACTCTCCAGGCTGGCACACAGGTCGATACTATAAGGGCGAGAACCTCCTTCGGTTTCACCCAGGGCAAAAGCAATTTTGTCTGCATCCGCTCCAAACAGAATGACATGGTCAACTTGCCGGTGAATTTGCTGCACCAATCGATCCCAGGGGAGTTTCTTATCTTTTCCGCCCAATAAGAGTACGA
Source organism: Anaerolineales bacterium (assembly GCA_038329785.1). Taxonomy (GTDB): domain Bacteria; phylum Chloroflexota; class Anaerolineae; order Anaerolineales; family Anaerolineaceae; genus UBA6170. The sequence continues at coordinate 95,740 of JBBQNI010000002.1, read as the reverse complement.
TAGGTTCAGAAAATGATACGACTGCTGCGAGAGTTCTCTCCGGTGCTGTGGCGATTGAATCGTTGTACCAGCGAACCCCATGTTTTTCGGCAACCAACTCAAGTCGGTGAGGTACACCATCAAAGGTTGAGAGTGCTTCTTGAATAGCACTTAATGGCAGGTCGATAAGCTCGGCGATGGCACAGGCTGCCAGAACGTTATAGAGATTATGCTGGCCGCGGATGCGCAAATCTTTGATAGAAGCCATTACTTTGCACTTACCCCCACGCTGGATGAACACCTGGTGGTTGCTTATATAGGCACAATCATGCTCGAGCGAAAGAGGTTCTACGCCAAAACTGAATAGATTCCCCTTGACCATGTGGCGTAAATTCCAGGATCCTGAATCTTCATGGTTCAGAATGGCAATATCTTCTGCGTTTTGGTAGACTAAGATTTGTGATTTCGCCCTCGTATATTCTTCCAGCGTTCCATGGCGGTCGAGGTGATTTGGCGTGATGTTGGTGATGACAGCAATATGAGGGCTGAGAGTCATGAGCTCCAGTTGAAAGCTTGAAAGTTCCAAAATGACTGTATCATCGGGTTCTATCCGCTCCACCTGTTCAATGAGAGGCGTGCCAATATTGCCACCGACCCATATTTTTTTTAAGTCAGGGGCAGATTTTTTTACCATTGCCCCAATCAGGCTGGTGGTGGTGGTTTTCCCGGAGGATCCTGTAATGCCAATGACCGGGCAGTTTACATTTTCAAAGAATATTTGCGAATCATTGGAAAGTGGGATGCCAAGTTCCTTTGCCTTGACGATCAACGGAATGGTCAACGGAACGCCGCCTGAAACACAAACGAGATCAACCCCTTCCAGCAAGGAGAGGGGGTGCCCGCCGAAGTGTAAAGTTACAGGGAAGCCGGCCAATGTTTGTTTTTCAGATGTTAGTTGCTCTTCGCTGCGGTCATCGTTCAAGGTGACATGGGCACCGTGGCCAGCCAGATAGCGTGCTAAAGCCAAGCCCTGACGGGCTGCTCCGATGATTAAAACAGTGTGGTTTTGCCAGTTATTTCTCATACCAGTGCCAGCGCAATCCCCAGAATCGAACCGATCAAACTTACCAGCCAAAAACGCTGGACAACCTGAGTCTCACTCCACCCGGACAATTCAAAGTGATGGTGCAGAGGCGACATTTTGAAAAGTCGTTTGCCCCCTGTAATCTTGAAATAGATCACCTGAAAGACAACACTAAAGGTTTCACTAATAGGAATGATGGCAATTATGGGGAGTAATAACCATTGACCTGTCATCAGAGCGACCACACCCAATGTCGCGCCTAGCGCCAGAGATCCGGTATCACCCATAAATAATTGGGCTGGATGGACGTTGAACCAGAGAAATCCAAACAAGGCGCCTACCAGAGTAAAGCAAAAGCGGGCCAGGAAAGTTTGGCCCTGCATCAATGCGATACTGCCAAAAGCGGTGAAGGCGGTTGCAGCAATTAAACCGGCCAGGCCATCGAGACCATCAGTAAGGTTGATGGCGTTTGAAAAGCCAACAATGGTAACCACTGCGATCGGTATGTAAAAAATCCCGAGTTGGATTTCACCTTTAATCCCGGGCCAGAATAATTCCGGTACGTCCAGAACATATTTCAGGATGGCAGCGATTACAATGGCGATCACAATTTGCAGTAAGAATTTGGTTCGTGCGCGCATTCCAATGCCCTTCCGAGGACCTCGAATGCCTTCCCAGTCATCAATGGCACCGATGACAGCGAAAACAACCAGTGTTGAGAGCGGTAAAAGAACTGAGCGGCCTAAAACGTTCACTCCCAGGAATGAAACCGCATTCAGTAAAAGGGTTAATAAAGCAACCGGGGCAATAAACATCACACCACCCATGGTGGCAGTGCCCATCTTGCTGATGTGTGAATCCGGGCCTTCAACCCGAATGAGTTTGCCTATTTTGAAGTACCGTAAAACACGAAGTAGTGGCTGCCCCCAAATTACGGCCATCATAAAGCTAATTCCCGAAAGGGCTAAAGCCAGCGGGGTTCCACTCATGAATCAATCTCCAATGCATTCACGATTTGTTCCATATGAAGACCATGAGAGCCTTTGACCAGAATGATATCTTTCGGCTGTAATGACCCTTTTAATAATTCGATAACATCATTTACCGTTGGCAACCAGGTAATCGCTGCAGGGGCAAGGCCGGCATTTCTGGCAGATTCGGCGATAATTTTTGCCTTTTCGCCGACAGTAATTAAACGTCCGACTACTTGAGCAGCGCGATGACCAACTAACTCATGTCCTTGTTTTTCATAAGGGCCTAATTCTAACATTTCCCCCAGAACAGCGCATTTGTTGCCTTGTAATTCATCCAACAGATTGAGCGCAGCCATGACTGAATCGGGAGATGCATTGTAGGTATCATCCAAAATGAGCGCACCTCGAGAGGTGGTTACTGTTGCCAGTCTTAATTGCGTATGACCCTGTTGCAAGCCAAGCACAATTTCTGCCCACGACATACCTTCGACAATACCCACAGCGGCAGCTCGCAGGGCTGTGTGTACAGAGTGACGACCGATCAAGGGCACTCGGATATGGATTTGATCATTCTTGTAATGCAGGCGGAAGCGGATACCTTGCAAACCCATTCCTTCAATTTCATCTGCCCAGAGATGCGATAAGGGATCAATTCCATAGAAGAAGGTTTTCGCCCTGGTTTTTAAGGCCATACTACGCACCCAGGGATCATCAAAGTTCAGGATGGCAGTTCCATGCTCTGGCAAGGATTCAACCAATTCCGCTTTGCCTTGTGCAATTGTTTCCTGAGATCCAGCTCGTTCCGCATGGACTGTGCCCACGTTGGTCACCACAGCAATTTCAGGACGCGCGATATCACAGAGAAGTTTTATCTCGCCCGGGACATAAAAGCCCATCTCCAGAACTGCCCGTTGGTGATTTTCACTCAGCCCCAGGAGAGTTAATGGCAATCCGATTTCATTATTCAGATTTCCAACATTTTTTAAGACACTATACTTTTGACTTAATACTTCTGCAATCAACTCTTTGGATGTTGATTTTCCGACCGATCCGGTTATTCCAACAACCTTTACGTTGAGTTTACTGCGCCAAAAACTGGCGATTCTCTGCAGGGAAGCGATTGTATTATTCACCAGCAAAGCAAGCGGTTCATCCTTAATCACCAAATTGGCAGGGAGACGGCCATCTCGCAAATCAATAATTGTGTACCCGCCTGCAATTTCATGCTCGATTAATGCAGCCTGCGCGCCTTTTTGAAAAGCCTCAGCCACAAATTGATGCCCATCGACGTTTTCACCTTGAATAGCGACAAATAATGAAGCGGGGATCACCTGGCGAGAATCGACCACGGCCCCGGTGATGATCTGTGAGGCTACTGGTCTCTCTGTGGTTAGCGCTTCGATTATATCTGCCAGTGTCAACATTTTATTTTACCTGCTTACATATTCCGAACGAATTGCATCGGGCGGGATGTTCATAATAATGACCAAATTTTCGACAATTTCTCGGAAAACCGGTGCGGTCACCAGCGAACTCCAAATACTGCTGGTAGGCTTTTCCAACCAGAGATAAACGATAAATTTGGGGTCATCCGCAGGACCCCAGCCCACGAAGGAGGCATTTGTTAAGCCGCTTGTGTATCCCTTGCGGGTTGGAATTTCTGCTGTACCGGTTTTCCCCGCGACACTATAACCATCCACAAGTGCGGTCGAAGACTCTTCTTCCAATGAAATGGTTAACATTTCTGTCAGGGTCTTGGCGGTCTGTGGTTTGATGGGTGTGGAGACTATTTTTGGATTGTAATAGCGAATCCGGCCGTCCTGTAAGATGGCTTTCTGAATGTGGGGTGCCATCATCCTGCCATCATTTGCCAGTGCTGCCGCCGATGTAATCATGCGAATGGGGGTAACAGCGACGCCCTGACCAAAAGACTGCGGACCCATCATGCCGTCATACCAACGCGGTAAATCCGGATCGGAACCGAATGGAGTCGGGTTACTGGGGGAGAGGAAGGGGAAGGTCGCTTCACCAGAGAGATCAATATTAGTCTCACGACCGATATTAAACCCGGAGAGATAATTATAAAAAGTCTCTGTACCCATTTCTTTTGCAGTCCATACCAGACACACATTCAATGAATGCTGCATACAGCCGGTCATGGTCTGCAAACCCCAGGCACCATAATCCCAGTTATAAATTGTCATTCCGCCAATTTCGATAATACCGGTATCAAGGAACTCTGTATCCGGTGTGACTGCCCCGGAATCCAGGGCGGCTGCCATGGTAAACACCTTAAAAACCGAGCCGGGTTCATACGTCTGCATAATGGCACGGTTAAAAGGCGTTTGTAAATCAGAACCATCAAAGCTCTCGTTCGGATATTGTTCTAATATTTCACCCGTGCTTTGGTGCGGATTGGCACGCGGGGTGGTTGTCATTGCCAGGATTTCACCTGTTTCCGGATCCATAATGATGGCTGTGCCGGAGGTTGCCCCGTTTTCTTTAATGGCGCGATCCATAATTTCTTCCACCCGTGCCTGAATCTCACGGTCGATTGTGAGCACAATACCGGCACCCTGTGGAATCTCTGGAACGGTCATTACATTGTAGGGATCCATCTTGATTATCTGGCTGGTGGAAGTAGTCGAGAGAATATTATCGTAGAAACTCTCCACGCCATAAAATGCATCAGATGTGTAGAACCCGAGGAAATTGATCCCCATTTCGTTTTCGGGATAAGTTCTCTTAAGCCTGCCATTCCATGAAATGGAACGCAGATGACCATCCTCAGACTGTGCGTCTTCTATTTTTGCAATCATGTCCTTAGAGGCATCTTTGTAGATCGTGGAAAAGACGGCAAAATCGACACTCTCCGGGTTGGGGTTGTAAGGGATGGAAACACGCTTCGTGATCAGTTCGGAATCAACACCTGTCAGGCTGTTCAAAAAGATAACAAGCTGTGGGATATCTGCCGCTAAAACCTGGTTTAGATTGATGCCAATCTCGTAAACTTCAGTATTACCGGCTAATAAATTGCCCCAGCGATCATAAATGTTTCCCCGAATCGGTTCGAAAGTTTTTACCTTGAGCGAGGCCTGGTTGCCTACGGTTTCGCTAAGTGTTATGAAGAAAGGGTCGGTCTGAATTTGGATCAGGCGATAGACAATGGCAATGGAAAAGGCGATAAAGACGAAACCAATTAAATAAATGCGAAGTAGCTTCTTACCCATATTATTTACCCTCGCGGTCGAGCATGATGAAGGTGCTGTCAAACACCCAATCCCATAATGAACGGGTGTAAATAGGTTTAATGGAATTGGATACATTGTTTGCACGTGCAGGTGGAATTGCTACCGGCTGGCCTTCTTTGCCAACGTATTCAGGAAGGTAAATATAGGTGATATTTGCCTGGGTAGCCGGTTCATAACCCATTTCTTTCGCGCGGAGTTGCATATTCGCGGCTGAAGTCATTTGTGCTAGAATTGTGCGGCTCCCGGATATTGTGCGATCCAATTTTTCTCGTTCAGCTTCCAGAATACGGACCTGAACGCCCGCGTGTGCTGATTTTGTGGTGATGGTCAGATTCATGGCAATCGATAAAACAGCTAATACCACGACCAGTAAGATCAGGCTGATCCATTGAGTTTGGATCCGCCAGGGTTTTTGACGATAAGCTTGATTGAGTTGTTTTTTCATCGCAAAATCCTATTACTAGATAGTAAATTCAAGGTATAGCATGCAAAGGTCGTGCCAGTTATAGTTTTTGAATAATTCTTAATTTTGCGCTGCGTGCGCGGGGATTTCTTTCTTTCTCTTGTATGGTGGGTTCGATCGGTTTTCTATTGATTTCTTTTACCGTCGCTTTATGCTTACAGGTGCAGATCATTTGTTCAGGGGGGCATAGACAATCTCGGGATTCCTTGCGGAAATTGGTTTTTACAATTCGATCTTCCAGCGAGTGAAATGAGATGATCGCCAACCTACCTCCGGGTTTTAGGATATCTATTGCTTTAGGAATGGTGTTCTCAATAGCAGCTAATTCCTGGTTGACCGCGATCCGCAATGCCTGGAATGTTCGCGTGGCAGGGTGGATTTTGGAGGATGATTTGCCGTAGGCTTTTTCGGTGAGTTTTGCCAGTTGAAAGGTGGTGCTCAAAGGACGTGATTCGCAGATGAAATGAGCGATTTTTCGGGCAAAGCGTTCTTCTCCATATTTCCAAATGATGTCAGCCAACTCTGCCTCTGAGAGTTTGTTCAGGAGATCGGCTGCAGAGGTTTGGTCGGATGCGCCAAAACGCATATCCAGCGGACTGTCAAACCGGAACGAAAAGCCTCTTTCGTGGGAATCCATTTGCATGGAGGAAACTCCCAGGTCGAAGATGATGCCATCAACGGATTTCCAGCCTAACTTTTGGATCTCCTCTTGAATGCGGGTGTAAGATGCCTGGACCAGAAATACCCGATCCGGGAATAAGGAAAGGCGCTGGTGAGCGATTACCAGCGCCTGGGGATCCAGGTCAAAACCAAGAAGTTGTCCGTCCGGTTTCGAGGCATTCAAAATCCCCCAGGCATGTCCACCAGCACCCACAGTTCCATCGACGTAACGACCCGATGGTTTTGGGGCAAGTGCGGCTATAATTTCATGGTAAAGTACTGAAATGTGTGGTGGGTTGGAGTCATCGGTGGTCATATCAAAGGGAGAGATCCAGGGCTTCGAAGCGTTTGTTATTGATATCTCCGCTTAACAGGGCTTCTGAGCGGGGAGTCCACACCGTAGGAGCCCAAATTTCAAAATATACTCCCGCCCCTAACACGATTGCCTGGTCTTCCAATTGAACCTTAGACCGTAGATGAGAAGGAATGAGGATACGCCCTGCTTTATCAATTTCCACCTCAATGGCATGCGAAAACATTAAACGCCGCAGGTCGCGAGCATCCGGGTTGGTAATGCTCATCTTGTTAATTGTGTCGGATAGACTTGCAAATGTTTGTGCTTTGAGAACGATTAAATTGTTTTCAAAGCCAAGGGTGATGAAAGCACCATCAAGAATGAGCTCTCGAAAACGAGCAGGAATAGTCATTCTTCCTTTTTGGTCGATGGTGTGTTCGTATGTACCCAGGAACATTAGTTCTACCTCTCTTTGATTCGCAGAACGCCGGCGAACCGGCGCTCCACTTTCTCCCACTTAACTCCACAATTACCCACATTTTAGCGGATTTCTCGTCACAATGCAATACCTTTTTGAAAACTCATGACAATCAATTTTGCAAACTCGTCAATTTAACTCAAATTTATCCCCAAATTTGCGTAGCCTTTAATATTATGTGAGTCAGAAAAGCTTATACAGCGATTGAAAACCACTTAAACAGATGAAAGGCGATATATATCAGCAAAGAGAATTTTCCATCAACTGGCCTGGAAAAATCTCGTGAACATTTGCAAGAATATCAGACCGTTAGAAGTTATTTAAAAATCAATGGTAACCGGCTGACATACGCCGGGTCAAATGCAATTTCCATCAATACCGGATCTGAAGGTGTGCTGTTCCACATGGATTGTAGAAGATAACCATCATAGCCGCCATTATTGATCAGAAATTGGATATATTCCTGCGAAGCAACCTGATAGTAAAGGATGGCTGTCACTCTGCTCGTTTCGGCCGGTAGAGTAAACTCGCTGATATCCCAATACTGGTTATCGCTGTAGACAGCACCAACAGGCTGTAAGCCGATGCTTGCATACTCCGAGACCAAAACACCTCTTGGGGGGATGCGATTATCTTTAATGACGGTATTGTTCAACACGAATTCAAAAGACTCGCCGGCTGAGACACCCAGAATTAAAGCCAGAGTGGGGCTTATGCCCTGTTTGGCTTCATAGATTTTGATATTCGCATCGATGTTGAGATCATGGATTATATAATCATATGCACCGGATTCATAAACAATGGATCCGGCTGGATTGTAAGCACGCAGATTAATCCACATTCGCCTTCCTTCCGGATAACCGGTTGGCAGTTTGTGACCGGTCTGGTTGGTCACAGTAACCCTGGCTGTCTTACTGAAAGAGTTATCGATTAATTGAACTTCCAGCGAGGCTGCCTTTTGCAGGAAATTCATGGTGACTGCCTGACCGTGTTGTAACTCCTGTCTGTCACTGACCGTGTTCAAGCGCCAATTGGGATCCTGTATTAAATCAGGCAACCAGGTGTTTACGCCCGGGAAGCTATGAACTGGCAGGCAGCCGCTTGTTTTGCAATCACGATATACCGGATTGAATGGATCCAATGCAGCTGTTCCGGTTGTGCGCGGCATATGGCAATCCTGGCAGGAACGCACGATACCATCTGTTTTTTGACCGGCGAATTGCGGTGCGGAAACCCCGCTGCTGGCATAATCACTGAAACTCCACTCGTCAAAAGTTCTCTCGATTGGGTACAGAGCGCCAATGTCGGTTTGTGGTGCCGGTGCATCCATAGCATTCGGCAAATATTCTGCTTGACCTTCATCCCAGGATAATAATGGGTTATCAATGTTGTGACATGTTCCACACAAGCTGGATTCTTTCCAGGCATTCTGGCTCTGGCTGAGAAGACCAGTTTGATAGGTCGTATGGTAGGGGAGTTGCGGGGAGAAGACAAACGGACCCCTTCTACGATCCTGCGGATCAATGATGTACATTGCGCTGCTGCGGTGATCGCCAGGAGGTGGAAATTGGAGCGCTGCGCGAATGGAAATGTCGATGCTATTGGTTGAGTCGCTGGCTGTGGCAACCGGATCAACCATGCGGTGGCAGAGCTGGCAGCTGACCCCGTTGCGAATATCCTGGGGTAAAAGGCTGGCACCTGAAGAGTCAGAGCTGCGATTTGAAAGCCATCCATTTGGGGTATGGCAGCGTAGACAAAATTCACCTGCTTCCGGCACTTTGGAATTTGCATTAAAAAGTGCTGCCCACATCAGTGGGTCGCGCCCTGCCTGACTCATGGAGGATCCACGCCAGGCGTCATAAATATCGGGGCTGTGACAGGTTTTGCAATCAATCGAATCCACCAGCGGGACAGCAATGCCAGGTTGAGTTCCTGGCAGAACGAAATCATTTGCGGTTGAATTGAGCAGCGGTCTTGGTACCGAGGTTATGGCATGGCGTTGAATAGGATCTATATCCGCACCGCTGAGCGTGAATAAATTAACAATTGACCCTGATGAGGTCATATCGATGAGAGCCTGATAACTTATTTGGATATCCGTTTGAGAACCAATCGAACCATTCCAGGAAACCTGACCGTTGTTAAATGCGGCATGTCCGGCTGTTGCGGTCAATGTTCCTTCCACAAAAGTCACTTTTTCTGGCAGCGTGTTTACCAGGTTTAGTTGCTGCGAGATAGCCAAACCGCGGTTTGAGATTGTTATTGTGTAGGTCAGGGTCTCACCGGGATTCGCCTGAGCTAAATTAACGGCAATATTTGATTCTGCTAGATTTGCTGAGGGGACAGTCGGGTCTCCAACCTGACGGATGGTTCCTCCGCCATAATCCACAAGGAAAAGTTCTCCCGCTTCATTTTCACCAAAGCCACTGATTAAAAGCCCGCTGGAAAGCTCCAGAGTTTGCTCCCAGACATTGCCGGACCTTTGCAGACTGAAGATTTTCCCATCGACATAGTCCGCAAAGAAATAAACTCCTTCAAAATCAGGAAAGAGTGTTCCGCGATAAACGAAACCACCGCTAACCGAACGGCCAACGCTATGAGAGTATTCGCTAATAGGACCAGCCAGAGTCTGTAGGTATGAAGATGAATTGCAGGGAGCTGAGGTTGAATATGTGTGGGTTCCTTCCAGGCAGCGCCAACCATAGTTTTCACCACCAACGGAATTGGTTGACTGAAAATCGATCTCCTCCCACAGATTTTGACCCACATCACCGATGAACATGTCACCGGTAAGCCGGTCAAAGCTGAAACGCCAGGGATTTCGCAAACCCCAGACCCAGATCCTTCTATCAGCATTGGGGGTGTTATAAAAGGGATTATCCGTTGGAATGACATACGGGCTGCCCTGATTCACATCAATTCTCAAGATCTTTCCAAGTGGGGTACTTAAATTCTGAGCATTGTTTTGCGGATCACCTCCGCTGCCGCCATCACCCAGACTGATATATAAATAGCCGTCCGGCCCAAAAAGAACCTGGCCTCCATTGTGGTTACTGTAAGGCTGATCCACTGTAAATAAAATCAATTCTGAATTGGGATTAGCAACATTTGCATCAGTGGATATGCTATAGCGCGCAACCACAGTATTACCGGCCAGGTTCGTATAATCGACATAAAAATAGCCATTTGTTGCATAATTTGGATGAAACGCAAGCCCAAGTAATCCGCGTTCTCCTCCGGATGTCAATCGACTGCCAATGTCTAGAAATGTGGTGACAGTACGATCCGGGTGTATGATCTTGATCCGACCAGTTTGTTCAACGACGAACAGGCGACCGCTGCCGTCGTTGGCATGCGTTACCTGCACAGGAGAGGTGAATCCGCTGGCAAACACCGTGTCAATTGAAACAGTCAAATCAAGGATTTGATTGTTCGGCTGGGATGATACCGGGGAGCTGTTTCCAAAAAAAAGGGTAAGCAGCAAGGAAGAAAGCAGAATGAATGGAAAAAATCTTGTTTTCATATTATTCCCTCCAATAACGAATACTCCTGCATCTACTATAGGGAAAAAACAGGGTCGTTGTCAACTCATTTTGATCTGAGGCTGTGCGATATAATCACAGATAAACAGGTTGATATATAGGGAAATTAAATTTGTGGAATAAATTGACCCTTGGATTGAAAACCTTTTTAGAATTGCTTGTTTTTGGGATTGGGATTGCTAAGATTTGTTCTTTTTTTAGACTAGGTTGAATTTTGAATTTTTGGAAACAAACGATGGAAAATGGATGTATTTTAATTCCTGCTTACAACGAAGAAAAACATCTGGGTGCGGTGGTTGAACAAGCAGCGCGCTTATTCCCAGTAATTGTCATTGATGATGGTTCGAGTGATAATACTTTCAAGGTTGCAAAAGTTGCAGGAGCAGAAGTTTTCAAGCAGATTCCCAATCAAGGCAAGGGGGCTGCTTTACAGAGGGGTTTTTCGGAAGCGAGAAAGGCACGATACGAATTTTTGATTACATTGGATGCGGATGGTCAGCACAATCCGCTCGAAATACCGAAATTCCTGGAAGGCTATCGACACAATCAGGGTGATTTGATCATAGGATATCGTGATTTTTCTAAAATGCCCTTTGTTCGCAGATTCTCCAATACCACCGGCGGATGGGCATTTTCCTGGGCCATGCGCCAGCCGATTCGCGATAACCAATCCGGGTATCGTTTGCTCTCGCGCGATCTGTTTAGCCTCTTATTGCACAGCCAGGAAAGTGGCTTTGAATATGAAGTTGACATGATTGTCCAATGTGTTGAGCACGGCTTGAAATTGGATTGGGTACCAATTGAGACAATTTATGCCGACGAAACAAGCCATATTCGACCACTGCATCATTTAATCAATTTTCTGCGTGTAGTAATTAATACGCGAAAACGTACAGCAAAAAAATCAAGCGGGTAATTTGAGAGGATTCAAATGCCAATTTATGACCCGAATATTTACCTTGATAATATTGTACTTAACCAGGACGTGGTTGAACGTCATATTGAAGGATTAACCCACTCAGATAGTATGCTGTCACCTTAAATAAGGGAAATTGCCTGAATTGGGTTCTGGGCCACCTAATTAGGAGCCGCAACGAAGTTCTTGAGATCACTGGTAAGACTTCCGTTTGGTCACGATCTGAAAAAGAAATTTATCGGAATGGGTGAGAATGGATGTCACCCAGATCCAATACTATAAATCTTTCAGAACTCACCCGATATTTCGCTGAGACACAATCAATCTTGACGCAATGGTTAGGTGAATCCACAAAAGAAAGTATGAATAAAGAATTGCATTTTGGTGCAGAGGTGATGGCGGTGGGGAAATTGCTAAATTTTTATTTCTGGCATGAAACGTATCATCTCGGCCAACTTGAAATGTTGCGCAGGCTGGCTGGCAAACTTGAAAAAATTTACAAATAGAAAAAAAGTATCATCTCAATAAACCGGGGTTGATGAGTATTTTTAGGCGGGCGAACACCCGCCTAAAAATACTCTGCCCCTAATTATTGAAAGGATACAAAAAGAATTATTAAAACTGGAAAAGTTAATCTACCGTCAGAGTCTTGCTTAGGTTTCTGGGAAAATCCGGATCGAAACCTTTCGTCAGGCAAAGCTGATATGAAAGCAACTGTAAGGGGATAACAGCCAGAATCGAAAGGAATTCGTCGTTTGTGTCTTCCAGAGTGATCATATGATCTGCATTTTGAGCTAAAGCGCTGTCAAGCGGTCCAACCGTGATTGCTAGACCACCGCGACATGTGACTTCATTGATACCAGAGATGATCAGAGGGACATCCTTTTTCGTTGAAACGAAAATCACCGGATATCTTTCACTGACCGCTGCCAGTGGACCATGCTTGAATTCTGTCGAAAGCATGCCTTCACAGTGCGCATAGGTGATTTCTTTTACCTTTAATGCCCCTTCGAGTGCAATTGGAAAGGTAAGACCATAGCCCAAACAATAAAAATCATTCCAGCCATCGAAAAAGGGCACAATTTCGGCCACTTTTTTCATGCTGTTTTTTATTTCTTCATCCAGCAATAGCGGCAAATGTGAGAGTAAAGATGTATCTTTGCCGGCCAGGCAGTATGCCAGATAAAGAAAAGCGACCAGTTGATTGGTGAAAGTTTTTGTGGCTGGCACGCTGATTTCATACCCGCAGGCTAATGGCAGCCATACCAGTGATTTTTTGGTAAGAGTGGAGCCGACAACATTGACCAGTGAAAACACTTTCATTCCCCTTTGTCGGGCAACTTCGACTGCGTTGAGCACATCTTTTGTTTCCCCGCTCTGGCTGACAAAAATAGCGACATCTTCTGCATTGATGGACTGGTCATATTGAGCCACAAATTGAGGAGCTGCGATTGGAATCACACTTCTGCCGGCCAGGTTGTTGAAGAATAAGGCACCACTGACGCATGCATTGTAAGAAGTGCCGCAGCCGATGAAGTAAACATTGCGGGCTTGTTTGATTGCTGCAATGACTTCTTGCACTTCCTTCATTTTGTCCCAGAGATGGAGCAGCTCCCGGGCAACCTGAGGCTGCTCATTGATTTCTTTCAGCATAAAATGTTCGAACCCGCCTTTTTGGGCAGCTTCCATCGTTTCAATCACCACTTCTGCTTCGCGCTCAATGATTGCGCCGCTATCCGCTGAGTAAATCGTAATGGTTGAGGAAGTAAGCTCAATAATTTCGCCATCGTTCAGAAAGAGAATCTCACGTGAAAGTGGTAGAACCGAGGGTAGATCTGATGATAGGCAGGTAAAATCTTCACCAAAAGCTGCCACCAGGCCGGAGCCGTTTTTTATGGCATATAGTTTTTGATCATCAATCGATCCAATCACGAAGGTGTAATCTCCTTCGAGATCACGATATGCCAGACGGATGGCATCCAGCATGGATTTTCCCTGGCGGATATGTCGCTCGACTGCATGAACACAACTCTCACCATCATTGGAGGAGCGCACTAACATGCCTTCAGCACTGAATTGCTCGCGCAGAAGGACGTTGTTGACAATATTACCGTTATGTGCGCCGACCATTAATCCTTCTGTGTCCAGATGCGGCTGGGCATTGATCTGAGATGGTTCACCGAATGTTGCCCATCGTAATTGCAGAATTCCTCTGCAGCCTTCCATGTCAGAAAAATGATATTTTTCGGCAACTGCAGCGACTTTGCCAATATCTTTACGCAGGTCAATGGATTGGTCAGCGTGAATAGTAGCGATTCCTACCGAATCATAACCCCGATAGGATAAGCGATGACCTGCTGCAGTGAGAAGTTCACCCAGGTTCTGCTCAGACTTAGTGACGATGCCGAAAATTCCACACATAGACTTTCCTCCATTGTTAATCATTATAGGAGCTATAAAAGCGTGCTTCCATATGTAGAATGTCATCCATCCGCCCTGGGGATGAATGGATTTCAGAAGTCATTTATCCTATATGAGAGTCGTAATGAGAAAGGAGTGCTGGTTTTTTGGGTGAATTTATTACGGCTTGGCGAATATAACCCAGCGATCTGAATTATCAGTCTTAAATAGGATCACAACCAGAGAAGGCTCATTGGAGGTCAAAATATCAACATTATCACGGTCAACCTGTTTTACTTCATCAACATAGTAATTCATGATGTCATTGTTATTCATAAAAACGCGCAGTTCATCACCTTCTTTTAAGGTTTGCGCCACGGCTTCTGCCTGACGGCTCCAGGGGATGGCAATCACTCGCCTTACGGTGGAACTGACCAACCACTCAGCGGTCTGCGGATTCCATTTATTGTTTTTCAATTCCCCACTCTGTAAGAAGAAGAACCAACCGCCTGGTAATTGCAACCCCGTTGGGTAGACAAGATTGGGATCCACAGAGGCAATGGCTTCCGGGGGTGTGCCATTATTATTTTGATTCCCTTGCCATCTAATCAGCACCAATCCAATGGCAACAATCACCGCGAGGGTGATGATTGAACTCATGACGAGTAAAGCTTTCTCGGCTCCATTCAAGGATTTGATCCATTTAGAGAAGGTGCCGGATTTTTGTTTCAACCAGCTTTCTTCTTTTTCGGGTTCCGGCTCCTCTTCCGGCCAGTTTGATTGATCAAATTCTTCAATAAACGAGCGGCGCAGGTTATCAACTGATTCTTTATGCGCGGGTTCAGTCCCTTCAATCAATTCTGAATCATCTTCATGAGCGGTGATTTCAGATTCTGGAAAATCACCGGCTGGCAGCGTGTTGCGCGAAAAAACGTCATCCGGTCTGTCAGTCCAACTATCGGAAAATAATTCTTCCTCAAGATCTGATTCCTGTGGTCCTTTAAGCAGGAAATCGCTGGAAAGAGGTTCTTGAGCAGATTCCTCGGTTGCATTTAAAACCTCCTGCCAGGATTCTGAAGAAAGCTTGGTTTCCCCGTCAACGAGATCATCAAAATCATCCAGGGGCTTGGTAATGGCATCATTGGAGTAATCTTCCGGAAAAATTTCTTTCAGGCGCGAAAGAAAATCATTTTCTGATGAATCACTCGAATCACCTTCAAATGGATTGGTAGCTTGAGAGGCTTTTTCAATCTCACTTTCAATTTCCGCCAGATAATCGTGCTCTTCATCATCACTGCCACCATCGAATGCGATGCCATCTTCTGACTGCTCAGCATGTCGGGCTGCATAAGGATCATTTTCCAGGGATTGGGTGATCTCTTTAATAAAATCTTCGCTGGAAGCATCTGTTAAAGGCAGCGTTTTATTTCGATCCTTTAACTCCTCGAGGAATTTCGCTTCGTTTGAATCCGCTTGAAATGCACTGCGTGGGACAGTCGGCTTTTCATTGTACTTTGGTTGAATAGTCTCCGCCCGAAGTGTTTCTGAGTTCAGATCCGTCGACTCGGACGAAATGAATGGGCTGCTTGGTGGAAGATCCTCGCCTTCCAGGGAAGCATCATCACTAACCACATTTTCAAGTTTGTCATCATCCTCATCATTAAGAATTTTCGTACCGAGTCCTGGCCGTGGTGTTTGTCCAACAGGCGCAGAATTTTGTTGCAGGCGAGAATCGATCAGATCGTCGGCTTCTTCCAGAGGTTGTTCAAGATCTTGCTGGGCAGGGGTGTTGAGATCATCCGCTTGTTTGCCCAGTTCATCTCGCATCGAATCCAGTTCTTGATTGAGTTCTTTTTCTTTTTTTGATTTTCTTCTAGGTTTTTTATCAGCTTGGCTCATAGTGGGCATCCTACTTCTATGGGAGAATTTCTGGTAAATACGGTGGGGGAATACGAATAATATTAAATAGTTTTCCGCTTTCTGGAATCTTCACATTAATCTGGTGATAAAGTTCGTTGACAATGATATTCACATCGGAATTCTTAAACTGGTCCTGATAATAAATAATCCCTTCACCATTGACAACCGGTACTTGAACTGTAACTCCATTTGCAAAAGTGACGGTCAGATTGGCTTTGTCAATCAACTCGTTCGAATCCATAACAAGATTATTATTGCGGTCGAGATAAAGGAAAATATGAATTTCACCATCAGTAAGGTAATTTTTCGGTGTTGGACTGGGGATGGGGGTGGCGGTGGGCTCTATTTCAACCAGATTTGCCTGTCCGGTAGGTATTAATTGCTGCGGCGAAAGAGTCGGTTGCGGGGCATAATAAAACTGGAAAGAAGTCAGTTTATCCCAGACAGAATCGACATAGGCTTTTGCATCCGGGCAATTTAGATTATTGCCTACATTTTCCCAGGTGGGTGCAAGACCCTTTTCTTTCACTGCTTTCAAACTTTCCTCGAGGCAATAATAGCCACTGTGATATGAGAGAATCGTAAATTTCCACATATCGGTGATATTGGTGCGTAGTCCCTGGTGTTCAACGATGTAATTAGTCTGACTGCAATTGGCCCGTAGAACCTGTGCGCTAATGGAAACACTTTGTTCAGCAATATCAAGGTTTACCATATTCTCACACTCAGGGCAGTAGGCGTTGATAGAGCGAATCAAACCTCCGCGCAACATAGCCTGTTCGAAACTGTTCATGTTTGCAAAAGAAGGGTCACAATCGAACAAGAGATTGGAACAAATTTGGTTTTTAAGATCCTCATCCCATCGTAAAGCGACATCAGCTCCCAGTTCATTGATCTGTGTAAAACCGTATTCTTCGTATAAGTAGCGGGCATTTTCAGGCCAGAACTGTGTTTCCTGTTCGATGATGGTCTTAATTAATACCGGAGGAATTCCGTATTCTTTTCCGGCTGCCCAAATGGTTGAATCAAAACGGTTTTGCCAGGCGAGCATGCTGGCGTTTGCCAACTGTAACCCGCAGGCATTTGGGGCGCCATTGGCAAAAACACCTCCCTCCGGGCAGGAGGAAGTATCAACAAATTTGTTTAGGATTAATTTGCCGGCCAGGTAGTGTAAATTATGCTGGGTGGTTAGTAATTCCGGTGATTCAGGAAAAGCTACCCAATCGGGTGAATCTCCGAAGGCTGTATCTTTCCAGATTAACTTGCAGGAATCAACGAATTCGATTTTTCTATTTAAATTCGTCAAGCGTACATGGTAAGCATTATTGCTGATGAAGGTGCGGGCAGTAACGGATATCACTTGAGACTGGTCTCCAAATGAACTTTCAGCCCAGAATTGAATTTGAGAATCCTGGAGTAATGGTACGATGCACTGATCGGATAGGCATTCGAATGGATTGTTATTGACAAAGCCGGCTATCTTCGTAATCTTAAACTCTGAATAAGGTTCAATTGCTTTGATAATGACATAGGGAGCATTGACGGGCAGTCCCGGAGGATAAATATTGATGATAATGTCAGGGATTTTTATCTTTGTTGAGGTGGTCACTAACCGAGACGAGTCAAATACCCAATAGGTATCCAGGAAGAACTCATTGATATTGATTGGCGTGGGCGAGGGTTGTGGCGTCCCCTCCGGGAGTGGGGTGGCAGATGGACTGAGTTGGACGATATCTAGTTCACAAGCGGCCAGAGTTTCATTCCCACTCGGAAAGCCTTCGTGGTTGATAAAAACTGTACATATTGGGGCACCTGCGCGAGTAACCAGGCGCCAGGTGTACTGGGTAAATGTCTGTGTGACCGTTTTGAAACGCTCATCTCCGCCATTTTCTTGTGCGGTTACATCTTCCGATGCAACCAGAAGCGAAATGATTAAAATGGCAATTGAAATGACAGATATCCAACGCGTTTTGGACACAACTATTTCGCCCCTTTACAACAATAAGAATTTGGAAATAAAGGAATTAATTCCACAAAGATCCCATTTATTATAATCTCATTTAGTATTACTATACAATTGAACCTTCATTTGATTTATAATTACTTAATTACTTGGATATTGGAGTAAAAAACATATAAATACCATGTCTCAATTTCTTTAACCGCAATTCCATTTGGTAATTGCTCAAGGTGGTTTCTATGGCTGAGTTCACTCGTTTTGAAATTTATATGCTGCTTAATCAAATCAAGCCTTTATGGTTAAGCTATATCGATTTAAGTGAAGTGGATTTACGCGGGGTTGACCTGCGCGGTGCGACTTTGATTCATTCCAACCTCAGTAATGTAGACTTACGTGGTGCAATTTTGATTGAAACATTTCTGGGTGGCTGCGATTTGAGCGGTGCAAACATGGTAGGTGTTGATTTGCGCAGAGCAAATTTACGGGGTGCCAACTTGCGTGGTGCGGATCTACGTGAAGCCAATCTGGCTGAAGCAGATTTGGTGGAAGTGGACCTTTCCGAATCGAATCTGATTGATGCCAATTTGGGCGGGGTGGATTTGACGAATGCCAATCTCACCAATGCAGATTTAACCGGTACCAATGCCCCCGATCACCGCGTCTTAAGAGCCAAGTCGCTTTCCGGAACGATCATGCCCAATGGTCTGGTGCATGATTAGCATCATTTAGTTAAGTCATCTCCTTTTTTAATACCCTTTTAACGAAGAGTTTGGCGGGTAATGTGCTTATTGCGTACAAAATAACTGAACTTCGTCAAGTGAATTCAGAGACAATCCTTTCTATAATCAATTACAAATCCTCAAATTTATTTATCTACAAATAAAGGACCCCAGACTATGAAAAAACATAATTTTAATGCCGGCCCATCCATTCTTCCCCGCGAGGCGATTGAAAAAAGCGCTGAAGCTGTACTTGACTTTAATGGGATTGGCCTCTCGATTTTGGAAATTTCACATCGCAGCAAAGAATTCGATGCTGTCAATTTGGAAGCGCTGGCCATGTTTAAAGAACTCCTTGATATTCCCGCAGGATACAAAGTCGTTTTTGTAGGCGGGGGTGCCAGTAGCCAATTCTTTACCGTACCCTATAACTTGCTGCAGAAGAAAGCAGCCTACCTGGTGACAGGCTCATGGGCTAAGAAAGCAGTTAAAGAGGCTAAATTCTTTGGCGAAGTTCAGGTAGTGGCTTCATCCGAAGATAAAAACTTTACCTATATCCCGCGTGGGTATCAAATTCCGACAGATGTTGACTATTTCCACATCACCACTAACAATACCATTTTCGGTACCGAAATTCGCCAGGATATTTCCTCGCCGGTGCCATTGGTGGCAGATATGTCATCCGATATCTTCAGCCGCCCGGTGGATATTTCCAAATATGGTTTGATCTATGGTGGTGCGCAGAAGAACCTGGCGCCGGCCGGATTGACCTTCGTGATTGTGAAAGAAGATTTGTTGGGTAAGGTTGAGCGTCCGCTGCCTTCCATGGTGGATTATCGCACGCATATCAAGAGCGATTCCATGTACAATACCCCGCCTGTTTTTGCAATCTACACCGCCTTGCAGACGTTGAAATGGTTGCAGAATCTAGGCGGTGTGGCTGCCATCGAAAAAATGAACCTGGAAAAAGCCGGTTTGCTGTACGATGAAATTGACCGCAATAAATTATTCGTTTCCACTGTGCCAGCCCCTGAAGATCGTTCCATCATGAACGTTTGTTTTGTCATGAAAGAGGAATACAAAGATCTGGAAAAAGAATTCTTAACCTTCGCAACAGAACAAGGAATGGTGGGTGTCAAAGGTCATCGTGATGTGGGTGGTTTCCGGGCCTCCCTTTACAATGCAATGCCATTGGAAAGTGTGCAGGCATTGGTCAATTGCATGCAAAAATTCGAAACAAATCATTAAGATTGGCAGGAGCCGAAATGAAAAAAGTATTACTTGCAACCGAAAAACCTTTCGCCCAGTTGGCGGTCGCGCAGATTAAAGACATCGCTGATGGGGCAGGGTATGAACTGGTCAAGCTCGAAAAATATAGCAATAAAGCGGATCTGCTGAAGGCGGTTGCCGATGTGGATGCGTTCATCATCCGCAGTGACATCATAGATAACGAAGTCTTTGATGCTGCCAAAAAACTTAAAATCGTAGTGCGTGCCGGCGCAGGATACGATAACATTGACCTGCCAGCTGCCACCGCCCATAATGTGGTCGCCATGAACACCCCCGGGCAGAACTCAAATGCTGTGGCTGAACTGGCGATCGGGATGATGATTTACCAGGCACGTAATCAATTCAATGGCAAATCCGGTAGTGAATTGATGGGAAAATCTCTCGGACTGCATGCTTATGGTAACGTTGGTAGACGGGTAGCTGCCCTGGCTAAAGTATTTGGGATGGATGTGTACGCCTATGATCCCTACATTAGTCGCGAAGCTATCGAGGCAGATGGAGTGCATTGGGTTAGCAGCGTTGAGGAATTGTATCGAAAATGTAATTACGTTTCATTGCATATTCCTGCCACAGCTGAGACAAAACTTTCGATCAATGCTGCCCTACTGACCAGCATGCCGGGACCGGCCACCCTGGTCAACACCGCCCGCAAGGAGGTCATCAACGAAGCAGAGTTGCAGAAAGTGTTTGAAAGCCGGCCGGATTTTGTCTACATCGCTGATGTGGAACCCGCCTGCGCTGCCGAGTTGAAAGAAAAATATGACACGCGCTACTTCTGCACCCCCAAGAAAATGGGTGCCCAAACGGAAGAGGCCAACATCAATGCCGGCCTGGCCGCCATCCGCCAGATTATAGATTTTTTTGAAAAGAACGATAGGCGGTTTCAAGTAAATAAGTGAATGAGAAACCTGAAGTTAGATGTTAGTTGACTGGTAATGAGTAAATTGGTAAATCAGTAAATTCGTAAAGAGAAAAGCAGTTCAATATGAGAGGTTGTGACAACATTTTCACAGCCTCTTTTTTGATTTAACCATGACTGTAAAATTTTTCAGGGAATAAAAAATCTGCAGGTGCGATTCTCAAATCTTTTCTTCGGTAGACGCTATTAGAAAAAATTAGTTTTGTAAAGCCATAATTCGAAATCACAATGAGAATTCCAGCAATTGTGATTGCCAGATTCCTGTCAAGCTATGCGCTTGATTGCCTTTACGGTGCTATTTTTGTATTATTTTAAAAAAATCAATTGAGGTTAACATGAATCAAAACGAAATAAAATACGAATCCATCGTCCTGGGGGGCGGATGTTTTTGGTGTTTGGAACCATTATTTGCTGATCTTCAAGGTGTCGAGAGTGCAGTTGTAGGGTACGCCGGGGGAAAGAAAGAAAATCCCAGCTACGAGGCTGTTTGCAGCGGATCAACCGGACATGCGGAGGTGGTCAAAGTCACATTTGACCCTGAAACAATTTCCTTGCAGCGAATTCTGGAGGTTTTCTTCTCTATGCATGATCCGACCACCATGAATCGTCAGGGGGCGGATGTGGGCAGCCAGTACCGTTCGATTATTCTTTATACAAATGAAGAACAAAAAACCAGCGCAGATGAGGTAATTCAGGAACTTAATCACTCCGGCCAATTCTCGAAGTCGATCGTGACCCAGGTGGTGCCTCTACAAGAATTCTACCCGGCCGAGGAGTACCACCAGCGCTATTTCGAAAAGAACCCGTGGGCAGGTTACTGCCAGATGGTGATTCGCCCGAAGGTGTCGAAATTCCAGAAAAAGTTCGCAGATGAAAGGAAATCGGCAGCCAGCTAACCCAGCAGCAACCTACTGCAGGTCCAGGTTCATCTTCGGGCGATATTGCAAGGCTTCAGCCAGGTGATTGGGCGCGATACTGGCAGCACCGGCCAGGTCGGCGATAGTACGCGCCAGTTTGAGCGTGCGATGGTAAGCGCGAGCGGAGAGCTGCAACTGCCGCATGGCAGTGCGCATCAAGGTTTCACTGGCTTCATCCAGCTGGCAAAACTTACGAATCTCCGAAGGACCCATATCAGCGTTGCTGGTCATCGCTTTCAGATGGCCGTTATCTTTTTCGGAGGGGCTATTCTCCACAAAGCGTTGTAATTGCAACTTGCGGGACCTTTCAACCCGCTCGCGGATGGCCTGTGAACTCTCGCCCAGACGTTGGCTGGAAAGCTTGTCATACTCGACGCGCGGAACTTCAACATGGATGTCGATGCGGTCCAGCAAGGGGCCGGAGATACGTTTCTGGTACTTGTTGACCATGCCCAGAGCGCATGTGCATGCTTTAAGCGGATCGCCGTAATAGCCACACGGGCAGGGGTTCATAGCGGCTATCAGTTGGAAATTGGCGGGAAAGGTAAGTGAACCCGATGCGCGGCTTATGGTAACCACCTTGTCTTCTATCGGCTGGCGCATTACCTCCAGCACACGGCTGCCAAATTCGGGCAGCTCATCTAAAAAGAGTACTCCGCGGTGTGCCAGAGAGATCTCACCGGGGCGCGGCCAGTTGCCGCCACCCACCAGGCCGGCATGGCTGATGGTGTGGTGCGGTGAGCGGAAAGGCCGGATGCGGATTAAAGGTGTATCCCGCGGGAGTTGATCCGATACGGAGTAAATGCGGGTCACATCCAGGGCTTCGTCGATGGTCATGGTCGGCAATATGGAAGGCAGCGCGCGTGCCATCAGGGTCTTACCCGAGCCTGGCGGGCCGATCATCAACACGTTGTGGCCTCCGGCGGCGGCTACTTCAAGCGCTCGTTTGACATGCTCCTGGCCTTTGATCTCCTGAAAATCAGTCAGGAACTGATACTGTTCGCTTTCTTTACCAAAATCGGATTCAATCACCGGCAGCTCGATATCGCCTTCCGCCCAATCGCTTAATTGCCGCAACGAGGATACCGCAATAACTTCTACCCCCGGAATGAGAGCTGCTTCGCTGGCATCCATGGCTGGTACCACCAGACGTTGAAAGCCTTCCTGACGAGCGAGTGCCGCCATTGGTAAAATACCGCGCACATGCCGCAAAGTTCCATCCAGCGACAGCTCTCCTACTACCAGAGTTTTCTCCAGCAGGTCGGGTTTAATTTGCCTGGTGGCAGCCAATATACCGATCGCGATCGGCAGGTCGTAAGCCGGTCCCTCTTTGCGCACGTCCGCCGGTGCCAGGTTGACGGTCACACGCGCACGCGGGTAGGAGAATCCGCTGTTTTTGATAGCAGATTGCACACGTTCCCGGCTCTCCTGAACGGCGGCATCCGGCAGGCCGACGATGGTGATGGCAGGTAAACCTTTGTTGGTGTCTACTTCGACTTCGATGATGACGCCATCCAGACCGATGACGCCACAGGAAAAGATGCGAGCGAGCATGCTAATTCCCCTTTATAGTGTAAGGTTGATGTATTATATAACAAATTGGGGCGGAACAAGTCAATCGTGAATATTATTGAGCCCTACCATGGAAAAATTTTTGTTTGATCTCGCTTGTGGGGAAAGTGCTTTAATGATGACACGAGCATGAAGTGTAGATAAATCAATAGGTTGGCATTTCTATCCTAGAAATATTTTAATTTAATGATTAAAAACTTAAATGGAAATATTGGAGGGATACAAATTTTAAGTTAAAGTAGCGTTTCATTAATAATTTAAGATTAATCTTGTATATTTGGGAAAAAATATTATTCTATTAGAATAAGGGTTAATCATATATTGAAAGATATATCTGGAGGTAGATTAAATGGACAATCTAACTATATTTGAAAAGCAAAGTTTATCACTATGGCTTAAAGATGGTATTTCTAGTAATATCCCTACATTAGAAGAAGATTTAAATTGTGATGTATGTATAATAGGTGCGGGAATTACAGGAATCACAACAGCTTATCGATTATATGAATCCGGTTTAAAAGTAGTGCTTATTGACAAACAAGAGCCGATCAATTTGGCTAGCGGAAATACCACAGCAAAGTTTACTTTTCAGCATGATTTAATCTACAGTGAAATATTAAAAAATTATGATTTAAACAAAGCTAAATTATATTACGAATCTCAATTAGAGGGTTTAAATTTCGTTCGGTCTTTAATAGATAAGCATAACATCTCATGTGATTTTAAAGAAACTTCTTCTATCATTTATGCAGAAAGTGAAAAACAATTTGATGAATTATTAGAGGAAAAATCAGCTTATGAACAATTGAACATTCCTCATGAGATAATTTACGATTTACCATTAAACCTTGAAGGTACAGGAGGATTAAAAGTTGATTCTCAATTTGAACTAAACCCGGTAAAATTTTTGGATTTCTTAATATCTTACTTATTAAAAAATGATGTTTCTATCTTTAAAAATACGGAAGCTAAAACGCATGTAAGAGAGGGTGAACTTATAAAAATAGAGACGGAAGATGAAAAGGTTATAAGATGCAAAAAACTGGTAATAGCAACAGCCTATCCTATCTTTGATGGGAATGGATTCTATTATACAAGACTTGAAGCACTGAGATCTTATTTACTCGCTTTTGCTATCAAAGAACCTTTCGATGATAATTATATGATGATATCTAATTCCAAATCTCCTTATTCACTTAGGTTCTCTTATACAGATGGAACACATTATCTCTTAGTAGGGGGTCAAGGCCACAAAGTGGGTCAAGCTGATTCGGAAATAGACAGCTATAACAGACTATTAGATTTTGCTAGAACGAATTTTATGGTAGATTTTCCAGCGTTTAGATGGTCTGCACAAGACTATAAATCCATAGACAATATACCTTATATCGGAAATCTTACTTCTAGTGATGAAAATATATTTGTAGCTACTGGGTTTAATAAATGGGGTATGAGTAAGGGAAGTTTCTCCAGTATCCTGATTACAGATTTAATAAATGGTACTCATTCTAAGTATGAAGAACTTTACAATCCATCAAGAGGTGAAGTAAAAAGTAATATAGGCAGCTTTATAAAAGCGAATTTTAACGTGGCAAAAGAACTTATAAAAGGGAAAGTCCTTCCAGATGAGATCGATTTAAATGATATTAAAAATGATGAAGGTGGAATTATAAAGTATGACGGTAAAAGAGTTGCTGCCTATAAAGATGCTTCTGGAGAACTTTTTTTATCAGATAGTACTTGTACTCATTTAGGGTGTGAACTAGAATATAACAATGCTGAAAGAAGTTTTGATTGCCCATGTCATGGATCTAGATTTAATTATGATGGTAAAGTTATAGAAGGAGTTGCAAATACTGACTTAAAAAGGATAGAAATATAAATTAAAAACGCGGCTTGTGAGGTCTATGGATCTGGTGGCCGCCCAAAAAGGATACGACCTGGGGGCTGACCTATGGGAATTGGATGTGGCCGTCACCTACGACGGGGAGCTGGCCGCCGTCCGGTCGGAGTATGGGGAGTAAGGGGGACCTTTCACCCGAAACCCGATTTTTTTGAGATCGAATGAACAGTGAATTTCTTATCACGATAAGTATGGGAAAAAAACCTGTTGCTCTATGAAAATCGGGTTTCTGCTCTTTTTACGAAAGTAATGACCATGAGTACCCCTTCTGTGCACGAGATTCCGCGAATTTCGCGAATAAAACCTGAGAACACCACCGAGCGCATAGAGATCCCAGAGAAAAAATGTAGGTTAGGCAAGGCTTGGTTCACCTGCATCCGATAGTGCGTGGTTACATAGTGAACCAAGACCACTATTTGCGACGTGCCCAACAATAAAAAAATGACCACGAAGGATATTCGGCGCTTTAGGGCACATAAAGCATTAATCACCACCGAGAGCACCGAGATCACAGATAATGAAATGTAAGCAGACAAAAACGCACACATTTGTCTCGAATATATTTAATCTCCCAATAATTCCCGCACTTCTTGCTCTTCAGCCTTACTCAACTCCCATTCTGCCGCTCTCGCATTTGCCTGTACGTGTTCCACGCGCGTGGCGCCTGAGATGACTGAGGCTACCTGCGGCTGAGCCAGCAGCCAGGCGATAGCGAGTTCGTTCACCTCGTGACCATGATCTTTGGCCCAATCGGTTAATTTGCCAAGTATGGCAAAATTCTCATGGGATAAATATTTCTGGACATAGGGACTATTTTCGCCGCGCGAGCCGGCCGGGATGGGCTGGTCAGGCTGGTATTTACCGGTCAGGAAGCCGCCTGCCAGAGGAAAATAAGGAATAATGGCGATATTAATCGCCTGGCAGAGCGGGACGATTTCCTGTTCTACTTTACGTTCCAGCAGATGGTAATGCTCCTGGATGGCCACAAATGGCTCCCAGTTGTGCATTTCAGCCAACAGATCGGCGCGAGCCAACTGCCAGGCGGCAAAGTTGGAGGCAGCGATGTAGCGTACCTTTCCACTGTGAACCAGATCATTCAAGGTGTTGATTGTTTCTTCGACAGGTGTTTCTGTATCCCAGCGATGGACATAGTACAAATCAATATGGTCATGCTGTAAACGTCGCAAACTGTCTTCTACTGCATTCAGGATATGATACCGTGAGGTTCCACCGTTATTTGGGCCATCTCCGGTTGGGTGGCTGAATTTGGTGGCCAGAAAAAAATTATCCCATTTCCCTTTCAGGGCTTTTCCCAGCATCGTCTCAGAGCGCCCATCCTGGTAGATATTGGCGGTATCAAGGTGATTGATCCCCAGCTCAATTGCAGCGGCGATCATATCATCCACAACAGCCTGGTCGACGTTTGGTGCGCCAAAGCGGTTGGTACCCAACCCGACTGTTGAAACTTTCACACCGCTTTTTCCCAATCTTCGGTAATTCATGCTTTTCTCCTCTGTAATGTGGTTATCTTTTCAAGCAAGTAATTGTCCCTGTGATAACCTAATCCTATGAAATTTGATTGTCATTATTCTTTTCGGGATGTTGTTCCAGTTTACCCTGCCCCAGCAGTTGCGACCTTTCGTATGCCGCCCAGACTGCACGAGAGATGGCGGTGCGGAAGCCGGCTTTTTCGAGATAATAGAGGGCTGCCGCCGAGGTGCCACCCGGGGAAGTGACCTTATTGCGCAGGTCGGCTACATGCACATCCTGGGCTTCGTAATAATCAACCGACCCACGGATGGTTTCAATCACCAGTTTTTCAGACACATGGCGGGAAAATCCCAGGTGCACGCCGGCATCCATCATGGCTTCCATAAAGAGAAAGACATACATTGGGCCGGTGCCAGAGAGGGCGGTGGCCATATCGAGATAGTATTCTTCATCCACGCGGATATTCTCTCCGAGTGCCCTCAACATCATCTCCGCATTTTCCAGTTGCATATCGTTGACAGCGCCGGCAGGGAACCAGACCGTAATGCCCTTACCGATCTGGCCAGGTGTATTTGGCATGGTACGGATGACAGCCTGGTGGGCCAGTCCGGCGGTCAGTTTCTCGAGCGAAGCTCCGGCAATGATGCTGATCACGACTGCCCCGCTGGGAATCTGACCCTTGAGATCGCTGAGGATTTTGTCCAGTTTCTGAGGCTTGACGGCCAGTACCACCACATCCGTATCTTTAACAGCCGCCAGGTTATCTTCTGTTGATTGGATACCATAGCGTTCATCCAGTTCATCGCGGCGTTCCTTGCGCGGCTCGGACGCTTGAATAAACTCGCGGCTGGTCAGGTTCTGACGAATCAGGCCAGCCAGGATGGCTTCGCCCATTGCGCCTGCCCCAATAATTGCAAAATGTGGTTGTTCTGTCATGCGGTTCTCCTCACTCATTTTTTTCGCGACCAGCGCGCGTAGATCGCCATCGAAATGGCGTGTTGTTTCGATTGTTCCTGTAAAAGCACCTCACCGATGGTGGTGGTTCCCTTATGTTTGCTCATTGTCTCTTCAACCGCGTAAAAGAGTGTCAGGGCGGATGCTTTGACGGCATAAGCAGTCAGCAATATGAATTGTGGCTGCGGACTTAAAATTTGGGCGCAAGTGGTCAGCAGATCAGGCAGGATTTTATAAAATTCCCAAACCTCCCCTTTGGGTCCGCGACCAAACTTGGGCGGGTCCATTATTATGCCATCGTATTGACTGCCGCGACGCTGTTCTCGTAAAACGAATTTGAAGGCATCATCTACCAGCCAGCGAATTGGCAGATTCTGCAAGTTAGAGAGATTTTGATTTTCTTTACCCCACAGGATAGTTTTTTGTGAGGCATCCACATGGGTTACCTCAGCGCCTGCCTGAGCTGCCGCAAGAGTAGCCATACCTGTGTAACCGAACAAATTTAAAACACGCGCTTTTTTTGGTGCCATTTTTACCTGTTCAGCGATCCAATCCCACTGCTCAGCCTGCTCCGGAAACACGCCGACGTGCCGCGAAGCTGTGGTTTGCAGCCAGCATTGTAAACCTTTATAGGTCAGCGGCCAGCGTTCTGCTATTTTCTGCCTGGTGACCCAGTGACCGCCATTTTTCTCCGGAGTGGGAATAAATTCAGCATCCGCCTTCAACCAAATTGCCGGCGGTTGAGAAGGCTTCCAGATTGCTTCTGCCTCCGGACGGATGAGCAGGTATTGACCGAATTTTTCCAGTTTGCGACCATCGCCTGAATCAAGAAGGGCATACTCCTTCCAATCAGGAGAGGTTAATAGACTGATTTGTGGTAAGTTATTCATGGTAAGTTCTTTTCTAAAGAGTAAATATTGCCTAATTATAGCGACACTCGTCTTATTTTGTTTGTTTTTTGATTAGCCTTATCTTCAAGATGCCGTTTCAGCCAATCAATATATTTCTAAGAAGCTGCCCTCAATCAAACGTTCTACATCACAAGACAATGGCAACTTGTTGAATAAATTCGACAGGTGTGAAACGAAAATGTATAATCCAGACAACCAATCTTACGAGGAAGCACATGAATTACAACTTTGATGAGATCATTGATCGTAATGGCACCAATAGTTATAAAAGGGATATTTACGGGACAGAGGTCTTGCCGATGTGGGTGGCGGATATGGATTTTCGTTCACCACAGCCGGTGATCGACTCACTCGTTGAGCGTGCCCGTCATGGCATATTTGGATACACAGCTCCACCCCCGGCATTATTGAACGAAATTTGTGAGCGAATGCAAAAACTCTATCAATGGCAAATACAACTTGAGGACATCATTTTCTTGCCTGGGGTTGTGGTTGCTTTTAATAATGTAATCCAATCCTTTGCCAAAAAAGGAGAGGGCGTTTTAATGCAGGTTCCTGTATATCACCCGTTTCTACCGGCACCCTTGCATGCAGGCGCATTCAGACAGGAGGCGGGGTTTTTATTGGATTCCTCAGGGAATTATGTGGTCGACCTGGATAGTTTCCGACAGGCAATTACACCGGCTACAGCCATGTTTTTGTTGTGTAATCCGCATAACCCGCTTGGGCGTGCTTTTACACGCGACGAATTGCTGGCTATGGCTGAAATCTGCCTGGAACACGACATTCCGATCTGTTCGGATGAAATCCATTGCGATTTGATCTTCTCCGGACATAAGCACATTCCCATTGCGAGCTTGAGCCCTGCTATTGCACAAAATACGGTTACTTTAATGGCCCCAAGCAAGACCTTTAATATTGCTGGTTTGGAATGCTCTTTTGCTATTGTCCAGAATGCAAAATTCAAAGAGAAGATTCAGTCTGCCCAACGGGGAATGATGGCGGGCGTTAATTTAATGGGTTACCAGGCTGCTCTGGCTGCCTACCAACATGGCCAGGAGTGGCTTGAACAATTATTAACTTATCTGGCGGGTAATCGGGAGTTTCTGATGGATTTTCTTTCAACCAACATTCCTGAAATCAGAGTAACGCCGGTTGAAGCAACCTATCTGGCCTGGCTGGATTGCAGGAAGTTGAATTTACCCGGAAGTCCATATAAATTTTTCCTCGAGCAGAGCAAAGTTGCATTAAACGATGGAGCAACCTTTGGGCGCGGGGGTGAGGGTTTTGTGCGCCTCAACTTTGGCTGCCCACAGGCTACTCTGCTGGAAGGACTCCAGCGCATGAAAAACGCAGTGGATCGGTATAAGGGTTGAGATAGGATTGCCAGCCAATGATGCCAGTCGTTAAAAAGAAGGCCAGCGTATTTCTACTCATTTTGGTTATTGGTGCTGCTGCATTTCTTTGTCTGTTGGGTGGGATGATTACAACCGGTTTATTCCTGAATGCAGGCGATAGAATTGAGAAAGTAGATGCAATTGTAGTTCTCAGCGGCGATGAGGGTGAGCGGGTACGTGAAGCAGCCCGTTTATTCAAAGCCGGATATGCCTCCTACCTGATTATCACCAAGACGGACACCGAGGACATTGGCGAAGGCAGGACGTACAGCCAGAAGTTAATGCGCATCGCCATGACTGAAGGGGTTGCAGCTGATTCAATCTTGTTTTCAGAGGGTATGGCTGCCAACACGATTGAAGAAGCGCATGCGGTCATGCTTGTTTCCCGGCAGCGAAATCTATCATCGTTATTGGTTGTCACAGGACCATACCATGTGCGCAGAGCCAAGATAATCTTTCGAAAAATAGCAGCAGAGGATGGAATCAAAATCCTGGCAAGCGGTGTTCAGGATTCATGGTATCACCCGGCCAGCTGGTTTTTATCACTGCGCGGTTGGCGTCAAACGGTATCAGAATTGCTTGGATTGGCTGTAATCACAATTCAACCGGAATTATTAAATTAATCAGTCCGGGAAAGGATATTTGATGAATTTGCGTAACGACTCCGATTTTTTAAGAAATATTCAATACAAAAATAGCAATAACCTGGCCGCTCGCATCCGCATTCATCAGCAATTCAGTACCAATCCAATTGAATGGAATTTCTGGATTCTGGAGAGGGTCCAAAATATTAATGCTCAACGAATTCTAGAGGTGGGAGCTGGACATGCCAGCATGTGGCGAGAATTTAAAACAGCTAACCTTGCCAACGAGCAAATTTTGTTAAATGATTTCTCTTTCGGGATGATTAAATCCGCCAATATGGCAGGATTACCTGTTCACAATTTTTGCTTTGCTGTCTCAGAAATTCAAGCACTGCCATATCCAAATGCTCAATTTGACCTGGTGATTGCCAATCATATGCTCTATCACGTCCCTGATCTTCCGCGTGCATTTGCCGAGATTGGAAGGGTTTTGGTCCCAGGCGGAATCTTTATGGCTGCCACCAATGGGATTGACCACATGAAAGAGCTGAACGAATTGGTGGAGAGAATTGCTCCGAACCTGATTAAAACCCTGAATGTTACCCGCAATTTCAATCTGGAAAACGGAGAAGAAACCCTGAGCAAATTCTTTAAAGATGTACAGCTCGAGTTTTATCACGACTCTTTGGAAATCAACGAAATGCAGCCCCTTTTGGATTACATAATTTCGCTATGGGGAAATTTCATCACGAATGACCAGCTAAAATTGTTTAAAGAAGAGATTCAGAATATGTTAAAGAACTATGAATCGATACATATTCAAAAACATACCGGTGTTTTTGTTTGCAGGACATAAATGGATGAGTTCCAGAATTGAGCGGACCCAAGTCTATTTTCTTAATTTTCTCCCTCTCATCTTTGTTTTGTTGTTTGCTTTTACCCCACAAACACAATCTTTGTTAAAAAACTGGCAGGATATTCAGGTATTGAAACAACATGAAAACCCTGCTTTGTTAATGAATAGATATCAGATTCTTCTGAAGCAGCAACCCTGGCATGCAGACATCCGCGAACAATTGGCACAGCTTCAATACGAAAATGGCGATTTTGTTGGAGCGATCGAATCGCTTTCTATCATGGCGCAAAATAGCACACTGACCGTTTCCCAACAGTTTATGCTTGCGAATTCCTATCACCAAAATATGCAAAGCAGTCTGGCTGCACAAACCTGGCAAGAAATTGCCGGTCGGTCGGATCTGCGTTCAGAAGACCTGCCTGTTCTGCTTGCGAATCAGGAAAGCAATCGAGACCGGCAGGGGGCATTTATCACCATGCAGCGTTGGGCGGAGCTTGATCCTTTGGATGGACAGGTTCAATATCGCCTGGCTTTATATCAAATGATCTTTGAGCCGAAGTCCGTTTCCCGTACGCTCTATCAAGCAGCCCAGGAATTAACGATGCGAAAAGAAAGTATCGACCGGTTGATCACTGGCTTACAAGAACTGGCGATCCAGGATAACGACGCATACCGGTTGGTGTTGGCAGGTAAATTCATTGCGAATGAGGGTGAATGGTTGATTGCCAGTTTTGCCTTCGAAGAAGCTACAGAAATCAATCCCTCTTATGCAGAAGCCTGGGCATTCCTGGGCAATGCCTATACCTATCTTGGCGAAAATGGGCTGCCGGCGCTTGAAACGGCGAGTGAGTTGAATCCGGATTCTATCCTGGTTCGGGCATATTTAGCCAGTTATTGGCGCAGTCAAAACGAATTCAAACGCAGTCTCAAGATTTATGAAGAATTATTTAAACTGGAACCTGAACAGGCTTTCTGGCAATATGAAATGGGGAAGACCATCGCCCAATCAGGTGACCCGCAGAGCGGACTGAAAAGATTACAGGAAGCCATTCAGCTTTCCCCGCAAGATGTCTTTTTTTGGAAAGTGTTAATCAGTTTTACTCTTGACTACAATTTTCTGGTTGAGACAGAGGGGTTGGAAGCAGCTCGCCAGGCACTTCTCATCGCGCCAGATGATGCAGAAGTCAATGATTTGATGGGACAGATTCAAATACGAATGGAAAATTATCAAAGTGCCGAACGGTTTCTTATTAAAGCCAGCAAAATACAACCTTATTCTGCGCTGATTCAGTTTCACCTTGGGCAGCTTTATTTTCTCCAGGGGGAAAACAACCTGTCTTATTTTTATTTGAAGAATGCCATTGAATATGCCCAAAATGATGCGTTGGTACAGGCAGCCGATGATTTATTGACGCGGATGGGAGAGGGGAATTAACGGATTGTGCTAGAATCAAACCGTTGGAGAATATGACCCGATTATGCGATTAACTTTCAAAGTCTTGATTGCAATCTGCCTCCTGATTTTTATTTCAGGCTGTGCGTCTGTGCAAAAATACTTCATCAATCCAACTCCGGCACCAATTTCCGGTAGCGTACTCTTCTCGGATGATTTTTCAACCACTGCGAATGAATGGAAAACCTGGAATGAACCTAATGCCATGGTTATCTATCAGGCAGGTGGGTTGCATTTCTTGATCAACGAGTCTGATCAAGTTTTTTGGTCCCGGCCGGGTTACAAATTTGAAGATGTTAAAATCCAAGCGGATGCGATCAAGGTAGCCGGCCCTAATAATAATAGTTTTGGCGTGGTCTGCCGTATGGTGGATGATCAAAATTTTTATGCCTTTCTGGTCAGCAGTGATGGCTATGCTGGTATTTTGCGAGTGCTTGACGGCCAATTTAAATTGTTGAATAATGACTCCCTGCAATTCTCTTCCGCAATCGCACAGGGTGTTTCGCTCAATCAAATTACAGCTGAATGCAGAGCAGACCAGTTGTCGCTTGCGATTAATGGGCAAGTCGCATTTCAGGTTCAGGACGCTAATTTTGCGCGCGGTGATGTTGGATTTATTGCAGTCAGTTACAATGAAATTGGAGTAGATATACTCTTTGATAATTTGGTAGTATTTCAGCCTTAACTTAGTGAAATTATTGGTATGAATGTTTATCTGGATACAATCGGTTGTCGCTTAAACCAGAGCGAGATAGAAATAATGGCAGCTCAGTTCCGGCAGGCTGGGCATGAGATCGTGCCTACCTCTGAGCTTGCTGATCTGGTTGTAATCAACACCTGTGCGGTCACGGCCGCAGCAGCATCGGATTCTCGCCAGAAAATTCGTCAGGCAGCGAAAAATGGCCATACCCAGGTTGTGGTAACCGGGTGTTGGGCAACCCTGGAACCAGCTGCTGCTCAGATGCTGGCCGGTATGGAAAATGTGATTGGCAATGACAGAAAATCTAATTTGGTCAGTGACCTTTTGCACATTTCACCACAGATTTTTGATGCGGAACCGCTTGCCCGCCTTCTATTACCAGGTGACCATAAGCGCACGCGAGCTTTTATCAAAGTTCAAGATGGCTGTGACAATTTTTGTACTTTCTGTGTAACGAAAATTGCACGAGGTAAAGGAGTCAGTGAGCCGCTGGGAAAAATATTGACCGATATCCAGAGGGCAATTACCGGTGGTGTAAAAGAAGTAGTGCTGAGCGGGGTACATCTCGGTTCATGGGGAAAAGATTTTAATCATCCGCTCCATTTAGGGGATTTAATTACACAAATTTTGTATGAGACGGATGTTCCACGCCTGAGGCTGTCATCATTAGAGCCCTGGGATCTTGATGATCAATTTTTTAACCTCTGGCAAGACTCCCGCCTGTGCAATCACCTGCACCTTCCCTTGCAATCCGGGTCAGACATGGTTCTAAGACGGATGGCGAGGAAAACCTCTCAAAATGAGTTCAGTCGAATTGTGGAAATGGCCAGGACAGTGAATTCAGAAATGGCTATTACGACGGATATGATAGTAGGGTTTCCTGGTGAGAGTGAGGAGGATTTCGGGCAAACAATGGATTTTGTGCGTCAGATGGAATTCACCGCTGGCCATGTTTTTACTTTTTCGGCTCGGAAAGGAACCGCCGCTGCTAAATTTGAAAATCAGGTGCACGGCTCTATCCGCAAACGGAGATCTGCGGAGCTGCGCGCCTTGTTCGCGGAGTTGGGCTACCAATACCAAAAAGAATTCCTCAACCGGCGAGTTCCTGTTCTGTGGGAGTCAGGAACGCCTCAGGCTAATGGCAGATATCTGATGGAAGGCCTGAGTGAAAATTACTTAAGGGTAAGTGCTTACAATCTTGAGGATCGTTGGAATCAAATTGACTCTGTGCTTATCAAGCGCTTTCAAGGGGAAATGCTTTTCGGAGAAATCCGGTAGACCAACAGCTAGAGACTATCCAGTCCCAGCTCGTGGATGGTCATCTGCAAAACCCTGGCGGATTTTTCCAAACCTTCTCGCTCCATATCCGAAAGTTTCAGTCGAATGACACGCTCAACACCACCACGATCGATGACGGTTGGAAGTGAATAGCAAACATTGGTGATGCCATAATAGTCATCAATCAAACTTGAGACCGAAAGGACTGTGCTTTGATCGCGCAAGATCGCCTCGACGATACGCATCAAGCCAGTACCAATGGCGTAGAATGTGGCACCTTTGCGTTCAATGATTTGATACGCCGCATCGCGTGTCTTTTGAAAAATTTCATCCAGTTCCTCACTCTTGCAACCCATCCGGTTTTCCTCGCAATAATCATCCAATTGCATACCTGCAATGTTCGCCAGCGACCAGACCGGCACTTCGCTATCTCCGTGTTCACCAATGATGTACGCATGGACGCTACGCGGGTCAACATCGAATCTTTGGCTGAGAAGGTAGCGAAAACGGGCTGTGTCCAGAATTGTTCCAGATCCAAAAACTCGATTTGGAGGGAGTCCGGAAAATTTGATCGATGCGTAGGTTAGCACATCAACCGGGTTAGTCGCTATTAGAATCAAACCATCAGGATTGTGCTTTACAATTTCTTCGGTAATGCTCTGAAAGATTTTTGTGTTCTTTGCAGCCAGGTCAATGCGGGTTTCGCCAGGTTTTTGGGCTGCCCCGGCGGTAATGATGGTTATTGCGGCGTCTTTACAATTCTGGTATGTTCCGGCATATATGCGAGTTGGTTTTGCCAATGGAACTGCATGGGTCAGGTCCATCGCTTCGCCTTCCGCTTTATGGGTGTTTTGATCGATCAGCACGATCTCGGTCGCCAGCCCTGAAAGCAGCAACCCGTACGCGAGTGTCGCACCAACGTTGCCCACACCGACTATGGCAACTTTATTTGAAATGTGGATAGGGTCTTTCAAAAACACCTCGCCTTTCTGAATGTGCCTAAATTTTGAAGAAAATCTGATAGAATTGCATTGTTTGAAGACAGTATAGCGCGTAGTCAGGGCTGATGCCCTTTCCATGTATAAATATTGTCAGCAAAGTGCGAATTATTTGACCGCAGATATTCGTTGCGGTATAATAATCGCTTGTCACTTTTCAAAATGTAAAAAAATTTCAATACGAAAGGAAGAAGAGATGCCCAAACGGACATATCAACCGAAGAAGAAACATCGCATCCGTGTACATGGTTTTCGGGCACGAATGTCAACCCGTGGAGGGAAAAGCGTCTTGAAACGACGACGCTTACGCGGGCGAATTTCGTTAGCGGTGAAACTCCCGCACGTCAAGAAAATTCAGTGGTAGTTCCTACCCATTTTTCTTGTATTGTTGGAAACCTCTTAAATATTCTCCCATAAAACAGGATGAATGTTGAATCGCAAGTATCGTTTAACACGGTCAAATGATTTTCAACGGGTAAAACAAAAAGGTACATCATTCGCACACCCGATAATGATTTTGATCAAAGCGCCAAACCCTGATCCTAATCTTCGAATAGGAATATCAGCGGGACGGACAGTAGGGAATGCAGTCATACGTAATCGTGCGAAACGCCGGATGCGAGCCAGCTTGAATGGGATAATCCCCCAGCTTCAAATTGGTTGGGATCTGGTGTTTCTGGCTAGAAAACCGATAACAGAAGCAACTTACACAGAATTGGTATCTGCCGAGAAACAATTGCTGAAACGAGCGGGACTTTTACCGAATGAAAATGGATCAAGTAATGGATGATCACAGCGAATATCCCCACGAACCAGCATTAACTTCACTGTCATTTAACCTGCGCAATTTTCCGCGTTGGGTTTTATTACTTTTCATTCGCTTATACCAAAAAGTTGTTTCGCCATCATTACCTGCCAATACCTGCCGTTTTTATCCCAGTTGTTCCCATTACGGTTATCAAGCGATTTACAAACATGGCGCTTTTAAAGGTTTGATAATGGCAATCTGGCGAGTCTTGCGCTGCAATCCTTTCAACCCGGGAGGGTATGATCCGGTTCCTAAATAACCGGTTTGGTTTCTTCGCTACTTTAGAACTATTAATTGATGGGTTCAATGAAAAATAATAAATTTATTTTAATATTCTTGTTTATTGCCCTGACCCTGGTCTTATCTTCTTGCACTGGCTCGATGGCTGCCAGCAGCTGGCCGGGGATTTCAGGCAATGATGACACCGTCTTTGCAGCCTATGCAAACCGGATTTACTCTCTACGTTTGAAGGATGGCAGCTTGAATTGGCGCTATCCTGAAAAAATAGAGGCAGCCAGAACCTTTTTTGCTCCACCCGCGGTACTGGATAATAACATTTACGTTGGTGATTACAAAAACACCTTCTATTCCTTTAATGCCGATTCGGGATCGAAAAATTGGGAGTTCACCGGCGCCAAGAATCGTTACATTGGCGGTGCGACAATCAGCGATAATTTGATCTTGGCACCCAATGCAGATCACAATTTGTATGCTCTCAATTTGAGCGGCAATCTGGTCTGGAGTTTCGAAACTGGTGAACCACTTTGGTCTGCCCCTCTGGCTGAAAATGGAAATGTGTATCTTTCTTCCATGGATCATTCTTTATACGCGCTGGAATTAAAAAGCGGTAAGAAAATCTGGCAGACAGAACTGGGCGGCGCGATTGTCTACTCTCCTGCGATGGATGAAGATAACCTGTATGTCGCTACCATGGCGAATGAAGTGGTTGCAGTACGAAAAACTGATGGCAAGATTGTCTGGCAGAATATGGCCAGCGACGGCTTGTGGAGCCAACCTGCCATTCATGAGGGCAAGGTATTCTATGGCGATTTTTCTGGCAAAATTTATGCCGTTTCCACCGAAGATGGTAAACCTATCTGGGATTACACAATGGGTGAAATGGTATCCGGTGCGCCTGCCATCATGCCTGCAGGTATAGTTTTTGCGGGCGAAAATGGAAAGTTACTGGCGTTGGATTTTGATGGCAATCTGCTCTGGAATCGCCAGGTGGATGGGAAACTTTATACGGGACCGGTTGTTGTAGATGGTCAACTTATTTTAGGTATTGTTCAGGGTGATGCAGTCATTCGAACCTTTAGTTTTGAAGGTTCTGAAACATGGCCGCCATTCATCCCGGCGAAGTAAAGGCAGGAAAATAAAATGTGGGATACTCTGATCGTTACCCCCTTTATTAATGTCTTATTGTTTATTTATGACATTTTTTGGAACAATTTTGGCATTGCCATCATTCTTTTCACAATCTTAATTCGTTTGGTGACCCATCCCTTGATGGCCAAACAGATTAAAGGCGCTCAGGCAATGCAAGAAATGCAACAAGATGAAGATTGGAAAAAAATTCAAGAAAAGTATAAGAACGATAAGGAAAAATTGGCTCAGGAGCAAATGAATTATTACAAAGAAAAAGGTACCAGTCCTTTTGCATCCTGTTTACCAACCTTGATCCAATTTCCAATCATCATTGCTCTATATCAAAGTGTTATTGCGGCGCTGGCCGCCACCCCGGTGGAAGTTCTCAATCTTTCCCGCAGGGTCTATCCCGCGCTGTTGGATGTCAGTACGTTAATTCCGCTCAACAACAAGTTTTTATGGATGGATCTGGGGCAGCCTGAACGACTAAACCTACCATTTCTCTCTTTTGGTATTCCGGTATTAGCTATCGTGGTTGTAATCTCCACCTATGTTCAATCAAAACTGATTCAACCGCAGTCATCCAATCCCAAAGATCAGACTGCGATGATGAGCAATATGATGAATCTCTATATGCCATTTTTTATGGGTTATCTGGCCTTAACTCTGGCATCTGGTCTCTCTTTATATTTTCTGGTCTCAAATCTGGCAGGTATTTTTCAGTATGCCATGTTAGGTAAGGTAAACTGGCGGAATCTCATACCTGGTAGAAAGCCGGTGCCTGTGAAGGCATTACCTGTAAAATCAAAGAAAAAGTAGGGGAAAGAGGTAAAGATATGGCACAAGAAAAAATTACTCAAGAATTCATCGCTCCATCAGTTGAAGAGGCAATCGAACAAGGCGCAAAACAACTGGGCCTTTCAGCAGATTTGTTGGATGTGGAAATATTAGATGCTGGCAGTCGTGGATTGTTTGGAATAGGCAGCCGCCAAGCTCGTGTACGATTGACCATCAAGGGCAAAGAAACAGCAAATTCACCAAGACCTGTCGGTGAATCGCGAAAACCTATGGCAGAAGCAAAGAAAGAAACGGCAAAGGTTGAAGACGCCACGGACGAAGATGAGGACCAAATTCTGAAATTGGCTCGCGAGGTTGTCAGCGATTTATTGGAAAAGATGCACATCGAAGCCACGGTTGTTGCCCGGCATTCTCCTCCCAGCGATGATAAGGATCGTGATCTCGTAATTGTGGAAATTCAAGGAAAAGACTTGAGCATCCTGATCGGAAAACGAAGTGAGACATTGAACGCCCTCCAATATATCAGCAGCCTTATCGTCGCCAAAGAACAGGGCGAATGGGTGCCTTTAATGATTGATGTACAGGGCTATCGCGAGCGGCGTGAACGTCAATTGCGAGTGCTTGCGCGTAGAATGGCAGAGCAGGTTATCCATACAGGACGTCGCCAAAATCTGGAACCCATGCCAGCCAATGAGCGTCGGGTTATTCACATCGAACTGCGTGATCATGAAATGGTCAGTACTGAAAGCGTTGGTGAAGAACCCAACCGAAAAGTAACCATTGTTTTAAAGAATCAATAAATCTACCAGATATAACTCGGGACGGCACTGACATGCGTCCCGAGTTTTTAAGTTTGTGCCGGCATTCAGCCGAATAACAAGGAGTAATCAAAATGAAAGCTGTCGATATCATCATCCATAAAAGAGACAACAAAGCATTAAGCAAGGATGAAATCGAATTCTTTGTTAAGGGTTTTACTTCAGGCGATATACCGGATTATCAGGCAGCTTCTTGGGCTATGGCCGTATTATTGAATGGGATGAGCGATCGTGAAACCACTGATCTGACTTTAGCAATGGCACATTCCGGTGAGATACTCGATCTTTCAGGTGTAGTGGATATCAGCCTTGATAAACATTCAACCGGCGGAGTTGGGGATAAGACCTCGCTAATCGTAGCACCATTAGTGGCTGCGTGCGGTTTACCATTTGGTAAAATGTCCGGCAGAGGCCTCGGCTTCAGTGGGGGTACTCTGGACAAGCTGGAATCAATTCCTGGCTATC
Organism: Anaerolineales bacterium; assembly: GCA_038329785.1. Classification (GTDB taxonomy): domain Bacteria; phylum Chloroflexota; class Anaerolineae; order Anaerolineales; family Anaerolineaceae; genus UBA6170. The sequence continues at coordinate 55,619 of JBBQNI010000002.1, read as the reverse complement.
GTGTTGACCTTTCGCCGGACGAATTCATCAGCCAGTTGAAGCATATCGGAATTGTCCTTTCCGGACAGAGCGGCAATTTGGCCCCTGCAGATGGAAAGTTTTATGCACTGCGGGATGTCACCGGAACAGTGCCGTCTATACCTTTGATCGCTTCATCAATTATGAGTAAGAAAATTGCCTCCGGAGCGCAGGCAATGGTTCTGGATGTCAAGGTTGGCAATGGGGCGTTTATGCAAACTTTGCAAGATGCCCGCACCTTATCGCGCTTGATGGTTTCCATTGCTGCTTTAAGTGGCCGCAAGGCGGTATGTATGCTTTCGGATATGAACCAGCCTCTGGGAAATGCTGTCGGTAATATGCTCGAAGTGGTAGAAGCGATTGATGTGTTGCATGGCGGCGGTCCAAATGACCTTGTTGAACATTGCCTGGCGGCTACTGCTTATCTGATTGTCCTGGGAAAGAAAGCGAAAACCCTGGGAGATGCGCGTTTATTGGTGGAGGATGCCTTGAAAAGTGGCAAAGCCTGGGAAATGTTCAGGAAGCTGGTCATTGCTCAAGGTGGAGATGTGGATTCAATTGACAATCCGGATTTATTAACAAAAGCCGGATTGGTTGAGACAATTAATTCGAACGCGAATGGCTATATTAAAATGGTGAATGCGCGCGAAGTTGGTGAGGCAGCTGTGGACCTTGGCGCAGGTAGAGCACGCAAGGGTGATCCAGTCGATCACGCCGTGGGTATCGTTGTACACCAAAAAGTTGGCAACTACGTGTTGGAAGGTGAACCCCTTTTCAGTGTATATGCTAATTTGCAGGTACAGCTTAAGCAGGCAATCGAAAGAATCAACAAGGCGATTATTCTTTCTCAGGATAAAGTTGAACCGCTGCCTCTTTTTTATGAAATTGTTGAATAACCAGGCAAGTCTTTGTTGATCTTTTAAATTATTTCTGGTATGATTTGAAATTATTACAGACTTAAAAGCGTTGATGGAAACGAGTAAGCCATCGGAGTGTAAACAGAGAACCCGGGAGAGGTGTGAGCCGGGATTACATCTGGTGCTGAAAATCCTTCCGGAGCTTCGAACTGAACTACTTCTTTAAGAAAGTAAAGTAGGAGAGACGGTTTCGTCCACTGTTAACGGGACGCGGATATATGTCGTTTGTGTCTGCATAAGCGCTCGCTGCTCCTGGTGAGAAGCAGGGTGGTACCACGGGAATTATTCTCGTCCCTGAACTGGATGAGAATTTTTTATTTAACTGGAGGAAGTATGTTTAAGCCTGTATCGGCAAAATTGAAAGTGACGGAATTGGAAGAAGAGATACTGCAGCATTGGAAAAAAGAAGACATATTCCAAAAGACTCTCGAAGAGAGAAATGGTGGTCCGGAGTATGTGTTTTATGAAGGTCCGCCAACAGCCAATGGTAGACCGGGTGTTCATCACGTGCTGGCTCGCGCATTTAAGGACATCTTTCCGCGCTATAAAACTATGCAGGGATATTACGTTTCCCGACGCGGTGGCTGGGATACACATGGTTTGCCGGTAGAGATTGAGGTCGAAAAGCAGCTTGGTTTCACCAACAAGCAGCAAATCGAGGACTATGGCATCGATAAATTTAACGCCCGTTGCCGCGAATCTGCTTTTACATATATCCAGGAATGGGAAAAGTTAACCGATCGAATCGGCTTCTGGGTAGATCTTGATACTGCCTATATCACGTATGCCAATTCGTATATTGAGTCAATCTGGTGGATACTCAAACAATTCTGGGACAAAGACCTTTTATACCAGGGGTTCAAGGTCGTTCCTTATTGTCCCCGCTGTGGGACGCCATTATCGGATCATGAGGTTGCCCAGGGCTACAATGATGCCGAAGATCCGTCAGTGTATGTTCGCATGCGACTTGCAGGGCAGGAGGATACCTCCTTCCTGGTATGGACGACGACACCCTGGACCCTGCCGGCGAATGTAGCCATTGCCGCCGGGGAAGACCTCGATTATGTCAAGGTCGCCAGAACATTACATGATGACCACCAAGAATTTTTGATTCTGGCCGAAGCGCTGCTACCCAGGGTGTTTGGCGAAGAAGAAGTTGAAATTGTCAAACGTTACAAAGGTGCTGAATTAAAAGATATGCAATACGTACCGTTGTATCAATTTTTGCCCCTGGATAAGCCTGCTCATCGCGTAGTTTTAGGAGATTTTGTCACAGTCGAAGATGGGACTGGCCTGGTGCACATTGCCCCTGCATTCGGCGCTGATGATATGAACATTTCAATTGAAAACGATCTGCCGTTTTTGATGACTGTTGGAGCAGATGGTGCTTTTCTCGAGGCTGTGGAACCCTGGGCAGGTGTTTTTGTCAAGGATGCAGACCCACAGATCACACAAAACCTGATTGATCGCGGCTTGCTTTTCAAACAAGGTACAATCACGCACACGTATCCCTTCTGTTGGCGTTGTGATTCGCCGCTGCTCTATTATGCGCGGCCAACATGGTATGTACGTACTTCGATTTATAAAGACAAGATGGTGGCATTAAACAACCAGATTAACTGGTATCCCGCTCATATCAAGGAAGGCCGTTTTGGCAACTGGTTGGAAAACAATGTTGATTGGGCTTTAGGTCGTACCCGTTACTGGGGCACGCCACTACCTGTCTGGAAATGTATAACCTGCGATCACCAGCTTTGCGTCGGTTCTGTAGCAGAACTTTCGCAGCTATCCGGCCGTGATTTGACTGACCTGGATCTGCACCGACCATATGTTGATGATGTGCTGCTCGCCTGCCCACAATGCGGGGCTGAAATGAAGCGAGTACCCGAGTTGATCGATGTCTGGTTTGATTCTGGCTCCATGCCGGTCGCGCAATGGCATTACCCATTTGAAAATCAAGACAAATTCATGCAGCAGTACCCGGCAGATTTTATTTGTGAGGCGGTCGACCAAACGCGTGGATGGTTTTATTCATTGCATGCCATCAGTACACTGCTTAATGAACAGGTTGCCTATAAAAATGTAATCTGTTTGGGATTGATCCTTGACGGAGATGGCCAAAAAATGTCCAAATCAAAGGGCAATGTAGTGCGCCCATGGGAAGTATTGGAGAAAAATGGGGCCGATGCAATGCGCTGGTATTTGTATACGGCCAGTCCGCCAGGTCAGGAGCGCCGATTCTCAAGTGATCTGGTAGGAGAGGTCCTGCGAAACTTTACGCTGACTTTGTGGAATACTTATTCATTCTTTGTTACCTATGCCAATATTGACGGCTGGACCCCCGCAGAGAATGCGAAGCCCGAGTATAGTGCATTGGATCGCTGGCTGCGCAGCTCACTGCATACGCTGGTACGAGATGTGACTCAAGCTCTGGAAACCTACGATGTGCTTGGCGCAACCCGGCCGATAGAAGGGTTTGTTGATCAGCTCTCCAACTGGTATTTACGCCGCTCCCGCCGCCGCTTCTGGAAGAGCGAATCCGATGGGGATAAATATGCTGCCTATGCCACATTATATGAGGCGTTGACGACCATCAGCAAATTGCTTGCGCCTACCATGCCATTTATGGCGGATGCCATCTACTTGAATCTGGTGAGCGAAGGCCGGAATTCAGTTCATCTGGAAAATTGGCCGGATTATGATCCTAACCTGATAAACGAAGAACTCAACTGCGAGATGGATCTGGTGATGAAGCTGGCATCGGTTGGCCATGCAGCTCGCAATAGGGCAAACAGGAAAGTACGCCAGCCTTTATCAGAAGCTGCATTCTCTGTAGGCAATGCCGATGAACGTCCTGTGATTGGCAAATATGCCGATATTCTTGAAGATGAATTGAATGTAAAACATGTCCGTGTATTGGATACGGCCACGGAAGCAGTCTCATATGAAGTGAAACCGCTGCCAAAGCAATTAGGTCAGAAATATGGTGCACTTTTCCCAAAAATACGAACAGCTATTATGGCTCTTGAACCGGAAGGGTCAGCAAAATCGTTTCTTGCAAACGCACCTGTCGAGGTTTCAATCGATGGGGAGACTTTTTCTATTCAACCGGATGAAGTGGAAGTGCGTGCCATGGCCAGGGAAGGATTCTCTGTAGCCTCCGAAGGTGCCTACCTGGCTGCACTGGTAACAGATCTAACACCTGAGCTGGAAAAAGAAGGTCTTGCACGGGAATTCGTGCGACGGGTACAGGATCTGCGCAAAACAGCGGATTTTGATATCGCAGACAGGATAAGGTTGGTTTATACTGCCAGCCAGAAATTAACCGAGGCTGTTCGCGATTTTTCTGACTACATTCAAGGTGAGACCCTGACTGTTGAGCTGGTGGAAGATACCCCATCGGCAGAGATGGTGTCGATCAGCAGCGAATTTGATGGAGAAACCGTAACTCTGGGCGTCTCGAGAGTTTAAGGGTATTTCGATAGCAATTTGCACGGAGGATAGTTAATCAGGAGAAGTCTAAATCGCCTGATTTTCTATTCTCCGGTTTCTATTTATCTCCACTTTTCGATCCCTTCTCGGGAAATATCCGAAAATACGGTAAAATTTAGCCATCCAAGTACAGGTGAGGATTCTTTGAAAAAATATTTTCGGTCTTATCTTTTATTATTTTTGATCGCAGGCAGCGTAATTGGTCTGGATCAGTACACAAAATTTCTCGTTCGCACAAATCTGGAATTGTGGAGCGGAGTTTGGGCGCCCTGGGATTGGATAATTCCATATGCCCGTATCATCCACATTCCTAATACAGGTGTAGCCTTTGGCATGTTTCAAAACATGGGCTGGCTCTTCACAATCCTTTCGTCATTTGTAGCCCTGTTGATCATCATCTATTTTCCCCGTGTTCCCAGGGCGGATTGGTCCTTGCGTATCGCTATGGGCTTGCAATTGGGCGGAGCAGTCGGAAATTTAATTGACCGGCTGACGATTGGGCATGTGACAGATTTTATCTCTGTCGGTAATTTTGCCGTTTTCAATGTTGCCGATGCCAGTATTACCATTGGTGTGGTCGTTCTGATCCTGGGCGTCTGGTTGCAAGAACGTGCAGAAAAACGCTTGATTTCTCAACCCGCTGCCAATTTTGCGGGCACGGAACTTGAGCGTGAAAAGAGTGGTATTACTTCGGAAGAGGCGCATTCTTGATAGGTCTAAATAAGTTCTTTTGTACAGAATCTGATGAAAAACGATTGGATAAATTTTTGGTTTCCAGGGTACCTCCCTTATCACGTTCGCGCCTACAGTCTTTAATTAAGAACGGTGCTGTCAGGGTGAATGAAGAGGTGGTTTCCAAAAATGGCTTTGTTCTTGAAAATGGAATGGAAATTACAGTTAATATTCCTGAAATAGTTGAATCAGCATTAATCCCGGAAAATATTGAACTGGATGTCATCTTCGAGAATGATGATCTCATGATCATTAATAAAAAAGCAGGCATGGTCGTCCATCCGGCTGCCGGTCATAATAGTGGCACCCTGGTTCATGCAGCCCTGGCTCATGCACCTGCCATGGAAGGGGTCGGGGGTGAACGCCGGCCCGGGGTGGTTCACCGTCTAGATAAAGACACGTCCGGTTTGATTTTAATGGCGAAGAATGACAAAACGCACCACTATTTGCAGGATCAATTTCGCAATCGAACGGTTAAAAAAACCTACCTGGCGATTGCCGATGGTGCCCCTCCCACCCCTGTCGGGCGAATTGAAGCCCCTATTGGGCGCGATCCATCCCATCGCAAGAAAATGGCAATCGTTTCTGCGCAAAAGGGTCGAGAGGCTGTCACACAATATCGCGTCATCGAATCATATAAACATCATTCAGTCATCGAAGCTCAACCACTTACCGGTCGTACACATCAAATTCGGCTGCACCTGGCATTTTTAGAATGCCCAATTACTGGTGACCGGATTTATGGCCATCGTAGCGTGACCCTTGATGTTGAGCGGCACATGCTGCACGCATATAAAATTGAAATTGTGTTGCCTGGTGAAGATTCTCCACGAACATTTGAAGCGCCAATTCCGGAAGACATGTCTGACGCTTTGAAGCAGCTTAAAAGTCACTAAGTAAGGAGATTGAATTGCATGATTGATCTACGCTCCGATACTGTCACCTTGCCAACAGAAGAAATGCGTGAATTAATGCGCCGGGCAGAAGTTGGTGACGATGTCTATCAGGAAGACCCTAGCATTAATCAACTGGAAGCGATATCTGCCGGTCTGATGGGAAAAGAAGAAGGTTTATTTATCCCATCCGGAACAATGGGGAACCTGATTGCAGTTCTGGCTGTCTGCCAGCGTGGTGACGAAGTTATCATGGGGAATATGTCCCATACCTTTTTATATGAGGCGGGTGGTATCTCTGCATTGGGGGGAATATTTGCACACACATTACCCAATCAGCCGGATGGCACCCTAAAATTGGATCATATCCGGGGTGCGATTCGCGGAGAGGATATCCACGAACCCCAAACCCGCATGATTGTCCTGGAGAACACCCACAACCGCTGTGGGGGTGTGGCTTTGGCAATGGAATACGTACAAGCTGTTCAGGCATTAGCCCGGTCAAATAATTTATGGCTCCATTTAGATGGTGCTCGTATTTTCAACGCAGCCATTAAACTTAATCGCGAAGTGATTGAACTGGTTTCGCCCTATGATTCAATTACGTTTTGCTTGAGTAAAGGACTTGGGGCACCGGTTGGTTCCGTACTTTGTGGAAGCAGTCAGTTTATTGCGAAAGCGCGTAGATTACGAAAGCAACTTGGCGGTGGTATGCGCCAGGCTGGAATTTTAGCCGCGGCCGGTATTTACGCGTTGCAAAATCATGTCAATCGCCTGGCCGATGATCATCGGCGGGCAATAGTTTTAGCTGAAGGTCTCAAAAAAATTGATGGAATTCAATTAATCATGAACACACCTCAAACAAATATGCTCTACATCAGCATTGAACCTGGTGAAGGCCTGGATATGGATGCATTGGGAACTGTCTTGCTGTCTGAAGAGGTTAAGGTAGGCATCAGCCATGCACATACCATGCGCCTGGTGACGCATCTGGGAATTTCAGATGAAGATATTAAAACAACTATCCAAGCTTTTAAAAAAGTATTGATAAACAATCGCAGACCTGGTTAATCACCCATGGCGCAGAATGCGCCTGAACCGCAATGTTTCTCTGATATAATTTTTATTATTACCGCAAACAACTCGTACCGCTTGATCCGAATACGGGGATTTGTGGATCGTTTTCTGAGATTACGTAATTTCCCGACCCTCACAATTTAGAGACGAACTGGAGGCAAAATGAAAGACTTTTTCACACTGGCGGAGATTGACGAAGTCGCCGCTGCTGTTCGTTCCCTTACCAACCATAAGCCAAAAATCGGAATGATATTAGGTTCCGGATTGGGATCTCTGGCAGATTCGGTTGAGAATGGAGACCATATAAACTATGAAAAACTTCCTTACTGGCCGGTACCCACCGTACACGGCCATGCCGGGAAACTTGTGGTAGGCACCCTGGAGGGGAAAAATGTTATTGTAATGCAAGGCCGCACCCATTTTTATGAAGGTGTGAGCATGGCTGAAGTGGGCTTGCCGGTGCGTGTGATGCAACGTCTGGGCGTTGAAACCTTATTCGTAACCAATGCAGCCGGGGCAATTAACCCGGATTATGTGCCTGGCGATGTTATGTTTATTTCTGACCATATTGCTTTGCTTTCAATGACCGGTAACAATCCATTACGAGGCCCCAACCTGGATGAACTCGGACCGCGTTTTCCGGATATGAGTCAGGCGTATAGCCGAAAATTAATCAGCCAGGCGCAAAAGGTGGCGGCCGAAAATCACATTAAAACCTATTCAGGTGTCTACGTGGCACTTTCCGGTCCTTCCTTCGAAACACCGGCAGACTTACGATTTATGCGGACTATTGGTGCCGATGCTGTTGGAATGTCAACTGTTCCGGAAGTGATCGTCGCCCGACATGGGGGTACACAAGTTTTGGGGATCTCTGGGATCAGTAATAAAGCCAATCTGGATGGTAGCACAATCACCACACATGAGGAAGTGTTAGAAGCTGGTAATATTCTGGTTCCCAAGCTTACAACGATAATTCGCGGATTACTGGTATCTCTCTAAAATCGGCATGAAGTTTGCAATATGAAAGATATCATCCTCTTTTTAGCCCAAATAGAGATCTGGTTTTATATTGGGTTAGGCGGTATCAGTCTTTACCTTATTGTAAAATTGTTTTCCGCAATTGGTCAGTGGCGTGATGCAGCCTTTGGGTTGGAGAGAGAAATAGCCCAAAGAAAATTTGGAATGAACCTCACCTTTTTGGTCCTGATCTTGTTGTTAGCCCTTTCCGAATTCTTTCTAGTGACGTTTTCTGCGAGTACAATGCCTGATATGGCCAGTTTAGCAACCCCTACAATCGATTTATTAGCAACCCCTACCCGAACCATAGCTGCCTCAACAGGGCAAACACTTACACCTGTACTGGTAGCACCAACGGCAACGATCTCGCAGGATGGCTGTGTTGCCGGCCAGCTTGAGTGGATTTATCCTCAGAATGGAAGTGAAATTAAAGATGTTGTCCAATTTGAGGGCACAGTGAATATCCCTGATTTCGGCTTTTACAAATATGAGTATACAGAACCAGGAAACTCTATTTGGAAGACGATCGGGGGAGGTAATGAACCAAAAGTGGAAGAAAATATTGGCGCATGGAATACGACTCAATTAATTCCCGGTGATTATCTCCTTCGTTTGGTGGTTTTGGATAACAAAAATGTTGAGTTTCCGGCTTGCATAGTATCTGTCCGGGTTGTCGTAACGGAAGAAGAATAATTTAAGGAGATGAAATAATGCCCCAAATTGAAATTCGGCCTGCAGTGTCACCAGATATTCATGAATTGATTAATTTGGATCATTCTTGTAAAACAAACTATGTCTGGCAGATGGATAGAAATATTAATGAAGGTCAGTTTGTAATCACTTTCCGCGAGATCCGGCTGCCACGACCTATTCAGGTGCCATACCCGCGTCTGGCTGAATGTCTGGAAGATGAATGGCAACTTGCCTCCGGGCTGCTGGTTGCTGTGCACGAAGAGAAACAAGCAGGTTATTTACGAATGGTCGACAACCCCGAAGTCCACACCGTTGTGGTGAAAGATGTGGTGGTTGATTCCTCACTGCGAAGACAGGGGATCGGCACCGCCTTGATCCTGGCAGCGCAAAATTGGGCGGTTCGTCGCTCGAATCGTAAGATCATGTTCGAAATGCCTTCCAAGAACTACCCAGCCATCAAACTAGCTTTTAAATTAGGTTTTGAGTTTTCAGGCTATAATGATTCATACTACCCTAATAAGGATATTGCCTTGTTCTTTTCAAGATTTCTGAAATAAAACCGCTGGGGTATGGCATTAATGGTTAATTGGTTTGAAGGTTTCATCGATCTGGTCAGGACGATCAGTGATATTCTGACAGCGGGGATTGCGATAACAGCTTTCTCTTTGCTATTATATGCATTCGCATTTAACTTGCGTGATCGCGTGGCGCGTTCCTTCGCGCTGATCCTGATTTGTGTGGTGATCGTTTTTTCTGCGGAAGCGTTGGGTGGAATAGCTGGAAACCCTGCTGATTTAGAAACTTGGCTGCGGATTCAGTGGGTTGGTGTTATTCTGCTTCCACCCACATATCTTCATTTTTCCGACGCCCTGGTTGAAACTACCGGCCGTCCCAGTCGTTGGCGTCGAAAGTGGGCAGTGCGATTAACCTATTTATTTTCTTTAGGTTTGCTGGCTATCCTACCGACCAATTTGCTTGTCGGCCCATTAGTTTTACAATCCTCACCTGCTCCGCACTTGCAAAGAACGATTTTTACTGATCTTTTTACAATCTATTATTCGATAATCATGGTTTTAGCCTGGGCTAATTTTGCACGCGCTTATATCCGTACGGTTACACCGGCTTCACGTCGCCGTATGGGCTATCTGGTAATCAGTGCCCTGGCACCTGTACTCGGTTCATTCCCATTTCTGCTGTATGGCTTTTCATTCGCCGGCCGAAATACATCCGTATTTTGGATTGTTGCCATGGTTGTTAACGTATTTGTTGGTATTATGCTGGTTGTGATGGCATACGCAACGGCCTTTTTTGGTGTTTCCTGGTCCGATCGCGTGGTGAAATCTCGTTTGTTGAATTTCTTAATGCGTGGGCCATTAACGGCCAGTCTTACACTTGCATTGACCACTCTCTTAAGGCGTACTGGTTCTGTCTTTGGATGGAATTTTGAGGTTTTCATACCCATTATAATGGTGGTGACCATTATTCTTGCACAATATTTCATTTCTCTGCTGGCTCCGCTTGGCGAAAAATGGTTATTTTACGGTGATGATCAGCAGGATCTGGAAATGGTCAAATCGCTTGGCGAGCATCTTCTGACACGTAATGATTTGTTGGAATTCCTTGAAATGATTCTGGCAGCAGTAATCGACCGTCTCCAATCCAAAGGTGCTTATTTGATCTCTCTGGGGGATGACGGACTGGAGCTGGTGATCACAAGCGGAATAACCCACCTTTCCGACAAGGAATTGTCTGAGGATCTGACTCGAATTGTGACAGAAAACGGCAAACTGCCGGATGTTTTGCGTTGGAGTGAGGATTTGCTTTTTCCCCTATATGAAAGTGGAACCGACCTGGCTGAAACCCACCAGCTTTTAGGCTTAATGGGTGTGACTGGCGTGGAGATTGGGGAATTAGATCAGGAACAACGGCAATCACTCAACCTCTTGATCGAAAGAACTTCAATGGTTTTAAGAGATCGCCAGTTGCAATTAGAGATATTTCGCTCGATGGAGGGACTTTCCCGAAGAGTTGATTATATTCAACGTTTACGTGCTCGCGGTCGTTACGATAGTGAGGGTCTATTTAATAGTGATGAGTGGCAGGAAACTACCGATTTGTTAAGCTGGGTCAAAGATGCCCTAACTCACTTTTGGGGGGGGCCAAAGCTTACTGAAAATCCTCTGATGGACCTGCAGATTGTGCAGGAAGCCGCGAATCAAAACGAGGGCAACAAAGCCAACGCGCTCAGAGCAATTCTCCGCGATGCGATAAAAGTGGTAAAACCTGAGGGTGAAAGACGGTTTACAGCAGAATGGATACTGTATAATATTTTAGAGATGAAGTTCCTTGAAGGGAAAAAAGTTCGTGAAATTGCAGTGAAGTTATCCATGTCGGAAGCTGATCTTTATCGCAAGCAAAGAGTTGCAATCGAAGCCGTTGCGAAAGCGGTTATAGAAATGGAACGAGATTCACAAATGCATACGGGCGCAAATGACCAGCATCACCGGTGATTTTTTGGGCAACTGGAACAATGCATTTGAAAAAGTATTGGGAGGGTTTTTTTCATGATACCGCACCACACCAAAGCCAAATCAGAACCTGATATTCCGCAGTTAGATGAAGGTTGGTGGACATCTGTTCTTTCGGACGAGGAATCCTTGAAATCGGATCTTGGTGAGTCTGAATCGAAGCTGGTGCTTCCCTCCAGTCCTTTATTGGTGGATTGGGATCAGGTTACGCTCTTATATGAACGCGACGAAATCATCGATTTATTTGTACAGGGATTTAATCGGGGCGGGTTGTTGGTTCAGGGTGATGATGTGCAGGGATTTGTCCCACTCTCACACCTGATCGATTCACCCAACTCAATGACAGAAGAAGAGCGCCGAATATTTTTATCCGATTATGTCGGCAAAACCCTAAAGCTGAAAGTGATTGAATGCGAACCAGACCAGGAACGCATCGTGCTTTCGGAACGGGCAGCACTCGCTGGCGAAGGCTGTCGAAAAGCATTGTTCCAATCCTTGAAAACCGGATCAATCGCCGATGGGATTGTGACCAATGTAACCGAATTTGGAGTGTTCGTGGATCTGGGGGGGGTGGAAGGGTTGATTCATGTCTCGGAGCTATCGTGGGGGAGAGTCCAGCATCCGGGGGAAGTCTTAACGCTTGGTCAACCAGTCAAGGTGTTGGTATTACAGGTGAGTGAGGAGAGTGCAAGGATTGCTTTAAGTTTGAAACGCCTTTATCGCAATCCATGGGAGACATTGGCAGCACAATACCAGCCAGGCGACATTGTAACCGCCAGTGTAACCGCCATCACCCGTTTTGGCGTATTTGCGAGACTTAACGAGGGCATTGAAGGATTAATCCATATTTCTTCCATACCGACCCAAAACGGTCAGAAAAATATCAACCAGATGTTTTCCACGGGCGAATTAATCACAGTCAAGATTTTGCATATTGATGTGGAACGCCGCCGGCTTGGTTTGGGTCTTTTGGATGAGTAAACAACAAAAATTTAAAACAAGGAAATTTCCTGTAGAAAAGCAAAGCATCAGCAATCCTGAGCCTGAAAAAGCGGGTTGGCAGGGGGGCGTTTTTCCATTCCTGAATCGTTATGGCTGGGATGGAATCGCAGTTCTATTTTTGGTATTGTCCCTGCTCACTCTTTTTGGCTTATTTGGTTGGACATCCGGAAGTTTTATCAATTTTTGGTCGGCTGCTATCATTCGTTGGATGGGCTGGGGGAGTTATGGGCTGGTGTTTTTGTTTGTTGTTATCGCTGTCTGGATCTTTCGGCGGCGTGTGCAAGGCCAGGTAAACTTTCCACTTTCCAAAGTAATTTTCCTGGAACTGGTATTCTTTTTGTTATTGGCCCTCTTCTCTATCCTCGGAGATGCCGATCTTGCCCGGGCGGAAGCTGGATTGGACGGCGGCATTTTGGGATGGGGACTGGCTAATCTGTTTTTACGCTATTTTTCACAACCATTGACCCTGTTTATTATTGTCTTTCTTGTTGTTGCTTTTCTGGCCATCAGTTTTGGTTTCTTTAAGTTGTTAATTGTATGGTTGGAAAGAGCCTCTCGTACATTAGCTTCAGGCGCTCAACCGGTTGGTGAAGTAGTTGCTGAGGGTACTGACACAAAATCCGACCTCCTAAAAAGCCATGCAAAACCCGCGCAAAGTTCCATCATGCCGACTGCCTTCATCCATCGTGACCAGGCTTTACCCCCTCTCGATTTATTGGCCAAAGAACAAGTAGTGATTATGGACGATGTGCAGGTCCGTCAAATGGGTTTACAAATAGAGAGGACTCTGGATGAGTTTGGAATTCCCTCTAAAGTAGCCGGCTATCGCATCGGGCCGACCGTTACCCAATTTGCAGTGGAACCTGGCTTTGTTCAGAAAGAGGGCCCGGATGGCAGCATTTCGAAGCACAAAGTGAGGGTATCACAAATATCCTCATTGGCCAAAGATTTAGCGCTGGCACTTTCCGCAGAACGATTGCGCGTTGAAGCTCCTGTTCCTGGGCAGTCCTATGTTGGCATTGAAGTTCCCAACCCACAAAGCAAAATTGTGCGTTTGCGCCCTATTTTGGAATCAGATCAGTTTCAACGGATAAATTCACCGCTGGCATTGGCTCTGGGACAAGATGTCTCCGGGCAGCCGGTTGGAGCAGATTTAACGAAAATGCCACATTTATTAATCGCCGGGACAACTGGTTCCGGAAAATCGGTTTGTGTGAGTGCCATCACTGCCTGTTTGCTGATGAATAACTCGCCGGATGATTTGCGCATTGCCATGCTTGATCCAAAAATGGTTGAGCTGGTACGCTTCAATGGTGTCCCACATATGCTCGGTAAAGTTGAAACCGGAATCGAGCGCATGATTGCTGTCCTGCGTTGGGGTATCGCGGAGATGGATAAGCGCTACCGAATGCTGGAAGAAGCCAGGGCACGCGATTTGGATGCGTATAACTTAAAAATGCAACGAAAAAATCAGGCAAAATTACCTCGCGTGGTCATATTAATCGATGAGCTCGCCGACCTGATGATGTCTGCACCAGAACAGACCGAGCACAGCCTGGTACGGTTGGCGCAAATGGCGCGTGCGGTCGGTATCCATCTGATCGTTGCCACACAGCGTCCGAGTACGGATGTTGTAACCGGATTGATCAAAGCCAATTTTCCGGCGCGTATATCATTTTCCGTGGCCTCCTCAATTGACTCGCGTGTAATTCTGGATGTAAACGGCGCTGAAACCTTGCTGGGAAAGGGAGACATGCTCTTCCTCGCGCCAGATGTCGGCGCGCCTCAACGAGCGCAAGGTGCCTTTGTCACCGATCAGGAGATCGATAACATTATCCATTTCTGGCAGCAATCACAGGAAACACAACTCTCTGAGGATGCACCCTGGGAAGAGTTAATGAGCGCAGATGAAGATGATTCGGATTCGCTGGTGAAACAAGCTATTACCTTGGTGAAAACATCACAGCGAGCCTCTGCCTCAATGTTACAGAGGCGACTGCGCATCGGATTTCCTCGAGCTGCTCGTCTTCTTGACCAATTGGAGGAAATGGGTGTGGTCGGACCTTCGCAAGGGGGCGGACGGGATCGCGAGGTTTTTATTGACAAAGATGATGACTGGGAAAATATTGGCGGAGAATCGGATTCGGAATTCGAATAATCTTCAGACACTGCTTGACAGTTTTCCAGCGCTGGGATAGCATAATGATCTAATTTATAGAATAACAGGTGGCTTGTGGAACGAATTGTGGAAACTAAAAAAATGAGTTTTACCGATTTCCTGCGTGTTCGTTTTAAAGGGCTGCTTGATCCGATTGGTCAATTTCTTAATAACCTGGGCTTGAAACCAAATACAGTCACAATTTTAGGTTTATTAGGGAATGTGGCTGGCGCCTATTTGCTGGCAACCGGAAAAATTGCTTGGGGTGGACTTGTTGTGACACTGGTAGCCCCAATCGACGCCCTGGATGGCACCATGGCTCGTTTGAGAGGTGAAACCACTCGATTTGGCGGGTTCGTCGATTCGGTAACCGATCGTTACTCAGAACTGCTCATATTTGCTGGTCTGTTGATTTTCTATACTCAGCAAGGCGACGTTCTGCCAGTCATCCTCACATACCTTGCCGCAGCCGGGTCCATTATGGTTTCTTACACTCGCGCCCGGGCTGAAGCATTGCAATACGATGCCAAGGTTGGCTTGCTTACGCGCGTGGAAAGATACCTTGTACTCATTCCATGTTTATTGCTTAATCGCCCTTTGATTGCACTCTGGATTCTGGCGATTCTGACCAATGTAACGGCGATACAAAGGATTTACGCCGTCCGCAAACAAGCGTATGCTAACAATGATGTGATTACAACCAAGAAAAAATCATTATAGGAGAAAAATATGCCAGACGGAATTATGATTGGCAATTTTGAAATTAAATTCTACGGAATCATTATCATGTTTGGTGCCTTGATGGCTGCCTGGCTTTCATCGCGTGAATCAAAAAGGCGCGGCATTGATCCGGAAATGATTTGGGATATGCTTCCCTGGTTGCTAGTAGCCGGTATCATCGGTGCCCGCCTTTGGCACATTTTCACTCCTTCCGCCTCGCTGGTAGCTTTGGGAATTGATACCAGGTATTATCTTACTCATCCTCTGGATGCGATTAACATCAGGAACGGCGGCCTGGGCATACCGGGGGCGGTGATGGGTGGTGCTCTTGCTTTGTGGATCTATACACGAGTCAAGAAAACCAGTTTCGCAACCTGGACAGATATCATTGCGCCTGGGTTGGCATTGGCACAGGCGATCGGCCGTTGGGGTAATTTTCTCAATCAAGAACTCTATGGTAGCCCAACTAATTTACCCTGGGCAATCTTTATCCGTCCTGAGAATCGCTTGCCTGAATATGCAGATCAAGCCTATTACCACCCCATGTTTTTGTACGAATCAATTTGGAATTTGCTCAATATGATCTTACTGCTTTACCTGGGTAGAAAACATAAGGACAAATTATTCCGGGGAGATTTATTCTTGATCTATTTGGTTGTCTATCCGCTGGGACGATTCTTATTGGAATTTATTCGCCTGGATCCTTCGAATGTGGGTGGGATAAACGCCAATCAGACCGTAATGGCCGCAATTGGTCTCCTATCCGCTACCGGTTTAATTCTAAAACATACGCTTTTCAAAGATCGCTTTGTTCCTGTTAGTGAGGAAATTCATACACCTTTAACGCTCAGCAAGTGAACCTAAAAACCAGTAGCGGAATGTATTAATGATTGAAACAAAACAACTGACCAAATCCTTTGACGGTTTTTTGGCTGTTGATCATATTAATATTCATGTGCCTGCCGGTGAAATCCTGGTATTGTTGGGGCCGAATGGTGCCGGAAAGACGACGACTGTCCGCATGTTAACCTCCATCTTACGCCCATCCGCAGGGACTGCGACAATTGGTGGTTATGATGTAGTTAAAGATGCGGCTAGAGTGCGCTCGATTGTTGGCGTTTTGACGGAACATCACGGCTTGTATGCCCGTATGAATGCCCAGGAATATCTGGAATTTTATGGCGAATTGTATGGCCTGACTCGAGCGGAAAGCTTTGCGAGATTTACCCCGTTGCTTGAACAATTTGCAATGGGAGCCTTTGTCAAAAAAAGATTGGGCGAGTACTCGAAAGGGATGCGTCAAAAACTGGCCTTGATTCGTGCTCTGATCAATAATCCACCGGTTCTGCTTCTGGATGAGCCAACTTCGGCCATGGATCCGGAAAGTTCCATCATGGTGCGTAACGCAATCAAGAGTCTCAAGCACGAAGACCGTACGATTATTTTATGCACGCACAACTTGAGTGAAGCGGAAGAATTGGCGGATCAGATCGCCATTATTCAGAAGGGGAAAATAATCTTTAACAATTATTTACATGAATTAAAAAAGTCACTGCTTGGCAATCCGATCTTTGAAGTCAGGTTCCTCAATGACGATGGGGATTGGACCCCGCTTGATTTTCCCGGAGTCAATTTGATTGAAAGGGATACAAAATCAATGAAACTGGAGATCCTGGATCCTGAAATCAGCAATCCGAAGTTGATTCAAGCACTTTCTCAAAGGTTCGATCTGATCTCGTTTGAGGAAAAACCGCGCAGATTACAAGATGCCTACCTGGAGGCTGTAAATTTGAATGGGGGAGAAAATAAACATGGCAGCCAACCTTAACCCGGTTTTCATCATTGCGAAACGAGAGGTGAAAGACCAATTTCGTGATTGGCGTATTGTGTTTCCAATTGTCGGATTGACTATTTTTTTCCCATTTTTAATGAATTTTACCGCCACGAGAATTCTTGACTTTGTTGAGCAATACGGCGCTTCCATTGTTGGCGAGCGACTTGTGCCGTTTTTGTTAATGATCGTGGGATTCTTTCCGATCACTGTCTCTTTGGTGATTGCATTGGAGAGTTTTGTCGGTGAGAAGGAACGTGGCAGCATTGAACCCTTGTTAAATACACCGCTTCAAGATTGGCAGTTGTACGTCGGTAAGTTAATTTCTTCCGTAGTTCCGCCCCTGGTAGGAAGTTTTCTGGGAATGAGCGTCTATTCAATTGGTTTGAAAATAAACGGTGTTCCTCTGCCTGATCCAGCTTTAATGATTCAGATAATTGTGATAACCATTGTTCAGGCTGTGGTCATGGTTAGCGGTGGCGTGGTTGTTTCGAGTCAGGCAACTTCTGTCAAGGCGGCCAACTTGCTTTCAAGTTTTATTGTCATCCCGATGGCGTTATTGATTCAAGGGGAGAGTATCGTCATGTTTTGTGGAAATTACTCCACCTTGTGGTGGGCGGTGCTGGGATTGTTTGTCCTATCAATCTTGCTGATTCGGGTTGGCCTGGCTCATTTTCACCGTGAAGAATTACTGGGACGGGAGATCGATGTTCTTAATTTTCGCTGGGGTTGGCACACCTTTTGGAACGCGTTTACTAGGTCGGCTAAATCGCTGGGTCAATGGTATCGTCTGGCTGTCTGGGATAGCATAAAGCGGCTGAAAGGATCTCTGATAATTACGCTTGTGTTTATCGTCATTGGCATTTGGATTGGTGTCAGGCAAACCCAGAGCTTTGGAATCACCTTTCATCCGGAAGATATGGGACAGATTGACGAGCGCATTCGCGAGATCATGAATATTTGGCCGGTTGGAGAAATTGGACCAATAGCATTAATCTTCTGGCAAAATTTGCGGGTGATGCTACTGAGTCTGGTTCTGGGTTTATTCTCTTTTGGAATTCTGGGTATTTTCCCATTATTTGCCACGGTTGCTGTGACCGGTTATTTAATGGGGCTTTTACAAATGAACGGCATGCATTTTGAACAATATCTGGCATTCATTGTGCCGCATGGTATTATTGAAATACCGGCGGCCATGATCGCCGCTGCAGCTGTATTTTATATTGGCATTATGTTGGCCACTCCCAATGCGGAAATAACTGTCGGCGAGGTCTTTATTCGAGCTATTGCTGATTGGTGCAAGGTTATGGTCGGGGTGGTAGTACCGCTACTTTTGGTAGCTGCATTCGTTGAAGCCTGGATTACACCGCGAATTGTGATGCTTTTGTTTTCGTAATTCATTCACTGGGAGAATTCGTTTTGGAGCTATTGACATTTTTAGGTACTGCCAGTGCCATCCCCGACATTAATCATGAAAACTCTCATTTATTGGTCCAGAGTGGCAAGAGCATTGTGCTGGTGGATTGCCCAGGCAATCCCATCGTGCGCATCCGGGAAGCTGGACTGGATCCAAAAGATATTAGCGATCTGGTCTTAACCCATTTTCATCCGGATCATGTTTCCGGACTGCCACTTTTGATCATGGATCTGTGGCTGCTTGGCCGAACCCAAATGTTGACCATTTACGGGTTGCAATATACTCTCGCGCGCGCGAAAAGCATGCTTGATCTTTTCAATTGGTCTGCCTGGCCGGAGATGTATCCGCTTCGTTTTGTGAAAGTACAGGAAAGTAATGCCTTTCCTTTATTTGAGCGAGATGATCTTAATCTGTACGCCTCACCAGGAACACATTTAATTCCAACCATTGGTTTACGTTTTGAATTCCCAAAATCAGGGAAAAAGTTGGTGTATACAAGTGATGGCGAACCCTGCCCGGCAATGCAGGCATTGGCAATGAATGTGGACATCTTAATCCATGAAGCGGCTGGAGAGGGTTTTGGACACTCTTCTGCGCGGCAATGTGGTCAGGTAGCACAGGTGTGTAATGTGGATGAACTTCATCTCATTCACTATCCGACAGAAACACCTGTGGAGACATTGGTTGCACTTGCAAAAGAAAACTTTTCGGGAAGAGTTTTTGTGGCCCAGGATTTTAACAAAATCCTGTTAGCTTAATTTGTTACCAGCCAGCCAGGAAGTCCATCCACTCCTCATTGGCGGATAAATAATGTTCGTAAATATATAACGCTGATTGAGAAGGTGGTCTGGGCGTCTTTAATAGCTGCATAGTAGCTTCTTTCAAAGTGCGACCGCCTTTGCGATGATTACAGGCTGAACAGGAGGTAACCAGATTTTCCCAGCTGGTTTCTCCTCCCAAGTGGCGGGGGACAACATGATCGATTGTTAGATTGTTGGTGACCCTTCCGCAATACTGGCAGGTGTGTTGATCTCGGCGAAAAATTTCTTTGCGAGATAGGGATACCTCTGATTTCGGACGCTTTACCATTTTCAACAAGCGAATGATGGAGGGAATGGGGAATTGTTGATCAATTGTGCTGATCACCCCACGACCGTTCGCAACTAGTGTAGCTTTTTCCATCCAGATTAAGCAAAATGCGCGTTTGACATTGCAGACGTTTATCGGCTCAAAATTAGCGTTAAGTACCAAAATAGAATTATTCATAGGTTCAATTCTCTTGATTATAAATATTTTTGAGAGAAATGAAAATAGCTGGTTGCATAGCTGGTTGCAACTTTATGGGTCACACAATATTGATTCATATCAAAAACTTGAGAAAATTTTCGTCAGAACATTGCCTCACCTCCTACCCCTCTCCAATAAGTTGGAGAAAGGTGCCCCGATTGAGGTGGGGTGAGGTATTTTGACCTCATTTAGAACTAAGTATTAAAAAAGAAAATTATGAATGTAGAGCGGAGAATAGTGAGTTTAAAGTGTATGTAAAAAAAAAGAGATCTGAACACTGTCGCCACAAATGAGAGTTGTCCTGAAAAAGAGGTGGCTAAAGCGGATGTCAGAGCAGTATTTTTCAATTCGCACAATTTAATCTACATTTCCCCGATAGGTTGTTTAATAGAAAGGGAGGTTGTTCCCAGCGTCCCAGTTGCAAACCTTGGATGCAATCGCTAAAATGAAATGTGATGGAATTAATGCAAAGAATTGAGCAAATCATATGAATATTTTAATCAGTGGCGGAACGGGACTAATTGGGCGGGCATTGAGTGGATATCTCTGTGCCAATGGTCATAAAGCAACTATCATTTCGCGCATCCCACAGGAAGCAACTGAACCGGATAAACCTCAGGAAATCTCATGGGACGAGCTCAGTGACCCTCATAACTTCTTTGGTAAGAATGTGGTCGATGTAATCATCAACCTTGCGGGTGAAAATCTAGGGTCAGGACGGTGGACAGCAGGCAAAAAGAAAAGAATCTTGCAATCACGGCTTTCCGCAAGTGACAAGTTGGTGAATGCAATTCGCCATTCCGGCAATAAGCCCTCGTTATTTATTCAATCCTCAGCTATTGGATATTATGGAACAGATCGAGAGGAGCAATTTGATGAATCTTCTCCACCTGGAAATGATTACCTGGCAGGAGTAGCTCAACAATGGGAATCATCCAGCAGCTTTGTGGAAGAATTGGGTTTACGCCGGGTGGTGATTCGCACTGGAGTGGTTTTAAATACCCACAGCGGAGCTTTGGCTCGATTGCTGTTGCCATACCGTCTTTTTGTTGGCGGACCTCTGGGATCCGGCAAGCAATGGATATCCTGGATACATCTTGATGATGAGGTCAGGGCGATTGCACATGTGATAGACGAAAAATCAATTTCAGGAGCAGTCAATCTGACTGCTCCTAACCCTGTTACCAACACCGAGTTCGGCCGGCTAATTGCCTTGGTGATGGGAAGACCCTATTGGCTGCCTGTTCCTGGCTTTGCTCTCAAGGCGATTCTGGGTGAAATGAGTGTGCTGGTGCTGGAAGGTCAAAAAGTTTTGCCGTGCAAATTAGAAGAAACCGGGTTCAAGTTTTCTTTTCCGAACCTGAAAGACGCACTGCAGAATTTGATTTAAGAATGAAACAGGGAAAAAAACGAGGAAAAAGAAATAAGCTCCGTTGAGAATTTGTGTTAAAATTCTCAGACCTATTCCCAACTATATCAAAAAGGTGGTCTGTCTTCTATGAAAATCATAAAGAATGCATTCGAGGAACTTCAATGGCGAGGAATGATTTATGATTCCATTGCGGGTGTAGAAGACCTTTTAGCAAAAGAGAAAGTAACCGTTTACAATGGTTTTGATGCCACCGGTGACAGTTTACATGTAGGTCATCTGGTGCCGCTTTTAGCATTAGCACGCTTGCAGCGCTTTGGTCACCATCCGATTGCGTTAGCCGGCGGTGGGACCAGTATGGTTGGAGACCCCAGTGGAAAATCTGATGAGCGCAATCTGCTTACCCAGGAGGAAGTGGATTACAACCTGATCTCCATCAAAGAGCAGCTTTCTCATTTCCTCGATTTCAAGGCCAAAAATAACCCTGCCAGGTTGATCAACAATGCAGATTGGCTTTTACAGCTAAATCTCGTTTCGTTTCTGCGGGATATAGGTAAACATTTCACAATTAACGCCATGCTCGCTAAAGATTCGGTCAAGACCCGGCTGGAGCGGGAAGATGGTCTCTCGTTCACTGAATTCAGTTATATGCTGATGCAGTCGTATGATTTTTTGCACTTGTATCGCACACATAATTGTGTCTTGCAAACTGGTGGCAGTGACCAGTGGGGGAATATAACAGCCGGTGTAGAGTTGGTTCGGCGGGTGACAGGTAATTCTGCCTATGGGATGGTATATCACCTTCTAAAAAAAGCAGATGGCAGTAAATTTGGTAAAACAGCTTCCGGAGGGATCTGGCTTAAACCTGAACGAACATCGCCATATAAGTTTTACCAGTATTGGCTGAACTCGGATGATCGTGATGTCATCAGTTATCTCAAATATTTCACCTTTCTCACCAAAGAAGAGATCGATTCGTTAGCGGAGGATCTACAGCAGCATCCAGAAAAACGCGAGGCACAAAGAAAACTCGCCAGCGAGATTACAAAAATTGTGCATGGTGAAACCGCTGTGGCAGCTGCCGAACAAGCAGCGCTAGTTTTGTTCGGTGGAAGCTTATCCGGTCTTAAATCTGCTGAAATTGAAGAGATATTTTCAGACGTGCCTTCAACTGAATTGGTTCAGGCTCAATTCAGCGGCGAGGGGAAAAATATCATTGATTTACTGGTTGACAGTAATCTGGTTAAATCGAGAGGTGAGGCACGCCGCTCGCTTAACGAAGGCGGCATCAATCTCAATAACGAAAGGGTAAGTGATCCAGAGCACAACGTGGTAGTTGCAGACTTCCTGGATGGCAAGTTCCTGGTACTGCGCAAGGGCAAGAAGAATTACCATATTGTAAAACTGGTCAATTGATAGGTAAGTTCATTCGAACAATTTATGAAAAAGACGGCTATTAAAGTTCCTGTTTCTTAATAATTATTTCAGGGATTTGAGAGTTACCCTCTACAGAGCGGGAAGTAGCCGGTTGCAGCGCTGAAGACCATGCAAATTGGTCTTTCAAGGTGTTGATAACTTGCTAATTTGCTCAATTTGGCCTTACTGTCGGCATCTCTTGCGAATTACTCCCGTAGTGGTGATACTTTTACCGCATCTGTTCCAGCTAAATCAAAATACAATAGCTGATTGCGACAGTCGGGCAGAGAAAAATTCCAATCCAACCCTATTCTCCTTCCCCGGGGGAATCCGGCCAATTGAGCCAGAAGTTACCTAAGCCCTCGGGAGGAGTTTTTAGAAATAATTAATCTTCAATTGTTCCTTGCAGAAAAATAAATTGAGCCACTCCAAGCCAGGCCCCATCCCCTACGGGGTCTCAACACCCATACTGGCTAATTTGAAGAAATCCCCGCAAGGGAGGAGGATCCTGGTTTTGCAGAGAAGTCCCAATATATTCTTCTGAAGCGGACCACTGATGTGCTAGCCTCTGCGGCTTTCCATCGTCTTTACTGAATCAGTTGGAATAATTGAACATTAACTGTTCCTTCATTAGGATGTCCCAACGGGACGAGAGGGGGCTCTTATAAGGGACGCCGTGAAGCATCGCTCGTACTATGTTTTACTAGCTATCGAATGTCAGAGAAGATATTACTTGGACTGTGTATTGATGAATGAAGACATCAAGTTACGCCCAATTGTCTGGGCGATATCGGCTTGCGAGTCTTCCAGCACGATGACCAACACCAGCGGTGTACCTTTCCATTCTGGCAAGGTGCCTGAGACATACCACGATACAACTTTATCTCCTTCAACCGCACTTGAGATTACATCCCAGGCCGGAAAATCAATTTGACTGAGCTGATTGATCATAGCGCTGACCTGTGCGGGATCAATAGCCCGGTTTGATTCTTCTGCGGCCAGGGTTACCCAGCCATGTTGAGGTGTATTTACGGCCATCGCAATCCGTGGTTTTGGCATATATCCGGGTGTTGAAAAAACGGCACTTGCTCTTGCAATTTGTAAAGGCGAAAGTGAAATGCCTTTACTTAAATCTTCCCTGGCAAGCGCGGATTCTTGTGAGTATGGATCCACCTGCGGGAGAGCGAATTGCGGGTTGGAAGTCCAACCATACGTTTCCATGAATGGGTAAATGTCATCATCTTTTAAAATATTTAGACTGGCAAAAAAGGCAGATTGACATCCATATTGAATATACTGAGCGTTTTCAGGGGATTGGCTGGGTTGCAAATCTAGCGCGCATGTATCGTTCACCGGATTCAATGCCAGTCGGGTACCATCCAATCCGAAATATGCCATGATGAAGGGTGTCAGCAATGTTCCGGTTGGATAGGTTCCCTGGGTTGCCCGATTAATTAACGGTGATTGCGGGTCCTCGCGCCAAATCTCCCAACTTTCAGCAATTTTATTGGCATCGAATGTGGGAGAAGTCCACAAGCCCAATATTTCGCCGGTATTGGTGTTCATTACGATTGCAGCACCACGTAAATCTGCCAGGGATTCTTTTAGATTGACTTGAATGGCCAGATCAAGACTGGTGCGAAGATCCAAGCCTGGTGGCGGTTGTGAATAAACAAGATTGTTGAAAATAATGGAAGAAGATGGCAAACCTTGCAAGCCTCGTAAATATGAATCCATGCTCAATTCCAAACCGCCTAACCCATAGGTAGCGTCAGAATATCCAATTGTTGCGGAAAGAGAGGGTTCAAGCAAGAACCGCGAGTATTCACCGACCGTCCCGCTGGTGATTGCCAGTGGCTGATTGCGACGGTCTAGAATTTCACCACGCAGAACGTAACGATCATTAATCACCTTACGAAAATTATCAGGACGCGAGAGAAGGTTGTCAGAACGGACAATTGCCCACCAGGCGGTCACCAGGCTGAGTGCAAAAAAACCTGCGAGAATGAGGTTTAGTGCCAGAACGTATGGTTTAGTTTCCACTTTTAATTTCGTCTGATTTGATTGTTGCTGGCTGATCCATAGAAGCAGTATCACCGCAAAGAAGGAAGTTAAAAGCGAAGAGCCGCCGTAGGAAATAAAGGGCAGAGTAACACCGGTCAGTGGCAGTAAGCGAGTGTTCCCACCCAGGATGATGAGTGCTTGCATTGAAATTAGAACACTAATACCGGCTGCCAGTAATTGTTGATAATGATTTTTGGCGCGGATGGCGATAAAGATTCCGCGGTAGGCAAGGAAACCATACAGTGAAAAAATGGTAAGCGCTCCCAGCAAGCCCAATTCTTCGCCAATGGCAGCAAAAATAAAGTCTGAAAGAGCGACAGGAACCAACCCGGGGCTGCCAATCCCGGGGCCAGATCCCAGAAATTTACCTGAAGCGAGTGCTTGTAATGACTGAATAACCTGATAGGATTTCCCACCGGGATCGGCCCAGGGATTAATCCAGGAATCAATTCGAACTTGAATTACATCGAAAAATTGGTAACCTGCAAACCCGATCGCCAAAAGCAGAATAGCGAAAATCAAAAGGACGCTGTTTTTGCCGGTAGCCAGGTAAATAAAAACCGCATAGAGCAAGATAAATAATGATGCTGTGCCCAGATCTCTTTGACCGATCAGGATCATAAAAGTGGTAGCGAACATGACCACGGTCGGCACAATCAGAGCTGGAAACTTGCGGTGGGCAGTCCACTGGTCGGCCAGATAACCAGAAAGATAAATGATGATCAGGATTTTTAATGGCTCGGATGGTTGTAAAAAGACACCGCCAATGCTCAACCATAATTGCGGCCCATCGCCACCGGGATAGATTCCAAGAAAGAAAGTGAGTGCAGTTAGTAGCAATCCAAAAACCAACCACAAATATTTGTAATAACGAATTCTTAAAAACCATTCCGATTTGTATAAACCCAGCAGAATGACACCTGTTGCGAGTATCAGCCAGATAGACTGGCGCCAACCGAAGGTGACATTTAAACGAAAAATGGTTAATAAACCGATTCCGGATAATAGCGCTACAACCGGTAGGATGTAAGGATCGCGATTTTTAAACTTTTGCTGACTGATTCTATTGATAAAAAGTGCGCTTAATAACCAGACCGAAAAACCAGCCCAATGCTCCCAACGGTAGCTTACCTGCCAGCTATGGAATCTTACCGCTGAAGAGAGGGACAATACGATCGAATAGAAGAATAAGATAATACCGGCCAACCAATAAAGAATTGACTGTAAATTATCCTTATCATTCAGGGTTACAAAATTTATCAGGTTCAAGGCAAATATTTATGAACCAGAATATCTAGTTTTATTTTTTCGAGTGGATCGATCGAATCTGTTGCCGTTGTTATTGCACCTGCAAGGGCAGACTGACACGAACAATCCTCATCAGAAAGTAAGTCGAACAGGGAGATAATGCTGGCTTGTGCAATTTGATTATTTCTGTGCAGGTTTTTGATGATCATCTCAACGTTGACACTTTCTTCGCTTGCATGCCAGACATCATAATCAGTGACATGGGCAAAAGCCGCATAACAAATCTCGGCCTCACGAGCTAGAAATGCTTCAGGGGATGTGGTCATCCCAATGATTGACATACCCCAGTTTCGAAAGAGGTTAGATTCAGCTTTTGTGGAAAAGCGCGGCCCCTCAATGGTAATAAAACTTCCGCCTCGATGCACCCTGGTACCACTGGCAGAAACAGCCTTAAAAAGAAGCTCTGAGAGCCTGGGGCAAAAAGGATCGGCGGCGCCAATATGAGCAACCAGACCTTTCTCAAAAAAAGTACGCTTGCGATTTTTGGTGAAATCGAAGAGCTGATCCGGGACCACTATATCCCCTGGAGCGTAGTCTTCGCGCAGGGATCCACAAGCGGAAATCGAAACAATCCGATTGACTCCTACTGATTTTAATGCGTAAATATTGGCACGATAATTGATTTCTGAAGGTGGGATGGTGTGGCCGAGACCATGTCTGGCCAGGAAAACAACCGGTTTATTTTTGATTTGACCGTGAATAAGCGCTGAGCTTGGAAATCCAAAAGGAGTCTCAACAATTTGCTCCCTTACCTTGCTTAATGCTTCAAACTGGTAAACGCCGGTGCCGCCAATTATTCCTAATTTTGCTTGATTGTCCATAATTTCTCCATTTTCAATGATCTATTCCGAACGAGAGGAGGACAAAATTTTGACATTAAATTTTACTTCTCCAAAGGTCAGAACGTCATTTTCGGTTAAAACACAGGGACGATCAATAACCTCGTCGTTGAGAAAGGTCCCATTGGTTGAATTCAAATCATTAATCCACCAGTGTTGGTCAGCATAATATAAGCGGCTATGTTGTGCGGATACAGTCTCATTTTGGATGTGAACCTTACAATTTGGGTCACGACCGATCAACACCTCGGCTTGTTTAATTTCAAAACTTTCCCTATCTTCTTCGCCGATTGGGAGCAGGTTAATATGACTGTAGAATTCAGGTGAAATAATCTTAATCTGGGCTTTGAGTTGTCGCCAGATGGTGAGAAAGAGGACTGCAATAAAAGCGAGCAGACTCAGTGCAAGCAAAACGCGAATGACAAAAGCGATTATTCCGGTCATGATTGATCAACAATCCTTGGGATGCGAGAAGTTTGTTCGTGATTGTCTGGAGAACTTTCACCTTCTTGAATAAAAATGATCGAAAAGCCGGCCAGGGTGATTACATCGCCAGGGTGAAGGATTGCCTGGTGGATCTTGATCCCATTTACGAATGTACCGCTGGTGGAATTCAAATCAAAAATGACATAGTTCCCATTAATCAAGCGAATCTGTGCGTGATTTCGGCTTACGGTTGGTTGTTCGAGCACGAGATGATTGTCCCGTCTTCTGCCAATTTGAAAAATTCCATGATCAAGGGGAAACACGTTTTGGTCCTGTAACAAATAATATTTGCTTCCCGTAGATTGTTTTTTTGCATAGGAATCCAGAGCAGATGGCTTTAAAGCGGCGGTCTGCTCTATAGTAGTAAGGACGGAAAAGGAATTTACCTCAAACTTTTGTAACGGAATATTGTCATCGGGTGTAATCTCAATGGACAGAGCTCCGCGTAATTTTAAATTAGCTTCGGCAAGGGAATCCATGAGGATATTCTTCATGCTTTCAAGCCATTCTGTCCCCTGAGTCAGCCTGGAATAGTCACCAGTGTTTACCCGAATGGTATAAATGTTAGGGATCTCATCTTCGTGCAGCGCAGCGCTCACAACTGTATCGCGCAAATCATGGATGATGGCGATGGTGAGTTGACGGGTATTTTGACCTGGTACCAGATTGATTGATTTTTCAACCAGGGTCTGGATTCTCTGTTCAAGGTATTCAAGGATTTGCTTCATATCTTATAATTATAAGTAGATTAAGGCAGAGTGCAATCATGTCAGACAGGAATTCTGGTTTTCGAGAACTTCAACATACGGCAGACGCTGCAATTGAGGTTTGGGCCTCTTCTGTAGAAAACTTGTTTTCCACCGCATTATCTGGAATGTACCAGCTTATGGGTGTTTCGTCAAATTCCAGTAGGTTGGCTGAGTCTACAGTAATTCAACTGGAAGAAAACGACCTGGAAAGCCTGCTGGTGGCTTTTTTAAGCGAGTGTTTATATTTTTGCGATAGCAAAGGATTGCTGGTGAACCCAACTCATTTGTCGATCCACGGAAATTGCCTGGAAGCGGTTTGCCAGTTAGCAACATTAACTACAATTGAAAAAGAAATCAAGGCTGCCACATATCACAACTTAAAGATTATAAATAATGGGAACTACTGGCAGGCAACGATTGTTTTTGATTTATGAACAGGAATAACAAAAATGGCGGAACTTAAGGATTTTGACAGAATTTCCGATTATGAATGGGAATTGAGTAAAGATTTTCGTAACGATATGCGTGTCCCTGTGCGTTTCTTCGCATCTGAGAGTTTGCTTCAGGCTGCCATGCAGGATAATTCGGTGGAACAAGCGGTAAATGCTGCCACCCTGCCAGGGGTAGTTGGCTCTATAGCTGTAATGCCGGACGTGCATCAGGGATATGGTTTTCCTATTGGCGGGGTGGCGGCAACTTCAGTTTCAGAGGGAGTCATATCCCCCGGCGGGATTGGCTATGATATTAATTGTGGTGTCCGTTTGCTTGCAACCAGCATTCCGTTCGAAGCCGCCAAACCACACCTCCAAAATCTAGCGTTAGCTCTCAACCACTTCTGTCCCAGCGGGGTGGGAGTTTCAAGCGGCAGCAAATTGACCGATAAAGAATTGCGCAAAGTATGTGAGCTTGGAACACACTGGGCGCTTAAGCAAGGTTTTGCGAGCGAGATGAGTGTTCGCCGGACAGAAGACAACGGCCGATTGACTGGGGCAGATTCCGAAAAGCTGAGTGAACGTGCGCTTGAACGTGGATTGAATCAGCTTGGAACACTTGGATCCGGAAATCATTTTATTGAAGTCGATGTGGTGGACCAGATTTTTTCAGAAGAAACAGCCAGGATTTTTGGACTGGATTTAAACATGCTTACCGTTATGATTCATTGCGGTTCTCGCGGTTTGGGGCATCAGGTATGCACGGATTACGTAAAAGTTTTTCAGAATTCCGAAAGAAAATATGGCATTTCTATTCCAGACCGGGAGCTGGTGTGTGCGCCTTTAGATTCCACTGAAGGTCAGGATTATTTGGCGGCTATGCGCGCTGCAGCCAATTTTGCTTTTTGTAATCGCCAGATGCTGGCTTTTCAAACTCAGAAAGCCTTTGAACAGGTCTTTGCGGGGGTGGTGAAGAATCACTCATTGTTTCAGGTTTACGACGTTGCTCATAACATCGCTAAAATCGAAACTCATACGATCGGGAACCAGAAATTGGAAGTGTGTGTACATCGCAAAGGAGCCACCAGAGCATTTGGTCCTGGCCAGCGAGCCCTGCCGGCGGAATTTCTCAACACTGGACAACCAGTTTTAGTGCCGGGCAGCATGGGGACCTCCTCCTGGGTTTTAGCGGGAGATAATTTGAGCATGGAAAAATCATTTGGCTCATGTTGTCACGGAGCCGGGCGAGTGATGAGCCGTTCGAAAGCTAAAAAACAAATTCGTGGAGACGAACTCATTCGATCTCTGGCAAGAAAAGGCATCCATATTCAAGCCGGTTCTTTATCCGGACTGGCTGAGGAAGCACCTGAGGCATATAAAGATGTTGATGAGGTTATTGAGGTGGTTGCGGCTGCCGGTCTGGCCACAAAAGTAGCCCGTTTGCGCCCTTTAGCTGTGATTAAGGGTTAAAAGGGTTATCCTCGACTTTTTTTAACAGGCTAATACATGCAATTCGGGCTTTCGTAAGGTTGAGCAGATCTTTCGGAGCAATTTTCAGGTTCAATCCACGTTCGCCGCCAGAAATGTGAATTGATGGCAAATCTCTGGCTGAATCATCCAAAACCATTTGGAATCCACGATTAATTAATGCAATTGGTGAAATTCCACCTGTCTGCAAACCGGTGATCGATTCTGCCTCTTCCTCGGTCGGAATAACCAGTTTCTTCTCATTAAAAACCTGGGCTAATAATTTTAAATCCACAGTACGGTTGCCGGGAATAATGGCAAGAATAGGTTTTCCAGGGTTAACTCTTTTAACCACAATCGATTTGTAAACAAATTCAATTGGCACCTGAAGAAGGTCGGCAGTTTTCTCTGCCCCCAATTTTTCAACTGGTAATTCAAAAAGTTGGAACGTAATTTTCCTGGATGCTAAAAAACGGGTAACATTATTGCCGGTCATATCAATTATGATTTTTCTGTTTTTTGAACATAGATCGGGTTACTGAAAATCCAACCCCGAAGAGCTCCCAGATATTGAAGATAGCATTCCACCCTGTACACACCCGGTTCATTGGTGACATAAGTGCAGATTTCCTGAGAAAGCCATCGTTTTATCACTTTTCCGTTACAAATCAAGCGGCAATCTGCTCGTTGCGGTAGGCGTATTTGCAAGGTAACGCTTGCATCCAGGCCAATACTATCACCCATGATTGCATCCTGAGAATTTCCCTGTGCCGTAAACCGAAAGCCTTTGGAGCTGGCGGGTAAATCGTAACCCACAAAAGAATGACCCAGACGCAAAGCCTCCAGAACCATTTGGCGGTCACTGAAAACATTGCCACTCAACTCACCAGGAGCAAGGATATGATTATTAATGCACTGAAAATGAAAAGTGTAGGGAAACACAATTTTTTTCAAAAAAGACCTGTGCATGATCAACGCGTGTGAATCGCTGCCCCCGACTGCAACGATTTTTCGATTTGGGCGAGTCAGTGAATCCCATTTTTGCAAAGTCTTTGGGTTGGGTCCCTGTGCATATAGGTGTGGAAAAAACACATTGATTAACAATTTTGGCCAATTGGGTGACACTGTTTTCAATTCACTCAGATGGTTCCAAATTTCGATGCCATCAAAACCATTTACCTGCCAATCGACCCAGGAGATATCCGGTTCTGCGATCATTTTCAATTCATGCTCATACGGATGGGCAATAAATGTTAGCGCACCTGCCTGATGCGCTTTATTTATTAGAATTTGTGGGTCCTTCGCATATTCGCTCAGTTCTTTCGTATGACCAATGACCAACAAATGGTTTTTTTGTGGTTGACGATTGCGGTCATGGATTTCTTCACCGGTCATGAAGAGCATCCGCTTGTCACCCTGCTGATAAGTTTTATCAACAGACTGAACAAGGACGTTGTGGTCGGTCACAATAACAACATCCAAACCGGCATGCAAAGCGGCTTTTGCTATATCTTCATATGATCCACTGCCATCGGAATATTTGCTATGAATGTGCAGGTTGGTGGTCAATTCTTTCATCATGTGGTTGACGATTCTCGCTTTTGAAAGGTATAATACGGGTTGCTCTACACAGGTTCTGTAATCCTGTAAATCTGATTGGAGGAAAAGCGTGATTACTTACGTAGACATTGCTTTAATTATAACTTCTATCGCACTGATCGCCAGTGTGATTATGCAAAATAAAGGCGTTGGTTTGGGTGGGCTCACCGGTGCTGATTCCAGTAGTGTTTTCACAGCCAGACGAGGAATTGAGAAAACCCTGTTTTATATCACCATAGGGCTGAGCGTGCTTTTCTTTATTTTGACCCTGGTAGCGGTAATAATTCGCAATTAACAGGTTTTTATCTTTGCTGATAGAATTAAAAAACACCATCCGGGCGATCCATGACTATAGTGATGGTCGCCCTTTTTTGATATCCTGATAATATGAAAAAACTACGTTGGCAATTACTCATTATTTTTTTGACTGGTCTGGTTGTCGGAATTCTCTTAATCAGTGAACAACCGGAAAACAATCCTATCATTGTGCCAGAACCTGAACAGGGTGGCATCTACGTTGAAGCCCTGGTTGGCGATTTTCAACGCCTCAACCCACTTCTTGATTTTTACAACTCCGCTGACCAGGACGTTGACCGGCTGATTTATAGCAGTTTAATTGCTTTCAAAGAATTGGGCATTCCACAGGCGGAACTGGCAGAGTCATGGTTCGTTTCCCAGGATGGCACCATTTACAATTTTTCATTGCGTCCAGGAGCCAAATGGCATGACGGTGAACCAGTTGTCAGCGATGATGTGGTCTTCACGATTAATATGCTGCGGGAGGGTGTAGGAGTGGTACCGGAAGATATTCGCAACTTCTGGCAGGATATTGAAGTTAAGAGTTTATCTGCAGATACCGTCCAATTCAGTTTACCCGAACCCTTTGCACCATTTTTGGATTACCTTTCCTTCGGGATTTTGCCGTCTCATCTGTTAGGTGGATTGAGTTTTGAGGACTTGATTAATTCTCCTTTCAACTTGCAGCCGGTGGGAAGCGGACCTTACCGCTTTGGTGGACTGATTGTGGAAGAAAATCAGATTGAAGGTGTGTTGTTGAATGCCAATGAAGATCATTACAGTGGCGCGCCTTTCATCGACCAGATAGTTTTTCGTTATTATGAAAACCCGGCAAATGCGTTTGTGGCTTTCAAAGATGGTCAGGTACAGGGTATCAGTTTTGTTGATCGCACGTTATTGCCAGAAGTACTAGTCGAGCCACAGCTTTCCTTATTTTCAGCTCGTGAACCGCGTCTTACCATGATTTTGCTCAATTTAAAGGATGCAAATGTTGCTTTCTTTCAGGATCGGGAAATACGCAAGGCTTTAATGACCGGTCTCAACCGGCAAAAGATGATTGATCGCATATTGGATGGCCAGGCCATTATTGCCGACGGTCCCATCCTGCCGGGTACCTGGGCATATTATGAAGGGCTCGAACCGATTCCATTTAATTCTGAATCGGCAGTGGAAACTTTGAAGAATGCCGGCTATGTTATTGGTGGAGAGGATGAGACCGTTCGCAGCAAAGAGGGACTTGCTTTACGATTTGAGCTCCTTTACCCGGATGATGAAGACCACCGTAAGGTTGCCGAATTGGTTCAACAGGATTGGGAAAAATTAGGCGCGTCGGTTGAGATTCGGGCGGTACCATACCAGGAACTAATCCAAAACCACCTCGAAACGCGGGATTTTCAGGCTGTCCTGATCGATCAAAACCTCGCTAACACGCCAGACCCGGATCCCTATCCCTTCTGGGATCAGGTACAGGCAACTGGAGGACAGAATTATTCCCAATGGGATAATGTTGTTGCCAGCGATTATCTGGAACAGGCCCGCGTCACGCCGGATCTTGCTGAACGGGCTGCTTTGTATCGTAATTTCCAGATTGTATTTTCTGAAGAAATGCCGGCTTTGCCATTATATTATCCGGTTTATACCTACACTGTCTCTAAACAGGTCAATGGAATTCAAATGGGACCACTGTTTACCAGTAGTGATCGCTTCATGACCATTACCGACTGGTTCCTGACTGGTCCGCAGAAAAACACAACAACACAACCGACCATTTCAACCACACCGGAGGTGAAATAATGTGGGATTGGCGGAATGAATGGGCGCTGCTAAAGGCAGCCATTCCCGAATTCGAGTCATTCCTGTTCTCAGATGAGATTTACTGGTCTCTATCTTTTAAACGTGAAGGTAACATCTCTCCACAATTCAACCCACGCTTAAGCGTCGGTAGGTTAGAAATCTCCATATACCTGTTGCAATTTTTCAGCAGCCAAGATACCCTAATAGAAGCTGCCGTTTCGGGTGATCTCGCAAAAATTCAGGCAATCAAGCTGCAGTGGAAAAGTAACTGGTCTAAAAAAGCTGCTCGTGAATTTAATGCTCGCATCCGCCAATGGCAGCAGGTAGTCCGTGAGATCCGAACCCATGCCATCTCTATCGCTGAGTATCAAAGTCAGGTTCAGGTACGTTTAATGTTGACCTTTCTGGAAGAGACTTCGGGGCTTTCAGCGGAATTAGAGGAACAATCTGGCTTGATCACATTCGATCAGATATTGCGTGGAAACAGTATTTCGTCGGATTTTATCTGGGCGGATGAGATAAAAAGTGCATTTCCCCCAGAAAAATATTGGTTTCTTTATCGAAGTTTGAGTTGGTCTGGAGAATAAATGACTGCATTTTACACCCGTGGGGGTGATCAGGGTGATACGGGTTTATTGGGAAAAGAACGGGTAGCGAAATACAGCTTACGAATAGAAACGATTGGTACCCTGGATGAAGCCAGTGCTGCATTGGGGGTAGCTCGCAGTCATTCCAACTCTGTTGTGGTTCATGAGACAATTTTGGCGATCCAGAAGAAACTCTACAGGTTGATGGCAGAGGTGGCAGCGACTCCCGAAAACACAGAGAATTTCAAAACTATTGATGGCGAATCTGTCATTTGGCTGGAAACGCAAATCGAAGATTTCTCAAAAAAGGTGAAAATTCCCACGCAATTTATTGTTCCAGGTGATACACAAAGTGGAGCATTCCTTTCATTAGCCAGGGTGATTGTCCGCAGGGCAGAGCGGCGTGTAGCCGAAATGACTGCGAAAAATGACCTGGCAAACCAATACCTGCTTGTTTTTCTCAATCGTCTTTCCTCTTTATGTTTTGTATTGGAATTATTTGAGAACAAAGAAAATAACAACAACAAGCAGACATTGGTGAAGTAACAACATGACCGGGACGATTATTAACTTTGCAGCCATTGTTGTTGGTGGTGCCGTTGGTTTGATCCTCGGGAATCGCTTGTCTGAGAGAGTGCGTTCATCTTTGATGAATGGGCTTGGTTTGTTTACCTTCTTGTATGGGGTTAAATTATTTTTCGATACGCAGAATGCTATGGTTGTTCTGGCCAGTCTGGTGATAGGTATCCTGCTTGGAGAATGGTGGCGGCTGGAAGAAGGGTTGAATAGTCTGGGAATCTGGTTGGAAAAGAAGTTTAATCGCAAAAATCATTACGATAGCAGCCGTTTCATTAAAGGTTTTTTGACCACTTCATTACTTTTCAGTATTGGACCGATGGCAATATTAGGATCACTGCAGGATGGCCTGACTGGCGACTTTAATATATTGGCGATTAAAGCAGTTATTGATGGAATCAGCTCAATTGCATTTGCCTCAAGTCTAGGTTTTGGCGTATTGTTTTCGAGTGTTATCGTATTTATTTATCAGGGGGTGATCACATTACTGGCAGGTCAACTCCAAACCATTCTGACCGGTGATATTCTCAACGAGATCAATGCGCTAGGCGGGATCATGCTGGCCGGCCTGGCGATCAGCAGCTTATTGGAGATCCGCAAAATCCGGGTTGCCAATTTTCTACCTGGTTTCCTGATTGTGCCCCTCGTCGTGTTAATCTTCAAGCTATTTAGTATCTACTGATCCTACGATTATTTGATAATGGCATCCAATGTGGCATAAAGATCACCAGCTCCAACCACCTTTTCGCCATTAATGAGGAAGCTGGGTGTCCCTTCAACACCTTTCTGATTGCCATATACTACCCCTTGCTTAACCTCGGCTTCGTATATATTGCTATTAAGACAGGACTTTAAATCCTTCTCATTGAGACCAATGGTTGTTCCAAAGGCTATCAAGCGCTCATCTGAGAAATTGCCTACGTTTTCACCATTCCAGTTGCTGAATAACATGTCATGATACGGCCAAAAGCTCTGCTGATCATTGGCACAAAATGCAGCCTCAGCTGCCTGAAATGATTCAGGGCCAATAAAGCTAAAGGGCTGGTAAGTGAAGTAAACCTTTCCGGTAGCCACGTATTTGTCAATGAAATCTTGCTCAATATTTTGCCACCATTGGGAACAGGCAATACACTGAAAATCGGAAAACTCCTCGACAGTCACCACAGCCTTGGGGTCGCCCATGTTAAGACCATCAACCTGTGCGTGATTGTGCTGATTTAGTGGTAATATCTCGCCAACGGGTTTTAGCGATTGAAAAATGATGAAACTCGTTACTACAACAGCGAAGACCAGCACGATTACGAGGACGGTGCGTTGCTGTCTTTTTAATTTTTGTTCTCGGCGGTTTCGAATTTCCTGGCGTTTTCCCATTAGCGTTAATCCTGTTTAAATAAGATTTCCGAATTTTCACATATAAACAGGGCAAAGTCAATCTAATTAGAAGAGTTTAGAGAGGGTTCAATTCCAAATGAATGAATTCATTCATAAGAAAGACAACCTTTTCTGGGTGGATTATCCAATTGCAGCAAGGGGCGAAGGATAGGATAAAATACCAAGGATATTGTTATAAGAGTCCGACATCCATTCACTCGTCTTTTAAATTTATTCTCCAAATCCTCGGGAGGAATTGGTTTGATTCAATTTCTTTTGCAAAATCATGAACCTCCGGGGATTCTTCGAAAATCGTTCGTCGATAATTAAGTCCCGCGAGGCTTGGTTTGAGGTGGATATTTTTTCGCAAGGAATTAGGAAGATTAATTATCATCAAAAAAGCCCTCCCGAGGGTTCATGTGACTTTTATCTCATTTGTCGGAGTCCTCGGGAGGAATTGGATTGATTGAATTTTCTTTGCAAAATCATGAACCTCCCGGGGATTCTTCGAAAATCGTTCGTCGATAATTAAGTCCGGGAGGCTTGGTTTGAGGTGGATATTTTTTCGCAAGGATACGGGAAGATTAATTATCATCAAAAAAGCCCTCCCGAGGGTTCATGTGACTTTTATCTCATTTGTCTGAGCCCTCGTGAGGAATTTGACATGTAAGGACTAAGGTGAGGATGTCCGGCTAATTTAATGGATCCTTCGAATTTTAGTAGATCCATAGACCCTGCGAATCCCTATTAAATTGTTTCCGTTGTTTTCATTCTCCCAGTCCCTTGGTTTTAAATTCTCGTCAACTATGCCTTGCTACGCTAAACAGTTAAATATATAAAAGAAGGTAGCATCTTTGCAAAAAGGTCAGATTGGAATAGGTTGATATTACAAACTGTGCAGAAATACGGGGTACCGTTCTCGTAGTAAGTGAAACCCAAACTTTTTGTAAAGCGCTTGTGAGTAATAATTATCGTTTTGGGTATTAACGGTTAAGCGCTGAACGTTTCTCTTCTTGAAATAATTGATCGTATCAGCAAGTATCGTTGCACCTACTCCGGCTCTTTGGAACTGCGGCAGGACAGCGATACGTGCCAGATGAGCACTGGAAAGCGATTCGGTGGTGATCTGATAGGCAATTATTTGATCATCCTGCTCAATGACGCTGGCATAGCCCGATTGTAAATAAGCTAACTGTAATGTTTCCAGCGGCATTTCCCATAATGGAGGAAAGCAGAGGGCGTCTAAAGCTGCTACCGAGCGTAAGTCTAGTGGTTCCATCTGGCGGATAAATAAATCTTCTGGTGTCGGCAGATCAGGCAGCTTTTGCTCGAGCCTTTCGAAAACAATGATTTCCTGTGCCACTCTAAAAGATGTATCCCGCATTAATTTGACGAACCAATTTTCAATGCCCAGCGCGGTGATAGACGTAATTGATGCTGGAAAAAGTGGTAAAGCTCGTTGAAAGCAAAGCTCCCAAACTTCGCTGCGCGAGACTTTGGCTGAACAGGCGAACAAACGCACCCATGAAACAGAAGGTACTTCATTGGGGGCAGTAAAGCAGGCTACAATTTCGCTATCTTGTTCAACGATAAGAAAGGGTTGTTGCCCAAGCCAATCCAGGGCTGTACGCCAATCGAGGTGACGGTGAATAAAGTATTCGTACGATAAGAAGTGGCTGAGAGCCACATAATCATCTGAAACAGCCTGGCGAACAATTAATTTTGAGCTCATATCGTTTCATTGTGAACAAGAATCAGCGTTGCAGCAACTTCATCACCAGGTTTGAAAGCTTTTTTAGCATTTTTTCTTGACTGGATAGTGTTTCGGCGTTATCAAGCGCTGCATTGATCGTGCCAAGCGCTTCAAATTGCTTTCCCTGTTTTATTTGTAAGGTTGACATCTGTTTTAAAACATGGGAGCGCGAGCCATTTTCTCCAGCATCCTTTAAATGTTGCGCAGCTTGTGTGAATTTTTCCATTGCAGCTTTATTTTCGCCCAATTCTACCAGAGTGCAGGCTTGATTTGCCAGGGCCATACCGCCGCGTTTAAGATCACCTGAATCAAGAAAAACCTGGTGGGTATTCGCAGCCAGGGAGAAGGCAAGCGGGAAATCCTTTGCAAGTAATGCAGATACTGAGGCATTGTTTTTAAATTCGGCAGCATCCAAAGCTTGACCTTCTATTTCAGCAGCCTCGGCTGCCTGCTGGAATAAGCGAGTTGCTTTCCGGTATTCTTTTTCTTCGTATGCCGACTGTGCATTTTTGAGAAGATCGGATGCATCCATAACTTTTAGAGGGTTATCTCAAGTAATCCTTCTGCTACAGACCGCAGTCGATTGACATTCAGTTCACTGAGGCGAATGGCCAGCTCAATAAAGGGCACATTGATCGGTTTTGAAACAAATTCCCGTAGATCTTCCGGCATTTCTTTCATTTTTTGGGCAGTCAGCAAATCGGAACGCCATTGGCCGATGATGCCGTGCGTATCAAAGAAATCTTCGATTCGGCATTCTAATTCTTTCGCAATAATCTCAAGGGTGGGGATGGGGATTTCCTTTTCGCCAAAAAGCAAGGCGTTGAAATCAGTTGCATCAATCCCGATCTGCCTGGCGAAATTATCTTCGGCAATTTGTTTTTCTTGCAGCAAATTCTTAATATTGGTACCGATCATACGGTGGCGGATTGTCATTAATTGCTGGAATTTCGCTGCCTGACTTTCTTCTTCGCTCTGGCTAAGGATTTTATCGCTCCAAAAGTGCTCCAAAGGTAATTTGTAAAGAAAAGCGAAAATTTCAATCTCGGGTAATGATGGGGGTTCCAGTCCGTTTTCAATGGCTGAAATGCGCTCCGCGGAAACACCGGATAAATTTGCACTTTCCTGGAGTGACTTTCCAGAAGCCATTCTGGCATCGTAGAGCAACAATCCAAGTTTTTTTGTGCGAATTCTGATATATAAATCAGGATTATTCATCTTCCTTTTCTCCTATCGCGCAATCTAACCCATCCTTGGCAATTTCTAAATTATAGCATTATTTCAAATTTACCTGCGCTGGCGATTAGCAGCCAAAATTTGGCCAAGATTTGCCCCGAAAACTTCCGGGCCTAGCTTGAAACCATTTTGTTCGAGACGCTGGCTGAAAAATGGCCGGATTCCGGTCGGTACCAGGTTGCCAATCACCTTGCCTTCCTGGGAGACGCCGGTTTGCTCGAACTTGAAAATTTCGGTCATCACAATCGTGTCACCTTCCATGCCGGAGACTTCGGTTATGGAAGTCACTTTACGACTGCCATCTTTAAGCCTGGTTTGCTGGATAATGAGATCGATTGCGCTGGCAATTTGTTCGCGGATGACCTTCAGAGGCAGTTCCATACCGGCCATTAAACTCATTGTCTCAAGACGCGAAAGAGCATCACGTGGTGTATTTGCATGCAAAGTTGTCAATGATCCATCGTGACCGGTATTCATCGCCTGCAGCATGTCGAGTGCTTCTCCTCCACGCACTTCACCGACGACGATCCGGTCCGGCCGCATCCGTAATGAATTGCGCACAAGATCGCGGATGGCTACAGCGTAGCGCCCTTCCAGGTTGGCTGGTTTGGTTTCCAGACGAACCACATGATCTTGCTGCAAACTTAATTCCGCAGCATCTTCAATCGTGACAATACGTTCATCTTCTGGAATATACCCGGAAAGAACATTTAGAAGTGTTGTTTTACCAGAGCCTGTTCCGCCTGAGATGATCACATTCAAGCGTGAGACAACACAAGCCTGCACGAGGTTCGCCATGTTTCTGGTGATGGAACCGAGCTCGATCAACTGGTCGATGGAGAGGCGCCCCTTTTCAAATTTACGGATAGTAACTGTCGGCCCATCGACTGAGACAGGGGGAATGATGGCATTCACACGCGAACCATCGGGCAGGCGTGCATCCACTGTGGGTGTATCGCTATCGATCCGGCGCCCCAGCGGTACGATGATTTTCTCGATCAAACGTAGGACCGCATCATCATTTTCAAACTGAATGCCCGTTTTGATCAATTTACCATTTTGCTCAATGAAAACGTTTTTAGCGCCATTGACCATTATTTCGCTGATGGTCTTGTCATCCAGAAGTGGCTGTAAAGGACCATATCCAAGTACTTCATCCAGAATATCTTTGAATAATTGTTCTTGCAGCGAAGGCGCAAGGCGGATATTGAGATCATTGAAAACCAAATTCAAATTCGTGGCTACAAATTCACTTCGCTCGCGCAGTAAGGGTCGCTTTTCTTCCAGGTTTTGATAAATGTTGGAAATTAAATGTTGTTTCAGGCGAATCATTTCGGGAGATTGCATGGAGATGGGATGGGGAGCGGTCATTCTCCAGGCTCCGCCGCGAGTTCGTCATAGGGCAGTATCCATATAATTTGATTGATGTTAATTGTCAGAAAATTCGATTCGTACAGCGTATTGTTTTTTTCATCCAGAATTTTTGCATCGGTGACAGCCAGAAAAATATTGGTCTGGTTCAGTTCATCAATCAGGCGGTCATCCGGCCGGTAAAAAACCATGCCGGTAATGCGATGTGTTTGTGTTTGAATTAATACTTTTATCGATTTTTTCGTGATAACACTGGTAAAAATTTTGCCTTTGTCGTCGTATTGCGTAACCATGTTTTTCTCATTTCATTTTACGTTTGTTATTTTGAATCGACAGGCGGCATGAGATAACCGAGACCGGAGCGGGTGACGATGTGATAGGGATTATGGGGATCCTTTTCCAGCTTTTGTCGTAGACGGGCAATGCTCACCCACAGTATTTCTTTGTCATCACGATATTGGGGACCCCAAATAGCGCTCAATAATTCCTCCGAGGCCATCACCTTGCCGACATTATGTGCAAATTGAATTAACAATTTGTACTCTGTGGCTGACAGGAAAATGGGGGTGTCATCCCGCCAGATTTCTGCGCGAGCCAGATCGATTTTCAGATCACCATGAGTGAAATAACGGTTGGATATGGCTTGATCATTAAAAATTGAGCGGCGCATGACAGCTCGCACGCGAGCAATTAATTCAGTTGCTGAAAATGGTTTGGCGACATAATCATCGGCACCGGCGTTTAACCCATGCACGCGATCTTGCTCGTCATTTTTGCCGGTCAACATGATTACCGGCACCTCACTAAACTGGCGAATTCGATCAAGTGTGGAAAAACCATCCAGTTTGGGCATCATGATGTCCAGGATGACCAGATCAGGGTGTCTATTGGAGA
The DNA here is from genome assembly GCA_038329785.1 of Anaerolineales bacterium. Taxonomy (GTDB): domain Bacteria; phylum Chloroflexota; class Anaerolineae; order Anaerolineales; family Anaerolineaceae; genus UBA6170. The sequence continues at coordinate 14,230 of JBBQNI010000002.1, read as the reverse complement.
CCATTTCCAGGCATTCTTCCCCGTTCGTGGCTGTCAAAACCTCATACCCTTCGGATTCCAGATTCACCTTGACAAGGTGGCGATAAAGTTGCTCATCATCAACAACTAGGATTTTGGGGTTGTTTGGCATAAAGAACTCCTGACTGGTGGCGAAAAAGAAAGTTATGGCAAGGGCAGGAAAATTTGGAACGTGGCACCCTTGCCCGGGATGGAAGATGCACTGATCTTGCCCTGGTGGGCACTGATGATTTTTTCACAAATAAATAATCCCAGGCCAGAACCATGGGTTTCATCCGTGTGTTTTTCACAGCGATAGAAGCGGTTGAAAATTTTGTCGATTTCTTTAAGCGGGATACCCGGACCGAAATCGCGAAAATCAATCGAAATTCCGGTTTGTTCACGATATACTCGTATTTTAATAGGGGATCCAGGGGCATATTTGTAAGAGTTGGAAATGAGATTATCGAATACTTGCTTTAAACGGCGTGGATCACCGTTTAAGTTGGGCAGCTCCTGGCGAATATCCAGATGAATTTCCAGGTCGGGATGGAGCATGCGCGAATGTGAAATTACATCATTCAAGATCGCATCCAAGCGCAGAATCTGGAAATTAAGATTAACCTTGCCCGACTGTAATCGTGAAGAATCCAACAGATTGTCAATCAAATCTTTCAAGTGGTCTGTTTCCTGGTCGATTATATTCAGGAATTCCATCTGGGTATCACGCGCCCAGGTTGTGTCAGTTCTCAAGAGAGTGGTAGTGTAACCTTTAATGAAACCAATTGGATTTTTCAATTCATGGGAAAGAGTTGAGATGAAATCTTCTTGAATCTGAAGGGTAGAGATATGATCCTCCAGCTTTTCAATCATTTTTTCATGTTCGCTGCGCAGGATCATTGAAGAAATTTGATGAACCATAAATTCTGCAAAGGAACACTGATCCCCGCTGAAGGGCGGACCGCCAAAACGGATAAAGACGACTACGCCATACCGTGCGTTTTTGGATTGGAGAGGGATTGCTAACAGGTAGGGTTCTTGCAGACGGTCATCCTGGTATTCGTCCGGCTCTTGCAAAATAGTGTGCCCCTGACGGACGACCTCAGCGGTAATGTTCTCTCCCCAGGCCACATCCGCTTCTTTTGATTTACCGCGGCCAGTTGCCTTGGCATAGGAAACTTCTAAGTTTAATTGATTGGTACCATATAAATAAACAGCCAGATTATCAAAGATGAAATAAGGACGAATTTGTTTGACAATTTCATCCAGCGCTGCTTTCCAATTCGAAGCCTGCCAGCAAATCTGGCTAAGAGAATAAAGAGTGGTGGTTTCAATCTGTTTTAAAGCTTCCGTCATATGTTTATTTTATCAATCTTTTTAGTGAAAAATCAAATTGACTACCGATACCAACTTCTGAACGCACATTCAGACGACTGTTATGGGCTTCGATTATCTTTCGGGATAGCGCCAGCCCCAGGCCAACACCGCCAACTTTTCGTGTGGATGAGCCATCCAGCTGGTGGAAAGGCTCGAAAATCTCATTGATCTGGTCTTTGCTGATTCCGATTCCCTGATCGGAGACTGTGGTCTTCACAATTTCAGCGTTATGCTGCAAAAAAATGGTAACCCTGGTGTTGGGCTCAGAGAACTTGATGGCATTGTCGATTAAATGGTTGATGACCCAGGCGATTTTCTTTTGATCGGCGTTAACCCACAAGGACGTTTCTTCAGGTAAAATGCGCAGGTAAATTGTGCGTTTAGGGGTTGAATTCTTAAAAGCAGCGATGATATCTGCAACCAGAGCAACCATATTGAACTTTGATTTGGTGATATTGACTTCCTCATACTCCGAAAAAGTGAACATCAACAAATCATCAATTAATTTTTCGAGACGAATATAAGCGCGACCCATCACCCGCAAGGCTTTAATTTGTTCTTTGGTAATGTTTCCTAAATCCCCGGAAGCAAATAGATCCAAATAACCCTTGAGATGGGTGAGGGGGGTACGCAGTTCATGCGATATATTGGCAATGAAATTTGACTTTAGTTCGTTCAGCTCGTTAATTTTCTGAAGGGCAGCTTCCAGTTCAGAAGTTCTTTCAGCGACGCGGGCTTCCAGACGCTTATTGCTGGTTTCAAGCGCGTCTTTCAAGTCGATGATATGCTCCGTAATCGCCTGATCGAGGATAGCTTGATCAATTTTCCCGGTTGACACCAGAATTTGGCCGATCAATTGTGGCTTCTTGGTTTCTTCAAACTCTCTTTGTTCTGCCAGCGCATCGATCAGGTCATCAATGCTGATAAAACCGCGATTTACAAGGTAATCACCAATGCGTGGGACTAACATTTCCGGAGTGAGAGCATTGGTATTCGATTCCATCGTTACGCCTGTGCCTGCCACACCCATTCCCCGGCGACCATTGTGGCGGAGGGGAGCAGATTTTTGATATCTTCGGGCGCAATTGCAAAAATATCCTGCCTGAGAACAATCAAATCTGCCGCTTCATACATGCGCAAACGACCCATATTATTCTCCCAACCGGCCAAACAGGCCGGCCTGGTAGTGTAAGCCTGCAAGGCGGCATTTAGTGATATTTTTTCCTGTGGATACCAACTATTGTTGTTATTGTTTGAGTTCATGCTTTGTCTGGTGGTTGCAGCATATATGCCAACAAAAGGGTTGGCCGATTCGACCGGGCTATCCGAACCAAACACCAGCAACGCTTTATTTGTTAACAAGGATTGGAAGGGATATGCGTATTTGGCGCGCTCGCCCCAGAAGCGATCGGCCATGTCCATATCGGAAATCTGGTGAATAGGTTGCACCGATGCGTGAACCTTGTGCTGTGCGAAAAGGGGAATCAATTCAGGGTTCAGGATTTGAGCATGTTCAATGCGATGAAGCGGGTGAGTCAACCCATGTTCACCTTCATAGGCTCGAATTTGACCTAAGGCGGCCAGCACGACCCGGTTGGCTCTATCTCCGATGGCATGGATGGCGAGGGACAGGCCTGCCGGGGAAGTACGCCGGCCGATATTCTGGATTTCTTCCTGCGTCATTAATAACGAGCCATAGTTATTCTGGCTCTCTTCATAGGGTTCCAGCATGGCGGCTGTCTGCGGTCCTAACGCGCCGTCTGCGAACAATTTCAGGCTGCCGATTTTAAGAGAAGAAGAGCCAAATCCGCTGGTGATGCCCAATTGAAGTGCTGCATCCAGACCTGAGAGGGAGATACTTTTCAAAACGCGCATTTTCAAACGCTTTTCGCGTTCAAGCATTTGCAAAGCGGAAAAACAATCAGCGCCATCGAAATCATGGACGCTGGTGATGCCCATCCTCGCCAGATTGTGTTGTGCACGGTCGATACTATCGCTAAGTATGGCAATGGATTGCAACGGTATCAACTCTTGTACCAGCGAAGAGGCACCTTCAAACATGAGACCATTTAAATCACCGCTCTCGGTGTGGCCAATCATACCGCCTTCGGGGTCACGAGTGCCGCCATCGATTCCAGCCTGCTTGAGGGCTAATGTATTTACCCAGGCCGCATGCAGAGATTTGGCTGTGAGGTAGATCGGATGCTGGGTAGAAATTGTATCCAGATCTTCCAGGGTGCCATAGCTATCCGTCCACTGATTATGGTTCCAGCCGTGTCCTAAAATCCATTCACCCGCAGGAGTCGCTGCGACTCGTTCTTTTATACGCGCCAGGCACGCTTCTTTTGTATCTGTTTCACAATTGATAATGCTCAAACTACGGGCGGTGTGCTGCAGATGCAAATGAGAATCGGTCAACCCGGGTAGGACTGTCTGCCCATCCAGATTTTCTCTGGTATAGTCTGACAGGGGCAGGTTAAGAACGTCCTCATTTGACCCCAGCGCGATAATCTCACCATTGTGGATAGCAATAGCCTGAGCGTTGGGTATTTGTGGGTCAAAAGTATAGACCTTGGCATTATAGAGAATGTGGTTCATGAGCTACTCGGGAAAAATTTGATCGATAAAGCGGTTTAATTCTTCATTGGAGTAGTAGTGAATGATGATCTTGCCTTTTTCGCCATGGTGGTCAAGATTTACACGCATTCCCAATTGGTTGCGGATGCGTTCCTCTAGCTCGCTTATTTCGGGTTGAATCTGTGGTTCGGATTTACGGGCCGGGCGTTCCCCGCCATATTTGCGGACAAGTTCTTCAGTTTGGCGAACAGAATATTCAAATTTCAAAATTGTTTCCAGCACAGCGATTTGTGCCTGAATTGAGTTCAGTGCTAGCAGTGCGCGCGCATGTCCCTCGCTGATCTTGCGCTGGGACAGGGCAAGCTGAACCATTTCCGGCAGCTTTAAGAGCCGGATGGTGTTGGTAACCGACACACGTGATTTCCCAACCTTCCGGGAGATATCCTCGTGCGAAAGAGTGAAGTCCTCAGCCAGTTGGCGGTACGCTTCGGCAGTCTCCAACGGACCAAGGTCGGTACGCTGGATATTCTCAATCAATGCCAGTTCAAGCTTTTCCTGTTCACTTGCCTTGCGGATGATGGCCGGCACGCTTGCCAGACCGGCCAGTTTGGCTGCCCGCAGGCGTCGCTCACCGGCAATCAATTCATAGTTGTTATCGGCAGAGACAGGCATCAAGATCAAGGGTTGGATGATGCCATACTCGCGGATGGATGCAGCCAGCTGTTCGAGTTCGTTTGCGTCCATTTCTTTACGCGGTTGGTGCGTATTGGGAATGATATGGTTAACATCAATCTCCACTACATTATCTTTACCAACGGATAGAAAGCTGGTACTGCCAGGCGGAATGAGTGCATCCAAGCCGCGGCCAAGTCCGGGTCTTTTCGCCATTTAATCACCTCCCTTTTCAAGCTCTGGAATGAAGATACCATCTTTCGCAAGCACTTCTCTTGCCAGGGCAGCATACGCGTGTGCGGCAGTCGAATCTGGTGCGTACATAGATATGGGCAGACCGTAAGAAGGCGCTTCTGCCAAGCGCACACTGCGTGGAATGATGGTCTGATAGACTTGTTTGGGAAAGAAACGGCGCACCTCGTTGACCACATCAACAGCCAGGCGGGTACGACCATCGTACATGGTTAATACCACACCGGCCACTTCCAACCCCGGAAACAAACCGGATTGGACCCGCTGCAGGGTTTGGGTCAACTGTTCCAGGCCTTCCAGAGCCAGATATTCACACTGTACCGGTATGATAATGCCGGATTCAGCGGCCAGGAGGCCGTTAATGGTCAGGATAGATAGAGAAGGCGGGCAGTCGATCAGGATGTAATCGTACTTTTCGATCACCGGAACAAGCGCTTTTTTCAAACGGCTTTCACGCTGATCGAGATCAATAAGTTCCACATCTGCCCCGGCTAGTGAAGGTGAGGAAGGCAGCAGGCTTATTTTCAAACGCGGGTTGTGTAGAATGTGCGGAGCAAGTGGCTGGTTGCCCAAAATGACTTCGTAGGTTCCATTTTTAACTGTATGCTTATCAATCCCGAGTGAAGAGGTTGCGTTTGCCTGCGGATCAAGATCAACCAGCAGCACGCGTTGGCCAAAATACCCAAGATAGGCACCCAAATTGATCGCCGTTGTGGTTTTTCCAACGCCGCCTTTTTGATTTACCAATGTAAAAATTTTTGCCATTTGCCCCCTACGGATTCGAGATAATATCGATTAAATCGTTCTGGATTTCTTCCGCTGTAGGGACACTATCAAGCGCTTTGCGGGTCACGGAGCGCGACGAAATTAAAGTCGCGAAGCGGGCAGCCTCCCACGGATCTTGCGTCTGACGCAAGCGAATGAAGAAGGAGGTGGCAAAAATATCGCCGGCACCGGTCGCATCCACTTCTTCTTTTTCAGGAGCGCGAAAATTACGGACATCACCATTCCAATAAACACGCGCACCGCAAGAACCTTCGGTTACAACCAGCACGCGCACAGCATAGATCAAGGAGGCAATGATATCTTCGTTTTCTTGCACATCCTCCACGCTCAAAACGGCTGCATTGGCTTTCGATAAAAATAGTGAGCTCTCTGGCCAATGGGTAAAATGAACATTACCGGCTGCATCCCAATCCCGAAACCAACCTTGCAGGGTCATGCCCACAAAAGAATCCGGAAACAGGCGCAAGAAGTCACTGTTGATTTCGCGGGCAATGGGTCCAAAATGGACCAGTGGAGTCTTAAGCCAGGAATTGGGAAGACTGCCCGGGTGGAGGGTCTCGGCGGAAGAATGTATAACCTGACGGCGGCCATGATTGCTGTAAATATTCTCAAAAACAGAGGATTGACTGCTTTCCTGATTGATAATTTGAATGCCATCCAAATTTGGCAAAACTGCGCCTTCGGCAAATGAGGTCAGAATACCCACCCGCAGCCCGAAAGCATGAGCGGTCAAGGCCGAATAAGAGGCCGTACCACCAGCCTTATAACCATCAGCGGTCAAATCCTGGGTAATATGCCCGATTACGAGATAATCAATCGGTTCAATGGGAGTTAAACTACGGGTCACGAAAAATTATCCTCTTCGATTTCAAAGGGTTGGTCTTCATGGGCGGCATCATCCGGGATGGTTGAAAAGTCTTGCACGATTTCTTCCAGCGGGGTTTCGACCCGCACACCGGGCACAGCTTGGGCGCAGAACGGGCAGATATTCCAGGGGAGTTCCATTAATTGATCACAATGATGACAGCGTTTTTTCAACTTGGTCTGGCAGCTGGGGCAGACTACCCAATTTACTTTAACTTTTCTGGCACAACCGGGGCAAAGCGGGATGTCTTCGATAGTTTGAAGCAAGGTCTCTTCCTCAAGCGTCTGTTGGTATTCTTCCTCAAGCGTTTTTGCGGGACGTAAAATGGCGTAAATCAGCAGACCGGGCAGGAATAACAAAGCAACCACTAAAACGGCTAGAATGCGGGCTAATGTGTCGCGTGTACGGCTGCGGATATCGCGAAAGGTCCAGATAATCAGACTTAACCACAAGGTTGCTAAAAAGGCGGCTGCAAATGCGGTACCGATCATCACAAAATTATTAATCAAGAGGGGATCAAAAGTCATAAGCGCTCCATGTTGAAATTATAGCATGGATGCATTTTTCCATGACTTTCTGAGCTTGAAAAAAAACCGCTCCGGATGTAAATTTATGTCAATAAAGAAACACAAAGAGCAATCAAACTGATTTGGAATGAGGAGTCATCGATGAACCAACGCAGCTATCGCATTCAAGATTTAGGGGTTTCAGAACGTCCAAGGGAGCGTCTGGCTGCTGTAGGTGCAGATCATTTACGGGATGCCGAGCTGCTGGCCATTCTACTGAGGGTAGGGGTAAAAGGGGAGAATGCCGTTGTAATGGCAGACCGCCTGCTGCATGATTTTGGCGGCTTGACTGGCTTGCAGCGCGCTACTTTTGAAGAGGTCTGCCAACAGCATGGACTTGGTGCAGCCAAGGCAGCCCAGTTGAAGGCGGCCATGGAGATTGGCAATCGTCTGGCACAGCGCAAAAGCGAGGAGGATAACCGGCCGACTTTTCACAGCCCGCAGGAAGTTGCCGATCATGTGCAGTACGAGATGTCCGCGTTGGATCAGGAGCATCTACGTGTCATGTTGATGGACACACGCAATCGCTTGGAGAAGATTGTCACGCTCTATATCGGTTCCCTCAATTCATCCACCGTGCGGGTCGGCGAGTTGTTTAAAGAGGCAATCCGCCGCAACTGTGCGTCAATCATCATCATCCATAATCACCCCAGCGGAGATCCTTCACCCAGCCCGGAGGATATTACCTTGACGAAGGCAGCGGTGCAGGCTGGAAAACTTCTGGATGTGGAGGTGCTCGATCATATTGTTATTGGAAGAGGCAAATTTGTGTCGCTGAAAGAGCGCGGTCTGGGGTTTTGAGCAAAGAGGAAAGGGTGAGGATTTAATCACGAATGACGCGAATAGGCGAATGAGACGAATGGAATAAATCCACCCGGAGATCCATCGGCTGAAGCTTGTCGGCAAATCTGCCCCCGAGAGGTAATCTGACATTCTCCTGTTAGGTCAACTGTAAGTTTCAGAAGTCATCTTCACGGATAAGCACGTGGCGTTCCATTGAGCTGATCATCCATTTCTGGTGGAGGATAGGATTGTGTGGGAACTGCTTCGTTGAATTCTTCACCGGCGAGAATGGGTTACGAGGTCAATTTAAACTTACCTTGTTTATTTATATTGCCACCTAAAGCTTTAAGATAAAAGATCAATGCATCAAAATTGGTCACTTTTTCCATCGGATCTGCGCCAATGAGCTATTTACTCAATTGGTGGGGCTGCAAGAGATATGTCAATCCTGACTGTTCGATCTCTGAAACTGTCTCTAAAATTTCTGGTTTGAGTTGCACTCAAGGAAAGTAGCCAGACTTTACCAAAGGTGATTCTTTTCCCTGAAATACTGTACCTGTAGAATAAAATTCACATCCTTCATCCATAAATTTTCGGGGGCGAATTATCCTGCTATAATTAATAGATTGACCAACTTCTCTTGTGCATCGTGTTGGCGAGTGAAGGAAAAAGGTAGATTTAGAAGCAATTTCTGGCTAAGCAGGCGCCTGGCATGTATTTCCAATTACTTATCTCAAATCTGTAGAATAGCGATTTCAAACGCCATTCATGAATCTTTTAAGTGATTCTTAGAGGTGGGCAAAAAAATATACCGATTGTTGACAAGAAAATAGAAATAATCATACGAGGGTAAATATGGATCGAAAAACTGTCATTGAATCGTTAAAGAAGAATCCCGAAATCGAAGTTCTTGTTGTCGGCGCCGGTATTAATGGCGCTGGCGTTTTCAGAGATTTGGCCTTAAATGGCGTGAATACCCTGCTGATCGACCGCGGAGATTTCTGTTCCGGTACCTCTTCCGCTTCTTCTCATATGGCGCACGGCGGTATTCGTTACTTGGAAAACGGTGAATTTGGGCTGGTGCAAGAAGCAGTGGCCGAACGCAATCGCATGATCGAGAATGCTCCTCATCTGGTGCAGCCTTTACCAACTGTCATCCCGATCTTTAAAATCTGGTCGGGTTTATTGAATGCCCCTCTGAAGTTCGTCAATTTATTGGACCGACCTTCAGAACGAGGTGCGTTGGTCATCAAAATTGGGTTGATCTTCTATGATTCCTTTACCCGTAAGCAGAAGACTGTTCCGACCCACAAGTTCTTTGGCAGAAGTGAAGCCCTTGCGCGCTATCCCTACTTGAATGAAAAGATTAAATATGCCGCCCTCTATTTTGATGGGGGATTGCTTTCACCGGAACGAATGACGGTTGAGATTATTCTGGATGGCGAGGATGAAGGCGATCATGCCAAAGTATTAAATTATGCTTCCTTTGACAAGGTAGAAAACGGACAGGTCATCATCAAAGACGAGGAAACCGGCCAATTGATCACAGTCAAGCCGAAGGTTATCATCAATGCAGCCGGCCCATGGATAGATTATGTAAATCAATATGCTGGCATTGCCACCAAATACATTGGCGGCACCAAGGGGTCGCATCTTGTCATCAAGAACGAAGAATTGCGAAAAGCCGTTGGGGTATCCGAATTCTTCTTTGAGAACAAAGATGGACGCATCGTTTTATGTCTTCCCTTCCACGATAAGGTCATCGTCGGTACTTCGGACCTTCCGATTGAGAACCCGGATGATGCCTACTGTACACCTGAGGAAGAAGAATATTTCATTGAACTTGTCAGCCGTGTGTTCCCGACCATTAAGATCACCCGCGATCAAATTGTCTTCCGCTTTTCTGGCGTACGACCATTGGAATACCAGGAAGCGAAAACGACCGGCCAGATCACTCGTGATCACAGCATCAAAGAAGACACAATCCAGGGCATGCCGCTGATGAGCCTGATAGGCGGCAAATGGACTAGTTTCAGGGCATTTTCTGAACAAGTAGCTAGCAAGACCATTGAAACCCTGGGAAAAACAAGAACCAAAAGCACTGAAAGTTTACCCATCCGCGGCGGGAAGAATTTGCCCTTAACCAAGGACGCCAAGGAGTCCTTTGTCAAGAATCTGGTTACCAAGTTCAGTTTGGCCGAGGATTACGCCCAAGAATTGCTGAAACGGTACGGGACGTATGCCGAAAAGATCGCTGCATATATCCAGAAAACTCAGGGCAAAGCCTTAACCTCCATTCCAAATTGGAATTCGGGGGAATTAGTCTATATATTGCAAAACGAGAAACCCTTGCATATGGATGACCTGTTCATCCGCAGATCCACCATCGCCTGGCTGGGGAATGCAACCCCGGCAGTCATCGATGAGTTTGCAGAGATCATGGCAAATGAATATGGCTGGTCCGCTGAAAAGAAAAAAGAAGAAATTGACAGAGTGATAGCGATCATCGAAAAAAGCTAGGAAAATAAAAACTCTCCTGACCAGGACTGTCAGGAGAGTTTTTATATGATTTTTCAAGTTTTGCCGCTTGGAGTCTCAAAGCGCCGGTTGTAAAAAATTAATAATTTCTCAACTTGGCTCGTGAGCAAACCCCTGCGACATTGAAAAGCGCTTTCATTGCAATTGGTGAAGATCAGATCTGGCAGCGCAAAAGAAATAGCCATTTTGGTCTTTTGCCAATCGCAAGGAATACGCGCTTCGCGTGTCAAGCTTCCGATTTATTCCACTCAGCGAGCATCGTGCGGGTACCCGGCAGCACCAGGTAAATAACCAGGGCGGTGCTGATCAGCGGTGCCGGCAGGAACATCGAGAAACGATGCACTTCAAACAAGGCATTGTTGATCCCCATTGGGTAGCCAGCTATCATCGACATGGCTCCGGCAAAAATACCGACTGGAATCGCCCACGATTTTTTATTCAGCAGGGCAAAGATGAAAACAGCCCAGGCGGCCGCACCCCACCAGTTGACTTGCTGGGATACTGCATAAACACCATTCCAAAATGAATCAATACCTTTCGTAGAAACATATTTAGAAACCGGTGCAACGCCATCAATAAAGGTAAGTACATAAGCCAGTCCGGCAACAAATGCCAGTAACATGATATTTTTACTTATACCGCGGATTAACAGCATTCCAAACCATAATACGGCGGCAACAACGAATATCACCATGGTAGAAGGCGGCATATCAGCGTCCGCTGCTGGGATCATCGGGAAGAATCCTGCCAGAAGTTGAATAGTGGCTGCCACAGTTCCCCACAACCAGGCCCACTTTTCCTTTCGCAAGAAGCCATACAAAACCATTGCCCAGATAGCGCCGGCAGTAATTCCTAACCATCCGAGAACAGCAAAAGTGATGCTGACGGAGGTGCCCTCATCCGCTCGTCCGGCTGCAATGTGGGCATCAATGATTGGATTGTATTGCGCGGCGATCAAATAAAAGAACAGCAATCCTATCAGGATGCCCACCATTGCCAATATAGAGCCTAATTTTGTGTTATTTTTCATTGTTAATTACCTTTTTATGATGTGATCTTTTTGAATTTTAAATTATGAGGCAGAGAAAATGCCGGCCATCATTATCCAGAAAGAGGTTTTGCCAATGCCGCCAGCAAGCCGCTGGAGAATAAAACACCAATAGCCACAACGCTATTGATGATCACGAGCGTAAACCTCAACCGTTCTTTTTTGGGTGTCGACACTGCAGCGGGCCGGCTTAAAATCATACTGCGATATAGCGTGATGGCAATCATGACAATGACCAGAAAATGCTTGATCGATAAAGTAACTGAGTAGGCATTTCCAAATCTAAATAAGCCCTCGAATTGCTGAGCACGATTACTCATTAATAGACCGGTAAGGATTAAGCCAACTATACTGATATAGACCCATCTACTTTGATATTTCTGGAAAGCCACCATAACTTTCTTGACTTGTGGGCCAGCTCCCAGGGCTTCCTTAAGAGCCGGAAGATAGCTGATTACGGTAACCATCAAACCGCCAAACCATACCACCGTAAATAAATCGTGGAAGAAGGTTACAAATGCATAAACTAATGTTTTCACATCCATGCTTTAGTTAACTTTCCGGTACGATCTGTGTGGGTATTGATGCGCGCGGTGCTTTAATGTTTAGCAGCCGCAGTTGGCTTTTGCTGTTGTTAATTAAACGGTGTGGAGTTTCAGGAGGCATTTCCACTAACATATCTGCTGATAGCGCGATGGTTTCCTGACCTGCTTCCAAAACACCGCTCCCATTTAGCACATAAAGATAAACGTTGGTATGCGCGACGTGTTTTTTCTGTTCTTGTCCAGCTTCCAGCGATAAATGCTCGAACTGTGCGGAATCACTCACAAGTAAGGCACGGACGCTGATGGAATGTGGGTTCTGAATTTCAGCTGTCTCATAAGTCTTGACGGTTTTCATGATAAATCCTTTCTTAGAATACTTTCTTTAGGGAGAGAGAATAGAATAATGTGTGCAGCCTATGTTTATCCTTCTCCTTTCGATGTGAGCCTTTTTTTGCGCTGTCCTTTGACAATATAAGGCAGCAGAAATAAATAAATTCCACTCAATGCCATGACCAGCATAAAAATTGAAGGGATTTTGTCTAATTTTTCCCATTTGTTCACCAAATCGGGGCTTCCGACCAGTTTGATGGCAACTGCCAGTAGAATTGCGAAGGCAGTTGGAAGTGCAATCCAGCGATGAAATTTACGAAACCATTTTGAAAACCACTTTGTCATATTCCGATACCTCTAGTTCTTAATCATCTAAATCCAAATTAATTGTTCGTGACGGGCTTGGAGCACCCGGGGCTTCAATGCGATTCACCACCCCGCGGATGCCATGCACGTGCTTCGCAAGTTCTTCCGCTGCATCACGCTTCGCCAAAGAATCAACGATCCCCCCCAGATGTGCAATCCCATTCAATACACCTACACGCAAGCCAGAAGAGCCAATTTGGCAGTCTGAAGCAAAAGTAGTCAGGATGATTTCGCGCAGTTTTACATCCGATGTGGGAACATTGTGGTGTAACATCGTTCTTCACCTCGTTCATATTAACAATCTATAGAAGTGTACGGTTTCACAAGCGTATTGTGTACGACTTTTATCGTATTGGGTTATGCCGCGTTGCTCAAAGCAGAGTCAACTGATTTTTTGCACTGGCTTGTTCTTACCTACCTGCCGTGCCTGCACGAACATCAACACCAGGATAATCGCCCATACGATCAACCGAATGGTCATAGCCCGAATGCTATCCGAAGCCACGACCCCGCTATAAGCCGCTTGCAAAATAATCATAACGAGCGCATGTATGCTAAAGGTGCCAATGGCTGCCGCGGTGGCAAAGCGACTATTGGTAAAGATCAACGCGGACGTAATGAAGACAGTCAGAATTCCGATGGTGTAGTTGTAGAGCAGAAGCCAGTTGATCACATAATAGCCCGGATCAATGCCGAGAAGCGCTTGCCCACCGGCAAATACAGCCATCGCTCCGATAAGGAATGCCAGGATGGATGCAATTTTCGTGAGGGTTGTTTTCATTTTATTACTCCCTGGTTGTCGTGAAAGGTTACAACCACTTTGAGTATAGGAGCCTTCCCGTAATGATTGAACGACTTAAGTCGTCTTCGCGGAATTAAAGCCGACTTAGCATTACCTGGTCAGTAATGCAAGGCAGAACAGTCCAAATTCGACAAAAGTCGTAGCTGGCAATCGCGTTAAGCATTAAGATTTAGTAAATGTGAACATCAAAGATTAAAATAATGATTTAGATTTTTGACTATTTGATCAATTTAGGAGAATAGTGTCATGCAAATTAACAAAGATACGCGCATTTCAGCAATCTTATCGGAATATGGTGACATCGCCGAAGTGATGGAAGTTTTTGGCGTTCAACGAGTAGGGAAATATTCCTTGCGCATGTTTCTCGCAAAAGCCCTGACCGTGGAAAGAGCTGCGCGATTACATAAAGTACCGCTCGATGAGTTTCTTGAAATATTGCATAAGGCAATCGCGAACAAGGAAAGTGAACCTAAAAATGGATAACGAGCAAGACTCCAGGGTGGCACTTAAAAGAAAGACTGTCAGCCTATTCTTCACAGGTTTACTCTTAATGATTGTGCTTGAATTTTTGATTGATTGGCTCATTGGTGATTGGGGACGAATTCAGCCCGGTTGGATAACACAGGTGCTCGGTCCCTTCTTAACTTTCGCCGGAATTGTTCTCATCATTTGGTCTGTTATCAGCCAATATACAATCGGTAATGGTACTCCCGTTCCGAAGGTTGC
>JBBQNI010000001.1:0-248105 GCA_038329785.1 Anaerolineales bacterium | reverse complement strand
TAGTAGGTGCTACAGATCTCGGAACCGGAAGCGATACCGTCCTGGCGCAAATGGCGGCTGAGGTTCTCGGCGTTGAAGTGGAAGATATTATTGTCTACAGTTCTGATACCGATTTCACTCCATTTGATGTAGGGGCATATGCCAGTTCGACAACTTATATTTCAGGTGGCGCTGTTATCCGTGCAGCCGATCAGGTTGCCGATACGATAAAAAGACGAGCCGTCATCCTGCTGGAAGAAAAAAACCCGGGCGTCGAGATTGATTTTAATGACCTAGAATTAATCGATCGGAAAGTGGTTGCGCCGGGTGGCCAATCCGTAACATTAATTGACGTTGCCTATGACTCATTACATCACCAAAACCAGGAACAGATCATGGCGGTTGGCTCATTTATGTCGCCATCCTCACCACCACCATTCGCTGCCCAATTTGCCCAGGTGGTGGTTGATATTGAAACCGGGCAAGTGCGGGTTGAAAAACTGGTAATGGCTGTTGACTCCGGAATTATTGTCAACCCGATTACTGCTTCCGGCCAGATTGAAGGCGGAATGGTTCAGGCATTGGGTTACGCCGTCTGTGAAGAAATGGTTTATGATGAAAAGGGTTACGCCCGCGAACGAGATTTGATCGATTACCACATTTTCCGGGCTGATGAAATGCCAGAGCTCGAAACCATATTTGTGCAAACGTATGAACCCTCACATCCATTCGGTCTTAAGGCAGTTGCAGAAATTCCGCTGGATGGAGTAGCTCCTGCAGTGGGAAATGCTATTCTTGATGCTTGCGGAGCGAGTTTGTCAACCATACCTGCCACTCCGGAGCGAGTTTGGAACGAATTACAAAAAATGAATTTATAATTGATAGATGTAAAATATCAATCAAGACTCAATCACCGCATTGGAAACGTAACCTGAAGAAAGTTAATTACTTACCTGGAAGGATTTTGGAATGTGGAAAAATTACATTGCAACCACATCTGTTGAGGAAACACTTGAATATCTGACGTACTTTGGAAATGGAGCCAGATTAATTGCCGGAGCAACGGATTTAATGCTTGAATTAGAACGCGGTCTTCGAAAAGACGTGCTAACGGTCATCGACATTTCCAGGATTCAGAATAAAAACTCCATTTCCATCGATGAAGACAATAATATCCACCTTGGATTTCTAACAACACATAATGATTGTGTTTCTTCTAAAATATTACACCAATATGCTTATCCTCTTGTGCAAGCATGTTGGGAGGTAGGATCCCCACAAATTCGGAACAGAGGAACAATTGTTGGAAACCTGGTCACAGCGTCACCGGCCAACGATACGATTTCACCACTGATGGCGATGAACGCTCGAGTTGTTTTGCAATCTCAACAATCTACTAGGATCGTGTCTCTCCAGGACTTTTATCAGGGTGTCCGCCGTACAGTTATGCAACCTGAAGAAATGATGACTGAGATCATTTTCCCTGCCATGGATAATAATCAAACCGGTTACTTTATAAAATTTGCTTTGCGAAAAGCACAGGCGATCTCTCTGGTGAATATCACCACCATAATCGAATTCGATAATGGGATAATCCGAGATTCAAAAATTACACTTGGTGCGGTTGCCCCTGTGATCATACACGCAAACGAAGCGGAAAAATTTCTTCTAGGGAAAAGGTTGGATGAAGAAACAATTCAGATGGCAGCAAAATTAGCCATGAAATCTGCCAGGCCAATTTCCGATATACGTGGATCAGCAGCATATCGAAAAACGATGGTGAAAGTGCTCACGAAAAAAACCTTGCTGGCCATTAAGAATTTTGATTCACAAGTACCCTTGCCTGAAGATCCGGTCGTATTGGCTACTCCGCAAGCGGAACGATCAGTTGAAAAAATTGAATTTTCCCCAACGCATTGCGAAATTCAGACAACAATAAATGGTAAAAAATTAACCTTCCACGGCGGATTTGAGAAGAGTCTGTTACGCTTCTTAAGAGAAGATGCCGGCATGATAGGCACAAAAGAAGGTTGCGCAGAGGGGGAATGTGGTGCCTGCACTGTTTTTCTGGATGGCAAAGCCGTAATGGCTTGTCTCGTTCCCGCAGGCAGGGCACATAAAGCTGAAATCATAACGATAGAAGGATTGACAGTCAACGGAGAAGATCATATTGTTCAACAAGCATTTGTCGAAGAAGGTGCTGTCCAATGCGGATACTGCACGCCGGGTTTTGTCATGTCAGCTGCCAAGTTGCTGCAAGAAAAACCCAGTCCATCCCAACAGGAGATCCGCTATGCAATTTCAGGAAACCTCTGCCGCTGCACCGGTTACTATAAAATAATTTCAGCAATCGAAAAGGCTGCAGATTTTACGAATCATAAGGAGATATCCGATGGCCAGGTTTGAAACTCCCGATCCTCAAAACACCCTGCGTGATGTTGCCGGGTCCAAACGTCATCCAATCCACCCGATTTGGCGTGGTATTGGCTTTGCCCTGATGGTTCTTACACCCATCATGGGGTATGCTGCATCCATATTACTTCTGGATCTAAATGCCCAGAACCGCTGGTTACCAATTCCGCGTGATCTAATTGTCTCTGGAAAAGATCCATACATTTTGATAAAATTATTTATCACACTTGTAATTGCGCTATTAATTTTTTTAGTATTCCAATTAATTACATTTTTTATTTACCGCATTACTGCTCCCTCCCGTTACGGGCCGACCGATGTGCCATCTGTTCGATATACTGGCCGAAAGTACAAGAGATAAAAAGGATTAAATATGGAAATAGGAAAGAGCCAGATCCGGGTAGACGCAAAATCAAAAGTTCGCGGTGAGGCATTATATCCCGGGGATATCAATATCAGCGGCCAATTGCACATGAAAGTTCTTTTTTCAAATCGTGCCCACGCACTGGTTAAACACATCGAAATCTCGAAAGCGCAACAATACCCTGGCGTTGTAACCATCTTAACTTCATCTGATGTTCCCAACAATTCCTATGGTCTCATCATGCCAGATCAACCGGTATTATGCGGTCCGGGATCTAATAATCAATACGGGCATATTGTACGCAGCTTCACCGATCAAATTGCATGTGTTGTGGCAGAGACAGAATCAGCAGCGAGAGCCGCTCTGGACCTTATTGATGTGAAATATGAAGATCTTCCCATAATTTCAAATTTTAAAGATGCCTTGAAGCCTGGTGCGCCATTAATCCATCCTGATAAAGGCTCCAACATTCTCTTGCATTACAAAATTCGGCAGGGTGAGGTTGAAAAAGCTTTTGAAAAAGCGGATGTCATCGTTGAGAGTATTTACAATACACCAATCCAGGAACATGCTTACCTACAACCTGAAGCCGGCTTGGCGTATCTGGATGAAAGCAAGAGAATAACAGTCGTTGTAGGCGGTCAATGGGCGCATGAAGACCAGAAGGAAATTTCTCATGCATTAGGTCTTCCTCTTGAAAAAATTCGAGTAATTTACCCTGCCATTGGCGGTGCCTTTGGCGGGCGAGAAGATATGTCCGTGCAAATAATCCTTGCTCTGGCGGTGCATAAACTTGCCGGTTTAGGTATCCAGAGAGCAGTAAAAATTATCTGGTCGCGAGAAGAATCAATCATCGGCCATCACAAGCGCCATGCGTATGAGATCCATTCTAAATGGGGTGCAACGCGCGAGGGTAAGTTGCTTGCCGCAAAGATGGAAGTATATGCCGATGCCGGAGCCTACGCATACACCTCAACAAAAGTCCAGGGCAATGCTACCTTGATGTGCAGCGGTCCTTATGAAATACCCAATGTAATGGTTGATTCTTACAGTATATACACCAATAACACACCCGGCGGCGCTTTCCGAGGATTTGGCGGGCCGCAAGCTGCTTTTTCCGCTGAAATGCAAATGAATAAATTGGCAGAAAAATTAGGTCTTGATCCGGTAGAAATTCGTATGAGAAATCTACTGAAGGAAGGATCCTACCTCTCAGTCGGTTCAAAAATGCCTGCGGGAGTAAGCCTGCCAGAAGTCGTTCAGGTATGTGCACTAAAATCCGGCTGGCAAGAGACAGAAAGTGGCTGGCAGAGAACGGTAAAAGATACCAATCTCAGCGAAACAAAAATACGTGGGATTGGGTACGCTTGTGGTTATAAAAATATTGGATTTTCTTTTGGAGCACCTGAGGAGTGCTGGGCTACAGTCGAAATTCATGGCGCCGGTGAGATGGACAAAATCATATTAAAGCACGCCGGTGCTGAAGTCGGCCAGGGTTCTCACACGAT
The DNA here is from genome assembly GCA_038329785.1 of Anaerolineales bacterium. Classification (GTDB taxonomy): domain Bacteria; phylum Chloroflexota; class Anaerolineae; order Anaerolineales; family Anaerolineaceae; genus UBA6170. The sequence goes on along the minus strand of JBBQNI010000001.1, from coordinate 243,842 downwards.
ATTCCGTCAAATGGCTGCCGAAGCAATTGGTGTCCCCATTGATAGGGTAACATTAATAGATTCAGATACGGATACAAGCGATAGCTCCGGTAGTGTTTCCGCGTCACGGATGACATTTATGGCAGGCAATTCCATTATTGGCGCAGCCCGTCTAGCAAGAGAAAAGTGGATTAACGAAGAAAGACCTGCAATAGCTCGTTATCGCTATGTGCCACCAGGGACAACACCTTATGACAAAGAAACTGGAGCATGCGACCCAAATTTTGCGTATGGATATGTTGCCGAATCGGTGACAGTTGATGTTGATATGGAGACAGGTCAGATAGATCTGATTGATGTGGTCTGCGCAGATGATGTCGGGCGGGCAATCAATCCTCAGCAAGTCGTGGGACAAATAGAGGGAGCAATAGTTCAAGCTGCCGGTTACACAATTCTGGAGAACTTTATTCAAGAAAATGGGCAGGTGAAAACATCTCAGCTATCAACGTATCTCATCCCTACGGCGCTTGATATTCCGGAAAGAATTGATTCCATTGTTCTGGAGTACCCTGATCCGAATGGCCCCTGGGGTGCTAGAGGAGTAGGGGAGATGCCATATATACCCTTTGCACCAGCAGTTGCAGCAGCTGTCCACGCTGCGACCGGAGTCTGGTATGATGAATTTCCGCTCACCCCGGAAAGGGTTTTACGAGGATTGGGTAAGGTTGAAGAGGATGATTAAGAACAGATCTTCAAATAATTTGTTGTAATTTAAAGGTAAATTAAGATGATACGTGTTCTTGTTCGTGGCGGCGGCGACCTGGGGAGCGGGGTTGCACTCAGGCTTCACAAGGCTGGTTTAGGTGTTGTGATTTCTGAAATACCGCAACCCCTCGTATTGCGTCGAACAGTTGCGTTTGCGAATGCAATTTATCTCGGGAGAATGCAAGTCGAAGATGTCTTAAGCCAGAGGGTTGATAAACATAAAGAAGCATTGATACTGCTTGAACAGAAGATTATTCCAGTTTTAGTTGAACCGCAACCGGATACTGTTCAATTATCATCTTATCAAATCATCGTTGACGCTCGTATGCTTAAACAGGCTGTTCCTTATCAGCTCTCCGATAGCCCTTTCATAATTGGGCTCGGACCCGGTTTTACAGCAAAGAAAAACTGTCATGCTGCCATAGAAACGAATCGCGGGCACTATTTAGGACGGGTAATCCTGGAAGGCTCGCCTGAATCGGATACTCGCAAACCAGGAAAAATCGCCGGCCACGAATTTGAGCGAGTGATTAGAGCACCAATAGATGGTTTCATTCATTCAGGGCTGGAATTGGGGACTTTTATTAACGAAGGTGATATTGTTGCCTCTATTGACAACACTCCAGTTAAAGCTCCGATAAATGGATTATTACGTGGCTTAATGCATGATGGAATCTGCGTGTCCCAAGGATTGAAAATTGGTGATATTGATCCGCGTACCGATGAAAAATTGCTTTCATTTGTTTCTGAAAAATCTATGGCGATTGCAGGCGGCGTAATGGAAGCCATCCTAACAACGGGCCGGTTCCATATATGGAATTAGCGTCTCTCGATATTTTTAAGCAACCTGATCAGGTTGCCTGGGTTGGCAGTGGCGGCAAGTCTACATTAATCTTTTCAATTTTGAATGAATTGTACCCAAGATCAATCCTGACCACAACAACACACTTAACAGTCGCACAAGCAGAAAATGTCCACCAGCATATTGTGTTTGACAATCCTGTAAAACTTTCTCAATCATTGGCTAAAGTGAAAGATGGAATCACGTTGATCAGTGCGGGAATTGACCCACTTGAACCCCAAAAAATAGCAGGGTTCACTCCTGAAGACTTAAAACCAATATCCTCATTTTGTTTATCCAATGCTCTACCTCTCTTTATTGAAGCTGATGGATCGCGAAATAAACCCATCAAATCACCGGCAGATCATGAACCGCAAATTCCATCTTTTGTGACGAAAGTGTGCGTGGTGGTTGGGCTGAGTGGATTGGGGAAGCCTCTCAGCGAAGAATTCATTCATCGGCCGCAGCTATTTGCTAAATTAACAAATAAAAAGTTGGGCGAAGAAATTTCGGTAGAAGATTTATTTCGCTATTTATGCTCCCCGGAGGGAGGGCTTAAAGATATCCCAAAAGGGGCGGCAAGAATTCTGTTTCTTAACCAGGCTGATCTCATTGTCAATAAACAGTTTATATATGATCTGGCTCTTCATTGCAAACCATTTTATGATCGTGTATTGGTGACATCCTGCGATACGAAAAAACAAAAAGTGTCAATTCTTGCGCACTTTGGCAAAATTGCCTGTGTAATTCTAGCTGCCGGGGAAGCAAAACGATTTAATATGCCAAAACAACTGGCAATTTGGCAGGGCAAAACTTTCATCCGCACCATCGTTGAAAAAATGCAGCCAATCCCCATGGACCAACTGATTGTTATCACCGGTGCTCATGCTGACAGGGTAGAATGCGAGTTGAGAGGTCTCAAATGTAAAGTAGTACGAAATGAAGATTGGCGATCCGGCCAGGCAAGTTCAGTGAAGAAAGCCATACAAAATGTAAATCCTGAAACCGATGCAATAATTTTTCTTTTGGTGGACCAACCTCAATTCAACGTAGACATGGTCAAAAACATTCTGCAAGAACATGCTTTAAAGGACGCTGATATCATTACGCATGAGTTTAATGGAATGGCTCGTCACCCCGTTTTGTTTTCGAAAAACACCTTTCCAAATATGCTCGAATTAGATGGTGATGCTGGTGGCAGGCAATTGTTCAAGCAATTTCTGCCTTTGAAAATTAAAATTGATGATCCATTCTTTGCACTTGACGTGGATACACAAGAAGACTTACAAGAATTGGATAATAAAAGACCCAGCGATCCAAATTTCAATCCTGAGAATTAGAAAAGAGTTTTATGTCACATTTTCCCTACTGGCGTTACGACTTCATTCAAGACGAACTCCATAAATTTACGTGGGATCAATCATTCGTTTCAATCGATGAAATATCCAATAGTTTTGACAATGGAGTTTACACAACTCTGCGAACCAGGGCATCCAAATATGCTCTTCAGCTTTCTGCCCATCTTTCAAGACTTGTTGAAAGCTTTGGTGTGAATGGCTATGATTTTAACTACGATATTGACCGCCTACGGCCAATTCTAAGAACATTATTGCCGCCTCTCTCGGGCGATGAACAACGTATACGTTTGCACATTCCATTTTCTGAATCGCAATTTTGTTATATTTTAATCGAGGGATTGAAACCAGGGGATTTAGCTTCCTATCGGAACGGTATAGCCGTCAAAACGAACCACCTTTTCAGAAAAAATCCACTTGCAAAGCAAACTACTTTCATTGAACTTTCGCAAGAAGAGAAAGATTTTTTGAGGACACACAATTTAGAGGAGTCATTAATATTAAATGCCCAGGGAGAAATTCTGGAGGGTTTATCCAGTAATTTTTTTGCTATAGAAAATGGGGTAATCTTTACTGCCGGCAACGGTGTTCTATATGGCGTCACCCGTAATATCGTCCTCAAAGCAGCTGTTGAGAGCGGCATTGCAGTTATATTAAACCCAGTTAATTATGACGAGATATCCAATATTGATGAGGCGTTTATCACAAGCACCAGTCGCATGGTTATGCCAGTGGTTAAAATTAATTCTGTGCATATTGGAAAAGGTAAGCCAGGTCCGATTACAATTAGAATAATGAAATTGTTTGAAAAGCGATTTGATGATCAGTTTGAATTAATTTAGGCCTGTGTCTTATTCCTCTTCAGTCTCTTCATCTTCTATCTCAGGTGAAATGCCGGGTTCCGTTTCGTAAGCCTGATCGACAGCTGGCATCTCCAGGGCACCTGATTCCATCATTTCGAGGATGCGGCCAGCTTCAGCCAGATTTTCCTCGGGAACATATACATTGGCGGACCCCAATTTCCCAAGGCTTAATCCATAAGTCACGCCCACACTTTCCTGGATTATTTTTGCTGGAATTTCAAAAGATTTCAATAAGAGTTCTATTGATGTCGCATCCAATAAACCATAAGCACGATAAACCAATTTATATTCAGCCATTTTTCTCCATTTTCTGTAAAATTCTTCGCTGCCGGTATGATAACTCCTGGTAAAGTCCAAAATCATTTGAAAGAGAGATGGTTTGCAAACCTTTTTCTACCCAAAAAATTGCTTGTTGATAACTGCGCTCTTTATGTTCAAAATACTTGGCCAGCTCAATCATACAGTTGATATCGGTGAGCTCACTGCCTAACTCCCATAATAAAACAGCTTTTGGAAAATTGCCAATTCTTTTATAAATTTGACTTAACTGTATAATGGCCCGCAATTTTACAGCGCTTGACAAATCTGGTTGATCAATCGCCCCTTGATAAAAGCGGATGGAAAGTTCAATATTGTTGTTTTTTTCGTGTAGTCGGGCCATTGCGAAATTAATCGTTTCAAAGTCGTTGCTATCCTCCACCCTTGCATTCAGAATCCGGATGTAATGATAAAGTAAAGCAAAGAGCGAGACAACATCCATGGCATTATGATAAAAAACCCCTGAGAATTCGCTGAAGTTGCCGGTTTTGAGAAACTGGCGATAAATTTCTGGGGCCATCCATCCCGGAATTTCTTCGCTCGTGCGGGTATATTTAAGAATTCTTGCTTCAATACTTTTTAACGAACGGTCTTCAAATTGGTAACGCCACAATGCTCGTGAGTATTTTAACAGGTCAAGGTGTTCGTAATTAACAAAAGGTGAGCGCATTTTGTGCAGGATATAGCGGTGACGCAGGATCGGGACATCAAATCCAATTCCATTGTAGGAAACAATATTTTTAATTCCAAAAAGAAAGTTTTCCAGATCGTGCAGCATGGCTGCTTCTTCAGATGGACTCTTGAGAAAATACTGTCGCAAAAGAAGATGATTATCGACAATTTTAGCCACGCCGACCATAAATGCAAATGTGCCTGCCGATTGTGATAGACCAGTCGTTTGTGTATAAAGAAAGACACATTCATTCCATCGTAGGTTGGTAGCTACGTCCGGGAGTGAGAATTCCGAAAGATTTTTAAAAATTTCAGCAAACGCGATATCTCCATGTTGGTAATTTCCTCCATATTTTTTATCAATATAAAAAAAAGAACCCAGTCGGTTTTCGCCAACCTGTACTTCTTTGAGAAAATGGCGTCCCTGTTCTCGTTTTTCGGCAGGCCGCAGATTCCTGGCGCCAAAATGAAGCCCGAGCTCCTTGATTTTACGCTCTAATTCATCGTTCATTATGTCGACCTAAGATTTCATAGATAAGCGCCAGGGTTTCAAGCTTACCGCCATAGCCTAACTCTGTTTCTGGACCAACACAGGACGGGCAACCATTCGAACATGGGCACTCTTTAATTTGCTGAACAATTTCTGAAAGAAAAGTACCCAGAATAGCGTGCATATGTTCCATCAAACCTATCCCGTAGGGTATATTTTCATGCATCAAGAACAAGGGTTGTCCACCGCATAAATCTGAAGAAGGGTCGCTAAAAACTTCGATATCCTGAAAGTCACACATCAAATATAGAGGTGCCATATTTCGTACCAGGTATTGTAGACCAGCTAATCCAGATCGAACCCTTACATTTGCTTCAACCCGGCGATGACATGGCTGACAAAGTGTAACAAGATTTGATAATTGATTGGCATCTTTGATCGAATCAAACAGGCGGAAAGGCTTTATATGGTGGATGTGCAAAATTGTTTGTTTCCCATCCGCACCACAACTCTGGCAGGTATTGGCATCGCGTGCATGCACAAGTACCCTGGTTATCTCCCAGTCAGAGCCATAATCGTTAACATTGCTTAACCACAATTTTCTTTCTCTCAAGTGCTCAACGATTTCTTCACTTAACGAAAACCAAATCGCTTGCGTTGTAAGCTTTATTTCGGGCAACTCAAGCGGCCTGGTAGCTATTTTCTGGTGGTTTTGCCACAATATTTCGTCAAATGCGACGATTTTATTGGTTACTTCTATATTTCCGAAGTGTGCAATGACCTTTTCTACGGATCTGGAGGATAGTGTATCAATTATTTTAATTTTCGTGTCGCGTTTTGCTTGTGTGTAATAGGGGTAATTTCTATTTGCCAGGACAGCCAACCCATCATCGAGATTCAATTCCTTCACCAGATATTCCTCTCCCTGGTGCATATAAACAGCGCCGGCATGCACCATCCAGAGGCTGCTGCCGTAATCAACCTGACCGATCACCCGATTTGATTTTTCTTCTATTAATTTAATAACGCCACCATTCATATTTCGTAGGTTGATCTCTCGTGTCGGAACCTGGCTTCCAACCCAATAATAGCGATCATCAATCAAATGAAGACTTCCCTCCGCGACGATAACATCCAATAGGGGTTGAATTGTCTCCCAGGGTAAGACACCAAAACAATCTCCTTTTTCAAAACTGAGCTCACTTGCTGCTGCACGTAAATGTTGAAGAAGGATGAGTTGATTATTTGCATCAATTAATGCCGATTCTGGATTTCGCAATAAAATGAACTCAGGATGATTCACCAGAAATTGATCGAGAGGGGAGGAATTTGCAATAAAATATGCTGACGAATAATCATTTTTGCGGCCAGATCGCCCGATTTGTTGTAAGGTGGAAGATATTGAACCAGGATAACCACACAAAATAACGTTCTGCATGCCGCCAATATCCATGCCTAATTCGAGTGCATTGGTTGAAAATAACAGCTTAATAGAACCATTTCGTAATTTTGCTTCCAAATCTCTACGCTCATCCGCCAGATAACCGCTACGGTACGCCTGAATGGACGGTAGTTTCTTCCCATAATGATCCTGAACAAGTTTCAGGCTCATTTCAACACTACGCCGCGATATCTGGAAAACGAGCGTTTGCAAATTTTGGTCAGCAAATTCCTGTGCGATCCGGTTGGATTCCGCGAAGGCACTCTTTCGCAGTCCCAATTGCGGATTTTCAATCGGAGGATTATAAAAAAGGATGGATTTTTTGCCTTGCGGGGCAGTATTTTCCTTTACTATTGTGATCGGTTCTTCCAGCAAATTCTCCACAAATTCTTTAGGGTTTCCAATTGTGGCTGTTGTGGAAATGAATTGCAGGTTGCGACCGTAGAACTCCGCAATCCGTTTCAAGCGCCTGATCACATTGGCGACGTGTGATCCAAAAACACCACGATACGTGTGAATTTCATCTATAACCACATATCTTAATTCGCTGAAGAATCGTTCCCAGTGCGTGTGATAGGGCAGGATAGCATAATGGATCATATCGGGATTCGTCAATATCAATGATGCCTCCTTGCGTATTGACGCCCGTTTTGATTGGGGGGTATCACCGTCATAGACAAAACAAGGAATTTCTAATTCTGAGCTCCTATCCTGTCGTTTCAACTCGGTCAGAATCAACCGGTATTGCTGCAATTGATCATAGGCAAGTGCCTTGGTGGGGAAAATAAATAAAGCATTACCCGCTCCCTCTACTTTTATTTTACTGTTTATGATGGGCAAGAAGAATGCCAGCGTTTTTCCACTGGCTGTCCCGGTATTTATTAACACATTCTTCCCGGCCATTATTTCTTGATAGCACTCACATTGATGACTGTAGAGGCGCTCAATGCCATTTCTTTGTAACGCCTGGATAAGGCTGGAATCCAGACTGTCCGGAAAATTGCAAAATTCTCCTGAGTATTCTGGTTTTGTGTGAATGTGAGTAACATTTTCACGATTAAGTTTTTTTTCCAACCAGTTTTCGACAAATGGGATATGTGAATTATTATGAATTTGCATATTTCAATGAGTTATATAATTAAGTCTAGTTTCGATCGAATGAGGAAGATTTTAATGTATTTTTTATCCATTTTTTTAATTTTGATAACAGGATTTCTTATAGGAACGATACTGAACCATTTGGCTGATACCTTGCCTTATCATCGTAAACTGATAGTCAAACCTGCCTGTAGCAAATGCGGACAAACGTTCGATATTTATAATTATATTCGATTTGCGCCTTGTGAGGAATGTGGTGTCAAGCCATCCCTTCGTAGATTATCGACGCCTTTTATCTGCGCCGCTGCTTTGATATTGGTTGTATTTTTTCCACCGGATTATACTGGTAGATGGTTAACTATTTTCATTTTTACTTATTTAGCATTAGTTTTTATTATTGACCTCGAGCACCGTCTTATAATGAATCCAATCAGCATTGCAGGGGGGATTGCCTTCATAGCGATTGGAATCTATTTAAATGGTTGGCTCGATACGATCTTTGGAGCTGCAGCCGGGTTCGGTTTTATGTACGCTCTCTATCTGTTAGGCATCCTTTTCTCGCGCTGGATGTCAAAGAGGCGGGGCGAGGAGATTGAAGAGATCGCCCTGGGATTCGGAGATGTATCCCTCAGCCTGATTATCGGAATTCTAATTGGCTGGCCGCGAATCGCATTGGTCTTGTTTTTTGCCATTTTATTGGGTGGACTATTCAGCGGATTATTCTTATTCATTTCTGTACTATTTAAACGCTATAAAGCTTTTACTGCCATTCCATATGCGCCATTTATTATTATCGCGACGGTAATCGTGATCTATGCTTCTTCACATCCGATTTGATTAATATTTATTTGATTTTTATTCCGCAACGCCTGTCAAGCGCGGGAACCAGTACCAGAGCACATCGCCGGCTGGTTTCGCTCTGACAGAACTACTGCTATCCTGCACGCCAATCTGAAGATTGTAACCTGATGAAATTACACCCTGAATCCAATCAATATCATTGATTGCGTTGAGCGCAGCCTGATAGATTTGAGATTGAACTGAAAGATCCACACCTGCCATCGCTTGCATATTGACCCCTTGTTGATTTATCAACTCGAAATCCAAACAATGATCGTCCACCGGCACACAGCCTTCAAACGCTCCGGATATGGAAGGATAATTCAAACGAATAATGATTGGTTTTTCAGTTATTTCATGCAAACTTGCAACTTTTGTGGAAAGAATCTCTTGGAATGTGGTCAGATAAATATTTGGATCATCCCCATTTTCACCAAGATCCCAATTTGCATCCACTAGCAGGAAATTAAACTCTTTCACTGCTTCAGAATCAATATTGTCATTCTCAAGTCGAATGGATGAAAAGAGCTCTCCTTTGAACTTCTGCTTAAGTATCCCAATATTGGTATTGAGCGATCGCTCAAATATCTTATTTAGATTTCCAGCGGCTGGAGAGGATTCGTCAAGAACATAATACGAATCCAGCGCTACAGCGCGCACTTCTGTAAACTGAGCTAAATCTGCCACGTACGTAATTAATCGTAGATATTCCTGTTCCAGGGAAGCGCTCGAAGTATCAGAAAGCTCATTTTTGGCAAGAACGGCCGCTGCTGATGGTGAAAGGACTACTTTAGGCGTCAATACCACTTGTAAGCCCGCAGACTGGGCTTTTTTGATCATAGAAATCAAATCTTTCCAGAGAGGGTTCTGACCAACTACTGGTGAAAGAATTACAGGATCGAGTGATTGTAAAGTCCATACAACGGGGAGAATAACCATATTTGCATTTGCTTCGCGCATACTTTGAAACCCGGCCTGGCTGTAAATTGGTTGAAATACGCTGTATTGTGTGGATGTTTGCATAGCCGCAACAAAGCCGGGTGGGCGAGCAATGATAGCCGGGGCTACAATCTCGGTAGCAGGGGCATTCACCTGTAGACCTGGCCAGGAATCAATTTGAACATCAATTGTTTGTTCTGCGTTGGTCTTTTTAACCACCCAGTCTGAATTTTCAAGTGTTGAGAGCTGCATTTGATCACTGACCTGACAACTGTCATTGCGGCAAATTCGATATTCCAGTTGATCGATCATACCAAAAGGGCCATACAAAGTATAGCTATAGACATTGTTTTCATGTCTTGTTAAAGGAATTGGTGACCCCCAGCCGTATCCATAAAATTGGATCGAAATTGTATCTGCCGGTGGTGTGTTTTCCGGTATTTGCACAATGAATGTAATCGGAAATGTTTCCGTTGATTGAAAAGAAGAAATCAGGTCATCGATCAATGTATCTTCATTTGGGACAATGATATTGCGGGTCATGAATTGATCTTCCGAAGTTAACTCAGAATTCCAAAATCCATTCCCCAGGGTGTACTTATAAATAAGATTAAATCCAACTGGGAGACTGATCGTAATCGAATACCTGCCATCCGGAAGGCGATTAAGGGTTGGCGCACGTGAAGCAATTGCGCTCTCGCCGTTAAATACATTTCCAAAAACATTTCCCAGCTGATACGTATTACCGATTATGCGCAATGAATCGTTGATCGATTCTGATGGTAATTTGGCCAAAAAGGTAACATTAACAAAATTGCTGGGCAGAACCTGTAAGAAAGCCGGCGTCGTCTGCGAAGAGGCAATCATGGCCTCCTGTTGGAAAATCTGATATTCACCATCGGTCGATAAAGCTACAAAATTATGCTTACCTGGTGGTAAATTTTCTATTGCAAAAACTCCACTCGAATCAGTAAATACATGATTCCCGGCGGAAATGACCAGTAAGTTAGGTAAGGGAGCGTTGGTGTTACCATTTACTATTTGTCCATTCAGCCGGCCATATTCATATGAGTATTGTCGATCAGCCCAGTTGGTAAGAATATCAGAAAAATCACGGGCTCCATCGATGTATACCGCACGGTAATCAATTACCTGGTTCTCTCTATTCGTCTCATAAACAGGAAGACCGTCGCTGCGATAATACCGATATTTGATGACAGCCCCAATTTTCAATGGAATAATGACACCATAATGGGTATCATCAATTTTCTGAAGCGAATAGCGGGTAGGATTTAACTCAATACCGGTCACATCATCGATCAGTTCGATGACGAGTTCTTCTGATACCGGCTCAGGAATTTGCAAAAAGAAACGGCTTTCTGCCAGGGAAACATCTTGAGTGTATTGCTGGACCTCCGGACTCTCCATAGCGGAACCGTTCTGTAGAATTGGTACACAGGCAGCAAAGCTGATTAACGCTAGGATGATAAGAGCAGGTAAAAAATAAAGTTTTTGAATTTTCATGTTAGTCGCCTTAGTAAAAAAAATTTAACAATCCGAATTTATTTTTTGAGTGATCTCATTTTGTTTATTTGCAAGGCTGCCGAGAACGCCATTCACAAAGCGCGGTGTTGCATCCGATCCGTAAACCTTTGCCAGCTCAATGGCTTCGTTGATGGCTACCTTGACAGGCGTGCATTGTTCAATGGCAAATTCCCACAAAGCAATCCGTAATATATTCCGGTCGATTACTGCCAGCTGGTCCATTGGCCATTCAGGAGCATGCACAGCAATCAAATCATCCAATTTATGAACCATTGGAACAATACTGGTGACGATTCTGGTTGTAAATTCGACCAGTTTCTCCTCGATTGGTTCTTCTTCCAGCCGATTTGCAAGCGAAATTAGTGGAGCATGACCGGATAGATCATATTCATATAAGACCTGTAACGCTATTCCACGCGCTCTTGTTCGTGCTTTCACTATTAATTTAACTTTCTGGAGTAGAAAGTTCTATATCTTCTACATGAATATTGATCTTTCCAACATCCATGCCAACCATTTCAGAAATCGCCCGGGAGACCTTATGTTGAATCGAATGACTGACATCACGAACGTTGTAATCTCTCTTCAGAATAACATAAATATCTGCATAGACCGTTCCGTCATCGACATTAATTTTTATGCCTTCACTAACGCCACGTTTAAAGAAGCGATTGACCTCGGAATGAATGGAGGCAAGTCTGCTAACTCCATCAACAGACAGGGCAGTTAACTTTGCGATCGACACCAGCACCTCCGGTGCAATCGTTGTCTTTCCAGTTTTTGAAGATGAGGTTGTCATAATTTCTCCATATTAAGGTTCAAATAATTGTGTTGATCTATTATAACTTATTTAGTCTTAATAATTGAGCTGCGGCTACGGCTGCGCCGTGAGCTGCTTGTTAATAAACTCGATCGATTTTTCAAAGACAAATTTATGTTCCTTTTCGAGAACAACACAATGACCTGAGTTTTCAAGAATGATCAATTCTTTATTCAGTGAACTGATTTCACTATAAATCAACCTGGCACCGCTTGCATCAATAGTCGTATCCAATTTGCCTTGAAAGATGATCGTTGGTTGATGGATTAGCGCCAGCCGCTTTCGAACTTCTTTCTGTAGTTTGTAGACCTGATAAGCAGCTGAAGTGGGGTTTACACGATATCCTTTCCAGGGAAACTCGCCCTCTTTGACAATGTCGTCTGGTTCAAAATTCCTTTTAGCAATAAATTTCTTGAAAAACCGGATCATTCCGGAAAGATGGATATTTTTGATGCTGATCGCCGGAGAGTAAAGCAATAAACCTTTAATTTGTGGAAATTTGCTTGCCAGGTAAAGGGTCACCAATCCTCCCATTGATTCTCCACCAATAAATATATGCGAATAACTTCCAGAATGTGTGTCAAGCAACTTTGAAACGGTATTAGTCCATTCATACCACTTACGCGAATTCAAATCTTCCGGGGTGGTATTATGACCAGGCAAAAGGGGAGCAGCAACTGAGATTCCCTGCAAATGGAGCGCTTCCGCAAGCGGACGGACCTCTACGGTTGTGGCAGTAAAGCCGTGGAGAAGAATAATTAGTACATCACTGCGGCTCTTTAGGAAAAAGTCGCCGCCTTCAAGTTTTTCGTTTTGCATCCATCCATTCATAGATGAACTCCTTTTATAAATAGGAGATATTTTTTATTGGTAAGATTACTGAAACAAAATTTGTGATTAGGTTAGATAATAGTACATTTTTTGTTTATGAAACCAGTAAAAGATTTATTCATGGACCGCCTCATACTTATTAATAATTATGAGACTTTATGCCTAATAATACAAATAATTATGACATTTGCCAAACCATTCTTATCATCTCCCGAGCTTCATTACAGGGATATCCAAATAGAGACTTTAATAATTCCAGTTCTCCAGCAAATTTAAGTTATCCGTCATTATTAATTACTTGCATTCCGGCTATTGAAAAAGATATCCTGGTTTTCCTAGAACATAATTGCTATTATAAATTTGAAATATTTTTTTACATAACTCTCACGATACTCTTACCAGCGGGGCAGGGGCTTTACATTGAACCGTTAAATACAGATATTGTCCAACTATTGGTATCGTAAGGGAGGAGTTTTTTTCGGAGTTTTCATCTGGGATTACTTCTTATCAGCGATAAAAACAATTGGTAAATTATCTTCACTAGCATTAGAAGATCCATAAATTCTTCTTCCTTACCTAAATATGTCCTTAATTGAATTTGATAATTTGGCAAATGAATAGTTCTTTTTTTCTTTACAGAATCTGAAAAGAAAAAGGCAGATGAAGGAATAAGGAACGCCAGTAAACCTATTTTAACGAGAGGGGGAGACATAAAAATTGATTTATTCTTTATGGTTTCGATAAGTTATATTATCATAAGCATTTATCCGATGTGCTTTTCCTGGTCCTGATGTCATAATGGGTCTTTGGCTTAAATTGCTTGTACCAGGTTGGGGAATAAAAGTTCGTGTACCAAAGCTCGTTTTAAATTATTATATTTATTCCCGATTGAAACAATCTACAGCAAAAAAAATTTCTACCGAATATCCTAACCCATATGCACAATACCACAAGCAGTACGTTAATTACTTTTCTTTCTCACATCTTCAGTATAATAATTTTATGAGTACGAGCAAGTCAGTAAATGTGGTGTGTGACCAATATTTGCGAACGATTCAATTCGCGCGGAGTGAAAACACCTACAAAACCTATCGCAATGGATTAAACCTGTTTATAAAAATGTTGGCGGAAAAAAAAATTAATATTAACACTATGAATGTCTCTTCCATTTCTGATGAGCATTTTGCCGCTTTTATCGCTTACCTGAAATACCAATCGCCTGCTACCGAGCGTCTTTATCTGACTGCGGTGAAAGCATTCTTTGAATACATCACTGCAGAAAAATTGGCCGATATCAACCTGGTACGCATCCAACTATTGATTAAACAACGTTCGCGAAAAGCAGGTGTAAGACTGCCCCAGTTCCCAAAAAATGAAATTGATTTGGTTTTGGAAAAGGTAGACCAATTAAGAACTCTACAAACCGAAGGTGAAGCCGAGCGGTTAATCAATTACCGTGACCGTGCCTTTATCTTCTGCCTGGCAGATACCGGCTTGCGTGTTCATGAAGCCTGCAAACTTCGGCGTGGCGATATTAACTGGTATGAATTGCGCGCGATTGTGATCGGAAAGGGAAATCGCGAGGCTGTCGTTCGGTTTTCAGAACGGAGTATCCAAAAAATCAAAGAATATATTAACCTACGCGCAGAATTGGATGGTGCAACCGGGATTTCTTTGAGCGCTCTGCCAATTTTCGCACGGCATGATAAAGGAGCAGGTAAGAAAATAGCACCGATTACAACAACCACGGGTAGAAATATTGTCACCGCCCGTGTTGTAGAATTTCTCGGGAAATCAGCTGCAGGAACAATCACGCCCCATTCATTTCGACATTACTTCGTTACCCGTATTTTACAAGCATCGGGAAACTTGAAATTAGCTCAATCTCTTGCAAGGCACACAAACATTGCTGTAACCCAACGCTACGCTCACATAAATGATGACGAACTTGACCGTGGTTATAAAGACATTTTTGAATAATTACACCCATCAATCAGGTGCTGAATGAATAAAAAAACTGAATTTGAATCAGAAGTCCATGGATATCCATTTCCTAACCGGTTTGAGAAGAATTGGTTGAACATTTTTATTCGTCTTGCGGTAAGAAATTCAATCTACGGCTTGTGTGGCGGCATGGTTTTTAGCGCACTGGATCATTTCTACAATAAAGTGGAATTACCAGCTGTGAACCCGGAAAATGCAGAGGCACAAGAAGCATTTATCCACTATCTTTGGATACGACAGCTCAACAGCATGCCTTTGGTCAATTATTATTCCTTACTTTCTCGTAATTTTCAAAATGATCATTCATTGTTAGTTAATACAATTTCAAAACAATTGTCCAGCGTGATTCAATCCATTGATGCAGGCATCCCCTGCCCTCTTGTGATCATTCGTTCATCGAAATTTGAAAATTTGTCCAACAATCATCAAATAGTGATTACCGGATATGCAATTGACGACAGCCTGACCAATTTATTTTGTTATGACCCTAATCACCCCGGCAAGCAGACTGTCGTGACAATTTCCAGGGATATCACCGCGCTTTCCATTAGTCAATCAACCCATGAGACAATACGTGGTTTTTACTGTAACCCTTACAAGAAAAAACCACCTTATTCATCGAAATAAATAGGGTGGTCAGGTTATAAATCTTGATTTTAAGTTTTGCTACACGAACTCATTGTGGTAAAGTTTATCGTTAACGACACACATTAAGCGTTCTTCCTGCGGTAATGCCCTCCGCGCTTGATCACGCAGGATATTGACATTGCCAAAGAACTCTCGCATCATCACAACCAGTAAATAACGGCTATTTTGATTTAAGAAGATCTTGTCTTTGGTGCTTTGTGCGAATGCGCCGGCCAATCGCATGAATGTCATTTCAGGCAGGAGACCAAGCTCAGCGGAAACGCCATAATCTTGCTCAAATTTTTGCTTATCGAGAGCGAGATCAAACAACTCCATCATAAAACGATAGCGCATTCGATCTCGTTTTGAAAATGATTTATAAGCATAAACAGGCATGTTCCCATTGTTAATCCGATGCTCATATTTACTAAGGGAAAAGGTATTTACCAGCAAATTACCGTTCATGTAACTGAAGGCACCAGAGCCCGTGCCAATATATTCTTCATATTGAACGATATATTCATCGATCATCTTCACATTGTGGCGCGAAAACGTCCAGGCTGAGGCAGGTTTATACGCTTTTTCCAAACCCTCAGTTATGATTTGGAAATACTCAAATTCTCTATTGCGATCGATATTTCCGAGTGTTCTGTCCATTGCTTTTTTTACAGAGGGAGCACTCATTAATGGATAAAAAGTCGTTTGTTCTGCCCCAGAGCGAATCACATATTCAAGATCTTTTCGTAAAATTTCAGGGGTTTGGTCCGGAAGGTTATAGATCATATCGACATTTAACGATGGCAAAATCCCAACTGCATTTCGGATAATCTCCAGAATTTGGTCCCCTGACCCGAATTTTTCATAGCGGCTCATTTGCTTCAAGAGATGATCGTCAAAACTCTGGACACCCACCGATAAGCGGTCGACTCTGCCTACCAATTCGCTCAGGATTTCACGTGTCAGATGGTTTGGATTCGTCTCACATGAAACATCCTGAATTGAAAATAGGCTTTTTGCCAGATCAATCGTTTGGGTTAATTCGTCAACCAGAACCGTTGGTGTTCCACCCCCAATATACATCGTGACAAAATCATACCCTTTATCTGCCAGCATTCTGATTTCCTGGCGTAGTGCTGAAAAATATCTCCTTGTTTTCTCTTCGTTAAACACAAAACGGTTGAAGGAACAATACGGACAGAGGCTCTCACAAAAGGGAATGTGAGAATAAAGGACATATTTTTTATTGATATCAGGAGTTGGATACAGAAAACTTTCCGGGATATTTTTCAACTGCAACTGATTGTAAGTTATTTTGTCAATCACTTCCGCTAAAACGCTTGAAAAAAGAGATTGGCGAATGGTACGAAGATCTTTTTTCATGTACAGTGCACCTTAATAATAATTTTACCTATAATAGGATAATATTATCATATATTTTGTGTTGAATTTATGGATCAGGATTAGATTATTATTAGAGGATTAGGCCATGCACATCGGAATTATCGGCGCGGGTCCCGCCGGGATATTTGCCGCCCTGGAAGCATCAAAACGTCACGAGCATGTGACAATTATCGACTCTAACCCATCTCCAGGTAGAAAACTGGCTGCAACGGGTGCCGGAAGAGGTAACCTGACCAATGTAAATGTGGCTGCAAGTTCTTATTCCTCCGTTGAAAAGTTTTCTTTCGATGAAATAATTCGCCAGTTCGATTACGAGTACTTACATTCCTACCTCAACCAGATTGGTATTTATATCTATCACACGGATGACGGCTGGTGCTACCCAATCTCTAACTCTGCCAAAAATGTGGCTGAATATCTTGCAAAGCTGCTGGAAACCAATAGGGTCGAGATTAAGAGCTCCTGTTTTGTGACAGATATCCTTGCAACTAAAGGAAAATTTATCTTATCTATTGAAAATGAACAACCGTGCAGCTTTGACCGTTTGATTGTAGCAACGGGTGGACGTGCAAATCCCCAATTAAATGCCTCTGATACGCTCCTGCGTACGCTTGAGATAATGGGGCATAAAATAATCTCAGCCCGGCCAGCTCTGGCACCGATTCAAACCACCAAGAAATTTTCAAAGAATATATCAGGAGTGCGTCTGGATGCACGACTTACGATCGAAAAAAATGGTCGTAAGGTGGCAGCCTCGTCTGGGAATATCATCTTTACAGATTGGGGAGTTAATGGGCCAGGTGCGATGAACATAAGCCACTATATTGGCGAGAATGAATCCGAGCTAAAATTGCAGTTTGATTTTACGAATGCTGCGACACAGCAAATGATCAATTCGCTTAATTCGAATGCAGATACAAAAAAATTGCCTTTATACCTGCTCCTCTTGCCGATTTACCCGTTCAAATTAATCGATCAAATTTCGGAGAATGCTAAACACTCCGGATATGACTTTTCGAAGTCCCCTGATAACATCGTGCAAGAAATTTCGGAAAATCTGGTTTTCCGCGAGAAAATCACCGGTACCAGAGGATTTCAATTTGCGCAAATTTCAACCGGTGCTGTATCCTCCAGCAGTGTCAATCCTAAAAATCTGGAATCAAGAATCACGCAGGGACTTTTTTTTGCCGGCGAAATTCTGGATGTGATTGGACCTTGCGGCGGATACAACCTTCATTGGGCATTCGTGAGTGGAATCATGGCCGGGAGATCGGTTTAATCTCTGAGAGAAACATTTATTCCCTGTGAATTCTTATTAGGATGTTGTCTAATTTTGATTTTTCTAGCCGGTCACATAAAGCTGTTACACTGTTAATCATCCTCAAACCTTCATCAATACCAAAGCGATAAGGTAAAAACCCCGGTTTTTCGGATAAAACATCTTTAATTGCCAGACAGGCAGCATGAATCTGTTCCGCTTTGATGAATTGCTCGCGAACTAACAATGGCTTAACAGGTAATTGCAGGTTTCTCAGAAACACATCCATAATGACTGGATGCTCGATCATTTTTGTAAAACTTTCCATATTGCCAAATTCGAGTGTTGTAACATAACCGGTATCTAGATTCATTTCTTCAAATATCAGCTTTTTGCCAAACTCTTCCGAACTTCCAGTACCTGATTTTTCATCTTCTGGCAGAAGATCGGCTATTCTATCCATGACTACATTTGCCCCACGTATGAGAGCAGCTTTCATGGGTAAAGCCTCATCGAAAAAATCCTGCACGTAAATTGGCTTACCAATGGCCATTTTTATGGTCGGAAATTTGAATTTGAGTGCATTTGCCAGTGCAGCCTGCATTCCAATAAAACCAATCGGTACAATAGGAACCGAAGATTTCAGGCTGAGCCAGCTGATACCTGGTTTTGGAACCTTCATTGTTAATTCCCAAATACCGCCTTCGGGAAAAACGCCTAACACAC
Source organism: Anaerolineales bacterium (assembly GCA_038329785.1). GTDB lineage: Bacteria > Chloroflexota > Anaerolineae > Anaerolineales > Anaerolineaceae > UBA6170. Next base: position 225,029 of record JBBQNI010000001.1, on the reverse strand, counting down.
CACCAGTTTTCAAGACTGTCAGGGCTGCATTTAAACCCTTTTGGTCAACTTCTCCACGATTTATGGGTATAAACCCGTACAGGTTTGCAAAGGGAGCTAATTTTGGGTCAAGGGGAATATCACCGGAACCGAGTACCTCTATCGTTTTTGGCGCGAAGCAGACCAATAGAATTGATTCCATGGCTGCCACATGATTTCCAGCCATGATATAAGCACCTTCACGGGGTAGATTATCTTCCCCTGTTAATTTAAACCTGGATAATAATCGTACCAAAACCCTGCCTAAAAACTTAACAATCTTTCTCTTAATCTGACGGGGTCTCGGTCGATTATTATCCATGGGATTGACCAATATTTATAACAAATTAATCGCTGACTACCTGGCTTTTATTTTTCTGATTCTTGCCGCGTTCTTCTGTGTTTAATATTCTTTTCCGAATTCGAAAAACGTCAGGGGTTATTTCAAGAAGCTCATCATCAGCCAGAAACTCAAGCGCTTCATCCAGAGAAAGGGTATGTGGTGTTGATAACCGGTATTCAAGGTCTTTATTGGAAGAGCGCATATTGGTCAGATGCTTTTTTTTGCAGACATTTACTGTGATATCGCTCTCATTGAACGACTCTCCAAAAACCATGCCTTCATATACATCCACTCCAGCACCGATAAATAAAGTACCCCGTTCCTCTGCGTTTTTAAGACCGTAGGTACTGGTTGTACCTGTTTCCCAAGCGACCAGAGAGCTGGTATTTCGCGATGGAACATCCCCTGCGAATTCCATATAATCCGAAAAATTGGTGTGCAGAACTCCCTGACCCCGGGTTGTGGTCAAAAAGTGTTGTCTCAAACCAAGCAAGCCTCGGGTCGGAATTAAATATCTCAGAACCACTCCATCCAATTCGTTTTCCATGCTCAACAGCTTACCCTTTCGGGTACCAAATAGTTCAATAACCGCACCTACTGAGTCAGGGACTGTTTCGACAATCACCTCCTCAAACGGCTCTAACAACTGGCCATCTTCACTATTCTTAAAAATAACTTCCGGCCTTGAGACTTGAAACTCATAGCCTTCTCTACGCATTGTCTCGATCAGGATGGCAAGATGAAGTTCTCCCCGGCCAGAAACCGTGAAGCGATCCGCAAATTCGGTTTCAGTAACACGTAACGCCACATTATTCCTCTTTTCGCGTTGCAATCTATCTTTAATTTGGCGGGTTGTCAAATACTTTCCCGATCTGCCAGAAAAGGGTGAATTGTTAACCTCAAAGCTCATTTTAACCGTCGGTTCTTCAACAGAAATGCGCGGCAGTGCAACCGGTTGATCTTTATCCGCCAAGGTTTCACCTATACGCAAATCCGGTATGCCCGCAATAAAGGCAATATCTCCTGCTGCAACTTGTTTGACACGTGCTTTTTTCAAACCCTCAAAAACAAACAGATATTTTACCTTTTCAAGTTTTATTTCATTCTCCAGGGTGATATGAGCAATTTCAGATCCCTCTTTCACAGTACCAGCAAAAACACGTCCCAGACAGGTCGAACCGATATGATCATCATAACCAAGATTGGCAACTAACATTTGGAACGGGGCATCACTATCGACATTCGGTCCAGGTACTTCTCCGATAATTGTCTTAAATAGCGCAGCCAGCGAATTTTCCATTGAATCAATTGTAAATCCAGCTTCCCCTTGAACTGCTCTGGTATAAACGATCGGAAAATTCGTTTGTTCCTCAGTTGCGCCCAATTCAATAAAGAGATCAAAAGTTTCATTTAATGCTCGCTGGGGTTCTGCATCCTTACGATCAATTTTGTTGATTACAACAATGGCTTTCAGGCCACGTGCCAATGCTTTCTTCAATACAAATCTTGTTTGTGGCATTGGCCCTTCAGCCGCATCCACCAATAATAAAACCCCGTCTACCATATTGAGAACCCGTTCAACCTCGCCCCCAAAATCAGCGTGACCGGGTGTATCAATGATGTTAATTAGATATTGGGTGCCTTCATCAGGATCAATATATTTAACAGAGGTGTTCTTTGAGAGAATCGTGATACCGCGTTCCCGTTCAAGATCATATGAATCCATCACCCTTTCAGCCACTATTTGATGGTCAGCAAATGTGTGGGTTTGCTTCAACATGGCGTCCAGAAGTGTTGTTTTACCATGGTCAACATGTGCAATAATCGCAATATTTCGTATTTCTTTTCTTTCTCGCTGCATTAATCACCTTTAATAATCTATGACAAATTTTACAAACGTTCTATTATACACCCAATGTCAAAAATTACCGGTGAATTCCTCGCCTGAGCAGCAAAATGTAAATTCCAAATATCAATAACCCGATCGAACCAGTGTTTCCGATAAAACCGATCGCGCTTTCCGGATTCCCGCCGATATATAACCCCCACCCAACCATTGCAAAAATTCCTCCAGGGATAAGCGGCCACCATAGGAACTTCAGTGTCCTGACCCTGGAAAAAACTGTTACCAAACCCCAGCCAAGTGCCATCCAGACCAGCATGATGCCTGTTTTAACTAACGCGCTTTCCTGAGTTGTGAACTCCCAGGCGAAAAAGACGCCTGCGGAACTACCTATTAATAAACTTCCCGGGATCACCAAACCAAAAAGTCTCCAATACAAACCACTACCTAAAAGCGCTATTCCTGCAGCAACTCCTATATAAAAAAAGTAATCAAGCAAACGGTGACCAGAGAACAAGAAAACAAAGCTAACTCCTGTAATGACCATAAAAATGGGGAAGTACCAAAAACGAACCTTATGCTTCTTTTGATAAGAAAAAAGATTTACCAGAAGAATGCCGAGAATGATAAAAATCAAAAGAATAGCGATTTTTGTAAAGCCCGAATGATCGTTTTGAGTAAAGAAAAGAAAAACAAGAGGAGAAAGTATTATGCCAAGGTATACTGCAAAAATAAACAGCGCTTCAATCTGATTTTTCCAGGCATACAACCCACAACCGATGCCAACAATTATTAATATCAAAAAGACAAAATGATTATTTAGAAGATAAACGCGAAAAATGAATGCGGATCCCAACAATACCAACCCGAGTAAAATCAACCACAGGTATTTATTATTATTGAAAAACTCTTTTATTCTTAACATAGGAAACCATATATATATTCTTTTTTATGAAAAAATCTAAACCTATAAAATGCCGTATTCTTTGCCGAGGAGCACAGCGTGCATTCGATCACGCGCTCCTAATTTACTAAAGATGCTTGTCAGGTGGTTTTTAACCGTACCCTCTGCTATCACCAGTTGACCTGCAATCTCTTTATTGCTCAAGCCAATGGAGACCATTTTTAATATTTCAATTTCCCTCCTGGAAAGGTTTTCAAAAGAAGCGTCGACTTCTCTCTTTGGGGTGCGAGGTAATTTTGTGAACTCTGCCATAACTTTCGCTGTGATCGTTGGTGGAAGATAATATTCGCCTCGATGGGCAGCTCGAATTGCCTCAAAAAGCTTATCGGGAGAAACGTCTTTTAGCAAATAACCGTAAGCGCCTGCATGTAATGCGTTGAAAACGAGTTCGTCTTCATCAAAGGTAGTCAAAACAATCACTTTGACATCTCGAAATTGACTGGCGATGCGCCTGGTGCAATCCACACCCCCCATGATGGGCATGCGCAGATCCAGGAGAACGACATCAGGGTTATTGCGCGCTATTTGTAATAAGGCTTCTTCGCCATTTGATGCCTGTCCAACAACTTCGAAATCTGATTGAAGGGAAAGCAATGTAACAAGTCCTTCTCTAAATAATTCCTGGTCATCTACGATCAGTAATTTGATTGGTTTATTCATAAGGCAAAATAATCTCCAAATGGAAGCCTTCATCTTTTGTAGATTTGATGAAAAGTTCACCATTCAATAATTCTATTCTTTCTCGCAACCCTATTAACCCAAATCCACCTTCAAAGTTTTCAGCACCAACACCATCATCATCAATTAATATTCTCATCTTGTCTTCCTGATTATAATTCACCGTAAAAATGTAATTTTTCGCGCCAGAATATTTACAGGTGTTATTGACAGTTTCTTGAGCGATGCGAAAAAGGGTAGATAAAACAATACCAGAAAGAGGCTTTTTATCTCCAATTTCGCGATACGCAGATTGAATCCCAATCCACTCACAGGGTTTCAAAGCTCGTAAAAGCATCTGGTCAACTTCTTCTGGCTTCAAATCGTCAAATCGAAAAGCAGACACCGATTGACGTACATCTATCAGGGCTAGCTTTGACTGGCTGCATGCCTTACGAATGGATTCCAAAGCCTTTTCACGATCCTTCGGCAGAATAGCTTCGGCAGCCTGTAATTGGATGAGTATCGTTGTCAGATAATGTCCAAGTCCGTCATGTATCTCACGAGCGAGCCGGTTGCGCTCCTGGATGGTGGCCATTTCCTCAATCTCATTTGCGTATTTCAATAATCGGATGTTGGCTACTTCAAGTTCCTCGTAAAGTTTCTCGGCTTTTTGGCGTGAATTTTCCTCGTCTAATGCCATTTGAGTAAAAATCATTATATAAATCAAGCCTGCTATAATGGCTGGCAAAGTTGACATAACATCTGACCAACTGCCAGAATATGCGCGTACAGCAAACACGTACCCCAGAACAATGACCCCATTTAAAAAATAAAGCCAGTAACCTGATGTCAGTACAACTGCATGACCAGCCAAGGGTAATAACAAAATCGCGGAAAATCCCGACCCCTCCCCTAAAAAGACGATCATTGAACCCAAAATCACTTGAACAAGGAAATACAGAATGGTCAGTTGACTTCTATTCCGACGCAAACAAAAACTATACCCATAAATACCGATGGAAATATAAGCAATACCCAACAAAACCATGACACTGAGACGGAAAATATTTGGGGTCTTAAGAGCGCTGAACATAGCAAAATAAGATGCCAGAACTACAATGGCAAATGCCAGGTCAGCACTGCCACCGGTTCCTATACTTTTAGATGTCATATTGCGCTTTTGCGTTTTCATCTTGCAGTAATTATAAAGGCATAAAAATGATTTGAGTTAATTGGCTATGCGCATTATAATTAAGAGTACATTGAATTTCTACTTCAAACAATCTATTTTCTTTACTGATAAGGGTTATGGATTTACATGCTGCTATCAACTAACTGGTTTACATCGAATTTTTCCTTTATCCACCCATCTAATTGCATTCTACAACAACAACGAATTTGAAAGCCTATTGAAAATAAAAAATAGTTATCATGAATTTTCAAATTCTCACCCTAATCCCAAGTTCCCTTATAATTATTTGAATCGAAATTTAAGGAGACAATCATGCAGACCACAATTTATAAAGCACTTATTTTCGACATGGGAGAAGTACTTGTTAAAACGTATGATCAAACACCGCGTTCACTGCTGGCCAAAAAATTTAATCTATCTTCTAAAGAATTAGAAAAGCTCGTATATTTTTCCGAATCTGCTTCACAATCTTTCACTGGCGAGATTTCGGATGAAGATCACTTTCGCGCAATATTAAGATCATTGGGGAACCCCGACGGAGATTACCGCGTTTTTCAAAATTCATTTTGGGGTGGAGATAATATCGATAATAAAATGCTTGCGTTTATTTCTTCATTAAAATCCAAATACAAACTCGGGTTACTGTCGAATGCAATGGACACAACCAGAGAACGCCTCGACGAAAAATACAAATTGTCTGACTACTTTCACCAGTCAATCTATTCGTACGAAGTTAAAATGGCTAAGCCCTCACTCGAGATTTATAAGGTCCTATTAAAGAAATTGGAAGTAGAACCTCAACAAGCAATTTTTATTGACGATCTCAGGGAAAATATCGAGGCAGCCCAAAAGGTAGGATTAATCACGATTCAGCACAAATCTACCCTACAAACAATCGCAAAACTTAAAGAAATTCTGGAATTAAATTAATTCACAAAGTCCAATCTGCGTAGAAGTCCGGATTTTTATTAAATCTACCGTTTATACGAACTTTTCTCGTATTTTTGCACTCGAAAAATCCATCGCCGCGATAATAATTACGATCGCAGCAATAACGGTTCCAGCCTTATGATACTGAAGGCTTCCAAAAAAGGTTGAAAGCATCAGGCCAATTCCACCCCCGCCAGCAAACCCAATAATTGTTGCCATGCGGATATTGATATCCCATTGATAAATTAAGTACGACAAGAAAGGGGGGACGATTTGTGGAACAATTGCATACACAATCCCCTGCAATTTATTGCCTCCACTGGCATTAATGGCTTCAATCGGTCCGGAATCAATATTCTCAATTGCTTCCGAAAAAAGCTTTCCCATTAATGCAAATGTTGTAACAGCCAGAGCTAGCATTCCCGCAAAAGGACCTATCCCGACCCAATAAACAAATATGGCCACGTATAGTAACGCCTCAATGGATCGCAGGATATTGAAGAGAGACCGGGTAATATAGAATATCCAGGAGGAAAACTTGCTTTTTCCTGTTAGATTTTTTGCAGCCAGGAAACTAAATGGTATGGCGATCAATCCACCAAGAGTTGTAGCCAGAAATGCCTGCATAGTTGTAATGATTAACTCTCGCAGAACATTATCGATGACCTTGGGGGATAAATCAATGGTGATAAAGTCTTTTAACAAACGGGCAAAAGTCGGACCAGGATCAAAAAATTTTGAAAGGTTAATATGGGTGATTTCCCAGGAATAGAGAAATACGACAATAGCTAAAAGTACATAGAAAATATTGCGTATTTTTTTCCAAACGGGCAATTTATCGACGGTCTTTGGTTGATCCTTAAGAATCGCAAATCTCCACTTGCTGCTGATGTAATCCACCAAAATAATCACGACGGCAACCGCCCATAATGCCGCAGCGTATTGTTGATAGCCACCCATTCTGATTGTCTCAAGTACGAAAAAGCCAATTCCACCACCCGCTACAAAACCAATTACAGTAGCCGAGCGCATATTGATATCCCACCTTAATAATGTGAAGGATAGATATGAGGGAATGACCTGCGGTATAACTCCATACCGAATAATTTGAAAAAAGTTGCCGCCTGTTGCTTCGATTGCTTCGACCGGGCCGGAATCAATATGTTCAATTTCTTCTGAGAAGAGCTTACCCAATGCTGCGATGGAATGAATCGTAAGTGCAATTACACCCGCAAACGAGCCTAAACCCACCCAAACGATGATGATAAGGCCCCAGACCACCGTATCAATTGCACGCACAAAATTGAGCAAAGTGCGAGAAATATAATAAATAACCTGTCCGCCTGGAATTCTTCTCATGATATTATGAGCTGCCAGAAAACTGACCGGTATTGCCAAAATAGTCGAAAAAAGTGTTGCCATTAAACCAATAGCAATTGTTTCAACAATTTTTCCAGTTTCAAACCCCGGAACACGTTGATTCTTTGTTGCCTTTCCAAACAAAACTGCCCAGGAGGAAGCTGTGACAGTGCCTTTTTGTCCGAATATTTGGCCAACATTGCTACTCAAAAAGACATCCGCTGCTTGTTCGCCTTTAATCTTCGCAACCGAATAATCCCAGAGACAATCCCAGCTACAAATGACGATATTTTCGCCTTCAAGTGTTGAGAAGAAATCGGGGTTAACCAATTTATTCATAACCGATTTGGCATCATCAAATCGTTCTACGAGACGCTCTAATTTGACACCAGTCACCGACCACCCGATGAAATATAGAATGGCAGCTACACTTAAAAACGCGATGATTGAAGGCGACTTTCTATTTTTGGTTATTAAGAAGGCATCAATAATATTCCAAATATAGAAAAGTACTAATGGCAGTAATAACCAGCTTGTAGACACCTGGTCGTTTAACTCGATCTTACCAATTTCAAATTTATCATATCCCCAAAAAACCAGATATCCTGACACAATTGTAAATATCAGGATACTAAATCCACGCCAAAAATTTCTTAACAGAATTTGGGCTGAGCCTGGAATAATTATTGAAGAAAAAGGGATAATTTGATTAATTAATTTGTTATCAGGATTTGAAGTTTGACCGGAGGACATATAAATATTCTCAATTTCTGCGAATAGTAGAGGAACTAGACAATTTCAATTCTTTCCGCTTCTTTTCCATAGATTTGTTTAAATTGAGCATCGTCAATTTCTTTTGGCAATCCTTCAAAAACTAGGTAACCATCGTTTAAGGCGATTGCTCTTGTTGCGTAGCGATGTACCAAATCCAGAAAATGTAAACTACAAATCACCGTCATGCCATATTCTTTATTTAATTTTTCAAGGTACTTGAGAATTGAATGGGCCAAAACGGGATCCAGAGAAGCTACCGGCTCATCGGCAAGAATCATTTTTGGTTCTTGCATTAACGCTCTGGCAATTCCCACCCGCTGTTGTTGGCCACCAGAAAGGGAATCGGCGCGGACATCAATTTTGTCTGCCAGACCTACCATATCCAGGGTTTTTCTGACGCGTTCATTATCAGCTTTTGAAAATACATGAAATAAACTTGGCAATGTCGGAACATAACCCAACCTACCTGAAAGAACATTGGTCTTTACAGATGAACGATTGACGAGATTAAATTGCTGAAAAATCATACCGATTTGTCGGCGGATATTTCGAATCTCTTTACCAGTTGCGGCTGTTATGTCAATATCATTCCAAATTATGCTGCCCGAGGTAGGTTCGATCAGGCGGTTGATGCAGCGCAGCAAGGTGGACTTACCAGATCCGCTCAACCCAATGACAGCCAGGAATTCACCTTCCTCGACCTCAAAGCTGACACCATTCAATGCTTGCGTGCCATTTGGATATGTTTTGGTTAAATTTTCAATTTTTAACATAAGCTTTCCAAGGAGATAATTTCGAATAAATAAATAATTGCTTGACTAGAATGTAACAAAAAAAAACTGGCAGGTCTGATTTTAGACCTGCCAGTCTCAATACATTTACTTAACCAAAGTAGCAGGATCCACTCCTGCATCGACCATGGTTTTAGCAAACGCATCATAGAAATCAGGTTGAATTTCAACCAGGCCATTGATGCTGTAGAGGTCCTTCAACAATTGTTTGCCAGCTTCATCTTCAGAAAGTTTCAAGAAGGCAGCGACAATTTGTGCTCTCAAAGCAGGATCGAAATTTGGAATGAACTGGATACCGTCATTCGGGATAGGATCAGTTGTAAAGAATACAACCACCTTTTCCATAATGTCAGGATAGGTTTCATACAACTTGGCCGCGCCGTCCGTGCGGATGTCGATATATGTCACACCAGCATCACAGTCACCCTTGTAGACAGCCACACCAACATTGGGGTGGGATCCAGCGAAGGTTGCTGTCAGGTCACCAGCTTCCACATCAATTCCATTCGCTTTCAAGACGATATTAGGAATAATATATCCTGAAGTAGAATTCGGATCCACAAAGCAGAAGGTCTTGCCTTTCAAATCTGCAATGGTTGTAATTCCGGAATCGGCTTGTGTTAAGAACTGTCCACGATAATACGGTTGCAAAGTACCTTCCAGATCCTTATCCGGACTGAGTTCATTGACAGCAAGTTTACGAACTGTTGCAAGGGCAGGATCAATACCATATTTGGCCTCAGCGAGAAGTACAGAGAAGGTATTCAAGAAACCAATCTGTGCTTTTTTAGCGCCCATTGCTTCAATCGAGGCAGCGAAACTTGTACCGACTTCAATTTGATAATTGAGCCCAGTTTCGGCAGCTAACCAATCTGCTATACCCTGACCAGCAGTAGTAATCTTGCCTACTTCGGCTGATGGCACAAAGGTGATCACACACGGTTTGTCTGCAGTACCACAAGTTTCATAAGTAATTTCAGTTGGTACAGGTGTTGGTGGTGGAGGAGGCGGGGCAGAAGATTGTGAAAGCTGCTCGGCCAGTTGTTCATTGGCATCGGTATTAAGAGCGGATACGGTCGCATCAACTTCAGCGCCATCAACGATCGCAGCCATCGCTTCAGAAACAGCATTTCGAACAAAGTCATATCCGGGTACTGGAGGTTCGAAATGGCTGTATTTCAACATCTCAAATGAGGTTTGGTAACCAGGAACGGTAGCAAACACATCCGCAAGCCCATCCACAACACTCTGCCGTACAGGGAAGTATTGCGAGACTGTCGCCCATTTCGCCTGCACATCTGGGGTTGTGTAGTATTTGACAAACAACCAGGCTGCTAATTCACGTTCTGGCGTTGTGAGCGGGATACTAACACTGGCACCATAAACATTCATGACCGGGTCTGGTGTGGTATGCGGGATGGCAGCTACACTCCACTCAAATTTGGCACCCTCATCAACGGCTTTGCCATAGTAGGGCAGACCGGAGCTGGAGCCAACTGAGAAGAGCAGAGAACCATTTCCAAAGTCAGTCTGGTCACCATAAGCTTCAGTAACCTGTTTGGCACAGCCATTATCAATCAGATCTTTGATAAATGTCATTGCCTGTTTGGAACCTTCACTGTCGTAGGTATACTGGGCTGCATTGTAGTCGTAGATGTCTCCACCGAATGCGAATGTCCAGGACGCCCAACGGGAGGCATCAATGCTCAATTCATAGCCATTAGCACCATCAACAGTGGCCTTGCTGAAAGGTTTTTCAGCAGCTTTGCAGGCCATTTCCTTGAACTGATCAGGGGTGGTTGGGGCAGCATCATACCCAAGCTCTTTTAACCAATCCATGTTGTAATACATTACTTCCATGGAACGATTCGGGGGAAAGCCCAGTCGTTTGTTTTCAAAATTGGGGAAGACATCCTGGGCGAAGAAACCGGGGAAGAAATCTGCCTGGTCTTCTTTGGAGATACCCCATTTTGGACTGTCTAACAATTGATTCATGTCAAACAGAGCATCGGATAATTGATAGGTGGCCGCCTGGTTTTGATAGGCAACAACCAGATCTGGCGCATCCGGTGAATTCAATACGCCTAACATCTTATTGAATATGTCGCCATATGAACCTTGATATTCAGCAACAACCGTGATGCCATACTCATTGGTTGCGTTGAACTCGTCAACAATCTCCATCAACGCTGTTTCGCGTTCTTTTGAATGCTGATGCCAGAAAATGACTTCCTGGCCGCTGGGATCGACTGCTTCCCAATCGAATCCAGGTGGGACAGTTGCTTGTTCCACTACTGCTTGAGTGGGTTCAGCTTGGGGTGGTGTTTCCGCAGCCGGTTTACAGGCAGCCAGGAACATCGTGGCCACGAGCAAAACAGCGAGCACACCATACATACGTTTTCTCATCATATCCTCCTACTAGGTTCTGATAAAGTAATAACGGAGAAATCTCCGGTACCCATAAAGTAATTTTATCCTTTTAAGCCCGTGGTTGCAATTCCTTCCGTGAATTGCTTTTGGGTAATGAAATAAACAACAAGGATTGGAAGCAGCGAGATCACTGCACCAGCCATCAATAAATGTGTCTCCGGACCTGCTTCAGAAACAAAAGTCCACAAACCAACCATGATAGGACGCCAGGTGTTGCGTGTTGTAACCAATAAAGGCCAGGCAAAGGCATTCCACGAACCGGTAAAAGCGAATAATAAAACGGTCATGAGTGGAGCTTTGCTGATTGGCAAAACAATTTGCAACAGGAAGCGAAAATGACCACTTCCATCTATACGAGCAGCATCCCATAACTCACTTGGGATTTGCGAAAAAAATTGCCTTAACAAAAAGATGCTGAAGGCATTCGCCATAAAAGGAACCGTCAAGCCCTGTAAAGTATTCATCCAGGAGCCGCCAGGCAGAGGGAAGATGTTCCCACGGATCAACATCAAATTTGGTAGCAGCGTGATGGATTCCGGAATCATCATGGTACTTAATAAAATAGCAAATAAAACATCACGCCCGAAAAATTTTATCCTACCGAAGGCATAACCCGCCAGAGTTGAGGTCGTCATGATGCCCGCAATCGTCGTAAACGTGATGATTACGCTATTAATGAAATACTTTGCGAAATCTGCTTCTTTCCAGGCGTTCACATAATTGACCAATTGGGGTACCGCCGGCAACCATTTCCGATTAATTGTCTCACCAAGAGTCATTAATGAGGTGGAAATCATCCAATAGAAAGGCAAGAGAGCAAGCGCAGCGCCAAATATCAATAAAAGATAAAGGATGACTCTTCCGATGTGGCGCGAAAAAAAGTTTTGACTTTTGCTTTTACGCATGGTGTAAGATGAGCTTATATTTTTTTGAATACTAGCCATAGAACACTCGCTCTCCAAGGATCTTGTTCTGTGCAAAAGTAAGCCCTAAAATAATCAAAAATAAGATGATCGCCTCTGTGGCCGCAGCAGAAAAATTGTTTTCTGTATAAAATTTCTGAAAAATATGCACGCTGGCTGTCACAACTGTTTTTTGAGCATTTGGAACTTTCATAACATAAATGTGGTTAAAAGCTTTAAATGTGCCAATAAAGGAAATTAAAAATAGATAGAAAGTAATCGGAGAGAGTAAAGGCACAGTAACATAACGGAAAAGATCCCATGAGTTGGCACCATCAATCTCAGCCGCTTCATAAATTTCTTTTGAGATGCCTCCAAGACCTGCCAAAAAAATGACGGTGTTGTAGCCAACGAAGGTCCAGACCCCGAATAGAATAATTGTGATTAACGCCAAACTGGGTCCAGACAATAAACCATTCAAATCCTTCAGACCAAACAACAATTCAGTAACCGTTTTCGGTTCAAACAACCACTTTAGCGGTTCAATCCCCAGCTTTCCAATCAGAATGTTTGCCAGAGAAGTCTCACGCGGGCTGAAGATGATGCGGAAAACAACAGCTGTGGTGACCACCGGCGTAACATATGGAAGGAAAAAGATCATGCGAAATAATTCCTTCCCGCGGATATTTTGAAACAAAATATAGGCGAGGATTAGCGCCAGAGCTAATTGCAATGGAACACTTCCCAAAGCATAAAACACAGTCACAATCATTGAATTTAGAAAATCTTCATCCCCGCCGGCGATCATTTGTTTCCATCCGAGTGAAATTACAATACCGGCAGAAATTAGAATAATAGCTGCGATTAATTTTCCCGACTTTGCAAGCATTGACCCGTTCTTAAAAGCACTATTCCACAAAAAATAAGCCAGAATCAACAAACCAAAGCCGAGTAGAAATATTAATAACCCGGTTCCATCGCCAAGGATGTCAGAATAGTTTTTGAGACCAATAAAATCTCCCTGCCGTACACGCCACTGATAAAGGCTCATATAAATGGAATATCCAATTGGAAATAATCCAAAAACTCCAATCACCAAAAATGCCGGAAATATAAAAAGATAAGCGGTCAGATTTTCTTTTAGCATGCGGCGTTTTGAGGAATATTTTCCGGAACTGGTTTTTAGACTGGTAGCTGTCAATATTCCTCCTTCGTGGGTCAATTAAATTGTATAACAAATCTGATCGGATCATGATCAGAAAATCGATTACTATACGAATATTCAGAATTAATATGAATTACTTCAAATTGTTTTATAAGCATATTAAGATGGGGAGAGACCAGTACATTATCAAGGTTTTGGGAGTTCCCTTCATAATTATAAGTATAACGCTCCTCAATTGGCAAATTAAAAAACAAGTTTATCATCCCGACTTTTTCTAATTCTTGTAAAGGTTTAGAAAAATAAAAGTCATTCAAATCTCCTAAAACAATCAGATAAATATCTTTATCCAGTTTCACACCTTGATCAACAAAATTAGCAATACTTCGCGACTGACCGATCCGCTGATTTTCTGAAAGTAGGAGCGGGGGCTGCGAACTACCAAACAAAGGTGTGTCGCCGCCTTTCGAATTCCAATGATTATTAATGATAAAGATCCTTTGTCCATTATACATGAATTCTGCAGCCAGGGATTTGCGGCTATCCACGAAAACATAATTGAGTGGATCAACACGGGCGGGATTTGAAGTGAGCTGTAGCACACCACTCGAGACTTCAAATCCAGCCGCTTCATTAACACTTCCTGAAGACTGCCCAGTGTAACTCAACCCCCTATCCGTCCGATACAAAAAGACAACACGAATATTTCCACCGGGTTGACCACCATCTTTGTTGCGTTGCGGGGGAATATCGATGAATCGATAGGTTGGACCTCCAGCCTTCGTAATAAACTGGGATATTTTTCCAAGTGTCAGGTCTGCAGCTGTTTCTTTGTCATCGAGCCCACCGTTGTTATCCTGCACTTCTTGCAAACCAATAATATCCGGGGATTTGAGCTGTACTACGATAATTTCAGCCAGATTATCAAACCGCAAATCGGGGTCAACGGCACTTAGATTCTCTACGTTGAAAGTTGCCACTGCCAATTGATTGTTATTGGCTGGTTCCGCTTCTCTGATGGGCAGGCTCATATGCTCAACATTCATTTTCTTCAGTGGTTGCAGCTTGTAATTTCCGAAACTATAATCGATCACGCCTACAATGGGATCTGGAAACAAATCACCCACAGTTACTGTCGGCAGCGCAGCCAGACCGTCATCAACCAGAATTCGTTCTGGATTGAAATCATTTTCTGTGATCGTAATGCCACCGCGTGAATTTACGCCACTGGCAAAAACGCCTCGATCTGCCAAAATGGCGAATTCATTATAGGCTGTTGTTGGTCCCACACAAATGGCATTATTAACCTGTACGAGCATACTTTCCAGGCTTTCAAAAAAGTCCAACCCATCATTAAGGTCAAACTGTTTTTTTTGATCATCGTCGATAATCAGCGCTGGTGGAATCCTGTCTGCATTGCCGATGATAATAGGTGACGTAAGGGGATTTCCACTTGAAGCCCGGACTACCTCCGACTTTTCAATCTCCGTAATTGACAAATTTCCAGTTTCCAAACCACCCGGGTAAAATTCATCTACTTTGCCGCTCACCAAAACCCAATCGCCAATCTCAAGTAAAGGTGGCTTCTCTAAGAAGACAAATATTCCCTCTGAGGTCTTTTCATTGTCATCGGGTTCCAGCGATTGCATATAAAATCCATCTGCCCGTTTGACAGTAACAACGCCAAAAACATCACTGACTGCTTTGCGATTGTATGGAGAAATATGAGCAGAGCCTTGAATTTCGGAAATTCGCAGGGTTTTTTTATCTTTGATTTTTCGATAAGCATTTTCATCAAGAATAACTACAGATGATATAGAGGTTGGGGTTTGTGTTTGACTACTACTGGGGAGAGACGTTTTTGGGGAAAGACAACTGGAAAGAACTAGGATTAATAAAGATAAAAGCAATGGGTTGAGTAATTTGCTGTTTAAATTTCGTCTATTAGGATGGAACTCTGCAGAGAAAGATTCGCTCATTTTCGAAGAAATTTTACCATAACCAGCAGACCGAATTTTAAACAATATGATAATTTCCGTCTATTCAAGGGTTAAGACACAAAATTTTATCTTACAAGTAATTTTCTCCGCGCCATTCTCTCACAGAACATATCGCTTTTTCATAAAGTGACATTTTCGCTGATAATTTCCCTGCACAAGTCCAGGGTGTCAAATCCGCTGAACAATCGCACCCCGTCAGCTGTTTTCTTGACGATGGGATAATCGATGATAAAATTGGATGTTGCTAAAATTCATAACGAGCGAGGGTAACCCAGGCGGGTGAGAGGCGCTCAAGGAAGGTATATATGAGTAAAATTGTAATTAATGCGGAAAAAAGAACATTGATTGGAAAGCAGGTCCGCCAACTTCGCAGACAGGGAAAACTGCCGGCCGTGATTTATGGCCATAAAATTGAGGCTCAGCCAATCACACTTGATTTTCGGGAAGCTTCCAAAAGCTTGGCCGGGTTAACCTCATCCAGTCTGATCGAAATTCAATTAGATGGCAAAGCCCATCCCGTCATCGTCCGTGAAAAACAATTGAATTACATTCGAGATGAATTCATACACGTGGATTTTCAAGAGGTTTCCTTGACAGAAAAACTGCGAACATCCGTCACAATTCAACTGGAAGGCGATGCTCCTGCTGTTAAGGAATATAATGCCATTTTAGTCAGCGGTTTGACTGAAATTGAAGTCGAAGCTTTGCCGCAGGATTTACCAGAAAAATTCCTAATCGACGTAACCGGTTTGAAGGAAATTGGGGATTCTATCCTGGTGAAGGAAATTATAGCGCCGGATGGACTGACAATTCTGACTGACCCGGAAGAGACCATCGTATTCACAACATTCAGCACTACGGGAGCTGGAGAGGTTGAGGAAGAACTGGAAGAAGAAGTCTCAGAAGAACCTGAAGTTATTGAAAAAGGTAAATCTGAAGACAAAGAATTTTAGTCTTCGAAATAATCTTAAGGCGAGTCAAGTACGACTCGCCTTTTTTTATAATAGAATGTGTTGAATTAACTCCACCGTAATTTTTGCGGAGATTCCCCAGAGTAACTCACCCTCATATATGTTAAAAAATATTACTGAACCATACCAACCGCTTGGATGGGTATATAACCTTTCTTCCCAGTTAATCGAATCCATTAACCAATCAATTGGTATCGTGAAAACTTTACTGACTTCTTGTTCTGAAATTGAAAATTCAATTGGCCAATCAAGAAGTGCAATCACAGGCGTTAACAGGAAATTTGATGTGGTCATGAATTCGGGCATTTTGCCCAATACTTGAACCGATTGCGGTATGATACCAATTTCCTCTGTGGTCTCTCGGATAGCAGTGGCTATTTCATCTTTATCCCCTACCTCCATCGCCCCTCCCGGAAAAGAGACCTGCCCCTTATGATTCTTCAAGGCGTCTGAGCGCCGGGTAAAAAGCAAATTCCATACCCCATCAATACAAACCAACAATACTAAAACAGCTGCTTTTTGATACAGTTCGGCGTTATTCGCTACGACTGTCGAATTATTATTAAGATAGGTATATAACCTTTTTTGGATCCGGCCAATGTCCAAATCTGTGCAATTGTGAGCTTCCAGAGCGGATTTTTCAATACCCATAAAGCTACTCGCTAGCTTGTTCCATTTCGGAAGGACTTCCCGCTTCGTCTAGCGGTTCCTCCAATTCTGCATCGGAAATCATCGGTCTCCCAAATACTAAATAACCGGTGTGCGCCACCATGCGATCCGTAGGTCGCAAACGTTCCGGCTCTGGTTTGTAATAACGCAGCAAAACCTCGACAACGTCAATAAAAGCGAATTTGTTTATTCGTAAAGCAACCAGAAGACGTGAAACCTGATTGGCAGTAGGTACGAGACTACCAAAAAAACCACCTGGCTTCAGTGCTGCTCTAACCTGCTCAATGTAATCATACGGATTCTTCACATCAAGGAAAAATGCATCGATATTCTTTTCTTCAAAACCATTGGCAATATCGCCAATTTTAAAATCCACCCTGCCGTCTAAACCCAATTTCGTCAGATTTTTGCGTGCCAGGTTTTGAAACTCTACACGCTGTTCATAGGATATAACTTTGCCTTCTTTACCTACCGCAAAAGCCAGGGCAGTTGTCATACCGCCAGAACCTGTGCCTGCTTCCATGACATGTTGACCCGGTCCGATACCCATATTGATTAATATAAAACCAATGTCTTTAGGATATAGAATTTGTGTTGATCGTTTGAGATCCAGAAGTACTTCTGCAATCGATGGTATCACCAGAAAAAAAGGAGCTCCATTATGACTGTAGATTTTACTGCCGTAAGGTAAACCGATCAGATCGTTATGCTTTACAATTCCACGGTGGGTATGCAGCTCACCATCCAATTTTAAGTTCAGAATAAAACTTTTATGCCGTAAGCCAACCAATTGAACCAGATCGCCTTCTTGCACGATTTTACCGCTAACATTCCACATGATGAAACTCCATTATTTTATGGCTTCGAGGTCAATTTTACTGAGCCAGATTGCCAGGATCGTGAAAATGATTGCGAAAACAATTCCAAGACCTGCTTGAACCCAACCGATGACAAAAAATGTTGAATCTAAACTACTACCGATCCATTGACCAAATGCAAACCCAATTAAAGAAAACAAGAAAAAGAAAAGCATTCGAAATAAACTTCCACCCTTCCACAGATGGAATCCAAAACCGATCAGTCCAGAAAAGAGTACGATCAAGATTAATCCAGGAATTGCGTTCATTTATCCTCTCAAGAAAGGCGAGTATGATCATCATTATAATTCGATTTTCGAGGATCAAGGAATTACAGAAATTCCTCCCCTCTCCAGGTTGTTGATATAATTGGGAGGAATGCTAAGAAATTCACAAGCAGGGAGCATTATGGCAACGAAAATTAAGTTTGGAACTGATGGATGGCGGGCTGAAATCGCTGCAGAATACACATTTGAAAATGTACGACGCTGCACTCAGGGACTGGCGGATTACTTTACCCGGCATGGCCATCAGAATCAATGGGTTGTGGTGGGTTATGATCGCCGCTTTCAATCCGAGCGATTTGCAAAAGCTGCTGCCGAGGTTTTGACAGGCAATAATTTTAAAGTATATCTGACAGATAGCGCCACCCCTACTCCCGTCATTTCTTTTCTTGTAACACTGAAAAAAGCGATCGGTGCGGTGAATATCACCGCCTCGCATAACCCCCCACAGGATAACGGGTATAAAGTTCGCGATCAAAATGGTGGTGCCATCGCGCCGGATGGACTGAATGAAATTGAAGCGCTTATACCGGATGAAATCGCCAGGATTTCATCCAAACCTTATCAGACGGGATTAGATAACGGCAGTATCATCCTGGTTGATCCAAAACAGGATTACATTCAACATCTGCATCAGCTGGTGGATATTGATTCGATCAGAAAATCAAACTTGAAAGTGGTTTACGATCCAATGTGGGGAAACGGAGCCGGTTGGTTTTCAGAAATTCTCTCAGGTGGAAATATTCAGATTCATGAAATCCACTCTGAACGCAATCCAATTTTTCCCGAAATGCGTAGACCGGAACCTATCCCGCCGAATATTGATGTAGGGCTGAAAGAAGTTGTCGCACAAAATGCTGATGTGTTGATTATTAACGACGGTGACGCCGATCGTCTCGGAATTGGGGACGAAAATGGAGTTTTCATTAACCAATTGCAAGCCTATGCCCTGTTAGCATATTACTTGCTTGAGATCCGTAAGCAACGGGGTGCCATTGTCAAGACACTTTCTACCACAAGCATGCTGAATAAGCTTGGTAAGATCTATAATATACCTGTTTACGAAACAGGTGTTGGTTTTAAATATGTAGCCCCCAAAATGATAGAGACCGACGCAATGATTGGCGGGGAAGAATCTGGCGGATATGCATTCCGGGGAAATGTACCTGAACGTGATGGCATTTTAGCCGGCTTATTTATGCTGGACTATATGGTTAAAACCGGGAAAAAACCATCTCAATTATTGAAAAATCTATTTGAACTGGTCGGTCCGCATTTTTATGACCGCATTGATTCCCGTTTTACAGGCAATGCGCAAGAAAAAAGGCAACAAATATTATCCGCAAACCCCACCAAAATAGGTGGATTACGGGTGGTCGGATTAGACACAACCGATGGTTTTAAATTCAACCTTGAGGATGGCGGTTGGTTGTTGATTCGTCTTTCAGGAACAGAGCCGATTCTGCGCGTGTATTGTGAAACAACCCGGGAAGAATGTGTCCAGGCGATTTTAGCGGATGGACTCAAGATAGCTGGTATTGGTTAATGGAATTAATTGACACCCATTGTCATCTTAATACCCGCCAATTTTCCGGCGATCTGGACCTTGTGGTGGAACAATCATTACAAGAAGGTATAACGAAAATAGTCGTTCCTGGTACTGACATACCTTCCAGCCTTGAGGCTATCCAACTGGCAGAGAAATATTCGCATTTATTCGCATCTGTTGGGGTTCACCCAAACGATGGTCTCAGTTGGGACGCAAATTCGAGAAATATCCTATTGGAAATGGCCTCTCACCCGAAAGTCGTAGCCATTGGTGAAATTGGATTGGATTACTACTGGAAGGATTGTCCGCACATAATTCAAAAAAAGGTCCTGGAAGAACAGCTTAATATCGCCTCCGAGAAAAAGTTGCCCGTCATCTTGCATAGCCGAGAATCTTTAGTAGACTTAATGGCAATTGTTGATGACTGGATTTCAAACAACCCCATAAAAGTTCAAAATCCAATCTACGGCGTTTTTCATGCATTTGAAGGTAACTGGGATCAAGGCATCCAGACCGCCAATCTTGGTATGATGATCGGGATAGGTGGACCAGTCACGTACAAAAACGCCGATGAAAAACGCGAACTGGCTTTACGCCTTGGTATCGATCATATCGTATTGGAGACCGACGCACCTTATTTAACCCCGCACCCGTATCGAGGAAAAAGAAATCATCCTAAATTTATCAATCTAATTGCCGAAAAAATTGCCCAAATTCGCAATATACAGATAAAATTAATAGCACATGCAACCACAAATAACGCAAACAGATTGTTTGCATGGGAGTCTTGATTGGAAAAAAAGTTGTCTTTTCAGAGCATTGTAGAAGAAGAAATCATCGCCGTTGAAAATCGGATGCGTGAACAGGCTCATGATCACCATCCAGATCTCCAAGCAGCCCTGGATCACTTGATCATATCCGGGGGAAAGCGAATCCGGCCGAACATCACATTGCTGGCAGGAAAAATGTTAAATGGTGATACAGATTCACTCGTAACCCTATCCGCAGCCATCGAGCTATTACATACTGCAACACTTGTACATGACGATCTAATCGACGGTTCGTTATTACGGCGCGGCATTGCCACCTTAAATTCAAAATGGTCGCCTGCTGCAACAGTTTTAACCGGTGACTTCCTCTTTGCCAAAGCAGCCAACCTGGCAGCGGAAGCAAATTCCATTCCAGTAATGAAATTATTCGCCAATACACTCAGTACAATCGTCAATGGCGAGATTGAACAATTATTTGCCAACAGATGTAAACCAGATATTGAGCAATACTACCGCCGAATTTATGCAAAAACTGCTTCCCTATTTGAAACTTCGTCTCTGGCGGCTGCACTGATTGCTAATGCGAATGACAAAATCCAGAACGCCTTACAACAATATGGTTACCAGCTAGGGCTAGCATTTCAAATCATTGATGATATTCTGGATTTCACTGCCAACCAGGATCAATTGGGGAAACCTGTAGGTGGCGATTTGCGTCAGGGATTAATCACCCTGCCCTCCTTGCTATATTTTGAACAAAATCCGGACGAAGTATTGGTAAAGGATTTCTTTAGATTCCAATGTGTTCCGTCAGCAAGCTTCATCAACCCTTTAATCCAAAACATTCGAAATAGCGAAGTCATTGAACAGGCGCTTGATATCGCCAATACTCACGTGCAAAAGAGTGTTTCTGCGTTAAAAATATTTCCTCCCGGGTTATTTGTAAACGCCCTGGAAAATATGGCGTTGTATGTTACCGAGAGGAAGAGCTGATTTTTGTCTATTTCTTTGATTTGTGCGCTGAGGGGGACTTGAACCCCCACGCCTTTCGGCACATGGCCCTCAACCATGCCTGTCTGCCAATTCCAGCACCAGCGCAAATGCTTGCATATTATAATCTCTAATAAATTCCTGTCAAGAAATCACGCTTCTGAAATTCTATTCGCGTGATCCATGAATAATCAGCAGTGTTTCCGGTTTTTTCACCTTCTGATTGCAAAAACGATTATCGATGTTCCACGGATCAGAATTTTCATTTTTATAAAGGAGCAATCATGACAATAATTCTCGATGCAATGGGAAGTGATAACTACCCACTACCGGAAATTGAAGGCAGCTTAATGGCAGCCAAAGAATTGGGAATAGACATTATTCTGGTGGGTAAAGAAGACATCTTGCTGCCGATATTGAACGAAAAAAACAGCGATCATCTTCCGGTAACGATCGAAAACGCAGATGATGTGCTCGAAATGACTGATAAGCCAGTCGAAGCAACTCGTTCCAAACCGAACAATTCGATGGCAGTTGGGCTCAAAATGTTAAAAGAAGGCAAAGGTCAGGCTTTTGTCACTGCCGGGAATACTGGTGGCGCCCTTTTCAACGCGATTTCAATCCTAAAAAGGATGAAAGGCGTTCAACGACCAGCATTGACAGCAGTCTTTCCAACTCGCAAAGGGAATTGCGTGGTTATGGATATTGGTGCAAATGCCGATTGCCGTCCGGATTTCTTTGTGCAGTTCGCTATTATCGGGTCTATATTTGCAGAAAAAGTGCTTGGTATTTCTTCCCCAAGGGTAGCCATGTTGGCAAACGGCGAGGAAGACATGAAAGGTAATCAATTGATTAAGGATTCAAAACCATTCATGAAAGCTGCGCCAATCAATTTTATTGGCAATGTTGAACCGAAAGAAATGTTTGCCGGTGAGGCTGATGTAATTATTGCCGATGGTTTTACTGGAAACATACTTCTCAAAACGAGTGAAGCTGTAGGTAAAATGATGACCGATATTATTAAAGAAGATATTCAGGCAGGGTTTTTGACAAAAATTGGTGGTTTACTCGTCCGACCAGCCTTCAAGCGGATTAAGAAAATGATGGATCCATCCGAGGTTGGCGCGGCACGATTGTTAGGGGTCAATGGCCTGGTGTTCATTGGGCATGGAAAATCAGATGCCAAAGCGATTTACAACGGCATTAAAGCTGCCAACCACGACGTTCAAGTAAATTTACTTTCTGCCATCCAGGAAGCCATAGAAAAACAAATTGAAATGAGCAACCCGAAATGAAAATTATTATTGATCAAAAAATGGTCAGCCGGTATGGAAAAATCGGTTCGATCTTACGCTGGGTAAGCATAGGATTTTTAGTTTTGGGTGTCTATGCCATCTTTACACCTTCGATCTTTTCAAATCAGAATCTGGTTTCCTTGTATTTTGGGGTCATGATATTAGGTGTAATAGCATCATCTGTCAGTAATCACCTGACCTCACGCTATGGCCGTTCTCCTCGGCCAGATGAAATGCTCGATAAATCACTAAAAGGTTTGGACGATCGATTTACGCTTTACCATTATGAATTACCCGTTCCCCACCTTCTGGTTGGACAAACAGGTATCTGGTCGTTGATTCCGTCATTTGTGGATGGAAAAATAATCTATGATGAAAAGAAAAAAACCTGGGTGCGCAAAGGGGGCTCTTTTCTAAATCGATTTTTATCAAGAGAAGCCTTCACCCGTCCGGATAAAGAGCTCGAAGTACAGAAGAAAGACCTTGAAAAATTTTTAAATACAAAAGGAGTTTCTGAGGATTTTGTGCTCCAGGGAGCTCTGGTTTTGTTGAATAAAAACACGGCCATCGAGGGCAAATCAGAAGCAGATACAGTTTTTATTCTTCCCCTTGATAAATTAAAAGAAAAAATCCGAAAAGGTGCCAAAACGCAATCAGAAATTTCACCCGCCATCCTCGAAGCACTCAAATCAGAAATTAAATCTTAAGATAAAAACTATCTGTTTTTTCGCTTAAATTTTTGATTGCGATCGCTGGTTTTTTCTTTTGACTGGTATTTTCGTGGCCTGGCTGTTTTCTTGCTGGCAGATGATTTCTTTTCAAATGCGTACAGCTTGAGTTCTTTGATTTCCTCATCGCTTAAATAACGCCATTCTCCGGACTTTAAATTCCCCAGCAATAAGGTGGCAATGCGTACGCGAATGAGCTTGACGATCGGCAAGCCAATCGCACGTCCGATCTCACGAATCTGGCGTTTATGTCCTTCTTTCATGACAACGGTTAACCAGGCTCCTTTTCCATGAACACGTGAAAGATTTACCCTTGCAGGAGCTGTGCGAAAACCATCCTCCAAAACAACACCTCTGCGCCAGGTTTCAAGTTGTTCATCATCCGGACGGCTGGCAACCAGGACCAGATATTCTTTATCATGGCCATAGCGCGGGTGAGTAAGCCGGTTTGTCAATTCACCATCATTTGTCAAAAGCATTAAGCCTTCGCTCTCCAGATCCAGGCGGCCGACATTAAATAAATGGCCTGGTAAATCGATCAAATCGCGCACATTCTTACGTGGATCGCCCACTGCCTGGTCTGAAAGGACCCCGCGTGGTTTATTAAGAGCAATATAAACCAACTTTTCCGGCTTGGGGATGAGACGACCATCTACCTCAATATCATCAATGCTGATATCAGCTTTGCTGCCAAGTGAGGCAACAACATTGTTAACTTTGACACGGCCTGCAATTATCAATTCTTCATTTGCCCGACGAGAACCATAGCCAACTCTTGCCAATATTTTCTGTAATCTTTCTTCAGCCATTAATTAATCCTTTAGTAATTCATTATTTTTAGTGGGTTCTTCTATTTCCAATTCTGGGAGGTCATCAATAGAACCCAAACCGAAATGCTGAAGAAAAAGTGAAGTAACAGCATACAAAATAGGTCTGCCGGGACCTTCTGTCCGACCAACCTCTTCAATCAAACCTTTTATTAAAAGACTTTTTAATACCCCATCACTGTTGACTCCGCGGATTGAATCAATCCCGGGTCTTGTGATAGGATTTCGGTAAGAAATGATCGAAAGTGTTTCGAGCGCTGCTCGAGATAATTTTGAGGTCGCTTCCAAACCGAGAAATGTCTCTATTTCGGAGGAAAATTCAGGTGCAGTGGTCAACTGAACCTTTCCGCCGAATCTTTGCAAACGAATTCCACGCCCTTGTGCCAAATCATGATCCAGTGAAGAGAGTGCCGCTTCAATTTCCTGGACACTACACTTTAAAGCATCAGCTAGCTGGTTGCTTGAAACAGGAATTCCAGATGCAAAAAGGATTGCCTCGATGGAATTACCGATATCATTGTTTGTTTGTGTAATCGAATTTTCAGTCATGCTATAATTGCCAAGTTGTAATTATCTCGAAAAATTATACTTGATAATGACATTTCTATGCAGATGACGAGTTTTCAACCGCTAATGGTTTTCATCCAAAAAAATCTGAACAGGATATTATTTTTATCTATCCTGATGGTTTCGGCTTGCACCCCGCAGGTTTCAATCCCACAGGTTGAAGTTGTAATTAACCAATCTGGTGATGTGGTAGCTACCCAGGCAGAAGTGGGCACTACAGTCCAATCCGTGCTGGCATCTCTGAATATTAACTTGACCAGCTACGATCAAATTACACCCCCTTTATTCACTGTCCTGACTGAACCTGCTACAATCACTATTACCAGGATTGAAGAAAAATTTGAATCGGAAGAAATTATCATTCCATATGAACAACAAACCGTGCGAAATGAATCACTGCCGGAGCGGCAAAATGTTCTTGTACAAACGGGCATAAATGGTCTACGAGAAATCACTTATCGCAATTTCTTCGAAAATGGGGAGCTTATTTCGAGGACGATTGTAAAACAAGTTGATTCAATCCTGCCACGCCCTGAAATTATCATGGTTGGAGTGCAAGCCCCGTTTCAGCCAGTCGAAATATCTGGCAGGCTGGTTTATATTGCTGCTGGAAACGCCTGGATGATGGAGACCGATACGGCCAATCGCCTGCCGTTGATTACAAGCGGAGATCTGGATGGTCGTATATTTTCCCTTTCAGATGACGGTGAATGGCTCCTATTTACACGAGCCAGTACTGATCCTGAGGCGATCAATGAGCTTTGGGTGCTTAATTTAAACGAGGAAGATGCCGAACCGGTCTATTTAAAAACTGACAATGTTATTCATTTCGCGGAGTGGATGCCAGGCTTTGCTCTCGCAGTGCTCGTATCCACGGTTGAAAAACGACAGGTTGCTCCTGGCTGGCAGGCTAATAATAACCTGATTCGCTTGACTTTAGGAGCCAATGGCCGCATGTTGAAAGAAGAGGAATTGATCGAGAGCAATTCAGGTGGTATCTATGGCTGGTGGGGAACAGATTTTTTGTACAGCCCGGATGGAAAGAAGCTCGCTTTTTCGAGGCCCGATTCGATTGGTCTGGTAGAATTTGATGCAGAAGAATTGGTTGTAATGCAGAATATTGTTCCATTTCAAACCCAGAGTGAGTGGGCCTGGGTTTCGCCCCTTGCTTGGTCTCCTGACAGCAGCTTTTTGTATTGGATTGATCACCTCAGTGATCCTTCTTTTTCAAATCCTGAATCCTCGCCATTCTTTGACTTAAAAACGACGATGATTAAAACCAACATGACCTTGAATAGCGTAAAAAATGTTGGCATGTTTTCATACCCAAGTGCTTCTCCTCTCAAAAGTGATAATCGTCATGACATCGTTTTTCTACAAGCGATTTTTCCCGAAAATAGCGAAACAAGTAACTATCGCGCAATGGTCATGGACCGCGACGGATCCAATGTTCGTGTTTTATTCCCAACTTCGGATACAAATGGATTGACCCCCCAAGAAATTAGCTGGGCTCCATGTGATGCACAAGATGCCTGTCAAATTGGAATTATCTACAAAGGTAATATCTGGCTCGTGAACATGGGTGACACCCAATCAGAACAAATAACCGGAGATGGTTTGATATCAAAAATGGATTGGAAATAGAGGAGGAACGATGAAAGTATTAATCACAGGCGCTGCAGGCTTTTTAGGATCACACTTATGTGATTTGCTACTGGCCGAAGGGAATGAAGTCATCGGTATGGACAATTTTTTGACCGGCGACCCCCAGAATATTGCCCATCTGGCTGGGAATCCAAAATTTTCTTTTATTCGCCATGATGTCTCAAATTTTATTTTTGTCGCCGGTAAAATTGATGCAGTAATGCATTTCGCATCACCGGCCAGCCCAAATAAAAATTCTCCCTATGGCTATCCCAATCTGCCAATCCAAACTATGAAAGCAGGTGCCTTAGGCACCCATAACGCACTTGGTGTGGCCAAAGCCAACAATGCGACCTTTTTATTAGCATCCACAAGTGAAATTTACGGTGATCCCGAGGAGCACCCACAAAAAGAAAGCTATTTCGGTCATGTTGACCCAACGGGACCGCGCTCCATGTATGATGAAGCCAAACGGTTTGCGGAAGCGTTAACCATGTCCTACCATCGTTTTCATGGAATTAATACCAAGATTGTCCGGATTTTTAATACCTATGGTCCACGAATGCGTCTGGATGATGGCCGCGTAATTCCCAACTTCATCCAACAGGCTCTACGTCAGGAAGAACTGACAGTTTATGGTGAAGGCATTCAGACGCGCAGCTTTTGCTTCGTTGAAGATCTGATTCAAGGGATCTATAAGTTGCTATTATCGGAGGCTCATGATCCTGTCAACATCGGTAATCCGACTGAAATGACCATGATTCAATTGGCTGAAAAGATCAATAAAATGACAGAAAATCCGGCTGGCATCACCCATATTCGCAACATGCGCCTTGGAAATGACCCGGAAAGACGGAAACCGGATATCTCTCATGCACGCGAAGTCCTCAATTGGCAGCCAAATTACTCTCTTGAAATGGGTCTGACGAAAACGATCCCTTATTTTCAGGAAAAATTGGGTTTATGAATGTCCTGACAGACCGCAGGGAACGTACCCGTTTCTTAAAATTCGGCCTGGTTGGGACGATAGGAGCGGTGATCGATTTTGGCATATTTAATCTATTCACAAATTTGACGCCCATTTCAGCCCTGTTTTCCAGTGTAATTAGTTTTATCGCAGCCGTTTTATCCAATTTTTTCTTGAATCGATTCTGGACATATCCTGATTCTCGACTCAAAAGTTTCGGCAGCCAACTGTCTCAATTTGTCCTCGTAAGCGTTGTTGGATTGATAATTCGTGTTATTCTATTCACACCGATAGAAAATGTGATTCTCCGATTTAGTGCTCGGATTGTCGACTCTAACTTTTTCCTTTCACCCCAGATTCTTGGTCATAACATCACCCTGGCACTGTTGATTGTCATTGTAATGTTCTGGAACTTTTTTGCAAATCGCTACTGGACCTATAATGATGTCAAATAACCCCATACACAAATCTTCTTCGCCCACACAAAAAAATCAAAATAGCGTAGCACCAGAATTCCGGTCTTTACAGGACCTGATCGACAAAGTATCCGGGAAACATGTCCATCCAATGGATCATGACGAAGATTCTGGGCTTGCACAACCAGTTCAATACCCATTTCTGGCTATAGTGGGTCAATATGAAATGAAACTTGCTCTTACATTAGCGCTGATTAATCCCCAAATTGGTGGGGTTCTATTACTAGGACCGCGCGGAACAGGAAAGAGCACTGCCATTCAAGGGTTAACTGACCTGCTCCCTGAGAATAATGTCAGCCGCTGTTTTTATGGCTGCCTGGAAGAGGATATCGAATCAGGCGGGTTGGAAGCGGTTTGTCCGGATTGTGCCGAAAAATTTGCGAAAAGTATTTCACTTTCAACAAAAGAAAAAGTGCATCTGGTTGAACTCCCATTAAATGCCAAACTTTCGAATGTTATCGGCGGCCTGGACAAACGTCAACTTTCGCACAGTCGCATGCGTCTCAAGCGTGGGATTCTCTCCCTGGCTGATCAGAATATTTTATTTATAGACGAAATTAATCTGCTGAGTGATGAAATTATCAATGCTATTTTAGATGCTGCAGCCATGGGAAAATACACGATACGACGCGGAGCCGTATCCGCCACTTATAAATCCAGATTTATCCTGGTTGGATCAATGAACCCTGACGAAGGCACACTGAAACCACAAATTTTAGACCGTTTTGGTTTACGTATCATAACAAGAGGTCTTCAGGATGAAAAAGAACGCTATCAGGCTTATTTGCAGGCTGTTCAGTTTCGTAAGAATCCGGTTGTTTTTAAACAACTGTATGAAGAAGAAACGGAAATTGCAAAAACTGAACTTGAAGATGCGAGAAGAGAAATCACAAAAGTAGTTCTGCCTGTTGAAATTGCAAAAATAGGTGTAAAAATAATCCAGGAACTAAAGATCGAATCTCTTAGAACTGAGATTGCCTTATTCGAAGCAGCCAAAGCCCATGCAGCGGCAAATAAAAATAATACGGTCACCCTGAATGATTTAATCACTGTCGCTCCGCTGGCAGTACGTTTGCGATCTTCTAAATCGGATTCAAGCTTTTTCGACCTTCAGGAAAATACCGATAAAAGTATTATTGATCTCATTACGCGCATAATAAGCGAATAAAAAAGAATGAGTACACTACGAATAATATCCGGGTCTGCCAGGGGCATGCGGATTAAATCAGTTCCTGGAGATAGCACAAGACCCATTACTGATCGGGTCAAGGAATCTTTGTTTAATATTCTTGGCAATGATATCGCCGGTTCTCATTTCCTGGATCTTTTCGGAGGTACTGGCAGCGTCAGTATCGAGGCTCTCAGCCGCGGCGCTGGCTATGTAAGAATTCTGGAATTGAATGCTGTAGCCCTCAAAACAATTAAAGAGAATTTAGAACATACCCACTTGTCCGATAAAGCAAAGGTCATAAAAACCGACAGCCTCAGTTATCTAAAAAATAGCGCTGATCAATCCTTTGATTATATTTTTATCGCACCCCCGCAATATAAAAAAATGTGGATTAAAACTCTCCACATACTTGAAGACAATATTACGTGGCTACACGAAGATGGTTGGGTGGTCGTTCAAATACATCCCATTGAAGAAGAAGTATTCTCTTCCAATCATCTTCAACTTTTCGACCGTAGAAAATACGGTAGTACATTGTTGCTATTTTTCCAAAAGAAAAGTGAACAGTAAATCTAAATTGCCAGGATTTTATTTTTTCAATCTTGTAAACTTTAGATTATAAACTTTCGAAATTCATGTGAAGTTTATCATCTACAAAGTAGTAATAGCCAGAAAACAAGCCTTCATCCTCTGCAAAGACTCTGGGGATCAAATCCCTCAAATCTTCAACCAGGTCGATATTTTCTAGCTCGTCCATACCGATCCACTTCAATTGACCTTCCGTGCTGCTCACCACTTCGTCCGATTGTGCATCGCCACGAAATACAAATAGCAATATGCCCGCTTGATTGCCGCTGTCAATCAAAATATTTCCACGGAGGTTCAACTCAATATTGCTGAGTCCGGTTTCCTCTCGCAACTCTCGCCTTGCAGAAGACAGAATGTCTTCTCCTTTTTCGAGATGCCCGCCGATGCCATTGAACTTCCCGGCCCAGATCTTTTTGTCTGGTGCACCTTGTAACAAAAGAACTCTGCCGTTATGGAAAATAAAAATGAGTGTGCGAACGATGACGTGAAATCGATGCGCATTATAACCCTGATCGCTTTTTTTCATCGGAGGACACAGTCTTTTTTTGCCACAATGCAGCAGCTTGTTTTAGCTTAAGAACATGGGCACACCCATGAAGTCCTTAATTTTTGGTTTATAAGTATCCATGTCATAGAAAGCAGGAACATCAACCCTTTTTCGACCGGCTAAAACCATATCAATTGGTACAGTAGTGTATTTTCCACCATGCAGTGCGACCAGTTTTCCCATTTCATTACGTCTTAATAATTGTGAAACAAGATTTCCAAATGACATGGCTACCATACGATCTAAAGAATCAGGAGCTCCAGACCGCATTAAGTATCCAAGTTGTTGATACATTGTATTTACGCCGGTCAATTTCTTCAGTTGTTCGGATAGGAGAATACCTACACCACCAAGTTTCTTGTGACCGTATGCATCTTCTTCCCCAGATTCAATCACATCCAAACCATCAATAATAGCACCTTCTGAAATAGTCATAATGGCATAATTTGAAGGGTTGGCACGTTTGTCATCCAAAATAAAACTGCAAAGCCGATCGATAGAAAATGGCACTTCCGGGATTAAAACCCGATCGACATAAGCTAGATAGCCGCTGATCAGGCTGGTTTCACCAGAATTGCGACCGAACAATTCAACGATTCCAATTCTCTCATGTGAGCCTATGGAAGTGCGTAAATTGGTGATAAATTCAACGCTTCGGGTAATTGCCGTGGAAAAGCCGATGCAATAATCAGTTCCAAAGACATCATTATCCATCGTTTTCGGGATACCAATAACAGGGAATCCTTCCTTGTGAAGTCTGACCGCGAAACTGAGCGTATCATCTCCGCCAATTGATACAAGCGCGTCTATCCCAAGATGACTCAATACATTCAAAATATGATCGGTAAAATCTGTATATCCATCAAGTCCTTTGACAGGTTTACCCCATTTTGAGCCGGCCAAAAAGCCCGGAATATCTGCACTTGAAACCCGCTGGGGATTTGTCCTTGATGTATGTAAGAAAGTGCCACCCGTCCGGTCAATAATGCGTACATCATTGTAGGTCAGCTCTTTAATATAGTATTCGTGTGTGGAAGGTTCGTTCAAATCGTAGTGTAATAGGCCGCCCCAACCTTTACGAATTCCATAAACTCTGTAGCCCATTTCCATTGCGCCTGTAACCACAGATTTAATTGCCGGATTGAGGCCAGGAACATCGCCTCCACCCGTAAGAATACCAATTGTCTTTGACATAAAAAAATATCTCCTCAGAAAATAATAATTGTATTAGTTCGTTACTGCGGCCTGTGCAGTAATGGGTAATTGAATAGTGATGCGGCAGCCCTGTCCAACAGCTGAATCGAGGTCGACATAACCGCCGAGTATTTCAACCCGTTCCTTGATCACCTTCAAGCCTAACCCGCTGAAGGTAGCGGCCTGACTCGGATCAAAGCCCTTGCCATTGTCAGAGACAATCATTTTGACAAAATTGTCATCAAGAATCATCTGCACGGTCAATTGAATTTTTACAGGTTGGTCCTGGTTATGACGGACTGCATTCCCCATTAATTCCTGCATGGCTCGAAAAATCATGATCTCAATAAATGGTTCAAACCGTCGTTCTGTACCTTTCACTGAAATATTGACCTCAACCCCCTGTTGTTCACGGAATATCTCGATATATTTTCGCATGGTCGGAATTAAACCCAAATCATCAAGCATCATTGGGCGCAATTCTGCAATGAAATTTCGTACTTTTTGAAATGTTCCCATGGCAGAATTTTTGAGGTTTTCCATTTCATATTTTGCTTTTTCTTTGTCAATTTCAAACAAGCGTGAAGCGATTTCTGCTTGAACGATGAAATTGGATAAGGCTTGTGCTGGGCCATCGTGCATTTGGCGGGAAAGACGTTGTCGTTCTGATTCTTGTGAATTTATCATCATTTCAAGCAGGGCTGCACCACCGCTGCTGCCAGGACCTTTTCCACTTTTCTCAGGAATGTCGTTATCCAAAACAATGCCCTTGAAACGATCGTACAATGATATCCGCTTTTTTAAATTTGATTGATCTGACTGAAGTTTTTCCAATTGGCTGCGCATTACCAGCATGCGCTGCTGGGTATCAAGCGCGGAATTGTAAGCGAGTTTGATATCATCACGCGGCATAGATTCAAATTGTGATTGAATCAATTGTAAATGTGAGGTGACCTGGGTATTCCGCTGGGTCAACTTGGTCAGTTCAGCCTGACTTTGGTCCAACATCATATCTACCTCTTTTAAAGTCCGCTGCGATTGTTCAAGGTCAGATTCGATCTCAACCATAAATTTTTCCAGTAAATTTTCATGTTCCGCCATAAAAATACTCCTTTACCAATTTCTACCAAAGATGGTTAAGATCCGCCACAACGCAGGTAATTTTAGCATAGTGTATTCCAGAATGCCAAAATTTATTCCTGCCAATCATAAACAGTCATGTGACTGCCACCAGATTCAATCACATATGGATCATTACCTGCATAAACCACTTTCTTTCCTCTGGGTAAAGTGGTGTACCAATCTGGAAAAGTCATCAAATAATTTGCATTCTTTTCATTAAGATAATACCGCAGCCCCTCTTCATTGGAAATGATTGGGATCACATCCGGTGAAATCAGTCCTGCCAGATCAATGATCTTTCGATTTGAATAGAAACCCAATGCACCGATATCATGGGCTGCGATAATTGCTGCGGGATTTGTATTAACAGATATCCATTGCGATGCAGCTACCATCTCCGATTCAATAATAGCAACATCCCGCGAATACGCATTTGCTCCCAATAAAAAGAATATGAATGCAATCATTACCAGTGAAATCTTCCAACTTAATAGAATAACCGTGGCGAATCGCCCTTTGATCACTGATATGAGGTGCATAAAACCAATGATTCCAACCAGCAGGTATACCGGAATGAGCGGAATAAAATAGCGGCCATGTTGATAGGTTACCGGCAACCGCAGAGCGTAAAGCATAACAAAAGCAAGTATCCAGATAACGAAAGAGAGATACTTGATTTGACTATTGCGAATCCAATCAAAAACTTGATATATCCAGGCGGGCAGAAGTAATACGCCGATGCCGGTAAGGGGAATTAGCAATATGCTTCCAATTCTCTGCAATAATGGGGTCTCGTACAAGACAGCATATTCAGACTGTTTGGCGTAAAAAGTATTTGGAAAGAAAGTGCCGGTTACAAAATAATTGAACAAACCATATATCAGAATACTTGTAGCAAACAGCAAAATCAGTTTCCAACAAATGCGAATGGCCACTTTTTTGTGAAATAAATCATCCAAAAATTGCAGACCGAACACACCAATAAATGTAATAGCATCTGGTCGAACCCAGATTAACAATGCGCAGATAAAAGCAAACCTCCATGTATATTTCTGATCAGTAACGAACCAAAAAATTAACAGTAAATATAAAAAGATTAATAAAATGGTTTCCATACCAGAATTGGCAGCCCACAGCAAATGCCATTCAGAAAGAAATATCAAGCCAAATAAGGGAAATCTCAATTTTATGCCAGTCAGTCGCTCGGCAATAATCTCAAATAAATAGCCAGAAGCGGCAAAAAGACACAAAGAAATAAGAAAAGTCCATCCAAGAAATAATTCCGAGGGCAGCCAATGACCCGGCACTAGCAGCAATGTCCACAACGGAGATGTAGACCCGCCCGAAAGATGACCGGGAACAAATTCCCAGCGCAGATGGGTTGCCAGGTTGCGCGCATAGGTCTGGTGAATCCAGGCATCATCGAGCGGAAAACCAATCCGCAGCTCCTTGGTCAGAAGAAGATAGAACCCCTGGAAGATTAATGCTCCCAGCAATATCCAAAACATCCTCGAAGGTAGAATATTTCCGAAATATGCTTTGGAATTATGGGACTGCATATAACACCTTGCCGCCACTCAAGTCGATTAATCGTGTTAGCTCTAATTTCTCTTGCCAAATTTTTGGATCATTGAGCTGTTGAGGAAGATTCCCATCCAAAACAATATAACGAACATTAAATCGTTCAATTAAATTGGATAAATTTTCCCAATTGGCGTTGGGAATAACCACACTCCAACGATCTGTTGCCAGGTAGTATCCCACCGGATTATTTATCATGATTACATTTTCTTTTGTATTCAATTGGGTTTCAATGACCGATTCAACGATTTGAAATTCAGCGACCTCCCGATCCCAACCATCGGAGATGACACCTTTATAATAAAAAATTGCAGTAAGGATGAATGCAAAAATGATAAGAGCAGAGCCAAACATCACTCTACTACGTTTCAATTTCCAATCACGTTGATTTATTCCCCATTGAATGAACCGGCTCAGACCATCAGCGATAAGGATCCAAAAATAGATTTGAATAGCGGCCATGGCATGAATATATCCGCCTCTGCCACCCGCTAATGAAAATATGATGGTCATCAGGAAAAATATAATCACGAAATAAATTAAAGGCAAAATAAGTTTTTTTGATCGCCAATGTTCGCGCAAGGAAAGGACTATTAACGGAATTCCGATCAGTCCTGACTGAACTGCCATTAAATTTCCAGTATTTAGCTTTAAAGCATCCCAAATTTGCGACAGCTTCTGCGGTAGACCACTTTCAAACCAAAAGGCATAATTTAATAATTCGGGGGGAAAAGCAAACGTGTCATTATATTCTGTCAACCACAACGCCCGAGAGGAAGCTGGTGATAATAAGGTCCCGAACAACTGAAAATTGCGGAAATACAACCATATCATTACAACCATGTAGCCAGCAAGTAAAATAAATATGTGGTTAATAATTTCGATCCGTTTTTCCTTCATGAGTGGTTTTGACAGGAAAAGTTTCAAAATCAAAGCGGAAATAATCAATCCAATAAAAATCAACCCATCTACACGTGAAAGATGAAGTAATCCGGCAATAACTCCCATTACCAAAGCAACCAATCCTTTATGGGTGCGGGGCGAAAATAATAATTTCTCTGAAAAAAAGAAAAACAAAGCCCCGAAGACAATATAGATACTGACGCTTTCAGGGATTGTTAAAAATTTGAAATATAGTCCGCAAAAAATAACCAACATGGATGAGATGAACGCAGTAAATTTGCTATTAAAAATATCCATCGCCAGAAATGCTGCCAGAGGAACAGCAAAAGCACCTAGAATCCAGAAGAAAATTCGTCCAGCAAAAAATGTTTGCGATTGGAAAATAAACATAGAAAGCGCTGCGAGAATGGATGGTAGCGGCATCCAATAAGTAAATAGCGGGTGCGGTAATTCCTGCGGATCATCGAGATAATTCCAAACTACAGGTGCAGCTTTGCTGCCTTCTGAGAGAGCTTTTCCACCGAGAAAATAATATTGCGAATCGAGGTATCCACCCGTTTTTTGAAAGATGAAATTTGCGGAAAATACTAGGAGCCCAATAAAAAATAGGAGCAGGTAAGCTTTTTTGCTCATTTTAATTGCTCAAAACGATAGATTTTTATATCGCCAATCAATACTGGCCTATCTTCGTGAACATAATACTCCTGTAATTTTTTCAAATTTGGATTGGTTTGTCCAATTTGTTCGTACTCAAATTCGCTTTGCAGAAATGTAACAAAAAATAATTCTTGCGGGAGAGCGGATTCTCTGATTCCATCCCACGCTAGAAAACCCATTGCTTTTTGAGAATGTGGAGCCAGGGTGTCATTGGCGTTTCCCTTTGGATCGCTAAGATAGTTTTGATCTGATTCCGTATTGTAAAAAGACATGGGGAAAAAACTCAATTTATTATCGTGGAGAATTCCAGCATTTTTGTCCATGTTCGCTGCTAAAAAATTTACGGCTTGCCGAAAAGAGGAACGCGGAAACGATTCAAATTTGTAATAATATGGCAGGGAAATAAGGGATACCAACAACATTGAACCTAAAACAACTTTTCCAATTACCTTTTGTTTGTTAACGTTGACAAACCTGCTTATCAAAATATATGCAATTACTGTGCTCAAAATGAAAATTCGGGGAACAAAAACTGGCCTGGTCAAATAAGAGGTGATAAATAGTAAAACCGGGATTCCAAACCCGATTCCAACGAGGACAAAAAGTAAAGTATTCTTTTGTTGAAATGTCCACAGCATTACGATTGCAAAAATCTGTGCCATCAAGA
Source organism: Anaerolineales bacterium (assembly GCA_038329785.1). Lineage (GTDB taxonomy): Bacteria > Chloroflexota > Anaerolineae > Anaerolineales > Anaerolineaceae > UBA6170. The sequence continues at coordinate 188,637 of JBBQNI010000001.1, read as the reverse complement.
TTATTACAAGCGCCATCCAATAAATTGGCATTGGTGCAAAACCAAACAAGGTGACAATGGCCTGGATTATCTCCAGTATTCCCGGCCTCGGAGTCCAAAATGCGGTTTGGACCTTGTCTATTTGCTGCGGTAAATATATTGCCCATGGTAAAAATAAAACCGCCAACGTTGCCAGAATCAAAATCTGCTGATATAGATATTTTTTATTCATTTTTGAGAGAAATATAAGATTGCAGGTCAGTAATCCCATAATTGCGAGACTATGAGAATATAACGCCATGGTTCCAAAAAATACCGTGATTAAGAAGTATTTCAAGAATTTATCTTGATTTTTTGAAAGCATGAACAACCCGAATAAATATCCCAGCTGTCCCAACAACAGGAAATTGTACATGCGTAATTCCTGCGAATGGTAAATCAAAAAGGGTGATATGGCAGTTAGTAAAAGCGTTAAATAGCCACTCCCCTTTCCATACATTTCTCGTACGAACACATAAACTACCAAGAAAATTGCTATCGAAAGAAATACATTTAGTAGTCGCAAAAACCAGATTTCATGGTTGATAAGCGAAAATAAATGGAGGACGAAGTAATACAATGGCGGCATTGTATCTGCGACAGTGCCCTCGACAATAGTTTTGAAATCCTTTAAGGACAAAAAATAACTAAAGGCATCATCATACGCAATTTCTCTGGTGGCTATGCGCAATAAACGCAATATTGTCCCAAGCATGATGAGTGCTGGCACAATGATTTTCTCATTTTCAATGATCAGTTTGAAATTATGTACTTTATTGGATTCTTCGCCCACCATCTCACCCAATACAACCCTAAGAATAGAAGAACCGGCACCGGAAAAAACATAATCGGACTTTGAATTGGCTGGTATTCTTCCGAAATTGTTCGCAAGAAAAACAGCCATGGCACCACGAAAATAAGTGCCAGCATTGCCAGGTTGATCAGGTTGCCTTTGTTCTTCCACCGATCCTCAACTAATCGAAAGATGACCAAAGTTGCTGGAAACATGATTACAAAATTGCCTGGATCGGTCTGTACATTCAACCATTGCCCGAGTATCAATGTCAGGGCACTTATCCACATAAATTCAATACCGGTAGACCTTCTGGCCAACCAGGCTTCCACCACAAGAATCAAGCCACTGACAACCGAAATCGCTAACCCAATTTGCTTGCCTGCTCCTGGCAAGATGGTCCCCAGTGCTGCAGCCGGTGTACCGGGCGGATTGTATCCTGGATATCGCAAAACTTCCTGCAGGAATTGCAACGGCCAGTCTGGAATTAAAAACAGGGCTACAACGGTTAATATCAGAATGCTCCCCAGGAACCAAAAAACAATCTTGTAACGCTTATTTATCAATGACCAAAAAAACAGAAAAAGGATAAATGCAAAACCAACCTGGGGTTTTATGGTTGTCAACGCCAATAAAATACCGGCCAGTTCATCTTGTTTCTGTTGTACTGCATAAAGACTGAGCGTAAAACATAGGAGAAGAACAACAATTGCATTTCCATTGATTAAGGAGCGCAGACCGTGATACCAGAATATACTGAAGGTGATCAAAGCAACCAGTATCAATTTCCCCGGCCGCCACTGCACAAGGCGCACACCGACAATAACAGACAAAATTAATGCGATTTCCAGCAATGTCAACCACAATGCCCTTGCCAGAATATAATTTTTTATTAGAGCGAATGGCATAAATAAAAAAATGGAAAATAAAGGATAAGCTACCCGAAGTTCATGTTCACCGGCTTTGGCTGCCCGTCCGTAAACCATGGTTTGAATCGCTAATGCTGTGGCATCCGAAAAAGGACTGGTGCCTTCGTAAACAAATTTCTGTGCCCCCACCCAATGAACCAGAAAATCATTTCCCCCCGGATTTTTTGAGGCATACAAATTGTTACCCCAGACGAGAGCAGCCATTATAATGATAAAAAATAGTACGAGAAAAAAACGTACAATGCCATCAGATTTGGATCGCCGCAAATTGATTATCCTTTCTCATTTTTACAAACGATAAAACCATGAAAATTGATGTCTCATTAGCCCAATTGACGATAGATCATAATAATTTCCAAAAGAATGTGGATAAATTATTATATCTTATTGATAGACTGCCGCTGCGTAAAAACCACGTAATTTTACTGCCAGAATTGTGGTCGACAGGATTTACATCACAATTAGAAATGGCTGCAGATTTCAATGAAGCGCTGATCACGGAATTGCAGCAGATTTCTGTGAGCCAAAACCTGACTATAGCTGGCAGCTTCATCTCCAGGCGGACTAATTCAGGGTTTGCGAACAGATTGATTGTCATTGCGCCTAACCAACAAAATCGGCCATATTATGACAAAATCCATCTGATTGAATCCATGCAGGAGAAAGAATGGTTTATTGCTGGCAATACTATACGCACCGTTAACCTGTTTGGAATCCCGTTTGGGTTAGCAATCTGTTATGATCTGCGGTTTCCGGAATTATTCCGGCTTATGAGCCGAAACAGTGCCATGATTTACCTTCTTCCCGCGCAATGGCCTCAAAAGAGAATTACCCATTTTCATAAGCTTCTTCTTGCCCGTGCAATCGAGAACCAGTCTTTTATGATTGCCGCCAATATTGTCGGGAAAAATGGCAATACATTGTTCGGTGGTCAGAGCATGATCGTCAATCAATATGGCGAGCCAATACTGAACCTGCACGATGCTGCTGACAAAATTGGAACGATAACAATAGATACCGCCGTTATTTCCGATTGGCGAGAGAAATTTCCGGCATTACAGGATCGGAAAAACCTGGATGAAATGCCTTTTCTCGCCACCTAATCGTTTATCAAAATGGTGGCCATGTCGTCTTCATAATAAATAAGCCAACCGTTTTCGATCAAAATTTGATTGATTGGAGATCCTTTTTCTAAGAATGTCCAATTAATATTATAATTTTCAAACAATTGATGCCAGTTATCTCCAGCCGAAACCATCTCAAGCCAATCCTCGATGATCACATCACCGAATAAATCTGTGCGACCGTCCACAAATACTTTAATATCAGCATTTTTCCAATTCAGATACCCGCCCCAATTATAAGAATTTAAGACATTGCCGGCAGGAATACCCTTTACCGAAATTGCCTCGTAAGCTAGTTTGGGGAGCAGTTTGTTTTCATAAGCATTTATCACAACCGGATTGCCGAGATAGATGATTTTTCCAGCCACAACAAACATCAACAAAGCGGCAAATGAAAGGTTGATCAACTTTTGAATGACTGGCTTTGGTTCGATCTTTACTACACGTGACAATTTGGATTTGGATTGTAATTCCAGCCAACCTTTGAGATATCTTTCATAAATGCCCACGATCAGGTCACTCAATACCGGAAAAATGATGATCGCAAAAGGCGCAAAATTCCGTTTAGATAGAAATCCCAATGCTCCAAAAAACAAAATGGGCAACAATTTCTTTAATTGCAAATGCCGATCGCTAATTGCCAGGCTGAATACGAAAATTAACCATGTCCAGAGATATGGCTGTTGGCTAAGATTATGAAAATTTGGAGAAGCCCATTCATCGATATACAATTGCAATGAGTTGATTGAAACGGTCTCGAACTGAACCTTCCAGATATTTAGTCCATTGGGATTAATGCAAACAGCCAAGGTGCAAATCGCAAAAAGACTCAGAAAGCTCACAAATTGACGGCGATTCAGCTCTCTTTCACCTTTCGCCAAAAAAGAATCCATAAGTTTTCCAAAGAAGAACAAACCAAGGTAGGCAATCCCGATTGAAAAGCCGGCATGTAAGTTTGACCAGATGATGAAGAGCAAAACGATCCCAATAAACTTTTTTCTAGTTGGACTTTGTTCATAGTTCCTGACCAGTAAGATCAGCAGCGAAAAACAAAGTAAAGTGAAGAGTTGCGGCCGCGGCGACCAAACAAGAGCTGAAATTAATAAGGCAAGGATCATCAAGAATGCGCGCATGAGCGCACTACCGCGCATCTGCAGGTATATCAAAATCATTGTTGTAGTCGCCAGGATAGCAACAAAAATCATAACCCCCCGAAAAGAAAACCACCGAAAGATGAGATAAAAGATAATTTGCGCCAACCAACTATGGTTAACCCAATCAGCGCCAAAGCTCGTGAAAGAAAATTGATCGTGCAGCAGCGGTGCTTTTTGTGTCATGCTGGCCGCTCCAGCGTTGATATGCCAAAAAAAATCAGTATCAAACGGAACCCGCAACGCAGAAAAGAATATACACAAAAATAAGATCACGCCAACAAATAATTCCGTTCTTTCACTTTTGTTATCTCTATTCGTAGGATTCATAAAGCCCTAACTGTTCCGGAGAAATTTTCTTTGAGAGGTTATAAAAGACATGAAAATCGCCTACTTCATGATATTGATATTGAACTTGATGTTCGAAAAGTTTTTGTCTGATTAATATGTCGAGTGAGGGGTTATTCGTTGTGATATAAAAGACGCTATCTTGGTTTGCTAATTTGGAATTATATGATGGAATACGATTATCCCGGGTTGTATAGCGCAAATCGTCATGATATGGTAATTCGGGTACGGCAATTATCTCCTCATTTGATAAAAAGGCCAGCGGATAACTGACCCAATAATTGGAATATCCGCCGAATTCCCCATTCTGCTGAAGGAGCTTTATTAACGCAGGCATTTCCGCAGAGTTGACTTGCGCAGGTGAATAAAATTGTGTTGTCAGATAAGGTGGATTGCGCGCCAAGGTAAATACACCGATTATGTTGAACAATATAACCATGCTGAATAAGGTTGCTATTAAACGGGAGTTCTTGAATGTAACCAAAACATACGCCGCAAAGATCGCCAACGGGATGTAAAATGGAAGGAAATAACGTCCTGATGGATCAACCCCAAAAGATGTAAAAACATAACCCAAAAATTGAATGAAACCAACACCAATTAGAATCGTGAAAAACAACCTGTATCTTTTAGAAATCTTGCTCCACTTCCGCATCATCTGAACGAGAACAAGCCCCCAGAAGAAAACAACGACGGGAGCAAAATATGGCATGATGATTTTTACATCCCATGGCGGTCGCAACCCAAACATTACGGTGGGGCCAAACAGAATAAATGACAGAAAGTGCTGCCAAATCTGCTGCAGATAACTGGTTCTTTCTACTGCAACTGCGCTGCCGGTCAATTCGGTAAAAAGACTTATATTATCACTCGATATAAATGAAAACCACCAAAAATAAGAACCAACAATAATCCCAGTCAGAAATGCTGTTGCGAAACCAAATAACCTGCGAGTTTTAAATTGTGAAAACTGGTCGTTAACCAAATAGTAAAATACCGCCAGAGTTGCAGGTACGCAAAAAGTGAGGCTGAGGGCATTTGTCCAGAGCCCCAAACCGGTCAGGCCACCTAACAAAGACAAAAAGAAATACATAGATTTTTTGAACTTTTTAGATCCGCCAAATTTTTCAATAATCAAAGCTGAAACCAGCAGTGACAACGAGCCAATCAACAGTGCTTCACCATAGCCACCCAGGGATACTGTGCTGTAAAGGACAAGGTTAACGGGGGCAAAAATTAACATGATTCCACTAAAAAATGCGATATTCTGGTTATGAAAGGCTATGATGACAAAAAAATAGACTGTGATCACAGTCAGGAAAAATAGTAGTGACTGTATCAAACGAATCACAATCACACTTTCCGTAAATAATCGAAATCCTAGTGCAATTAAAAAGGCATCCAGACTGCCCATATATGATTGGCCATAAAAAAATAAAGGACGTTCACCGCTTAAGATGTGCCTGGCCATTAATCCCACAATGGCTTCGTCGGAATTAAACGGAAATGCGTGTAAAATCAATAACGTAGCCCGGTAGGCAAGGAATAATCCCAACAACACCAGATTTGCATAAAGCGGTTTTTCAATGAGACGGTTAAATATCTTTTCAGCTACTTTCATAGAACAAAATTATATTTATCTTCTTTCCGGATCTTTGTTTGTGATTTGGTGCATTCTTTATTTTACAGGAATATCCTCCGTTCCATTTCACCCCGACGAAGCCACTCAGATTTTTATGAGCTCGGATTTCGACAAAATCCTTTCTGGGGAGGCAATATCGATGGCGTACGATCCCACCAGGCAGGATTCACAAATTCAGAAGTATCGCTTGCTTGACGCACCCTTTACAAGATATTGGATCGGTGCTGCTCGTGTGCTTACCAGCTCTCCCAGCCTTGACCAGGACTGGAATTGGTCGCAATCGTGGCAGGAGAATTCAGCTGCCCTGCCGGACAAAAAATTACTGGTGGTATCCAGAATAAGCATTGCAATTTTATTACCAGCTTCCTTTATCCTCTTTTTTTTGCTGCTACGAAAGATTTTCTCAATTCCAGTTTCGCTTATTGCAACTCTTTTGCTGCTCTCAAATTCATTGATCCTCCTGCATGGACGTCGTGCAATGGCAGAAGGAGGGCTAATATTTTTTTTGATATTGAGCCTTTTCTTATTATTCAGACTGCCCAAAAAATGGTTCTTTTTAACAGCGGTGCCAGTTTCTATGGCATTTAATACCAAGCAGAGTATGATAGCCCTCGTAATTTTCGCTTTTATCGTTCTCGTCACCAGGCAAAGCCGGCATTTCAAACAAATCTTCTTCCAGACTTTTCTTTTTAGCACTTTATTTATCGCTTTTTTTTATCTATTGAATCCGGTCATCTGGCATGACCCTTTTGCGGCACCGAAAGCCATGTGGAATGACCGATCGGAGCTCACTTATTCTCAGGTAGAAGTTATTTCTGGCGCATCCTCTGGATTTATTGTTATTTCTCCAACACAAAGAGTAACCGCATTAATCGGTCAGCTTTTCGTCGTTCCCCCAATGAGTGCAGATGTTGCCAATTATCAACCCCAGCAGTTAGCCGCGGTTGAATCATATTTTAGAAACCCAATTAACCAGGGCTTGGGTAGAAATTTAACCACTGGGTTTCTTAATCTTCTTCTGGTTGCGTATGGCCTACTAGTTAGTTTACGCTCAAAAAGCATGTCACAATACCTGCTGGTATCAGCATTTGCAATTTTTATAGTTGAAGTGTTAATTATTTTCCAGGTTCCATTTCAACGTTATTACCTAATGTTAATCCCGTTCGCCTGTCTGTACGCTGCGGTTGCTTTGGAAAATATGTTTGTGATGATAAAAGCCACCTTTTTCAAAAAAAAGATGGCTTTAGATGAGTGATTCTTACAAATATTTATGATACACACGGTGATTTTTATAAGCTTTTCCACCCATGCTGATCAAATCTTTCCGCATCTGTACAGCTGTTTCAGCAACCTGGGTGAGTTCTCCAAAATCATACTGATCATAATCCTTGAAAGTTTTCGCCATTTCATCATACATTAATACATTTCCACCACGTCCATGATATTCAGGCAAAACGCCGGCGCCGTTTAATGAAACAATGCGGGTTTTCTTGAACTCTCGCATCAAATCCAGAATTCCCCAGGGCGTGATTCGACCTTTCATGCGTTGCAACGCCTCAGAAATATCGGGGAAAGCCAACAAAAATCCGATCACCTCATCATTATAAGTAATGATTTTTATTAATTTCGGATCCGCGACCACCATGATGTTGTCGGCTATAAATTTGACTTCTCTTTCTGTAAATGGGTAATATTCCCAGTTGTTGACGAATGTTTTGTTGTATGCCTCGCCGATCGCCATCGCACGCTTTTTCAGCTCCTTTTTGGTGGCAAAACTTTCCACCTTAAATTTGCCTCTTTCACGAACTTTTGCGGCAACCAGTTGCGCTTTTTCCGGAAGATTAAAATTCGAAGAATCAATTGCACAGGAGACAAAATCAACTTCTTTCTCAAACCCCAAATTTTCAACCAGTGTGCGGTAATATGGGAAGTTATAATTCATCATGGTCATCATTTGGCGATGTTCATATCCCTCAATTTGTATCCCATACCCATCGAACGCACTGAAACCTTTTGGCCCAACCAACGTATCCAGTCCACGCTTACGCGCCCATTCGAACCCTCGTTCAAAGATCGCATTCGCCACTTCCTGGTCATTAATACAATCGAATAAATAGAATTGGGCTTTTTTAACCTCATGAACTTTATTGAAGGGTTTATTCTCCATCACAGCCAGACGGGCAACAATTTTTCCATCTTGATGAGCAGTGAAGAATTCCGCATCGGAATGCTCGTGAAAAGGGTGCTTTTTACGATCCAGCATCATTCTCACATCACCGATAAATGGGGGAACCCACTGTGGTACATCCCGGTACAGCGTGAAGGGGAACATGATAAATTCATTTTTTAGCTTTTTTGATGATAAATCCAAGACTCTTACTTCTACCATTTTGCCCTCGATAATTTCGTATTAAAAATTTGTTTTAGTATACATGCAAATTTAAACAATATGATAATTCCGTCAAATTTGAAGGTAACCTTTGACACACATCCGTCTATACAACCCCACTCCACTAAAATGGTTTTATGAATCAGCTCACTCAAGAAATTTCCCCTTATTTACTGGCGCACGCCAATAATCCAGTGGATTGGTATCCATGGTCTGAAACGGCCCTATTACGCGCAAAAAAAGAGGCAAAGCCAATTTTTCTTTCTATTGGTTATTCTGCCTGTCATTGGTGTCATGTTATGGAACAGGAATCTTTCATGAATCAAGGTGTGGCCAATTTCCTGAATGCTAATTTCGTCTCCATCAAAGTAGATCGCGAAGAAAGACCAGACATTGATAAGATCTACATGGATGCACTGGTTAGTATGACGGGCAGCGGTGGTTGGCCGATGAGTGTTTTCCTCACGCCAGATTTGACTCCATTTTATGCCGGTACTTACTTTCCACCCCAAACTCGCTATGGGATGCCCGCTTTTTTGCAAGTGCTTCAAAGTGTGGTCCGAGCCTGGAATGACAACCCAAATCAATTATTTGAATATGGACTGCAGATAAGAAAACACCTTCAAAAAACAGTTGAATCGCAAAATACTGAAGCAGAACCAATTCAAAATATTTTGGGGAAAAGCGTTCAAACGATATTTGATCAAATAGATCCCAATTATGGTGGTTGGGGTAGTAAACCAAAGTTTGCTCATCCTCTGACTTTGCTTTTCCTGCTGGACGAATATATTGATTTGACTTCCACCCAACAAAAACAGGTGGAATCAACTTTGAATGCCATGGTAGCGGGTGGGTTTTATGACCTGCTGCGCGGAGGCTTCCACCGTTACAGCACTGACGAAAAGTGGTTGGTACCCCATTTTGAAAAAATGTTATACGATAATGCGCTACTTACTCAGCTTTACCTGAACGCAGGATCTATTTTCAAAAACCATGATTACTTGAAGGTCGCAGAGGAGACACTAAACTTCATGCGATCAGAGTTGCTTTCTCCAGCTGGCGGCTTCTGGTCCAGTCTTGACGCAGATTCGGAGGGCGAGGAAGGTCTGTTCTATACCTGGCGTTACGATGAACTTCGAATTCTCTTCTCGGAAAAGGAATGGGAGAAACTCAATCAGTCCTTCGAAATCTCAACTCATGGGAATTTTGAGGGGCAAATAATTCTGCGGAAAATAGATAATCAGCTTCCACAGGATATTCTCGAGAAATTAAAAGCTGTACAAGATCAACGAATACGTCCGGCGACTGACGATAAAATTCTGGTCGATTGGAACGGCATGGCGATTTCCGCATTTGCAAACGCCAGCCGGATACTGGCGAATCAAAACTACCTGTCCGTCGCTATCAATGCTGCGAATTTTATTCTCAGCGAGATGATGGTTGATCAGCACCTTTTTCATGCATATCGCGAAGGTCAGGTCCGAAGTCAGGCATTCTTGAGTGATTACTCGCTTTTGGTCAATGCATTGATTGATTTATATATGGTAACAATGAATGAGTATTGGTTGAATCAGGCCATCTCATTATGTGACAAAATGGTAAGTATCTTTTGGGATGGTAATCAGTTTTTTGATAGTCGCGATGATGACCCAACTCTGATTACCAGACCGCAGACTCTGGAAGATTCGGTCGTGCCAGCGGGGTGGTCAGCTGCCATTTTTGCCATGCAACGATTAAATGTCTTTCGCGAAGTGAAAAAATACGAACAAATCGTAACGACCTCTCATAAACACATTTTGGGCATTATCAATCAGGCTCCACTTTCAACCTCTTTTTGGTTGAAGACCCTTCCAAGGGTGATTAATGCGGATGACTATATTGTCCTTGTAAAAAGAACAAGCGACCCTGCAAGATCCAATTCGTTGGAAAATTTCATTACAAAACACAAACACCCGGAGACGCCCTTTATAATCGTAAATGAAACTGAAATTGGCAAAACCACCATTCCTATTCTTAAAGATAAGAAATGTCAGGCTAATCAAACAACTGTATACGTCTGTTTCAAAAATAAATGTTCAGCGCCAGTAACCTCAATCGATTCGCTCAAGAAAGAATTAGTATAAATTCAATCATGCAAAGAATTCAGGTTCGCGTTTTCTTTCGTATTACACGCTATAATTAAGAAAATACGTATCCAATTAATTTAAGGGGATATCTGTTCTTGAATTGGGATCCTCCGATTCAAAAAACATGGTTTCCCTCTTTTATTGATAGGATTCAGCTAGAATATTTGGAGGTAAAAATGGAAAAGTTTGTCATTGAGGGTGGAGTTCAGCTGAAAGGGGAGGTTACTCCTTCTGGAAATAAAAATGCTGCTTTACCATTATTGGCAGCCTGCCTGCTCACCGATGAACCGGTTATTTTTCATAATATGCCGCAAATTCTAGATGTTTTGGCAATGAAGAATTTAATAGAAAGCCTGGGGGTCGAGATTACACAGAATGAGAAAAACACCTGGACGATCCATGCAAAAGATGTTCGATTTGCTGACCTGGATCCGGATTTATGCAAGAAGATTCGTGCATCGATTTTATTGGCTGGCCCGATGATTGCCCGCAGCGGAGAAATGATTTTGCCACCTCCCGGAGGCGATGTAATCGGCCGCCGCCGGGTTGATACACACATATTAGCCTTAAAGAAGTTGGGCGCAGAAGTTACCTACGATCGCATCTTTCATTTCAAAGCGAAAAAATTAAGGGGTGCTAATATTTTGCTGGATGAAGCCAGCGTAACTGCCACCGAAAATGCAATCATGGCTTGTGTGACCGCCGAAGGCGAGTCGGTCATTCGAAATGCCGCATCTGAACCTCACATTCAGGAACTCTGTCATTTTCTTACAAAAATGGGCGCAAAAATTGATAATATCGGCTCTAATACTCTCCAGATCCATGGCGTCCCAAAACTCCATGGCTGTGAGTTTACCGTTGGACCGGACTATCTGGAAGTGATAAGTTTTGTTGGAGCAGCTGCGGTTACCCGCGGAGAAATCACCATTCGCAAGGCCGGAATTAAATATCTCGATATGATAAAACTGGTTTTTCAACGAATCGGTGTGGAGTGGGAGAATCGAGGTGATGATATTTTCGTACCTGCCGATCAACCACTTCTGATTGAACCCGATCTGGGCAATGCCATCCCCGAGATCAGCGTGATGCCCTGGCCATCATTCCCAACCGATTTGATGAGTATTGCTATTGTGGTAGCAACCCAATCAAAGGGATCGATGCTCTTTCATGATTGGATGTACCCTTCTCGAATGTATTTCACTGATAAACTGGTTGGAATGGGCGCGCAGATTGTTTTGTGTGACCCGCACCGTTGCATAGTTCAAGGTCCATCTCAGTTGTATGGCGAAAACCTTGAAAGCCCGGATATACGCGCAGGAATGGCATTATTGCTGGCAGCATTATCCGCCAAAGGAACATCCACAGTTCGAAATGTCCGTCAAATTGACCGTGGCTATGAAAATGTAGAGTTGAAATTCAAGAATTTAGGTGCAAATATTAACCGACTTAAAGATTGAATGTAATACCACATTTCTCTTTTTTTCAACCAGTCTTTAATCAGAAAAAAGACATGCCAGTTTATCCCGGCATGTCTTTTTATGAATCAAAATCTTTTGATAAAGAAAACTAAGCGGTTTTCTTTTCGTCCTCAATTACACTCATAAACTGGTCAAGCACATCCCGAAGCATTCCTTCCGGAAGTGCTCCAACCTGACGGTGAGCAATTTTTCCTTTACTGACAAAAAGCATGGTCGGTATACCTTGAACACCGAATTTTGTAGCCCATTCAGGATTCTCATCGGTATTCACTTTGGCTATTACAATCTTGCCACTAAATTCTTTGGCTAATTTATCCAACACCGGCGCTACCATGCGGCAGGGACCGCACCAGGGTGCCCAAAAATCGACAATCACCGGCAGCTCCGATTGTAAAACAGTTTTTTCAAACGCTGCATCTGTAACGTGAATAGGTTCTGAAATCATTCATATCTCCTTTATTTTTACGCTTTATATACTCCCCATGAGTATACCATATTTCACGGATTTATCTGGCACAATTTATAAACCATTTTAACTATGGTGACTGACGCTTATAATCAACAAATCGATACCCAACGCCTCGTTCCGTGAGGATGTACTTTGGTTTTGATGGATCTTCCTCAAGTTTTTGACGCAGGTAATTTACATACAAGCGGACATAATGGGGTTCATCACGATATTCATACCCCCACACGCGTGACAGTAATTGATCATATGTCAATACCCAACCGGCATTCTTGACCAGGTGAAACAATAAGCGATATTCGGTAGGGCGGAGTTTCACCAATTCATTGTTAAGCCATATTTCCCGCTTTGAAAAATCCAACTTCAAGCGATCATCAACTTCGATTACATCTGACGATTCTGCTGTTCCACTTTCAGTCCGGCGCAATACTGCCCGAACACGGCTGACCAACTCACGCGGACTGAAAGGTTTCGTAATGTAATCGTCTGCGCCTAATTCAAGGCCGCGAACCCGGTCATCTTCCTCACCTTTTGCGGTCAACATGATAACAGGCACATTACTAATTTCACGCAGCATACTAAGTACTTCAAAGCCATCAATGTCCGGCAACATAATATCCAATAAAATCAAATCCGGCAGGGAATCACGATAAGCTTGCAAAGCCTGCATACCACGATAGGCTTCTACAACCTGAAAACCATCATGTTCCAGATTTAAACGGATGAAACGCGCCATCCGCTCTTCATCGTCCACCACCAGAATTATTTTGTTCTTAAAATGATCATCCATATTATTTACTCCCGAACAAATGAAATAATATCCTCTTCTTCACCTGTCGGAATTATTTCAACAAAATTAACTCTATGCATAGGAAAAACCACAACAGTGACGGCTGGTTCCAAATAATGTATGTCTTTGCCATCTTTTTTTCGAGGATTCTTTACAATGACAATCTGGTCATCTGTTTTAGGGAGCTCGTCCATCTCGCCTAAAACCGGATCTTCGTTATTAATGTGGACAATAACCGTGATCATTCTTTTCCTCCTTAGCGCAGGACAACCTGTATCTTCAATTTCCCTAACGCAATGACATCACCTTGATTGACGGGATAATCGACATGGGGGACTATTTTCTGGCCATTTACGCGGGTTCCATTTGAAGAGCCTAAATCCATAATTGCAACCCGATCACGATGTACCTTCAATGCAGCATGCAATCGAGAAACGCCCTGAGAATAAGCCTCAAATGGAGAGAGGTCAACATCGGGCAAAATTGGCTGGCCATCTGCAACTCGACCCAATGTAAATTCAGTCCTACCGGCTAGTTGTAATGTTTGTTTGCTATCGATCACAAATAACGCCAATTCAGCATTCTGTTCTGGTTTCTGGACATTGGCATCATTTTTCAAAGTATCTGGCGAAGAACCCAACTTTGATTGATCCAGCATATCGCTGGTCGTTTTTTGAATGGATTGGGTTGTTAAATAATCCAATGATATTAACCTTGCCCCGCATTCGCTGCAAAACAATGCGCCTGGAAACTCTTTGTGATGACAATTCGGACAAATGATCATATTATGTACTCTCCGGTTCAGGTAACATTAGTAAAGATCGAGTTCCATATTTAATACGTTTCTCGCCAATTTCCGAGTAATTTTTCTGCGTTTGCAAGTTCTGTGCTTCTTCCAATATGGTTCGGGCCAGCTTACGATCGCCTTTAGCCAGCAAGTGTGTGGCAACATGGTGTAAGTGCCGGGTTGCATTTTGGATGTTCCCCTCTTTTACTTCAATCCTGGCTTTTTCCTGTATTCGGTATAAGGTCAGATGCGACATGGCATCAATGATGGCTGCTGGGGGTAATGCGCGGTCGATGGTTGTGCTGATTGGCCGTTTAAAATCAAAATACATGCGAGTCTTTTTGATTGGATTAGAGGGTATATCCATTTTAATTGATCCAAATAACATTCGCAATTCGCTCATTGATGGTAAGAGCTCGTCGATGTGGAATTCGAAAATTACCCGTAAATGTTTTCCAAGTAATAAATTTCCCAACAAAACAGTATTGCCTAAATCCAAAGAAGATAAATCCGGGCTCAAACGAAACGCATAATTCAACTGGACATAAGGACTGGTTTCAAATTCAATTTTCACATTTCGTGCGAATTGTATTCCAGATTGTTTAATTTTTTCCGTCAGCGTATTATACATTTCCTGAGCGGATGTGACGAATTGGGTTTCTCCCCCTGAAATTCTGGCCAGTTCATCCAGAAATTGATCATTCCATTCTTCCCCGATGCCAATGGCCTGGAAGGAAATTCCCTCTTCTGTCGCCTCTTGAATTAATTGAACGCACAACTCTTCATCCCCATAAGTATGTCCATCTGTTATCAGAATAAGTTGTTTGATCTGATCTTTTGCGGGGATACTGCGTAGTTGCTCGACTCCCTCATACAATCCTTTGTAGATCTCCGTCGCGCCGGATGCCTGAATTGATTGAATGCGAGTCAGCGCGATCGCTGACTCACTATTCTTTGTGGGTGGGAGAATAATGTCAGCAAAATCGCTGAATACCACAATGGAGATGGTATCATCCGCACGCAGTAATTTCAGGAAATTCACTGCTTCATATTTTATTTTTTCCAGCAAATCGCCCTGCATCGATGTGGATTTATCAATAACAATACAAACGTTTACGGGTGGCATTAAATTGGGGAGATCCGTTTTGGTAGGAAAAATATCCAGTAATAAATAAAAAACCTGGTCTCCTTCAATTAGTGGTAGAACACTACGGCTATAAAATGCATTGATCTGAACGCTTTTCCTGTTTTTTACCTCTTCAGGAATTTTCTCATCATAGATTCGTCGTTTCTTTTGATCAATCAGTGTTTCATATGCATTTTGGATCTTCAAAAACTTCTCAGTGTCTGCCGCTGATGGATTTCTATCAGGATGATAGATCTTCGCACCGTCAAAATAGGCTTTCCGGATTTCATCAGGCGAAGCATCTACTGGAAGTTCTAGATAATTATAAAATTCCATTCAATCGATTCCTTAGTTTAATTTGATCAAGATAGCTGTGATGTTATCGGGTCCACCAGCCTGGTTTGCTGCTTCCACCAGATTCCTACACGCTAATGAGGGGTTCGCCTCTGCGGTGATGATCCTGAACATATCCTCATCATCAACTAACCCCCAAAGGCCGTCACTGCAGATTAAAATGAAACCAGGCTTAGGGATAGGTGTGGTTTGAATATCCGGACGGAATGGTTCGGCTTGCCCAAGGGCTCGGTAGAGCACATTCTTGTTGGGATGAGTTTTTGCTTCCTCTTCCGTAATTTGGCCAAGATCCAGCAGGCGTTTCACCAATGAATGATCTTTTGTCATGGTTTCCATGCGCCCATCAGGATATATATAATACAACCTGGAATCACCGACATGCCCTATTGTCACCTGCTCACCAAGAATCAAGGCAGCGGTGAGTGTTGTTCCTCCACCGGGTGCTTTGGTTATAACCGCATTTTGGGCTGCCTTTATGCCACTTTCCATGATTTCCTGAATGCTCTCGGCTGGCATTTCCTGGGAATTACCCAAAACCGCACTGTATAGCTTACGGAAAATGTGTTCGCCAAGTGCACGGGCAGCCGCACTGCTGGCAACTTCCCCATGTTGGTGTCCACCCATTCCATCTGCTACGATGAAAAGACCAAATGGAATGTCATTCACGCCGTTTGCAAAAGAAGCATTGAACCAATACAACGTATCTTCGTTGTGATCACGCTGGCGGCCGACTGATTGACCACTACCCACCAGGAAGTGCGGCGGATTGATTGAAACTGATTCTCTGGTGACAGAACGTAGTTGATCTTCCGCCAAAGGTGCTGTTTCAACATTGGTAATGCTGGTTTTTTTTTCTTTTCGAAAAATTTTCTTAATGGAATCTAGCATTGAAATATCCTAGCAACTTTCTCAGGCATAGAGTGCGTAAATGAAGTGATCACTCGAACCAAAATAAATAATATTATTTACAATCACCGGTGCGCCAGTAATCGGACCATCGCTATTAAATCTCCAGCGCATTTGACCGTTCTTAAGCTCAATACAGTACATCGTGCCATCTGCTGTACCACAATAAACCGCATTATTATAAATCGCCGGTGAGCCACTGACCTGGTGTTCAGTTTTGAATTTCCAGATCTCTTTCGAATTATTCGCTTCCAAACAATAAATATGGTTATCAGCACTACCGAAGACAACGTTAAAATCTGATTTTGCCGGCGATGAAATCGACCCTTTTCCCATTCTGAAACGCCAGACAATCCATCCAGATTTTGCATCCAAGGCATAAAATTGAGAGTCGAGAGAGGCGAAGAATACGATTCCATCTTCCACAATCGGGGATGATGTGATCGCTCGTTTGGCTTTGAACCGCCATTTGACCTGACCGCGAAAATCTACACTGAAGAAATCACCCAGTTCCGTTCCCGTAAAAGCAAAATCCTTACTGATGTAAGGTGAAGTTCGAATGGCGGAACCCCCGTCCACTCGCCAGGTAAGCCGATTTGACATTAAATTAACGGCGTAAAGATAACCATCGTCCGAGCCAAAAAAAATATGTTGTTCTGCAATCTTCGGAGAACTTCGAATAGGGCCATCTGCTTGAAATGCCCAGGCTTGTTTGCCAGTACGGGTTGAAATGGCATACAAGCTTTTATCCTCACTGCCAATAAAAACCAGACCTTCATCAACGATTGGTTTACCAACTAAACCGCCCTGAGTTGGAAATTTCCACAGGAATTCTCCAGATGATGCATCCAATGAATAAAGATTGTTATCATAACAACCACAATAAATTTTTCCATTATCATAACAAACGGACCCACGAATTTCATCTTCACACTTAAATGTCCAGACTGGTTTAATTGCCTGGTTTTTTATAACTGGTGAAACTGATAATCGGGTCAAAGCTCCGGTTTTCTTGGCTACCGAAAGGAGCGCTTCCTTCATATCATTAGCTGTCTGAAAACGATCAGCAGGATCGTATTGTAAGGATGTGTTGATGACAGTCTCAAGCTCAATGGAAACGCGAGGATTGATTGAGCGAATTGGTCGTTCTGAAAATGAAAAAGGTGCCTCCAGGCGAGGATCACGATTGGTCAATAAATGATGCAATGTGGCACCCAGGGCGTAGATATCTGCCACAGGCGTTGCATCACCCCGGTACTGTTCCGGCGGGGAGTATCCTTCAGTCCCAATCATTGTGCCTTTTTGGCCGGTACGGAAATTCTTCGCAATGCCGAAATCAACCAGAATGGAACGCCCTTGTGGATTAACCATGACATTGCTCGGCTTCATGTCACGAAATATGATTGGTTCGGGTTTATGCGAGTGCAAAAAATCGAGTACATCACACAACTCAATAGCCCAGGCGATTACTCTTTCTTCCTGTAACGGAGCGTTGGCGTCGGTTAATATCGCTTCCAAATCTTTACCCTGAATAAATTCCAGCACCAGATATGAGCGATCATCTCGTGAGAAAAAATCATAAATTTGAGGTATAGCGGTGTGATTTAAAGTGACAAGAATATTTGCTTCACGCTCGAAATTTTGCACAATCGTCTGGCGCACCAATGGATCCGGCGCATTATTGATCATTTCTTTAACGGCAACTAATTTCATTACATTTGGGAAATGTAAGTCACGAGCACGGTAAACAGATCCCATTCCGCCAACACCAACCACGTCCTGGACCTGATATCGATTTACAAGGGTAATTCCTGGTTGTAACTGTTTTACTGCACTAGATCCGACACCATCGAAACTAGACGTAATCCGCTGAGTTTCCAGCTTGCCCTCCTGCTTTGATGAATAAATAATAAAATAAGAATGCTCTTATTGAGAATATTAGCTGATTATAAACTTCAATGGAGTGAAAAGCAAATATGACGGGGGTAAGATTTGTGTGAAATCCGAATGATTTCGTTGCAAATTTATTTAATAACAGTATCCAGGAATACATCAATTACTATAATTAGCCTTAATCAGGACCTGACTTCATAATAACCAGGTTTCTTTCTACATTCTTCGCAAGGACACATAGCCCGTAAATATTGCCAGGTGAAAATCCCAAAATTGTGGCCATCTTTCCATGAAATTGTCATCGCATAACTACCAACCAATTCCAGGTTCACCAATTCCGTAGCACTTGAATCTGGTAAGGTGATGTTGAAAATCTTTGGGTCCGGTTCCGGTCCCATATTTTCATGACCACCTCTGCAGGTAGCACAAGGACAGCCTGCCCGCAATAATTGAAATGAATAAATGCTGTCATGCCCATCTTCCCATCGGACATCTACACGTTTTTCATTCTTGTGGACTTTAATATTTGTTGGTTTCATTTTTACTCCTGTGGTGATGTCACCAGGCTTAAATAATTTTGCACACACCAACCATTGCGTGATGAATCATATGGCGCTTCCACTTTCCACCAGGTATAACCATCAGCCTCCATTGGACCATCGACAACTTTGAATAATTCAGCATCCAGACCCACAAAATTTACAGCATAGGTTGTCGCCGGGCCAGATCGAATACTCAAGCCATCTCCATCGGTTCCGCTAATTTGAGCATATCCACCGACATGAATCTCCAATAGATCCTGTGGAGAGAGTGTCGGAATAGGTGTAATCGTCGGTTCAAAAGTTGCTCGAATAATCTCAGTTGCGGTTGGTGCTTCAATTTCGGCAATTACTGCAACAGGTGCAGGTGATTTCGTTTCTTTTGCGAACAGGTATAGAGCAATGTAAGTCATAGCCAGGATGGATAAAGCCACAAAAAGAAATATTAAGATCAATACCCACCGTCGATTCATAAGAAATATTTACTCCTGTGTGATTAATAATATTGCAACTGGTAATTAATAGACAACTTCATTCATGTTTCTACATTTTTAACTTGTTGCCAGGGATCTGGAGTTCAACCTGACATGATCCATATCCAGAACCCTTATTTACTAAGTGTGCTCTCCATTCTTGCAATCCCAATCATTTTCTCGTCTACAAGCCATTATAAAGGGTTTATTTATTTTTGTAAGTCAAAGTAGCAATTGATAATTTTTCTATACGAATACTTCCTAATTTTACAATCCAACCCATACTTCATTCACCGGTTACATGTCATTCACCAGTTACATTGGGAGTTAAAGGGCTGTATGTTATAATTTTGACGAATTTAATATGGATAATCCTTCGATTTCAGCAGTTCCTATTCTAGCCAATCGCTACCAACTCTTGCAAACATTGGGTTCAGGGGGGATGGCTGTCGTTTATCGCGCAAAAGACTTAAATCTTGAAAGATTCGTGGCTGTTAAAATCTTACGACCCGATTTTTCAAAAGATGAAGACTTCAGAAAAAGATTTCACCAGGAAGCAAAATCGGCAGCCAATCTTTCACACCCAAATATTGTCACAGTGCACGATTTTGGTCTGGATGGTGATCGCTTGTTCATCATCATGGAATATGTCCCGGGGGCAAACCTTAAGTCATTGATTCGAGAAAAAACGATTATCCCAATTTCGGAGGCAAATGACTTAATGATCCAGGCAGCAGCCGGAATTGGCTATGCGCATCGCGCCGGCCTGGTTCATTGTGATGTCAAACCACATAATATGTTGGTAACCCCTGATGGACGCCTGAAAGTAACTGATTTTGGAATTTCACGAGCCCTTGCCACCATACAACCGGACGAAAGAAATGCGATCGTCTGGGGATCACCGCAATATCTATCTCCGGAGCAATCCAGCGGAGAACCTCCTTCCCCGGCTTCCGATGTTTACTCTTTAGGAATTGTCTATTATGAAATGGTGACAGGCAGGCTGCCCTTTTATTCAAAGGATGCAACTGAATTAACCCGCCTGCATAAAGAATCTGCACCAGTTCCGCCTTCCAGAATTAATCCACAACTTCCATCGGAATTGGAACAAATCATTCTTAAAGTGATCGCAAAAGAGCCGTCCGGTCGCTACCGATCAGCTGAACAATTCAGCCGCGTTCTGCAAAACTATGAGGACAAAATCTCCAACCCGGCTGAGAATTATCGTGAAAATAATCCGCCGATCAAATCTTTTCTTGAACCATATAATGATCTCAATTCAACGGAAGAGCAATATTTGGAAACCAGCAATAAGCAGGGCTTTGATTGGGGCACAACCGCTTTAGCCCTTTTTGCGTTTTTACTTGCCGGTGGCTTGATACCTTTCTGGCTGTTTGTCTGGTTTTCGCTGACTTCCACACGTTAATAGGAACCTAATGATACTTTCATCTTCCATAATTTCAGCAAACTTCTTAAACCTCAAACAGGATTTACAACAGGTATATTCTGCAGGTGTTGATTGGCTGCACATCGACGTTATGGACGGCGCTTTTGTACCCAATATCACCGTTGGACCTTTAATTCTGCCTTTCTGTAAAAAAGCAACCGGTATGCCGCTTGATGTCCATCTAATGATCAATCATCCGGAAAATCATATCGAGACATTTGCTCAAGCCGGTGCAAACAGATTAAGCATTCACGTTGAAAATAATCCCAACATAGCGCGCACGCTTCAAGAAATCCGTGCGATGAATGTCGCTCCGGGTGTTGTCTTGAATCCCGGCACATCTCCCCATTCGTTGGATTCATTACTGCCTTTCGTAGATCATGTTTTGGTCATGACTGTTAACCCCGGGTTTTCAGGGCAAAAATTTATGCCTGAAATGTTGGAGAAAATTAGAGCAGTTCGTAACAAAATTGAAGAGAAAAATTTAAATGTTATGATTGAGGTTGATGGTGGAATAAATAAAGAGACCGTCTCCTCAGTAGTTTCAGCCGGCGCAGATATTATTGTTGCAGCCACAGCCATATTCGGGTACCCACAGGGTATTAAAGCAGGTGTAGATGCTCTCCGACGGAATGCTTGATTTAAACAAAAACCACGGCCGAAGCCGTGAGTTTTGCAATGAAAACAACCCGAATTTATTTGGCTGTTTTAACAATTGTGCGAATGCAGCGGGTGCACAATACTTTGCGGATCTTGCGTCCGTTTTCAAACACAGAAACTTGCTGCAAGTTTGGTCGGAATTTACGATTGGTCGCTCGCATGGAAAAACTGCGATTATGTCCAAAAGTTGTCGTCTTTCCACATTTTTCACACTTCGCCATAATAAGGATCCTTTCAACTATGAGTGCTCAGAATTAGCCGGCGGTTGCACTGCACAGCAATCGCGTATTTTACCACATCCCATAACTTTAAACAAGAATTGGGTTTATTAATAGGGGAAAAATTATATGAAGGAAAACCGTAATCCTATGGGAAATGTATATGTCACACACCGAGCAATTGCTACGATTGCCTATCAATCTGCCATTGAATCATATGGCGTGGTAGGACTGGCTGCAAAGAATTTTGCAGAAGGTATTGCCCATGTACTGGTCAAAGACCCGACTCTGGGTGTTGAGGTTGATTTTGATGGTCAAAAAATTGAAATCGACTTATATATCGTTGTTGAATATGGCACACGTATAAAAATGGTGGCAGAATCTGTTAGCAGCAATGTTCAATATCGTGTCGAAAAGATCGTTGGCATTCCAGTCGAGAGAGTTAATGTCCATATTCGGGCATTAAGAATCAGTGATACGGACTAAGATTACTATTTCCCCGGCTGAACGCCTGGTTTTCTAGGAGAAACATGATTAATACTGTTTACAAAGATGCTCTTGCCATTGACGGTCAAACATTCAAAGCGATGATTGCTGCGGCATTAACCTGGTTGAAGACAAACCAACAAATCGTTAATTCGTTAAATGTATTTCCTGTACCCGACGGAGACACAGGCACCAATATGGTCCTTACCATGCAGGCCGCCTACAACGAAATTCAAAATTCTGAAGAAAATAACATCGGCAAGATTGCCCATGCAGTTGCTCAAGGGGCTCTCATGGGAGCCAGAGGTAACTCCGGAGTAATCCTTTCGCAAATCTGGCGAGGTTTTGCGCGTGGATTGGATAGCCTGGAAAAAATGGACGCCGCAATTTTGACCAAAGCATTGGTCGAAGCAAAAATAACGGCCTATAAAGGAGTAGTCAGACCTGTTGAGGGCACTATTCTAACCGTAATAAAAGATATTGCTACCGCGAGCGAAAATATCAAAGAGCAACCAGAGATTGATGAGATTCTTGAAATTCTCGTTCGCGCAGCAGATGTTTCTGTTTTGCATACCCCAGAGTTATTACCCATATTAAAACAAGCCGGTGTGGTCGATTCTGGTGGAAAAGGTCTTTTCTTTATTATTGAAGGGTTTTTAAAATTCCTTCGAGGTGAATCCTTAGACACGTCAACCGCAATAATGGTTCAACCTCTTGCGCTCATGGAGGGTAATGAAATGGAAAACATTGAACCAGGCCAGGATTTTGAAGTGGTTATTGATTTTCGACCTTCGCAGACATTCAACCTTGAGAAGTTCTATGCAGATTTGGAAGAAATAGGCACATCCATTCAGGTTGGTGAAGGCGATGGTATTTATCGCATGCATATTCACGTACCAACGGAAAACCGATACGCCCCGATCGACTACACAATGACCAGTGGAACGATTACAAAGGTTTATATTGAAAATCTCCTGGACCAAATGGAGAATAAAGTTAAAGAATCCAATCAAACTCTTTCCCTCGCTGAGGTGGAACCAGGACAGATAGCCGTTGTTGTTGTATCTCCGGGTAAAGGACTCTCGAAAATCTTTGCCAGTCTCGGTGCTGCAGCCGTTGTTGAGGGCGGTCAAACTATGAATCCCAGCACCGAGGAGATTCTGCACGCATTTGAGGATCTTCCAACGGATAAAATTATTATTCTGCCAAATAATAAGAACATCTTCCTGGCTGCAACTGCCGCCAAGGAATCAACCGTAAAGCACGTTGAAGTTTTACCGAGCAATACAGTTCCACAAGGGTTGGCAGCCATGTTGCGGTTGGATCCATACAGTGATTTGGATGATGTATTCGAAGACATGAAAGAAGCATTGACTGAAGTGGATACCGGTGAAATAACCGTGGCTACCAGGTCGGTAACCATTAATGAGGTAGATGTTAAAGAAGGTGAAGCGATTGCGTTGTTAAATTCCCAATTGGTGTGTGCCGCAAATTCGGTTAATTCTGCCTGTTTGTCACTTCTCGATAAAGTTGATCTTTCTGAAAAGGAAAGATTTACATTTTTCTACGGGGTAAATATCTCAAAAGATGATGTGAATACGATCATCGAAAGCGTACGTGAGAAATACCCTGATATGGAAGTGGAATTACACGAGGGTGGGCAACCACATTACCAATTTATCATATCAATTGAGTGACCATGCCTGACATCGTTATCGTCACAGATTCCACAGCCCAATTTCCAAACCCAAATTTCGCCGGGAAAAATCTTGTTCGTATTTTACCTTTCGATATTGTTTTAAACGGAATTCGTCACAATGAGGGATTGGATTTGCGCACCAGCGATTTCCCCTTATCCGCCCGCTCAACCGATGATCCCAAATTGATCGTCCCCTCTCCTGAAGGTCTGGCTGAATTTTTCAGCTCACTTTTACGGAAATACAACGAATTACTGGTCATTTTAAGCTCTGCTGATTTATCCGTCGCATATCAAAATGCGATCGATGCCATTAAACTCATACAGGCAGGTACTGCCGTTCAAGTTGTTAATTCTCAAACTTTTTCATCAGGCCTTGGAATTCTCGTTCAGCACGGAGCGGAAATAATTGCCAGAGGTGCTAATCTGATAGAAGCAGATCGGCAGGTGAGGCAGTTGGTGCCCCATGTTTATACCTTAATCTGTTCTCCCTGCCTTTCATATTTCCACAATAACGGTGCAATTGAGTTTCATCAAGCCACGGTAGGTGAATTGCTCAACCTTTACCCCATTTTCTCAATGGAGGAAGGTAATTTAAACGCACTTTGCAAGGTTAGAAATTTTCGCCATGCACAAGATTTCTTTCAAGAATTCATTGAGGAATTCGATTCTCTGACCCATATCTCACTTTTGAAAGGCACAAATTCCCAGGGAATTGACAACAGATTGTTGCGTCAATTCGTCCAGGAATTTTTTCCCGAGACTCCCTTCAGTGAACATCGTTTGAACCCCTTTCACGCCACCTTATTCGGGCCAAAATCGGTAGGGTTAATTGTGGTTGAAAAACCTTACTCTCTTTCCGGGTAGACAGATTTTTCTTGGCTATGCAAGGCGCTTACCTAAAACTCCAAAAAATATTGGCATTGGAAGTTAAGCGTAAATTTGACAATCGTGCTGTTTTTGGCGGTCTGGACAAATTAGCAACTGCCTGGGAACAAGATGCCCAAAAAGAGCGGATTGCCAATGATTCAATCCAGGCAATCGTCGAAATCCTGAAGAGATATGGCGCTTCGCCTATAGAGCAAAGACGCCAGTTAATTGCACAAATCCAGGCCTTGCTCCTGAATTCAGATGAAATTGAAACCTCGCCTATACAATATTCGGGTAATCCCGCCACCCCTCAAAAAATAAGGATTGCGGAAGAAAAGCAGCAAAAATTAGAAACCCTTCCCAGCATTAAGAGTAATATTTCAACAAAAAAAATGCTGAACCTGGAAACTACGTCAGCGCTCACATCAATTCCATCCATCGGAAAATCACGTGAAAAAATGCTACATGAAGCGGACATTCTCTCAATCGAGGATTTAATTTATCATTTCCCACGAAAATACAACGATTACAGCAAATTGAGCACCATCAATCAACTTGAATTTGGAGATCAAGTCACTATCATTTCTACGGTGAAGAGCATTACAGCTCGCACGAGTAAAAAACGCAACATGCAGATTACTGAGGTTGTTATTGAAGATGGTAGTGGTTCAATGCGCTTGTCTTTTTTCAATCAACCTTACCTTCAATTTCAAATAAAGAAAGAAATGCGACTGGCGATTAAGGGAAAAGTGGAGATGTATCTTGGGCGATTCACCCTCAATTCGCCCGAGTGGGATATTCTTGATGGGGATGTCGAATCAATCAAAGGAATATCACCCATTTATCGTTTACCAGCGGGTTTCTCACAAAAAACTTTCAGTAAAATCATTCGAAATACCCTGGAAATATGGGGTACTCAGATTCAAGACTACATGCCAAAGAGCAAGAATTTAACTCCTGGCTTGATGGATCTTCAGAAGGCTCTGCGAACCTTACATCAACCAGAAGATTTTGAAATTTTGCGGGCAGCAATGGAAAGGATTTCGTTTGACCAGATCTTTTTCTTGCAAATGGGCGTTCTGGGTCAGAAAAAAGCCTGGAATCAAAAACCTGCGGACCGCTACCAGATCGAGGATTCATTGCTGGAGACATTGATCGGATATATTCCTTTCCCACTCACAAACTCACAATTAAAAACTTTGAACGCCATTAAAAACGATTTAGCTTCTGGATCACCCATGAATCGTTTGCTACAGGGCGATGTGGGTTCCGGAAAAACCATTGTAGCCTTAATGGCTGCCGCATTTATTTTCTCTAGAGAAAATGCGCAATGCGCCATTATGGCTCCGACAGGGATTTTAGCTGAGCAGCATTACAAAAATTCCCTCAATTTTTTTAACGGGAATAAATTGCTATCTCCGCATCAAATCCGCTTGCTGGTAGGGGATACACCGGAATCTGAAAAAGAAGAGATCCGAAAAAAGCTACAAAATGGTGAGATCAGGTTGCTGGTTGGCACACACTCTTTGATAGAAGATCCAATTACATTCAACAATTTACAGCTGGCAGTGATTGACGAACAACATCGTTTCGGGGTGGAGCAACGCAAGCGCTTGAATGAGAAAGGTCCGCGAGCACACTTGCTGGCAATGACCGCCACCCCCATTCCACGTTCACTCGCTTTGACTGTCTATGGTGATTTGGATTTATCTGTCATGAATGAAATGCCGCCTGGCAGGCAGGAGATTTTAACACACATAATTTCTCCAAAAGATCGCGACCATATTTACAAAATTATTAAAGAAAAAGCCTTACAAGGCCAGCAAGCATTTATTGTCTATCCATACGTTGAATTGGATGAAAATGATCAGCAAAAATTAGCAATTGGGGCGGTAAATGAGTTTAAACGACTGCAAAGCAAGATTTTTTCAGGATTTAAACTTGCACTATTAAACGGAAGAATGAAACCTGCAGATAAAGAGAGCGTGATGAATATGTTCCGTCAGGGACAATATGATATTCTGGTATCCACCACCGTAATCGAAGTCGGGGTAGATGTTCCCAATGCCTCGGTGATGGTTATCGAAGGGGCGAATCGATTTGGACTAGCGCAACTGCATCAGCTTCGGGGACGAATTGGCCGCGGGAGTCACCAATCGATCTGTTTCCTGATTCCGGAAACGGAAGATTCTCTGGCCAATGAACGCTTGACTGCGCTACAAAAAACAAATGATGGCTTTAAATTAGCCGATATTGACCTGCAACAACGTGGTCCCGGTGATTTTTTAGGTTATCGTCAATCTGGCTTTAGAGATTTAACACTTCAGAATATAATGAATGTAGAATTAATTGAAAAGGCCAGAAGCTTTGCTGAATCAATTTTTGAAGACGATCCATATTTGCAGAAGGTCGAACATACTGAAATGAAGAAAAAACTTACCTATTTCTGGAATGAATCGATTGGAGAGTTAAATTAATATGATTAACGCATTATTTCCCGGCACCTTTGATCCTATCCATATGGGTCACATTGATATTGCCGAACGAGCTGCAAAATTATTTTCTAAATTAACTGTCGCCGTGTATGATAAACCTTTAAAAAACTTGCTTCTGCTGCCCGAGGAAAGATTGTACCTGACACGCGAATCGCTCAAGCACATTGAGAATATTGAAGTAACCGGCTACAGCGGCTTGACGGTTGAGTTTGCCAGAAAGATTCAAGCCAAGGTAATTGTGAGAGGATTACGCGTTTTTTCGGATTTTGAGCACGAATTTCGGATGACTCTGGCCAATCATCATCTTGCACCGGACATTGAAATCGTTGCCTTAATCACCAGCGATCGCCATACCTTTCTCTCTTCGACCACAGTCAGGGAGATTGCTTCTCTTGGTGGTAATATTCAGGGCATGGTGCCTAAAATTGTACAAGAGGTTTTAGAAAAACGTTTTTTTGAACTGGGGGAAGACCAAACTGTGGTTCCCTTAACTTACTTAAGAGATTAAAATGACTATTTTGGTATTCAGCTTATTCCGACAAGGAGATTGATATGGATATATTACACTTGGTAGACCGTCTGGAAGAATTGTTCAACGAGAGCCGTCCCCTGCCAATGATGCGCAAGGTGGTTGTTGATGAGGAAAAAATGCTGAGTATTATCGATCAAATGCGAGTCTCAATTCCGGACGAAATCAAACGCGCTCAACAGTTACTGGCTCAACGTGATCGCTTATTAGCTCAGACGCAAGAGGAAGCCAACCGAACTATTCAATTAGCTCGTGAAAAGGCTGATCAGCTTGTGGAGAAAGACGCCATTATTCAAAGTGCCCAAGCACGAGCAAGCTCGATTATCGATCAAGCTCGAAAAGATATTGAGGTGACACGTAAAGATGCAGATCAATATGTGGTCAGTTCACTGAAGGACCTGGAACACGAATTAAGCAGACTGCTTAATCAGGTACGCAACGGGATCGAAACTTTGATGCCAGAAAACCCGAAAAATCAAGGCCCAACCCAAGAATAATTTACTTATTCTTCTTTCTTGTCTGGGTCTGTTTCGTTCTTCCCTTTCTTATTCTCTTTTTTGTTTGCAGCTCTGCTCTTAACGACTTTTTCGTCAGGGGGAAGCAAAGCAACATCAATCACCTCATCAATATGTGTGACTGCAATTATCTTAATCTTTGCCTTTACTTTTTTATTTAATTCGTCTAAATCTTTTTCGTTTTTCTTCGGAATAATGATCGTTGTGATACCGGCACGATGTGCAGCCAGAATTTTCTCGCGAATACCACCAACCGGCAGGATGCGGCCACGCAAAGTAAGCTCGCCCGTCATGGCAATGTCGCGTCTCAGTTTTCGTTCAGTAAAAGCAGAGATGATTGCACAGGCGATCGTTACGCCTGCGCTCGGACCATCCTTGGGTATTCCACCCTCAGGAATGTGGATATGAACATCAACATCTTCAAATAATTCACTGTCAACTTCGAATTTCTTTGCCCGCGATTTCATGAACGACATGGCAGCCTGGGCAGATTCCTGCATAACTTCACCAATCTGGCCAGTTATTTGCAGGTTTCCTTTACCTTCCAAAATGAGCACTTCAACAGGCATGATATCGCCGCCATTCTCAGTCCACGCCATGGCTGTAGCTACACCGATTTCATCTTCTGTCTCGGCTTCCAGTTCAAAATACTGCTGTGGCCCGAGTATTTTCTCGACTACCTTTTCATCGATTCTGTGGGGATACGATTTATCTTCTGTTTTCATTCGCGCGATTTTTCGGCAAATTTTCCCAATTTCCCGTTCCAGGTTACGAACTCCAGCTTCATAAGTATAGTTTCGAATGATCAACTTGAGGGCATTTTCGTTAAACGTTACTCCCAAAGATTCAATTCCAGTCTCGTGTTGCTGCCGCGGAATTAAGAACTGCTTGCTGATCGTAATTTTTTCATCTTCGAGGTAGCTGGAGAATTCAATTACTTCCATGCGATCCAGCAGCGCCGCTGGAATTGTCATCAATGAATTGGCAGTCGTAATAAACATCACTTTGGAGAGGTCATAATCAACTTCCAGGTAATGATCTGAAAATTCATTATTTTGTTCTGGATCCAATACTTCCAGCAAGGCCGCGGATGGATCACCACGAAAATCTGCACCCAATTTGTCAATTTCATCCAGCATAAAGAGCGGATTGGTCGTACCGGCTTTCTTCATTGTTTGCAGGATTCTTCCGGGCAACGCACCAATGTAAGTACGCCTGTGCCCGCGAATTTCAGCCTCATCACGCACGCCACCCAAAGATACTCTGACAAACTTCCTGCCCAGTGCTTCCGCGATAGACCTCCCAAGCGATGTCTTGCCGGTACCCGGTGCTCCTACAAAGCATAAAATTGGCTGCTTCGAATCCTCCGGCTTTAATTTCTGAACCGCAATGTATTCCAAAATTCGGTCCTTGACTTTCCCCAAACCAAAATGATTTTTCTCAAGAACCTGGTTGACATGACTTACATCTAAATCATCAATGGTGGCATCCTTCCAGGGCAAATCGAGGAGCCAATCAAGATATGTGCGCACCATACCAGTTTCGGGTGCCATCAAAGGCATTTGAGAGAGACGTTCTACTTCTTTTAAAGCCTGAGCTTTTGCCTCTTCACTCAAGCCACGTTCTTCTATTTTGGTTCGAATTTCCGATATCTCAGCAAAATAGAGATCATTTTCACCTAATTCGCTTTGAATTGCTTTCATCTGTTCGCGCAGGTAATATTCTCGTTGAGATTTATCTACCTCACTTTGCACCTTGGTCTGAATTTCATCTTCAAGTTGTAATACATCCAATTCCTGAGCCAAATACTGGTTAATTAATTTCAGTCGATTTTTTGGATCGCTGGTTATTAACAACTTTTGGCGATCTTCCAGTGGTAATGAAATTGCTGAAGCAATCATATCTGCTAACCAGCCTGGTTCCGGAATATTCATGGCAAATAATTGGGCCTCATCCGGAATGCTATGATCGAGCTGAACACACTTCTCAAATAAATCTTGTGTGGTTCGCATTAACGCTTTTATATGGCGATCAAGTTTTTCACTCTCTTTGATTACCTTTACTTTCACCTTGAAAAAAGGATCCTGCTGGGTTATTTCGATGAATTCAACCCTTCTTCTACCCTGCATTAGTGCAGAATGGTTCCCATCGGGCATTTCCAATAGTCTCCCAATTGCCACTTCAGTAGCTACAGGCAGAAATTCCGTGACAAATTCAGTTGAAAGGTCTTCATCCACAAATAGAGCGATCGCGGTTTCGAATTTTTTTTGTGTATACTTTATGGCGTATTCATTGACCCCTTCAGTAACGAAAATAGGGGTCACCATACGGGGAAACACAACCAGATCTCTTAAGATTATGGCACCGCACTCAAAAATGCCTTCTTGGTCTTCTTCCATATTGGAGATTTCATATAGCTCATCAGTTCGCTGATTCATTCCAAATGAAGAACCGTTATTCTCTCTTGATAGCCAACTATCATTTCGCATTCATTTACCTTCTTACTATCTGGGTCAAATTTTAATCCAATTGTTTACTCTTCCAGACGTCGCGCATTGCGGCAGCAACAAATAAGCTGCCGGTAACAAGAATTAGAGATTCATTGCCAGCCAATAACAAAGCCTTTTCTAATCCAGCCTCGATTGACTCTGTGGCAAACCCCCGCTTACCGAATTTTAACACATAATCAACGATCTTTTCGGGTTCCATGGCTCTTGGGTGATTGGATTTGGTAGCCACCACGTTGTTGACACGCGGCAGTAATTCCACCAACATTCCCTCAATATCTTTATCTTCAGAAGCCCCAAAAACTAATGTGACCGCTTTTCCAGGAAAATAATCATCCACCGCCTGCCGTAGACGAAGTGCAGATTCGCGGTTATGGGCAGAATCAACCACGATTAATGGTCTTTTCGTCAGAATTTCAAATCTTCCTGGCCACACAACGCTCGAAAATCCATGGTAAATATGATCATCAGTTATACGTACATCCATCTTCTTCATTAATTCAAGGGCAGTATAGGCCGTAGCCGCATTCTGAATTTGATGAAATCCTAATAAAGGAATATGAAAACGCTTTGGTGACCATTCATCACGGCCGCCACTTTCAATAAAGCGATTGACCGCAACTTGTTCTTCTTTGGGCCAAACCATAAAATTCTGACCTTCCAGATTATGCGCTCCGGCAGCATATAAGAAATCCCGTCCGACCTCAATTAAAGGAGAACTTCTTTCCTCTGCAATTCGATAAAGAACTCTGCGAGCTTCCTCTTTCTGTGGAGAAATTACCACCGGTCGGCCGGTCTTAATAATCCCCCCTTTTTCAAAAGCAATTTGCGCCAACGTATCACCCAACACATTGACATGGTCGAGAGAGAGCGATGTAATAACCGATACCATTGGATTGACTATATTGGTTGCATCCAGCCTGCCCCCAAGGCCAACTTCCACTACCGCAAATTCTACATTCTGTATCTTGAAGTAAAGTAACGCTAGAGCCGTGGTCAATTCAAAGGTGGTTATCCCTTCAACCTTTGAAATCGAAGGTCTAATTAACTCCATCAAGTCAATAAATTCAGCATGAGAAAGATTGTTGTGATTGACCTGAATGCGCTCACAATAATCACTCAAATGCGGCGAAGTATAAAAGCCAACATTGTAGCCTGCCTCAAAGAGAGCGTTGGCAATTAAAGCCGCGGTTGAGCCTTTCCCTTTCGTCCCGGCCACATGAATCGTTTGATAGGCAGATTGGGGGTTACCCAAAAGTTCCATGAACTGATACATCCGGGCTAAATTGAAATTTTCAGCTGCATTACGCAAATTTCTGGTCATGCTGTGATCAATAAAACTATATAAGAAATCTAACTCTTCCTGATAGCGTTGTTCAATATCCATTTCCAGTCCTTTTAATTAAGTCAAATAAG
Source organism: Anaerolineales bacterium (assembly GCA_038329785.1). Taxonomy (GTDB): domain Bacteria; phylum Chloroflexota; class Anaerolineae; order Anaerolineales; family Anaerolineaceae; genus UBA6170. The sequence goes on along the minus strand of JBBQNI010000001.1, from coordinate 156,466 downwards.
GATTGTACCGAAAGCAAATTGTTTCTGCAAGACAGAATTTTATAATAAAATAGATTTGTCCAGGTTTATAAGCATTGATCAGAAAATTATAGTATGTCAATATATTATTTACAGCTTAAAATGCACCTCCCAGATTCACACTCCTTAAAAGAAAAACGGGGTGTGTTAAAATCTATGATTAAGCGCATGGGACAAAGATTTAATATATCAATACTTGAAGCTGATCATCAGGATGTCTGGCAATCAACATTGGTGAGTATTACCTGGCTGGCACAAAACCAAAAAATCGGTCAGCAACAGTTGGAAGAAATCAGGAAATTTATTATCAATCAATATCCGCAGCTCGATATTGAGGAAGAAGTTTTGGAAATACTTTAGGAGAAACAATGGATCTTGGATTAACCAATAAAATAGCCTTTGTTACCGGTTCGAGCCGAGGCCTCGGTTTTGCCTGTGCTGAAGTCTTATTAGGTGAACATGCCACTGTAATTATTAATTCAAGATCTGAACAAAACTTGAATACGGCCAAAGAAAAGCTACACACTTTCACCCAAAAGTCACCCACCACATTTGCGGGTAATATTGTCGATCCAAATTTTGCAGCCAACGCGGCCACATTTATTAATAAAAATTTTGGAAAATTGGACATTTTGATTACGAATGCCGGTGGTCCTCCGCCTGGCACAATTGAGACCTTATCCGACCAGCAATGGCAGGAGGCGATCGAATTATCCTTCCTCTGCCACATGCGCCTGATAAGGGCTAATTTGCCCCTTTTACGCAAATCAGATTGCCCTTCCATTTTGACGATCACCTCATCCTCCGTTAAACAGCCCATTGAAAACCTGGTTCTCTCCAATTCTATTCGGGCTGCCACCATTGGTCTGACCAAAACCCTGGCTTTGGAGTTGGGCAATGAGAACATCCGTGTCAATTCGATCCTGCCTGGCTCGACCAATACGGAAAGAATTACGACCTTGTTTGAAAATAGGTCAGTTCTAAATAACACCACTCCCCAGGTCGAACGCGAAGAACAGGAAAGTAAAATCGCCCTCGGGAGAATTGCCGAACCGGAAGAGTTTGCCCGGGTAGCTGTTTTTCTGGCATCACCGGCAGCTTCTTATCTGACCGGGGTCATGCTAAGCGTGGATGGTGGAGCGGTCAAGGGCGTGTATTAATTTTTCATTTAACAATGAATTCCCCATTGGAACTAGTCTAACCGGAACCCCGGTCGCATAAACCGGTTAATTTGTAAATATACAGTAAAATTGGGTCGGCTGACAGGCAGATCCAGCAAACCTGCCGGTTGTATTATTTATCGGTAATTGAGGAGATGAATTGAAGAATTTTAGCGATCTCGAAAAACAACTGGAACAAATTCTCCCGTTAGTGGAAAAACCGGGAAGGTATGTTGGCGGTGAATATAATTCAATAATAAAAGATTGGGATGCAATTGAAACCAAAATTGCTCTAATTTTTCCGGATATTTATGATTTAGGGCTTTCCAACCTGGGAATACAGATTTTGTACGAACGTATTAACGCTCAGGAGAACATGTTAGCCGAGCGTGCCTATTCGCCCTGGATTGACATGGAAGAACAGTTACGTGAACACAATATTCCACTATTTTCTTTGGAATCAAAAAGAGCCCTGCTAGATTTTGATTTGCTCGGCTTTTCATTGCCTTATGAGACTTTATACACAAATGCTCTCACCATTCTCAACTTGTCCAACATACCTCTGCATGCAAATGAACGTGGTAGCGATTATCCTTTAATCGTCGCCGGAGGGCATGCAACTTACAATCCGGAACCAATGGCGCAATTCTTTGATGCCTTTCTTCTTGGCGAAGGTGAAGAGATCATACTCGACGTGATTAATGAATACAATAATTGGCGTACATCCCAGGAAGCTAAAGAGGGATTATTGCTGCGACTCTCAAAAATCGATGGAGTCTACGTTCCTTCACTTTATCACCCCATTTACCAGCCTGATGGAACCATGCAAGAAATACAATATGCCAACCAACAGGTTCCCAAAAACGTTACCAAACGAATTCTCGGAAAACTGGCTTACATCCCAAAGAAATTCATTGTCCCTTCCATTGGCGTAGTACATAACCGTATTGCCATTGAAATTATGCGCGGCTGTACCCGCGGCTGCCGTTTTTGCCATGCCGGTATGATTAACCGGCCTGTTCGGGAAAGAAGTGTTGAGGAGATTATTGCTGGGATAGAGGAAGCCCTCGACAACACTGGTTTTGAGGAAATTGCCCTTCTTTCGCTCTCATCTAGTGACTACACGAATATTGTGGATCTGGTCGATCGAATTGGGGAGCATTTTATCGGAAAAAATTTGACCGTTTCATTGCCTTCTCTGCGTATCGAGACCTTCTCCATTGATTTGATGGAGAAATTAAAAGAGTCACGCCAAGGTGGCTTTACACTGGCGCCCGAAGCAGCTACGGATAGGATGCGGAAAATCATTAATAAACCGATATCTGAGGAACAATTGCTCACTACCGCTCGGGAAATTTACAAACGTGGCTGGCTTACCATCAAGCTCTATTTTATGATTGGCCATCCCAGTGAAACAATCGAAGATGTGGCGGCCATTGCCGAGCTATGTAAGAAAGTTTTGGCAGAAGGCTACAAAACTGTTGGAAAGCGGGCCAAGGTTCACGCCGGGGTATCGACATTCGTGCCCAAACCGCACACCCCATTCCAATGGGTCTCTTGCGATGATCAACAAACGATCAGAGAAAAGCAGACCCTTTTACGGAATGAGCTGCGTGGACCAGGGTTGAAACTTAATTGGACTGACCCACGCGAGACCATGTTGGAAGCATGGTTATCACGAGGGGATCGTCGTTTGGCGCAAGTGATTGAACTTGCCTGGCAAAATGGAGCCAGATTCGACGCCTGGCAGGACCATCAGAATTATGATATCTGGATGTCTGCTTTCGATGCAGCCGGACTTTCTCCTGATTTTTATACCCAAAGAGCAAGATTTAGCGATGAAATTTTTCCATGGGAACATATCAACCCGGGCGTCAATAAATCTTATCTGTTTGAAGAGTATCAAAATAGTTTGAAACTAGAATTACGAAATGATTGCCGTGAACAGTGTTATGCCTGTGGCATCATTCAAACATTCAAAGATATTCGGCAGGAAAATCCCGGCACATCCTGGAAGTGCCCTGAAGTCAAAATCCGTGCGAGGGCTGAATGAGATTCCGTTATCGATTGGCGTACACAAAAAACGAATTAATGCGCTACACGAGCAACCTTGACGTACATAAATCCTGGGAAAGAACATTCCGGCGGGCAAAATTGCCCATAGCTTACAGCCAGGGATATCACCCTCAACCTAAAATTCAACTCGCCTGTCCCTTACCACTTGGATTCCTGAGTGAGGACGAGATCCTTGACTTTGAACTGAACGAAAATCTGGATATTGATGAGATTCTAAATCATCTCAATGGAAAAATGCCACCTGGATTTGAGATAAAGACAATTAATGAGACTCTAGAGCCTCAGCCATCTTTGCAAGTCCAAACCATTGCCACCCAATATCGAATAGAGTTTCTCGAAGAGCAATCATTTGAAAAGCTGCAAATACAATCCCAGCAAATTTTGGATTCAACTTCAATTTTACGTGAACGACGCGGGAAGAAATATGATTTACGACCGCTGATTGAAGCACTTTCACTGCTGGAGGAAGATCACAAGCCGACATTGCGCATGACACTCAGCGCGCGAGAAAGCGCCACCGGCAGACCTGAGGAAGTGCTGGATGAGCTGGGTATCCCACTTAATAAGACCCGTATTACACGTGAAAAAACTGTGCTTAATCCAGCATTTAATGCAGGTAAATGAATAAACGTACGATGGACACCTATTTAATTCGCTTATGTACCAATCAAACCTGTAATTTGCGCTTTCCCGCGCCTGAATCTTCAGGCATTGGTATACTCTGCCCAAAATGCAAGGCGGTTACCAAGATTGTCAGAGTAATTAAATTGAATCAGGATGCTCATGTGCAGAATCCTGTGTTTGCTCATCTTGGTTCACTTGAAATTGTGCTTGATAATGTCAGGTCTACATTCAATGTCGGTGCCATTTTTCGGACAGCCGATGGTGCGGGTATCGGCAAGATCCATCTCTGTGGCATAACACCTGCCCCTACCAATGCCAAAGTTCATAAAACCGCATTAGGTGCTCAAAATTCTATGCCATATGAAATGCACCACAACAGTCTCGACCTTATCAAACAACTCAAGCAGGATGGGAAACGGATTTGGGCACTGGAAAAAACTGAGACTTCACAGAATATTCAGGAATTCAAAATAGAGCCTGGGGATCAGGAGACTGTTCTAATTGTCGGTAATGAAATCATAGGAATTGACCCCGAAGTACTTGCATTCAGCGACTTACATTTACACATTCCGATGGTTGGCATAAAAGGATCGCTGAACGTCGCCATTGCATTTGGCATTGCGGTTTATAATTTACTGGAAATTGAAAGCCAACTGAGAAAAAGGAACTCGGATCATGCCGATTTATGAATACGTGTGTCAAATTTGTAATAATAAATTTGATAAAATGCGTTCTTTCTCACAGGCAGATCAGGAAATAGTCTGTACACAATGCGGTTCAACCAGCACAAGAAGATCGCTTTCGCGTGTAAATGCACATACGGATTCTAATAACAGGAATTCAAGCTCTTCTAGTGGCTGTGGATCGTGCTGCTCCGGAAATTGTGGCAATTGCAATCACTAAGACAGGAAGTCGTCATGACAAAAAATTTTACAGGTAAAAATGTTCTCATCACCGGCGGATCGTCCGGTATTGGTTTAGCCGTGGCGCGCTTGTTTACAGAAGCCGGCTCGAAAGTGTGGCTCCTGGCTAGGGATGAAAGCAAACTTTTAGCAGCTAGTGAAAGTCTGGGTCTTAAGAATGACCGCAACTATTTTGTGGCAGATGTTTCTAAATTTACCGATTTTGAGGATGTTCTGCACTACTTCAAATCCCATGATATTCAACTCGATTTTCTGATAAACTCCGCAGGTGTAACCCAGCCAGGAGAATTTGAATCAATGGATATGGATAAATTCCATTGGATGATGGATATCAATTTTTTTGGGACGGTTAATACGATAAAAGCCTTATTCCCATTAATCAAAAAGGGGTCAACCATTGTTAACATTTCCAGTATGGCGGCTATCCTGGGTATTTATGGATATAGCGCTTATAGCGCCTCCAAATTTGCAGTACGTGGATTTAGCGACACCTTGCGCAGTGAGCTAAAATTAGCTGGAATACATGTGGCGATTGTCTACCCTCCTGATACGGAAACCCCGCAACTGGAGTATGACAATCGCTTTAAACCAAAGATAACAAAGGAATTGTCTGCATCTGCCGGCATTATGAGTGCTGAAAAAGTTGCCAGCGAGATTCTGAATGGTATTGCCCGCCACAAATATGTGATTATCCCTGGACTTGAGAGTAAAATAATCTATCTTGCAACGAATATCTTCGGCCGGCGTACTTACAACGTAGTTGATTGGATGATTTCGAGTGCAATTAAGAAGATAAAGCAGCATCCGGAGTAAATGCAATCTGATTTAAAACCAGCACATACGTCAGCCAGATCAAGTCCGCAAATAAAAGGTGGATAATTTGCATCCAGATCGGAGCCAACAAAATTACATTAATACCACCCAGAAATATCTGGACTAGAAAAAGAACTTGAAGGTAGAGGCTGTAACGATTTAGCTTAGGATTATTTGAAATCCGTCCCAAATAGCGCAAGGAAAAGAATAAACCCAGCCCGACCAAAATTGCAATCAATGGGTGGTAAACACGTAGTTGAATCAGAAAATGAACCCCTGGCTCACTATCCTGCCGGATTCCTTCCAATAAGCTGGCAGAGGGGAATAGAGTATCACCCAGAGCGGTGATCGCCCCGCTGGCTGCCAGCAAAAAGACACTGACAGTCAATAAGATTGACCAAAAAATTGTACCTTTTGGGAAAGTCAATTTACGCGGCTCAGAGGTACGCAGCCACTCATAGACGAAAACAAGACTAGCCAGTAACAAAAACGTGTTTATCAGGTGTAAAGCAATGATGATTGCACGTGCGATTGAATCGTTATCACCAACCAGTTCAAACAAAACCAAACCCGCACCAATAAAGGCTTCCAGCAACGTAAATATCAATGCCAGAACCGCTGCATTTTTAATCTTACTCTTCACTTTAATACTGCGAAAGATAAAAATAACCAGTAATGCAACAAAAACCAATGCAAGTCCACTGGTAACCCGGTGAGTAAATTCAATGATCGTTTCAGTGATTGGGTTGATAGGAATGGCAACCCCCTGACAGGATGGCCAATGTGCCCCGCAACCTGCGCCTGATCCGGAAGCGCGCACATACGCGCCAAATAAGATCACAAAAATGTTATAAATTAGTGCAAACAGACTGTAACGAGACAGGCGTTTATTCATTAAGTTGTTCTCCACAGAAAAAAGATAAGCTGATTTTACTTTATTTGTCACCTTTTTTAATGTATCTGCAATGACCTCCAGAGCCGCACTACATTTTCTTAACTTGGCCCATGCCATATGATATACTCGCTATGCCTCAATTATCACAATCATATTTCAGGAGAATGTATGAAAAAGGATTTTATTGCACTTGCGGATTTTTCGTCCGAGGAATTGCAGGATATGTTGTCCCTGGCAATTCGTTTGAAAAAAGAATGGAAATCAGGCGGGAATTCCCCAATTTTGAAGAATAATGCAATGGCGATGATCTTCCAAAAACCAAGCTTACGTACCCGAGTAAGTTTTGATATGGCTATGCGACATTTAGGTGGTGATGCACTTTATTTATCCCCGGCTGAGATCGGTTTGGGGAAACGCGAATCAATTGCAGATATTGCCCGGGTCATTTCTGGATATGTGGACATTATCATGGCACGCGTATTCGAACATGATCATGTGCTGCAACTGGCGCAATGGGCTGGCATTCCAGTGATCAATGGGTTGAGCGATTATAACCATCCCTGCCAGGCTATGGCGGATGCGTTAACGATCATCGAGGAATTTGGAAGCATGAAAGACCTCAATGTGGTCTTTATCGGGGATGGTAATAATGTTGCGGTTTCACTTATGCACATTTGCGCAAAACTAGGTGCAAATTTCATCCACAGCGGTCCCCAGGATTATCAGATATCCCCGCCAGCCATTGAAATTGGCAAACAAATTGCAGAAACAACCGGCAGCATGATCTCGTACATTCCGGATCCCCTACAGGCAGTGGAGCACGCCCGTGTTATCTACACAGATACGTGGACATCGATGGGGCAAGAAGACGAAGCCAGGAAGCGAGAAGCGGTATTTCCTCCATACCAGGTTAATGAGAAAATGGTTAAACGCGCTGAAGGCGATGCAATCGTACTTCACTGCCTGCCCGCCCACCGTGGCCAGGAAATTACGGATGATGTTGCCGATGGCACCCATTCTCGAATGTTTCCACAGGCACATAATCGGCTACACGCACAAAAAGCCGTAATTGTTAAGCTACTTAATAAGGATCAAGCATGAAATCATCGGATTATATTGCTCTGGAAAACGAATATGGCGCGCATAACTATCACCCGTTGGATGTTGTAATCGAGCGTGGTGAAGGGGTATGGGTCTACGATATTGAAGGCAATCGATATCTTGACTGTCTGAGCGCATACTCAGCGTTAAACCAAGGACATGTCCACCCTGCTATTCTGGCAGCAATGATGGAACAAGCTAAAAAAGTAACCCTGACCTCGCGTGCTTTTCGGAATGCCCAACTCCCGCTTTTCTATAAAGAGTTGTCTGAAATGAGCGGTTACGAAATGTCACTACCAATGAATAGTGGCGCCGAAGCAGTGGAGACAGCATTAAAGTTGGTCCGAAAATGGGCTTATACTGTCAAACATATTCCCCACTATCAAAGCGAAATCATTGTCGCTGATGGAAATTTCCATGGGCGCACAATATCGATTATTTCGTTTTCCAGTGATGAATTTTACAAAAAGGAATTTGGACCATTTACACCTGGATTTGTGAATGTAAAATACGGCGATATCGCATCATTGCAAGCTGCTATTACTCCCAACACGGCTGCTGTCATGCTGGAACCCATTCAAGGTGAAGCCGGTGTGATTATCCCACCCGCAGGATATTTAAAACAGGTTAAACAACTTTGTGAACAAAACGATATCCTCTTCGTAGCAGATGAAATACAAACTGGCTTGGGACGTACGGGAAAATTGTTTGCCTGCCAGCATGAAGATGTTCGCCCGGATATGGTCATCGTGGGGAAAGCTCTGTCCGGCGGCTTTTACCCTGTTTCTGCCGTTTTGGCCGATAAAAAAATCATGAGCCTTTTTCAACCCGGCGAACATGGTTCAACCTTTGGGGGAAATCCCCTGGGTGCAGCCATCGCACGAGCAGCTTTAAAAGTGATCCGCGATGAAAAATTGGTTGAGAACTCTCAAGCACTGGGCGCTTATTTCAAAGGCCACCTCGAAGAAATTTCCAGCCCGCATGTTAAGGAAATTCGCGGAAAGGGTCTTTTTATTGGAGTTGAACTTAATCACGCGGCTGGTGGTGCTCGCAGGTTCTGCGAGGTAATGAAAGATAAAGGGATTCTTGCAAAAGAGACGCATGAAAATGTCATTCGCTTTGCGCCACCTTTAATCATCGATCAAGATACGATCGATTGGGCACTGCCAATCATTGCTGAAACATTAATGATGCCATAAAATCACCTGCCGGTTCTTGAGAACCGGCATTCTTTTATAGAATTATGGAACCTCAAATAAACAAATAAATAGTGGGAAAAGAAGGAAGTGAAGATGGAGAGGCGAGCAAAAATTGTTGCAACACTGGGGCCAAGCAGCGATGATAGGGATGTTCTCAAACAGCTGATCCTGGCCGGTATGGATATTGCCAGGTTGAACTTTTCACATGGATCCTACGATGAGCACAAAAAAAGAATAGAAACCATACGGGAAATCTCATTAGAAGTAAATAAGCCAGTCACAATTTTGCAAGATTTGCAAGGACCAAAATTGCGTGTTGGAAAACTTCCCTCAGAAGGTATCCTCCTGGTCAAAGGACAGCTTGTTGGGCTGCGACCGGTCGAAGATGAAGATAAAGATTTGGAAAACGAATCGTCGCTTCTAATTTTGCCAATGGCCGTCCCTAACCTGGCTCGCGCCGTTAAAAGCGGCAACCGCATACTGATGGACGATGGCAACCTGGAACTAGAAGTAATTGAGGTGCAGAATTCGACCGTAATAACAAAGGTAATTCTTGGTGGGAAAATCAGCTCGCATAAAGGTGTGAATTTGCCCGGAACCGATTTGAAAATCCCTGGCTTTACCGATAAAGACCGCCAGGATCTGGAATTTGGGCTTCAAAATGGTGTCGATGCAATTGCAATCTCCTTTGTCAGCGATTCAAATGACGTTATCGAAGTCAAGAATGCAATCGCAAAAATATGTACCCATCGTATTCCTCCACCAGTTATAGCAAAATTGGAACGGCCTCAGGCGATTGAAAACCTGGATGAAATTCTGGAGGCAGCCGATGGGGTAATGGTTGCACGCGGCGACCTGGGAGTGGAAACCTCACCAGCAACTGTTCCGATTATTCAGAAAAAAATCATCGATGCCGCTTACCGCAAGGCGAAACTGGTTATCACCGCCACCCAGATGCTCGATTCAATGATCAATAATCCACGTCCAACCCGTGCAGAGGCATCCGATGTGGCCAATGCCATCCTGGATGGATCTGATGCTGTCATGTTATCTGGTGAGACCGCGATCGGGAAATATCCGTTACAGACAGTGATGATGATGGATTCGATTATCAGAGAAGCCGAAGCCAATTACCAGACGTGGGGTTACCGTGGACGATTGCCTTTACAACCAACCGATGATGATGCAGTTGCATTAACCAGAGCGGCTGGTGACCTGGCATCAGAGCGAAATGTCCGCTTTATCGCAGTTCTTACCCGTTCGGGTAAAACCGCCCATCTCATGTCAAAAGTACATCCTGAAGTACCCATTCTGGCATTTACACCGGAAATTAGCACCTATAGAAACCTTTCTTTGTATTGGGGTGTGACACCATACAGGGTGCCGCATGCCACTACCATCGAAGATATGTTAGCACTGGTTGAAGAGGCTATCATTGCCACTACCCCCATCCGGCCAGGTGAGCAGGTCATTTTCGTGTCGTATCTCCCGATCGGGGAAATGCGTCCACCCAATTTCCTGCTCTTGCATACAATTAAAGCGTATTGAAATTAAACGATCGGCGCTTGATATTTACCCTATGAAAATGATTTGGTTCCCGATAACATGGCTAAATAAAAAAAATTCGAGAAAATTGATTTGACCATTTTTTAAAAATTCGATTTGCTAAAAAAAGCCTATACTTTTTTATTACACAGCGGAGTAATTTATGCCAAACAATTTAATAGACGCGAAAGAATTACAACAACGGCTTTCAGACCCGCACTTCGTGTTGGTGGATTGCCGCTTTGATCTTGCCGATCCAGATTGGGGCCAGGCTGACTATTTACGTGCGCACATACCAGGTGCCATATACGCCCATCTCGATCGAGATCTTTCCAGCCCCATTACATCAAATTTTGGCCGCCATCCCTTGCCTCTTCCCGCCAGTTTCATTGCTTTTTTATCAAACGCAGGAATTGATTCTAGGAAAACTGTTGTGGTTTATGATACTGCTTTTGGCGCGTATGCAGCAAGATTATGGTGGTTATTGCGCTCCTATGGTCATGACAATGTTTACCTCCTCAATGGTGGTTTCGCAGCCTGGGAGAGAGCAGGATTTCCGCTGGAAAGCGGAAAGAATACAAACAAACCAGCCATTTTCCGTGGTGAATTTTCTGATAAATACCTCGCCGATGCCGACGAAGTTGAAGCGATACTCAAAAATTCGGACTATGTTTTGATTGATGCCAGAGCTGAAAACCGTTATGCCGGTATTGAAGAACCAATCGATACAATCGCCGGCCACATCCCATACGCTGAGAATGTATTCCATCAGGCCAATCTGGATTCGGATGGCTATTTTCTCCCAGCGGACCAATTAAAGGGTCTTTACCGCTTCAGCGAGCGCGCCCAGCAAGATGAGAATATCATCCTATATTGCGGCTCAGGGGTAACATCCTGCCTCGACCTTTTGGCATTGGCACAAATTGGAAAAGAAAACGCCAGGTTATACGCCGGTTCATGGAGCGAATGGATCCGCGAAATCAAGCGGCCTAAAATCACGCCTTAATTTTTTTTCGGTCCTATTCTTGCAAAAATAACATCTCGTTAATGTCTGCCAACGATTCTCGCGATGGACGAATTTGATCTGGCGTCAAGCGGTTCATGGGAGTTTCGGGTAGATTATAGTGATCAAATAAAGTCTTTGCGTTCGGTTTCAGATATAACAAGCCGGTCAACAACGTGCTATTTTGGTCAGCTTCTTCCAACACACGCAAAGCCTCAAAACGATTGGTTGGATCGTAATCTTTATCCAGCTTCTTCAAGATCACAAGTGAGCCATCATGCATTGTCACTTCTTTCGTTGAACCAGGTTCAAAATCTTCCAATGTAATTTCATCACGTGCCGGCACAAAAGTAATATCATGCAGCTGCACTTCGTGATCTTTGCCCCATTGGTAAGAATGGAAAGAATTTTCCTTGTTATGAAAAGTAACACAGGGACTGATGATGTCAATCACAGCAAGCCCAACATGGACCAGAGCTGCTTTCAACAAGGTTTTTAACTGTTTGGGATCACCGGCAAAACCGCGCGCAACAAAGGATGCATTGGTGACCAATGCCTCCATACAAATATCGACTGGCAAATAGGTGTTGATCCCTTGCCTTTTCAGTTCAAGCCCCTCCTCAGCCGTCGCTGAAAATTGACCTTTGGTGAGACCGTACACGCCATTATTTTCAACAATATAGACCATGGGTGTGTTTCGACGGGCTAGGTGTTTGAACTGTCCCATGCCAATGGAGGCAGTATCACCGTCACCGCTCACACCAAGTCCGCGTAAGGATGTATCTGCAAACATGGCGCCCAATGCCAAGGACGGCATACGGCCATGCAAACCATTGAAGCCAAATGAACGATTCAGAAAATAGGTGGGACTTTTTGAGGAACAACCAATACCGCTGAATTTAATTATTTTTTCGGGTCGGACATTTAATTCATAACAAGCGGCGACAATCTGGCTGGAAATTGAATTATGACCACAACCCTGGCACAGGGTGCTAGGCATACCTTTATAATCATTACGGGAAAGACCTGCCAGGTTTACATTTACACGACTATCTGCTAACGCCATTTTTCACCTCTTCGATTTTGAGGATCTCATTCACAATCCATTTTGCCGAAAGCGGCATTCCATCCACTTTGGCTACTTTTCGTAAATCAAGACAGGTATCATACATGTTTACTGAAATAATTTGGTGCAACTGCCCATCTCGATTTAACTCGACAATATAACAATATTCATGCCTGTTAATGAAATCTTTGACTTCATCGTGCATTGGTAGGGAGCGGATGCGCATATAATCAGTCTTCAATCCTCGGCTGGACAGAATATCCTGCGCTTCCAAAACCGGAAAACTGGCAGAACCACTGGTGATGATTCCTATGTGAGAACCGTTTTCAACGACTTCTGGTTGGGGTGTATATTTGACGGCATTTTTGAACTTTCTTTTCAAGCGATCCATGCTCTTGAGCCAAATTTCGCTGTCTTCTGTGTAATTTGCGTTTTCATCATGTCCGGTTCCCCTGGTGAAATAGGGTGCATTGGGATGCAAGTTTCCAGGCAATGTCCGGTATGGAATGGTGTCATTATCGATATCCTTATATCGACCATAAGGTACGCCATGTTGCTCCAGGAAATTTTGCAAGTCTTCTTCCCACAAAATTTTTCCGCGGTCCATCGGGCGATCCGGATATTCAAATTGAGGAGCCATCCATTCATTCATGCCTAAATCAAGATCGGATAAGACCATTACCGGCGTCTGCAATCGCTCAGCGATATCAAAAGAACTCCAACCGAACTCGAAGCACTCGCTCACTGATCCAGGAAAGAGCAGGATAAAATCGGTATCTCCATGTCCCAGGAAATGTGCAAACGTCAAATCTCCTTGCGCAGTGCGCGTTGGCAGGCCGGTACTGGGACCAACCCGTTGCACATCCCAAACGACAACCGGCACTTCTGAATAATAGGCCAGCCCGAGATATTCCGTCATCAAGCTGATACCGGGTCCTGAAGTAGATGTCATCGCGCGTAAACCAGCCCAGCCGGCTCCAATGGCCATTCCAATGGCCGCTAATTCATCTTCAGCCTGGACGATTATGACTGTATCTTTACCAGTCTCTTTGTCACGTCGTAGTATGGGTGCATATTCATGGATGGACTCCGCCAGGCTGGAAGCAGGAGTGATGGGGTACCAGGCAGTGAATTCTACGCCGCCATACAATGAGCCCAAAGCGCCGGCAGTATTCCCATCAGTCATTATAAATCCGTGGGTGCGATCCATTCTTTCGACATAATAAGGGTCTATTTTCTTAAGATTCTCTCGTGCCCACTGAGCCGCTGCCTCGATGATACTTAAATTGATCCTGACCGGTTTCTCTTTGTCCTTAAAATGAAAATTTAACGCTTTGCGAATTGCTTCAATCTCAATGCCAAGCATCTCAGTCAAAACGCCGACATAAACCATATTGGCGACATAATCACGCAGAGAAAGGGAAACATCAGCCTCTTTGGTAATCTTCTTGATTGGCATGGAGTAAAGAACGATATCATCGCGTGTTACCTCAAACTTGAGATCATCCGGGTAAAAAAGAACACCCCCAGGAACCAGCGATTCCAATTCCTTGCGTATGGTGGCTGGATTCATGGCGACTACAATATCATCTTCTTCCACACGAGCAAGATATCCGTCCTTACTTAATCGTAATGTATACCAGGTTGGCAATCCCTGAATGTTTGATGGAAAGATGTTCTTGCCTGAAACGGGAATTCCCATATCAAAAAGCGCTCGCATAATCATCGTATTGGCAGTAGCGCTACCGGATCCATTGACCGTCCCAAATGTGATTACAAAATTATTGATAATTCTTTCCGGGCTGGAAATTTCTTTGACCATCTCTTGCTTTTCTTCCTGTGTCATAAGCACTCCTGATTTAAATTTTGAGGTTATTCAAATTGATAAGCATTTACAACTTTGGGACTCCAACGAATTAATTCTTTGTGTTCCATAAAGAGCTGGAAGGCCAGGTTAAAATCTTGAATTTTAATTGCTTCGCACACTTTGCGATGATAGCTCCATACATTTTTCAAATATTGGTGATTATTAACAATGGCATAGCCCTGACTTTCGTAAATTTCCCAATACACTTCCAGGATGCCATTCAGAAAGATGTTCTCAATATGCGAGAAGAGCAGCACATGAAGGTCGCGATGCTCTATGTGAGGCAGGACAGGCGGATAACTCTCAATTTTATATTCAGCCGCATCAACAATTTCGAAAAGCTGGACTATTTCGCTTTTTGTTAATTGTTTGGCCGCCTCCAGAAAATATGCAGATTCGAGGTGATTTCTCATATCTCGGAATTGGTCAAAATATTCGCTGGATAATTCAATGGCATATGCGCATGAGACGAGCACAGAAGGAGCAAACTGATACGGCAACCAACGAATGCCTGTCTTGGGTTTTATATCGACAAATCCGAGTACCCGTGCGATTTCCAATTGCTCTCGTAAACTAGCAACCGAAATACCTAATTCTTTGCTCAAAGCTGCTAAAGAAGGTAAATGATCCTCTCCCCTGGCAGCACTCTTAGCGAGATGTTGCAAAAATCCGGATAAAATAGTTGATGAATTGAGTTGTATTCCCATCATTCCAGATACTGGCCTGTTGTTATTATCTTATTAATCTGATGATTAAGACTTTAACCAGTATAGCACTCGGGTAGCATGCTCGTCAAGAGACTTGTGTAACCATATGAGGGAATAAAGTCAGCATTATTTTATGTGGTTTTTCGCTCGGGCAAATAGTGCGCCAAATCGTTTACTGCCTGAAGTAAAAAGGAGACGGCTAGAGGCATAACATCTTCATCTATGTCAAATTTTGGGTGATGGTGGCCGTAGCGATGTTTTTCATTCCGCACACTTGAACCAAAAAACATAAAACAACCAGGGATTTGATTTAGGAAGAAGGCGAAATCCTCAGAAACCAGTGAGCGAAAGTCAGAATCCACCTGTAGATGAGGAAATTTAACAACCGTCTCAGTCAATATCGTATTAACCACTGATGGATTATTTACAACTGCCGGTGTAATTTCATTCAACGTTATTTTTGCTTCGCAGCCAAATGCGGAAGCCACACCCACGGCAAGTTCCTGCAGTCTGCGATGGATTGTATTGCGAGTTTGATCCTGGAAATATCGTATCGTGCCCTTCAATTCCACCATTTGTGGAATAACATTGAACACGCTGCCACCATGAATACTACAAGTGCTCACAACCCCATTTTCAAGGGGTGATAAATTGCGGCTGACAATGGATTGGATGCTCTGGACAATTTGCACGGCAGCAAGTACGGGGTCAATCGTTTCCTGTGGTAAAGCTCCATGCCCGCCTTTACCCACAACTTGAATGGTGAAAGTATCCGCACCGGCCATAAAAACACCCGGAGTTATGGCCGCCCAGCCAACTTCTTTTTCATTCCACACATGAATTGCAAGGGTATAGTCTGGAGTGGGATCACTGAGTACACCTTCCGCAATCATAGCTTTTGCTCCACCAAGACCTTCTTCAGCAGGTTGGAAAAGCAGCATGAGAGTGACTGGGGGTTTATTCACCAGTGCCATAAATTCTCGTGCGATTCCCAAACCAATACTCATGTGGGCGTCATGACCACAAGCGTGCATCACACCTTCATTTTTGGAAATGAAGTCCAGGTCATTTTCTTCGGAGATAGGCAAAGCGTCCATATCAAAACGCAATAAAATCACTTGATCATTGTCACCCGCCCGACAAATGCCAATCAGACCGGTACTTGCAATACCACTCTTAATTTCATATCCTAGCGATTCAAGCTCGGCTTGAATGACTTGCGCGCTTCCGTATTCATGAAAACCAAGTTCAGGGTGCTGATGAAAATATCGTCTTTTTTCTACCAGATAATCACTTAATGAAACAACACTACCCATCTCAACGACCTTACTCATTTTGTTCCCGCGGACCGGACCCTCTCTTGCGCCGCTTTGGCCGCCGGTTCCCGGATGGAGCGCTATTTTTTTCTTTCGCTTCCGTCTTCTTCTGAGATTCTCGAAAAGTACGAGGTTCAGGATTTTTTCGCTCGTCTGGAGGTCGCACAACTGGAGTTTCTTCTTCAGGTGCCGCATTCGCAGCTTTAACTGTGGTTGTCATCTGGTCATGAATGGCAGGATCGTAAATTTCGATATCAGAGTTGTTGAACTCACGCCTACCGATCAGGGGGATATCCACAACAACTGCTAACTTCAATGGCAGCAAGTCAACCACTTTACCTTCTCCAACAGGTGTCATAACTCGCTTATTGCGCTTAGGTAACAAGCGCCTGTTCTCTGCATACATTTCATATTCATAAATCAAGCAACAACGCAAGCGTCCGCACATGCCGGTAATTTCAGCTGGTGTCAGAGAGATGCCCTGTTCTTTTGCCATTCGAATGGAGATTGAACTGAAATCGGTCAAGAATTTGGAGCAACAGCGCGTTGGTAAACCGCAAGCACCCATACCTCCAAAAATTTTTGCCACATCGCGTGGCCCAACCTGGCGTAATTCCACTTGCGCATTCCGAACGATACGGGTGACATCATATTTAACAAAACGAAGATCAACCTTATTTTCGCCCTCATAGCTGTAGAGGATGGTAACCCGAGATGTATCAAGACTTATTTCGACCGAGACAACCTTAACACCTTCAAAATTGTGCTCACCAATAGAGCGCTTGGTCAGTTCAATCAGCTCTTCTTCTTTACTTTCGAGTGATTTTCTGTGTTCCAGATCCTCTGGGGTGGCCAAACGGTCAACCTTTTTCCAGGAACTATCTTCACTGCCGGGAACTTCGCCCAGAATCTGGGCAACTTCTCCCAGCTGCCATCCGCGCGAGGTTTCCACTACAACCCAATCACCAGCTTTAACATTTTCAATATTTCCGGCATCAAAGTTATAAAGCTTGCCAATTTTTGTAAACCGTATGCAAACAATATTTACAGCCGTATTTTCCATTGATCAGTCTACCATTTCCACCTGAATCCCTGCCTGATTTTCGAGTGCCGACACGCTTAATTTGGCAGCAATTTTCTCTGCAATCTCACGCATTGCCACCGCAGGTTTCGAATCCGGGTTGGTTACTACGATTGGTTTTCCTGAGTCACCACCAACACGCACTTCAGCATCCATTGGCACCATTCCGAGGAAATCAGTATTGGCTTCATTCGCCAATCTTTGACCACCACCTGCGCCAAATATTTCCATCCGGGTTCCATCCGGTAAATCAAGATAACTCATGTTTTCTATTACACCCAAAATGGGGACATCCAGCTGCTTGAACATATACAACCCGCGCGCAGCATCTTCGACCGATACGTCCTGCGGTAGCGTGACAATGACACCACCTGAAATCGGAATAGATTGAGCCAAACTCAATTGGGCATCCCCCGTCCCGGGTGGCAAATCAATCACGAGGTAATCAAGATCACCCCACAAAACATCAGACAAAAATTGACGAATGGCAGAATGCAGCATGGGTCCACGCCAGATTAAAGGCTGACCAGGTTTAACCATAAAGCCTATGCTCATCAACTTGACACCATAGGTCTCCGCCGGAATAATTTTATCACGTTGAAATGGAGGTAAATGATCAACACCCATCATAGTCGGGATATTTGGCCCGTAAATATCTGCATCTAAAAGGCCAACCTGAGCACCGTGCTGTGCCAGAGCTACAGCAATATTAACTGCAACAGTGGATTTTCCGACGCCGCCTTTTCCAGAGGCTATGGCAATAACGTTCTTCACATTCATGGACGTGTTTCCGCGAGAGCGTCCGTCAGATGGAATATTTGCGTCGAAAATAATTTCTACGGTCTCAACTCCATTCACTTTCATAACAGCTTCGCGAGCTTCTTTTTCAATTCTTCCCTTCAACGGGCAGGCAGGAGTTGTTAATACGATTTTAAAATTTACGATACTACCCTCAATATTAAGGTCCTGAATCATTTTAAGCGCGACAAGATCTTTATGTAATTCTGGTTCCTGAACTGTGGATAAAGCTTTCAGGACATCCTCTTTGCTAAACTTTGCAGTCATAATTCGCTCAAATCCTTTCAAATTGATAGGTATCACTTACCCATTACGGGTATTATTTTGAATTTCTTGTTTCGCTTTCTCGTATAACTTTATCAAATCCTGATCTTCTCCGCGATATCGTTTGATTGATTGCTGAGCGCATTTAGTACATCCGCGCATGGCTCGAAAAGAATCAGCATTACACCCTGAACAACCAACCAGCCTTACAACCATTAATATAAACGCTAACTGTTCTTGTTGTTTCACCTGGTCACTTAAAATAAAATCTATCAACTGGTCCCACTCCGGACCACGTAAACCTTTTAAAAAAGGTACTGCGCGTAAGGGGAATATTACTTCCGTATCCGAATTATACATGATATTTCACATTCCCTTCTTCTAGGTAGTCTTAGCGGCCCGGGCGGCTGCTTTTTTGGCTTCTTTTTCCAATCTCGCCGCCTCTTCCTCTGCATATTGTGTGGGATGGATTCTCGCATAATAAGAAGCCGGTTTCAGCAATTTCTCCAGGTCATAAATGTGATGATCCATCCTTTCAAAGCTGGCAATCTCATAATCATGATCCATGCGAATCGCTTCAAAGGGACAAAATTCTGCGCACAATCCACAGTTCATACAGATATCGATGTCAATAAAGAATTTTTCGGGCTTGGGTACAGGTTTTCCGGTTTCTTGATTGACGGAACGTGTAATCCAAATACACTGCGGTGGACATACCTTAGCACAAATTCCACAAGATGTGCAGCGGATATCACGCCCTCCTTCATCTGTTTCATCGTACACTAGAAATGGGATGTAACGAAAAGCCTCAGGAACGGGAATTTTCTCTTCAGGATATTGAACAGTAAAGATGCCTTTCGTATCTGCTGAAAGCCGGTCTTGAATGCCCTTCGCAGTTTTATAACGATCCGGTCCCTGTTTCAGGTCTTCGCTATATGTTTCGAAAAAATGTTTAAAGGTTATGCCCAGACCTTTGATGATGCCTTTAAAGCCCATATTTCCTCCTGAAATTAGCGGTCTACTTCACCCAGAACAATATCGATCGATCCAAGAATCGCGACGACATCGGCGATCTTTTCATTTCTACACATTTCCTGTAAACCAGTTAGATTAATAAAAGATGGCGCGCGAATGTGATAACGCACAGGGTTCGATTGACCATTTGAGACAACGTAGAAACCCAGCTCTCCGCGCGGTCCTTCCACTCTTCCATAACTTTCTCCGGGTGGAACTTTTACCTGGTATTGTGACTTTCCTTCAAATATTGGCCCTTCGGGAATCTGGTTGATTGCTTGCTGCAAGATGCGAATACTTTCGCGAACTTCCTCTATCCGCACCAGGTAGCGATCGAAAATATCGCCATGATAGCGCACAATTACATCAAAATCGAACCGATCATAGATGCTATACGGGTCGGCCCGGCGGACGTCGTATGGGACCCCCGAAGCGCGTAATATCGGCCCAACCGCCGAAAGTGCAATAGCCCGCTCTGCACTCAAAACGCCAATACCTTTGCAGCGTGCTGTCACGATTTCATTTTCAGTTATAAGTTCGTCCATTTCATCGATTTTGCGCGGCAGTCGATTGAAGACAAGATCACGGATTTTTTGCAATACGCCTTCTGGCAAGTCGCGTGCCAACCCACCAAAGCGGAAATAGTTGCACATCATGCGTGACCCGGAAACTTCTTCGAAAATATCCAGAATTAATTCTCGTTCTTTGAGAGCATATAAGGCAGGTGTGAAAAAAGCACCTAAATCATTCAACAAAAATCCGGTCACCATAAAATGGCTTTGAATTCGTGAAAGCTCTGCCATTATGACGCGAATATAATCAGCGCGCTCTGGTGGCTTGATCCCCATTAATTTTTCAACCGCCAGCGCGTATCCAAAATTATTGCTCATTGAGTTAATGTAATCAATTCGGTCAGTAAAGGGCATGTTTTGTAAATACGTATTTCGCTCGCCAATTTTCTCATGGTTACGGTGCAAATAACCGACCACCGGCTTAAGATCCACGACGGTTTCCCCATCCACAAGCGCTGCCATACGGAAAACGCCATGGGTAGAAGGATGCTGGGGACCTAAATTAACAACCATGAAATCAGTATCCAAACCGTCTTGCTGCCCGCTTTTTTTCAAACCCATGTAGAGTGCATCTTCTCCTTCAGGCTCCCATTTTTCCGGGTCAAAACCAGAAGGATATTTGAGATTGGCTTGGAATGGATTGGTTGTTTCCGCCCTCTCGGCTTCACCATTAGGCCAGCGCGAAGAAAATGGCTTACTTTCTTCTTCGTAATATGCTTCTTTCCAATCCTTACGCAACGGCCAACCAGCAAAACCTTCCCACATTAAAATTCTACGCAGATCAGGATGACCGATGAAGACAATGCCATACATATCATAGACTTCGCGTTCCTGTAATTCGCTGCCGGGGAAGACCTCAAAGAGAGAATCGATTTGGGGGTTCTCTCTAGGGAGTTCGACTTTAAAGGTCAAAATTCCGCCACCCAGTGAACGAAAAAGGTGATATACAACCTCAAAGCCTTCAGGAAAATAATCAACAGCGGTGACTGAAGTAAGGAAATCATAGCTCCATTCATCACGGACAATTTTCGCAAACTCGAGCAAAGACGAACTCTGAATGATGAAACCTGAATATCCTGGACGCTCATCCTTACGAACATACTCAGGATAGAGAACATCGAAATCTGGAATAGTTGAAACGAGAATTGGCTCACTCATAATGGCTCCTCCCCAGATCGAGGCTCTTCCAGACTTTCTGTCTGATTTTCGGTGACTTTTTTGATCAAATCGATTTTCCTTGGATCAATTAAATCTGGTCCAAGAATGGGGACTGGAATTTCCTCATAAAAATCTTTTTTATACCACTCTGCCTCGCTAAGCCTTTCCTTTTCGATTTTCTTTGTCAATGTAATTAACCCATGTAAAAGTGCCTGAGGTGTGGGCGGACACCCCGGAACATATATATCAACTGGAATAAATTTATCGACCCCTGAGACGACATTGTATCCTTCTTTGAAAGGACCACCTCCTGAAGCGCAAGCTCCCATAGCCAAAACATACTTTGGTTCAGGCATCTGGTTGTACAATCGCACTATTTGCGGGATCATCTTCTTTGTGACTGTTCCTGAAACCAGCATCACATCAGCCTGCCGCGGACTAGGACGCATGACCTCCATACCAAAACGGGAAAAATCAAAGCGGCTGGATGCGGTAATCATCATTTCAATTGCACAACAAGCCAGCCCAAACATCATCGGCCATAGTGATTTTGAGCGGCTCCAGTTGTAAATGCGATCGAGGGTTGTGATGGCTACCTGATGCTGCATCTCCACCGGTATATCAACCCCGGGTTTATTTAATCCTTCTTCTGCCATGGGATGTCCTCCATTAATGGAAATTTCTATTGATACCAATCTGATTGTAACCTCTAAGAGACAGGTGTCAATATTCAATTAAGCAAAATTTTGTTTTCTTAATTGTTGTACAATATTCATATGACAAAATCAACCAGTTCAGAAATAATCAATTTTTTGTCGAATCACCTGCCAGCGACTGTGTTGGAACTGAGCCAGCAGATAAACGTTACAAAAGCAGATATCCGCCACCACCTTAAATTTTTAATTGAACAGGCAAAAATCATCGAGGTAGCTCCGGCTACAAACATTTCACGGGGAAGACCTGCTCGACGATTTACGTTGAATCCCACCCATCTGCCAGACAATTATGTTGAAATAGTAGAGCTGCTTTTTGAAAATACCAACCTATTCGAAAAGGTGATTAATGAGGTTTATAGCGCGTTATACAAAAAAGTGGATATTGAGCCACATTTACCCTTAATTCAGCGCTTAAACCTGCTAATTAAGGCACTAAATGAACGCAACTACCAGGCACGCTGGGAATCCCAAGCGCTTGGACCGGAAGTAATTATCAACAACTGTCCTTACCGCCTTTTACTTGAAAAATACCCAGATTTTTGTAAAATCGATTTAAGGTTAATTTCGGAAATTACCTCTCAGCCATGCAGCCACTTACATTCAATATTGGGATATCATAATTGCAGATTTCGGGTGGATATCAAACCTGCCAATAAAAGCTTTCATCCCTCAGATTGAGTTTTCGTATAAATTGAGTAGAATAGAACTAAAATGGTGAATAAATGAGCAAAATTACGCAGGTACTGAAGCGCAGCGGAGCAGTTGTCCCTTTTACCCCGGAGCGGATTACCAACGCGATATATCGAGCCTCGGTAGCGGTTGGGGATCGGGATCTGGAAAGATCGCAGAAAATCAGCGATCTTGTGGTGGCTGATTTGGAAAAACATTATTCTCCAGATCAAATTCCCAGCATTGAAGATATTCAAGATACCGTTGAAAAAGTTTTAATCGAAAATGGATACGTTAAAGTTGCCAAAGCCTATATTCTTTATCGGGATGATCGCACAAAGAAGAGGCAGGAGCGGGCAGAATTAGCTTCACGCCCATCCGTAAATATCCCCTGGGCGAAAATCTGGCATGTGCTCGATTGGGCGATTGAACAGGATCTGAACACGACTTCAGGGCTCGCCCGCAGAATTGAGAAAGGTGAAATTTCAGAGATAATCGCAGCCAGCGAGCAGAAATATGAAGAAGATATTGAAAATGCTGCAGAAATGGTTGCTCTTAATAAAGACAATCTGAAAATTGTCATTATTACTGGTCCTTCCTCTTCCGGAAAGACAACCAGCACGATCAAACTTGGTCAACGCCTGGAACACATCGGCCTTAAATTGACAACCTTAAATGTTGACAATTACTTCTTCAATTTAGAGATGCACCCCAAAGATGAGTTTGGCGATTACGACTTTGAGACCCCGCAGGCTCTCGATTTGGAGTTAATCAACCTGCACTTATCTCAATTGGTTGCCGGGAAAGAAATTCAAGTTCCTTTTTACGATTTTAAAACTGGAACGCGCAGCGGCGCTTTGACACCAATGCGCCTGGCCAAAAATGAAATCATTCTGATTGATAGTCTTCACGGGCTTTACCCCCCTATGACTGATAGTGTCAGCGATGAGCACAAATTTAAGCTCTATCTTGAACCGCTGCTGCAAATGAAGACTTCCTTTGGGGAATATATTCGCTGGACTGATATCCGCCTTATGCGCCGCATGCTGCGCGACGCAACGCACCGCTCTTATGACCCCACCAAGACACTAATGCATTGGCATTATGTTCGCGCAAGTGAAATGCGCAACATCATTCCCTTTATTTCCACTGTAGATTACATCATAAACTCAGCTATGCCGTATGAACTGTCTTTCTATAAAACTCGGTTGGTTGAAGATTTTAAAAAATGGATCACTAGTTTTGAATTTGATCCATTAAAAACGGACGCCTTTTTCCGGGCAAAAAGGACACTGGCTGCGCTGGAAGATATCCCGGCACTTAAAGATGAATCTTTAATTCCCACTGATTCTGTTATTCGAGAATTTATTGGTGGTAGCAATTTTAAATACTAATCCCAGAAAATAAATGAGGATAATTTGACAATTGTTAAAAATGAAATTAAAAGAATTTGTGTCTACTGTGGGTCTGCAGATGGCCTGCGCCCTGAGTATTATCAGGCTGCCTATCAGACCGGCAAATTGCTGGCAGAAAACGCAATCGAGATCGTTTATGGCGCAGGTAAGACGGGACTGATGGGTGCAGTAGCAGACGGTGCATTGGAAGCTGGGGGTGTTGTCATCGGTATCGTACCTGATAACCTCAACCAACCACAACTCATCCACGCCCATCTCAGCCAACTGGAAGTAGTAAACCACATCCAATTACGAAAAGCCAGGATGAGCGAAATGGCAGACGCATTTATCGCCCTGCCAGGTGGATTTGGGACGTTTGATGAATTATTCGAGACTTTAACCTGGGCTCAGATTGGTCTCCACCACAAACCCATTGGCTTATTAAATACTCGTGGCTATTATGATCCGCTAATTACCCTGGTGAACCATGCCCTCAATGAAAATTTCATCTATGATCAGCATAAGGTCCTGATGGTATCGGAAAATGAACCCAATCTTCTCTTAGAGAGTCTCTTCTCATTTCAACGACCAGAGAACATGGATAGCTGGATTACACGCAACCGATAATCAATTTACTACTCCACGGTGACTGATTTGGCAAGATTGCGTGGTTGATCAACATCCAAACCACGCAATGATGCAATATGATACGCAAACAACTGCAACGGGATTACGGTAATCACCGGGCTCAACAGCCAGGGTGTTTTCGGTATCCAGAAAATATGGTCCGCGATTTCCTTGATTCGTTCATCTCCCTCAGTAGAAATAACCAAAACAGAACCCCCACGGGCTTTTGCTTGCTCAATCTGGCTGAGCATTTTCTCGTACCAGGGATCCATGGGAGCAATTGCCAGAACAGGTAAATCGCGATCCACTAATGCGATCGGACCATGTTTCATTTCACCGGCAGGATAGGCTTCTGCATGAATATACGAGATCTCCTTCAATTTGAGGGCACCTTCATAGGCGATTGGCATGTTGATGCCGCGGCCAATGTAAAGGGCATTGCGCATAAACTTAAATTCTTTCGCAATATTTAAGATCGTCTTGTCCAGTTCAAGGACCTGCCCCACCAGAGCGGGAACAAGCCGCAGATCTGCCACCATTTCTTTTCTTTCAGCGATTGATATCACTCCGCGCATATCTGCCAGTAAGATAGCGACCATGTATAAATCAACCAATGGTGCAGTAAAAGCCTTGGTGGAGGCAACGCTAATCTCTGGGCCAGTCTGCATCGAAATAAATCCATCAGCGATCCGCATGGCCTGAGAACCGAGCACATTGACAATTGACCACAGTGTAGCGCCTTTTCGCTTGGCGAGTTCCATCGCAGCCAGCGTATCGGCTGTTTCACCCGATTGGCTGATCGCAATAACGACTGTTTTCTCATCAATGACAGGATTGCGGTAGCGGAATTCAGAGGCAATATCCACTTCTACCGGGATACGGGCGATGTGCTCGATTAAGAATTTTCCGACCATTCCCGCATAAGCTGCTGTACCACAAGCAGTAATAATGATTCGATCAATGGATCGGGCTAATTCCGGTGTCAGATTAAGCTGTGGCAATTGAATTAAACCTTTTTCGAAATCCACTCTCCCTGCCAAAGTGTCCGTCAAAGAACGCACCTGCTCATGGATTTCTTTATGCATAAAATGGCGATATTCACCTTTCTCTGCGGATACCGGATCCCACGAAATAACCTGGATATCAGGCTGGATTATATTGCCCGAAAAATCTTTAATAAGAACATTTTCACGGGTAAGGACCACGAGTTCTTCAGATTCAAGAAATATCATCCGGCGGGTGTGGTCAAGAATCGCGGGGATATCCGATGCGATGTAATTTTCATTTTCACCCAATCCTACCACGACCCCACCGGCATTTCCAATACGGGCAGCAATAATTTTGTCTGGCTCGCGTGTGGTAAAAGTAACGATTCCATGAGCGCCTTTTAATCGCTTCAATGCGGCCAGAGTAGCCTGTTCAAAACTCAGCCCGCTGGCGAGGTAAAGCTCTATCAGATTAACAATCGTCTCTGAATCTGTTTCAGATTTAAATGTTACCCCTTTCAAAAGTAGTTCCTCTTTGAGCTCAAGGTAATTCTCGACGATACCATTGTGAACAACGACAACCTCCCCATTGCTTCCAATGTGAGGATGGGCGTTATTGGCTGTGGGCATTCCATGGGTCGCCCAACGGGTATGACCAATCGCCAGATGCCCATTAAGTGGCTGCATTTCAACAATAGCAGTTAATTTATTGAGCTTTCCGGCATCCCGCCGAATTTCAATCTTTCCATTTTGCAAAACCGCAATTCCCGCAGAGTCATATCCACGGTATTCCAGTTTTTTCAATCCGTTAATAATGATCGGGGTCGCATCACGATCACCGATATAACCAACAATTCCACACATATGCCTACTCCAAATAAATAGCAAATTAAATAGAGATTCTATTAAATTAAGGTGTAGGTACAGGTGACATGCACCTGGAAGGCATCCGCTGACCTTTCGATTTTACCGGGGGCTGAGCAACGCTTTCGCTCCCCGGTTAACCCCAAATCGCTTTGGGGAACCTTCTTCCTCGTCAACCATTGGGTAATGGTCCATGCGCTATCCTAACCTTTTTGACGTTACATTTCTTGGAATTCACCTCCGTAATTTCTTGTGAAGTATTAATAGGTTCTTGTTATTATAACGGCCAGATCGGATTGTGAGAAGATGAATGTTGTTGAGAATCTTTTAGCTTTGCATTTATAGGTGCAGGTTAAAAGAATGGTGTCACTATAAGCTTGATCGTAACGCTTATCTCGACACTTTATTTTTTTTAAGTAATCAAGTCATCTGGCAAGAAATCGATTTTATTATTATAGTAAATCCTGAATTTGTTTTTTTCTAAATTTACATCGATGCGGGTGATGCCCGTGTTGTTCAATTCAAAGAAAACCTTCTCTTTCAAGGAGAAGTCATCCACGGAAACAGTACCTAAAATAACCGACAGCCAGTGGTTGTAAAATCCTCCATGGCTGAAAAGCGCGATACTGTCATCTGGTCCGTGCATAGTCAATAAACGCTCCCAAACACGCTCCGCCCTTAATGGACGCCCTTCCCATGGTTCAAAAGGTTTATTCCACCATCCTTCCGGCGTAATCTCCTCGTCCAGGAGGATTCCGGGGTAATTTTCACTAAAATAAGCAGAGGTTTTTCCGGGCAAATTGCCAGGTTCTTCCCCCTCATTATTCTGAAAAATACCACCTCCTTCATGTAGATCAACCCACAGTTGTAAGGGTAAATTGAAAAGGGCAGCCACTTCCCACCCGGTTTTGACTGCACGTACCATGGGACTGGCATAGAGATGTGTGAAATGAAAACCAGTGCGATTTTGATAATCCTTCCCGTTTAGGGATGGGAGTTGATCAGTCTTTTTTGAAAGAAATCGCCGCAAGTACTTAAGCTGTTGCTCTCCCTTTTTCGTTAAATCAGGATCCTCACTTCGCCCTGCTCCAGTACCGTTGATATCATAAAGATGATTGTTTTCAGATTGCGCGTGCCTGATAAAATAAATTTGCATATGAACCTTTAGTTTTTGGCAATTATAAAGGAAAATATTAGGCACGCCAATTGATTTGATACAATCCCATAATAAAAGCAGCCAAATATGGTAATTTTTGGAAAATTAAATGACATTTCAATAACGATGAGCATTAAACCAGTCAGCCTGACAATCAGTCTGGAAAGTCACGGTGCCACGACGGTTTATAGCTTTGATAAATCTGGCCGACTATGGACCGCATTAAAAGATGGGATTTCTTATCGGTGTGGTTTGAACGGCACAATTGTAGCAAAGTGGAACTCCGGTAGAGAAATATTACACCGTCGCTATTTGCAACCGTTGGAAAGAGATCACTTATTGATGGCTTCTCATCAAGCATGTTCTGATTTGTATCATGGGATTATTACGCAAAAATTAGCCACCGCAACTGTAATTCCGCTTGAGACCATCCAAGAAATCCTCAAATTATCCATTCTTACTACAGAATTTTATGTTGCGGATGTCAAACGATTCGAGCAAGTTTATAAACCGGTTGGTATTTTACCTCCCGATCAGTATATGTCGCTTGTTCTTCAATTAACAGAAGGATGTTCTTTTAATACATGCACATTCTGCAGCTTTTACAAAGAGCGACCATTTCGGATAAAAAACGAATTTCAATTTGAGGAACATATCCTTGCTGTAAAAAACTACCTGGATGCCAGTTTGAACCTCAGGAGAACGATATTTTTAGGTGACGCCAATGCCCTGGTGGTTCCCATGCAATTGCTGCTTCCTCGATTGGAGATCCTTCATAATAACCTCGATGTGGAGGGGCTGGGTGGTTTATTCGCATTTTTAGACGGCTTCAGTGGTGAAAAGAAGACGGTTCAGGATTACAAATCGTTGGCATGTAAAGGTCTCAAGCGTGTTTATATTGGCATGGAGAGTGGCAACAATAATTTACTTAAGTATTTGCAAAAACCCGGCAAATCAGAAGACGTTCTACTGGCTGTAAAAGCCATCAAAGCTGCTGGTATCGCTGTGGCGATTATCATTCTTACAGGTGCGGGCGGTAAGCAATTTGAAAAAGCGCATATAGAGGATACAATTCAAATAATTAATAAGATGGATCTGGATGCAGATGATATTATATACTTCTCGGAACTGGTCGAAAACGAAGGCTCAGATTACGCAAAAAAAGCCTATCAAATAAACTTAATTCCTTTGAATCAAGAAGAGCGTTCTCATCAGGGAGAAGAAATAGCCAATGGTTTATCTTTTTCTG
This sequence comes from Anaerolineales bacterium, assembly GCA_038329785.1. GTDB lineage: Bacteria > Chloroflexota > Anaerolineae > Anaerolineales > Anaerolineaceae > UBA6170. The sequence continues at coordinate 127,605 of JBBQNI010000001.1, read as the reverse complement.
CACGCGGTACCCCGCATATCAGCAGGTACGACATACGTGATTTTATTTATTAGTTTGGGTATTGGAGAACTAAATGGAAATTCTGCCTGTAGGAAAATTACCGCCAGAAATTGCTGATCGAATTGTCAAATTAGCACCGATTCTCGATTCGCGGATAATTGTTGGTCCGCGAACCGGTATGGATTGCGCCGTTATTGACCTGGGGACAAATTATTTGGTGGTGAAAACAGATCCAATCACTTTTGCAACTGAAAATATCGGATGGTACGCAGTCCAGGTCAATCTAAATGACATCGTCACTACAGGTGCAACACCGAAATGGATGGTTGCTACTATTCTTTTACCGGAAAATAAAACCAATGAGCATCTGGTTAATAATATTGCCGCCCAACTATTTGCTGCCTGCCAGGAATTTGGCATTTCTTTCGTTGGCGGACACACTGAAATCACGCACAATCTAGACCGCCCGATTATATCGGCGACATTATTGGGTGAAGTGAATAAGGATGATTTTATCTCACCAGATTTTATTCAAACTGGCGATGATGTTATCTTGATAAAAGATCTGGCAATCGAGACGACGGCCATTTTAGCCTATGAGCTTGAGTCCGAACTGGCAACTTTTCTGAGCGATGCTGAGGTAATAGAGGCAAAACAATATCTATTTGATCCTGGTATCTCCGTTTACAAACCTGCCCAAATGGCACTTGCCTTCGGCGGTGTTCATGCGATGCACGACCCTACCGAAGGTGGTTTGGCAGGCGCTTTATGTGAATTTTCAATCGCAGCCAATAAATCGATTCACTTCGATCCGAAAATAGATCAAATTTCGCCGCTTTCAAAAAAAATATGTGACCATTTCAATATTGACCCGCTTCAAACGATTTCGTCAGGTGCCCTCATTGCTGCAGTTGACCCAACTTTCACGAACGCAATGATTGAATACCTCAACAGCGCAGAGATCAAGTGCAGCCTCATCGGCAAATTCGAGGATGACGGTAGTGAGGTTTATTTTACTACTCCCGCGGGAAAGCAGTTACTTAAACGCCCTGATCGAGATGCAATCAGCGATCTCTTCTCCGGTTAAATATTGGATGAAAAGGATTACTGCTTGCATCAATTCTAATGCAACAATAATCTTCTATGCTGTTTTTCAATGACTGGCATGGTAAAATAAACAGGTTTAATGGTGGTACGCGCCCGTAGTGAAATGGACATCACGTTGCCCTCCGAAGGCAGAAGTCCGAGTTCGAGTCTCGGCGGGCGCACAAAATATTTATAAAGAATATACAAATTTATTAAATTATCTTAATAATCCCTCAATATACTCAGTAGGATGATTACTATAATTAGAAAGAGGTAAATTAGATGATAGGGTTTGGTGGCTATGGTTTGTATCTCCTTTTCAGCCTTCCGGCTCTTTTATTGGGATTTTGGGCACAAATAAAAGTTAAAGGAGCCTTAAATAAATATTCCAAGGTAAGAACCACTACCGGCTATACCGGGGCACAGGTTGCCCGAAGAATGCTGGACTCAAATGGACTGAACGAAGTTAGAATCGAAGAAACAAAAGGGTTTATGTCCGATCACTATGATCCACGCTCAAAAACGCTGCGATTAAGCCCTGAGATATTTCGAGGAAACAGTGTCGCCTCAGCCGGTGTTGCAGCCCATGAAGCCGGACATGCAGTGCAGGATGGTGAGGATTATTTTGCGCTGAAGATCCGTTCTGCAATGGTGCCAAGTGTTCAATTTGGCAGCTGGTTGGGTCCAATTATCTTTATTGGTGGATTGTTATTAAATTGGCAGAGTCTTGCCTGGGCAGGGGTCATTCTCTTCGGTGCAACAGCTTTATTTGCATTGGTCACCCTGCCGGTGGAATTCAACGCCAGCAACCGAGCCAAGGCCTGGCTTTCAAATTCAGGCATGATCTACCAGGAAGAATCGCGTGGTATCAAAAGCGTTCTTGATGCTGCAGCCCTGACATATGTAGCCGGCGCAATTCAGGCAATTTCAACGTTAATCTACTATGTATTCTTATTAACCGGTTCCCGCAGAGACTAAAAATATTATCAAGTAAATCAAAAAAACCACCTGAGATTCTAGTGGTTTTTTTTTGATTTATCAACAGTCATAGTGCGTTCAATACAAACATGTATATAATCAATTGAAAAATGACATTTTTGTGATAAATTTAACATATGCTATCAAATTCATCCAATTGAACGGAATCAAAAAAATGGAAAATAGCCAGGTACCCGATATTGTTGTAGCCCGTTTGCCTCTTTACTTACAAATGTTGAAAAGGCTGGCAAAGGCCGGTGAGATTAATACTTCATCCAAAGATTTAGGTTTCAAGCTTGGTATCTCTGCTGCCCAGATCCGCAAAGATTTATCTCACTTTGGCGAATTTGGCAAACAAGGAACTGGTTACTCCATTGCCTATCTAATTGATTGTCTCGAAGATATTTTAAACGTAAACCGGGTTTGGAACATGGCATTGGTCGGAGTGGGCTTTTTAGGTCATGCAATTGTAAATTTCCAGGGGTTCAATCATCACGGATTTGAAATTAAATGCATTTTTGATGCTGATCCGGCCAAAATAGGACAATCCGTCGCCGGTTTTGAGATCCTGGATATTGCTGACCTGGAAAAATTGATCCGAAAACATAAAATTCAAGTAGCCATGATAACAGTCGACACAGAGCACGCGCAAGATGTAGCTGATAAACTTGTTCGAGCCGGTATACAATCAATTCTGAATTATGCCCCAGTAATTCTCAAAGTTCCAGTAGAAATTCAAATTCAATATATCGATCCGATCATTGAATTGCAACATATGACATACTATTTAAAATAGCATGCTTTAAGACTCAATCAAATTTATATATTTATCCAGTCTGAAAGCGCTAGACACGCATCAAAGAACGTTTCAACACATTTTTCATAGAGAGCGCTCTGGCAGCTCCTTCAGCAGTACACGTCATCGGATTGTCAACCAGGTAGGCTGGAATACCCAAAGCCTTGGTCAGGTATTTATCGATGCCAGTAAGCATGGCGCCGCCGCCACATAAGGCAACCCCGCGATCGATGATATCCGAAATCAATTCGGGCGGAGTTTTTTCGAGAACATGCCGAATCATAGTTACCAGGTCATTAAGCGGGGTTGAGAGCGCGTCGACAATATCATCCCGGGTAATATTAACTGGTTTGGGTAATCCGGTTACCTGGTCCTGTCCCTGAATTTCCATGCTGCGCTGATCTTCACTTTGTATGGCAGAACCGATGGATATTTTCAATTTTTCTGCTGTGGGTTGGCCGATGATAACTCCGAATTTTTTGCGAATATAAGTTGCAATTGCGTCATCGAAAGCCATACCACCGGTTTTGGCTGTCTCACCGGTGACAATATCCCACATCGCCATCACGGCAGCCTGATGAGTCCCGCCACCTAAACTGATGATCATATTTCCAGTTGGCGTGCCAATTGGTAAATCCACCCCTAATGCAGCGGCAACCGGTTGAGAAACAATGTAAACCTCACGCGAAGATGTAAGCGCTACCGCTTCCACAGCGCGCCGCTCAACCGAGGTCACCCCGTAAGGCGTGGTGACAGCTATTTTACGTGAACTTAAGAATCGTGAACCCCCAACTTTACGAATCATTTCTGACATTAACAACTCAGTGATGCTATATTCAGCGATGACACCATGCTGTAGGGGACGGATTACCTCAATCGATTCGGAAACTCGACCCAGCATATCGCGCGCAGATTGACCCCATTCCACCATTTTACGCTCGTTTACTACTACAGCTGCAACTGTCGGCTCCATCAAGATCACCTGACTGCCTTCTACAATCACAGTATTCATCGTTCCGAGGTCGATTCCTAACTCTCTAGAGAAAACTGCCATTCTTTTTGTATCAACCTTTCAATTGTTTGGAAAAATTAAGACGGGCTAACCACGAAACCGTTGAAAATCTTTCCCTTTTCTAAACTTCCTGATAGCGTCCAGGCGAAGTGAAGATCTTCGTAAGCTGTTACGTAATGATTCCATATCCTCGGGAGTAAGGGAGCGTTGCTCACCCAGCATATTTTCAGCCCTGGATTTTGCTGCTTCAGCCCTTGAAATATCAATTTCCTCTACATTTTCGGCTGCATCAGCCAGGATGGTGACCTGATCTGGCTGAACTTCAACAATACCGCCAGCCACTGTGAAATAATCACGTTCATTATTTGTAACAACCGTAATAACTCCAAATGCAAGTGTCGTCAAAAGGGGCGAGTGTTTGGGAAGGATACCCATCACACCATCTGCCCCAGGAACAATGACCATGGAAGCTTCACCGCTATACACCACTCGATCTTGAGAAACTATTTCACAACGTATTGGCATATATCTATCCTGCAAGTTTCATTTGTTCTGTTTTGACCACAACGTCATCAATCGACCCGACCATGTAAAAAGCCTGTTCTGGAAGATTGTCATGCTTGCCATCTAATATTTCACGAAAACCGCGTATGGTTTCTTTGAGAGGAACATACCTGCCTTCTATTCCAGTAAATTGTTCCGCAACAAACATTGGTTGAGAGAAAAACCGCTCAATCTTACGCGCTCGTGAAACGGTCAGTTTGTCATCCTCCCCAAGCTCATCGATACCCAAAATTGCGATGATATCCTGAAGATCCTTATACCTTTGCAACACCTGTTGAACTTCTCTGGCCGTGTTGTAATGATCTTCACCTACAATTTTCGGGTCAAGAATCCGTGAGGTAGAAGCCAATGGATCCACCGCTGGATAAATCGACTTTTCTGCAATGGATCTCTCCAATGCAATCGTCGCGTCCAGATGGGTGAAAGTTGCTACTGGAGCGGGGTCAGAATAATCATCTGCAGGGACATAAACTGCCTGCATGGAAGTGATTGAGCCAGTCCGGGTGGAAGTAATTCGTTCTTGAAGTTCTCCCATTTCTGTTGCCAATGTCGGTTGATATCCCACTGCAGAAGGCATGCGTCCCAGCAGTGCTGAAACTTCAGACCCTGAAAGGGTGAAGCGAAAAATGTTATCAATAAAAAGAAGAACATCCTTTCCCTGGTCGCGGAAATACTCCGCCATAGAAAGAGCAGTCAAGGCTACACGCAAGCGGACACCAGAGGGCTCGTTCATCTGCCCAAATACCATTACCGTATCTTTCATTACACCAGACTCCATCATTTCGCGATAGAGCTGTGTTCCTTCACGAGTTCGTTCTCCCACACCGGCAAACACAGAATTTCCCTGGTGAACCGTGGCGATGGTTCGAATTAATTCCATGATAATGACTGTTTTTCCAACGCCGGCGCCGCCGAAAATGCCTGTTTTTCCACCTTTGGTAAACGGAGCAATAAGATCAACTACTTTCAATCCCGTTTCAAACACCTCTACCCTGGTAGATTGATCAGCAAATTTTGGAGCTGGGCGGTGAATAGGATATTTTAATTTCGTCTCCACCTTACCTTTATTATCTATCGGCTCACCTAGCACGTTAAAAATGCGCCCCAAAATCTCAGGTCCAACCGGTACCATAATTGATTTAAACGTACGTTCGCATTCTGCACCACGTTGCAATCCATCTGTGGAACCCATTGAGATACAACGTACCCAGTTATTGGGAAGTTGTTTTTGAACTTCTAAAACCAATACACCACCCTCATCTAAGGGGATCTCCAAAGCTTCATACAAATCCGGCAGATTTGTGCCAGGAAATTGGACATCTACTACCCCACCTTGTACTTGAATTACTTTTCCGTTCTCTTGTTCCATTTCCATCCTCCAATGAAGGTATTGTTCAGGTTGAGATCAAAGCTCCGCTTATTTTGCATTTAATGCTTCTGCACCACCAGCAATATCCAACATTTCATTGGTAATGCTTTGTTGTCGGGCCTTATTGTATTGCATTTGCAAAATTGAGATTAGTTCAGTTGCGTTCTCAGTCGCATTTTGCATGGCAATCATTCGGGCAGCATTCTCGCTTGCCTGGGCAGATAATATCGATTGATAAATCTGCAAGGCTGTAAATCTGGGTACAATTGTATCCAAAACTTCCGACTGACCCGGTTCGTAAGTAAAGACAGCGTTCGTCTTGTGATGGGTGACGTTGTATCCTTCTTCTGTCGGGTTACCATATTCTACGTCCAGGGGAAGTATTTTGCGAATTTCGAGACTTTGCTTAATCATGGTTTCAAAATGGGTGTATGCCACATATACCTCATCATAATTCCCATCAAGAAATTCATCCACCGCCAGCCAGCCTATCGCGGAAACATCACTGAATTGAGGTGATGTGGGTAATTTGTCAAAATCGGCTAAAATTCTCTGTTTTCGGCGCGAAAGCAGATCGCGCCCTTTTTTTCCAACGGCCACATAGGCTACAGGATTGGGATAATCTAAAAATTTTTGCAAAGTTTTTCGGACAATATTCACATTGTAAGAACCCGCCAAACCGCGATCACTTGTTATTAATATAACCAGAGTATTCTTAATCTCTGGCCGCGAAGCCAATAAGGGATGAAGGCTTTGATGGTCAGATTGCCTCCCCAGGTGAACAACCACCTTCCATGCCTTTTCAGCATAGGGAGTTGTCGCCTTGACTGCCTGCATCGATTTTCGCACCTTGCTGGCACTGACAGTTTGCAACGCTCGAGTAACCTGTGACAGATTTTTGATACTCTTTATTCGAACACGCATTTCAAGAGCAGATGTCATAATTGGTTATCTCTCATCATTTCCAGGTTGAATTGAATATTTGGATTGCCTCACGCAGCTTGCTTTCAATTTCTGAAGTAATCCTTTTTTTAGTTTGGATGGATCGTCCAATTTCCGGATGTGTGACTTCTAAAAAACGCAACAATCTATTCTGGTATTCTTTTATTTGTTCAACAGCAACCTTGTCAGTATAACCATTTACACCGGCAAATAAAATCATCACCTGATTCTTTAATTCCATGGGTTCATACTGCGGCTGTTTGAGAATCTCTTGAAGACGCAAACCGCGATTGAGCTGGTCCTGTGTGGCTTTATCAAGATCCGCGCCAAATTGGGCAAAGGCAGCCAAATCTCGGAAACTTGCTAAATCTAATCGTAGTCGGTTGGCTACCTGTTTCATCGCTTTTGTTTGGGCTGAGCCCCCGACGCGTGAAACTGAAATACCAACATTAATCGCAGGCCGAATACCGGCGTTAAAAAGCGCTGATTCAAGGTAAATTTGCCCATCTGTGATCGAAATCACATTGGTAGGAACATATGCTGATACATCGCCAAGTAAGGTTTCGATAATTGGCAAAGCAGTTAATGAGCCACCGGTACCTTTTACCTTTGTAACCACAAATTGATCCATTTCCGGGTAACTTTTTAACGCTTTTTCAGCTAATTCCCTTGATTGTGGACCTTTAAATACCTCACCTTCAAATTCTGCCGGCATTCTAAAATCACCATCGGCATCTTTTCTGGGAAGGATGACATAATCAGCTGCCAGCCGGGCTGCCCGTTCCAGGAGACGGGAGTGTAAGTAGAATAAATCTCCCGGATAAGCTTCACGACCTGGAGGTCTGCGCAGCAACAAGGAAACCTGCCGGTAAGCCCAGGCATGTTTACTCAAATCATCATAAACCACCAGGGCATCTCTGCCAGATTCCATGAAATATTCGCCTATTGTGCAGCCTGAATAAGGTGCGATGTATTGCAATGCAGCGGATTCATCTGCAGCAGCCATGACGACGATCGTGTTTTCCATTACCCCAAATCGTTCAAGGAGGGCGATTGTGCGAGCAACAGCCGATTTTTTTTGTCCGATTGATACATAAATACAAATCAGATCTTTGTCTTTTTGATTGATTATCGTATCAATGGCTATGGCGGTTTTTCCGGTCTGTCGGTCACCAATGATCAATTGACGCTGGCCGCGTCCAATCGGAATGGGAGCATCGATCGCAATAATACCAGTTTGAACAGGTGAATCCACATCCTGGCGTTCAATTACTCCCGGCGCAATTCGTTCAATCGGTCGAAACTCAGAAAAAGTAATCGGACCTTTTCCATCCAATGGTTCACCAAGAGCGTTGATTACGCGCCCAAGAAGACCATCACCGACCGGAACAGAGGAGATTCGCCCGGTGGAATAAACTCTCATTCCTTCAGAAACCCTGGCATAATCGCCAAGGATAATGACACCAACGCTATCTTTCTCAAGGTTGAATGCCACTCCCATGACGCCATTCTCAAATTGCACAAGTTCTTGAGAACGTATTTCGGACAAGCCATTGACCTGCGCTATACCATCGCCGGCTTCGGTAACCTCACCAATACTGCGCAATTCAAAACCGGGTTCAAATTGTTCAATTTTATTAATGAAATCCTTTGTAAATGAATTTATTGGGTGACTCATCAAACCTCCGTGGATTAGTACCTTATTTTTGAAATTTGATCCTCATCTAAACGCGAGATCAATTCAAAAACAAGCTGGCGGGCGTGAACGTAATCATCATAATGAATAATTGAGCTATGCGAATGGATGTGACGAGCGGGTACAGTAACTACTATCGTGGGCACACCAGTTTTATAAAGATGAATTGCACCCCCGTCAGTAGCCCCACCGGTAATCATGGATATTTGTGTGGGAATATTACTCTCTTCTGCCACTTCAAGGACAAAATCTCGTAGTCTCAGGTTTGGTATCATGCGAGCATCATAGAAAAGAATTCCTGGGCCACTGCCTAATTTAATTTCGGTCTCTTCCGGCTTTACCCCTGGGACATCACCAGCAATATCAGCCTCTAAAATAATGGCAATGTCAGGTTTGATTAAATCTACGGTTGTTGTTGCACCACGTAGGCCAACTTCTTCCATAACGGTCGCTGCGGCAAAAATCGTGTTGGGATGGTCAACATTTTGGAAATCTTTGAGAACTTCAATCATAATACCAACGCCGACCCGGTCATCAAATGCCTTTCCCAATAAACTCTTCCCATTGTTCAACACTTCAAATTGAGCGTCCGGAATAATGGGGTCACCTACACGAACACCTGCTTCGTCAACTTCCTGTCGAGAAATTGCGCCAATGTCAATATACATGTCACTTTTTTCGACCACTTTTTTCCGCTCTTCGGCAGAAAGAAGATGGGGCGGTTTCACCCCAATTACACCCTTCACATCCCCTTTACTGGTGCTGATGACGACCCGCTGACCTAATAAGACCTGATCAAACCAACCGCCTAACGGGATGAAGCGAATATAGCCTTCCTTCGAAATATATTTCACCATGAAGCCAATTTCATCCATATGACCTGCCAGCATTACTTTGGGTGCTGCGCTGGTTCCCATTTTTTCTACAACAATGCTGCCAATTTGGTCTCGATGAATTGTCCCCAGGGATGTAAAATGCTGTTCTATTATTTCGCGGATGGGCTTTTCATAGCCTGAAACACCTTGCGCTTCTGTCAATGATTTTAACAATTGAATTGAATCTTCCACGAATTACCCTCTCAAATTTGGTTTTTTTTAGACCTGGATGTTAAAACTTAACATTAAAATCATACCTGAAAGGCGTAAAAAAGTCTAGCTGGATTGAATGTAAAAAATTACGCTAAGCGACTTACTATGAGAAATATTTTAGGGCGGCTAAGAGCCTCTCTTCGACCGAATCGGCTGTATCGCGCGGGATGGTTTGAATTGCTGCCTGGGCTTCAACGATACTGTATCCCAACGCGGTCAGGGCATCCATCACCTCGATATCTGTTTCTTTTAGCCCACTAACAGGTGACTTTTCGCTGGCTGATTCCTGAATCTTGCCCTGTAAATGGATGATGATCTTCTGCGCTGTCTTTCTACCTACACCGGGTACACGATTAAAAATTTCGGCTTGTTCAGCGAGTACAGAGTGATTTATGGTATCAATGGAAAGGGTGCTCAGGATTGAAATTGCAAGTCGTGGGCCAACCCCACTGACTCCCAAAAGAAGGTTAAAATACACCTTCTCCTGCTCATCAACGAAGCCATATAATGTAAGCGAGTCCTCACGAACAATTAATTGGGAAAATAAAGAGAAGTTTTCTCCGAGTTGGGCATTATCGACCACCTCATGAGTGGTAAATATCTGGAACCCGATTCCTGCAACAGAAATCACCAGATGATCTTTGCCTTTTTGAATCACTTTACCTTGAATTGAAGCGATCATACACCCTCCTGAACCGGATGGTTTTTATTATAAATCTCATAAAGGAGAACCGCGGTGGCAATGGCCAGGTTGAGAGAGTCACCTTTGCCGATCATCGGGATGCAGACAAGTTGATTGCATAAATCCCGCAATCCATCAGAGAGACCTTGACGCTCACTACCCATCAATAGAATTAATTCGCCCTCATAATTGACCAAACGGTAATCTTGCGCGGCAGAATCACTGGATCCGATCACAATTGAATGGCTGCGTTTGACAAAATCTTGAAAACTTACACTGCTAGTTTTGATTAATTGCATCGTAAAGATAGCACCCATGCTGCTGCGAACTGAGCCCGGATCATAAGGGTCAGTACAGTCATCAATCAAAATAATCCCCTTCGCACCGACCGCATCAGCAGTTCGCATAACTGTCCCAAGGTTACCAGGGTCCTGTATCCGATCCAGACCGATCCACAAACCGGGTTCCTTTAGAATCGAATCGATTGGAAACCAGCGTTGGTGGAGAACTGCGGCTAACCCTTTTGGACCATCTTTTTTTGATATGGATGCGAATACTTTTCCATCTACCGCAATGGCATTAACTTTTTTCTCGTGAATTTGTGAAATAAGCTGGCGTGCAAAACCATCGCCAACTAATTCAGGCGAAATGATCACCTCCTCAATTAGCCAGTTTTCGGCCAATGCTTCGCCCACTATTCGCACACCCTCAACCAAAAACAATTGCTCCTTCTCCCTCTGCTTACGATCGAGCAGTTTGCGAATGTTTTTAATGTGAGGGTTGGATGTGCTTGTGATCAGATCACTCATACAAATCCATTATTTTTTTACTGTGAGCATGTGTGATGGCTATCGCTAGCGCGTCAGCAGCATCATCCGGCTTTGGAATATCGGCAAGATTCAAAAGCGATTGAACCATAAACTGCACTTGCCTTTTCTCAGCTCCACCATATCCAGCTACAGCTAATTTAATCTGCATGGGCGTGTATTCCGCTGTATTGATATGCTTCTGAGCTAATGCCAAAAGAACAACTCCACGCGCCTGACCAACAGAAATTGCCGTGGTTACATTTCTCCGGAAAAAAAGCTTTTCAACCGCGCAAGATTCGGGATGAAATTCATCGATAATTTCAATCATTTGATTGTAAATTAAGATCAGACGTTCACCCATCGGCGTATTGGCAGGTGTAGAGATTACTCCATAGTGAATCGCTTCTAGTCCGGAGTGATTTTCTTGAATAATTCCAAAACCTGTTGACGCAGTTCCAGGATCAATTCCCAAGATGCACATGAATTGGACGAATTACTCCATCGCCTCCATGGCTTCATCTGATATTTTCAGGTTGGTAAACACATTGACCACATCGTCTAATTCTTCCAGTGCTTCTATCACCTTCAACACCTGTACGGTTTCATCCACTGCTAATTCAATTTCCTGGTTGGGCAGCATGCGCAATTCATTATCTTCCAGGTGAATTTTCGCATTCCGAAACGTATCGTTTAAGGTTTTATATCTTTCCACCGGCCCAATAACTTCGATGTAGTCATCTTCATTGGAAATATCATCCGCTCCACCATCTAGAGCCAATTCGAAAACAGTGTCAAAATCCAAATTTTCGGCAGGGAACGAGAAATAGGATGCCCGATGGAACTGCCAGGAAACAGAACCCTGTTCACCCATTGTGCCATTGGCGCGATTAAGAATATGGCGCACATCCGCAACTGTTCGATTTCTGTTTTCCGTAACACATTCGATTATTAAGGCTATTCCATGCGGACCGTAGCCTTCATACATAGCTTCTTCGTAACTGCCTTCTTTTGATTCCCCGCTTCCCCTTTTGATGGCACGTTCGATGTTTTCCTTGGGCATATTTACGTCTTTTGCTTTATCAATAGCCAACCTCAGGCGCACATTCGAATTCACATCTCCGCCACCTTCTTTTGCAGCCATCACGATTTCACGCGCGACTCTGGTAAAAACTTTCCCTCTCTTAGCATCGGCAGCGCCTTTTTTTCGTTTAATCGTTGACCATTTTGAATGCCCAGACATAAAATAATTCTCCTTAAAATGAAAGTACACAATCCGAATTAAAAAAATTATACCATCATCATTTGATGGACACTATATGTCTGAAAAACTGTTACCAGTCACTTTTAAAATGAAAAGTAATTGATAAATTTACTGAATTAATTCCGTATTCATTTCAAGGACCGGCATAGCCACTACGATCAAGCGGTGTGTATTTGAATAATAAGGCCAACATGTTATCAGCGTGATTCTTTCGTCGGTAGAAGGCATAATCCACCTGGCATTTTCCAATCTTTGTTCTATATCCACATCCCTTTCCGGGAGGATCATGATATTGGTGACGATATAATAGAAAGATGACCCATCTGATCCATCAATCTGAATTCGATCTCCAGTCTCCAATTTGTCAAGATTCTCAAAGACTTTTCCAAACACATTGTGATGCCCATTCAGGACAGTATTGCCTTTTACGCCGAGACTGACGCTGTCAAATTGCCATCCGACTGCATACAAATCCGGAGCAGACCATTGATTATATGTTTTGCCTGACAGCGTTATTTCCTTATTCACAGCTTGCACAATTGGTGCGTCTAATTCAATTGATTTGATTATTAGGCGCGTAGGGTCAATTTGTTGACTTTTATTCTCTATTTCACGTCGTTCTAATTTTTTCTCTACCTGAACCGGTATAAATCCTCGCTCAGATTCTTTGATAACGATCGCAGGGGTTTGAGTCGAAAATTCTCCATTTGAATCTATATTTAAATTTGATGAAACCTGTCTATCTTCATCGGCCTGTGTGATCTCAGCAGGAGTGGGCGAGTTTAAAACCAGCACATCATCATTTTGCATATATTTCAGGAAATATTGATTAATACCCTCAATACTTATCAGACTGTTTCCAAGCGCAATCATAATGAGCAGAAGACCAATGCCAAAATATAGCCTGTTTTTCATAAAGATATCTCAACAGCTCTCATGATTGAAGGATTTTTTTCAATCGGGAAAAAACAAATAAATATTCTGGTTGTCATTAAAATTATAAGACAAATGGTTTGAGGAGAAACACCCCCCAAACCATTTTTTCTACGAATTTTCTACAATCCTAGCCGGCGGCGAATTCCAGTGAAAACGAATGCAAATCCTAGAAAACCAAGACCAAGATTAAGCATCGTATCCTGAATGTGATTTACCCTACCACCCTGACTCAAATCAACGCCGGTTACCGGAATTAAGACACTGGGAGTATCGGAAATCGGTGGAGGTGGCAATGTTGGCGCTTGGGTAGTTACCGCTCCAGTGGGCGTTGGTCCTTGAGGAGATGGTGTCGGATCCTGAGGTGTTGCTGTAAATCCCTGAGGTGTGGACGTTGGCTCTTGGGGAGTCGCAGTCGGCTGCTCGGGTGTCGGTGTTGCCTCCTGTGGGGTCACGGTCGGCTGTTCGGGTGTCGGTGTCGGATCTTGTGGGGTCGCGGTCGGTTGCTCAGGTGTCGGTGTTGGATCTTGCGGAGTTGCAGTCGGCTGTTCTGGAGTATTTGTTACAGTCGGAATCTCGGGAGTGTTGGTTTCAGTTGGAATCTCTGGTGTATTTGTCTGCGTAGGTACTTCCGGGGTATTGGTTAGCGTGGCAGTCGGCACCTCAGACGTGCTGGTTGCTGTTGTTGTAGGCGTGGGATCCTGCGGTGTGGTCGTCGCAGTAGCAGGACTGGTTGCTGTATTTGTCGGCGTCGCTGTAGATGTTGCAGGACTGGTCGCGGTAAATGTCGCAGTCACGGTGTTGGTTATTGTTACCACCTCAGTAGGAGTTGCTGTGAAGGGCAGGGTAGCAGTAAATGTAGGCGTGTTAGTCGCTGTGAATTTACTCGTTGGTGTTACAGTAATTGTGACTCCGGTGGTAGCTGTAGGAACAGCACAAGCAACTGAACAGGTGTTACTCCAAATAACTGCGGGACCTGGATGACCGGCGGTTTGATATGATTTGAAAACATAATTTCCACTGATCCCATTGTGGTAATATTCGACGAGAGCACAAGACCCGACCGCTAAAGGAGCAAATGAACTCGTGAACACCACTGAACCATTATGAGGATCTCCGTCAACAGAATGGTATACCTCAAAAATTCCAGGTAATGCCATCGCTCCGGTACCATAATTACAAATTTTCGCCCGGATCACCCGGCACGCTCCATTACAGCCTACTACAAAACTAAGGTCTGCGTTATCCCATTCATCTGCGCTTACGGGGAAATTGATCGACGATAACAGGATTGCGAATGCAATTAGCGAAATTCCCATCACATAGAAGATCCTGTTGATAATTCTTAAAGCGGGTTGATATTTTTTGTTCATAATTGCCTCCAATAAAGTTAATCTGTGCGAATGCGATAGCCGATACGATCGACGGTGATCAGGATTTCGAGATCAGGATCAACCGCTGCAAATTTTCTCCGAATACTATGGATCAGATATTTAATGCGATTCTTGCTGTTGGGTTGGTAACTTCCCCACACGCGTTGGGCGATTTGCTGATATGTTGCAACGTTCGGAATGTTCTGTGCTAAAACCTGTATAACCAACAACTCCTTGGGAGAAAGAAGAACCGATTTACCTTTGAAAAGAATGGTGAAATTGGAAAAATCAAAAATTAAATCTATTTCAGGAATAGAAACGCCATCAAAAAAAGGTTTTTTGTTTGCCCGACGGATTTGTGCATGAATGCGGGCAATTATTTCTGCTCGGTCAAAGGGCTTGGTTATGTAATCATCACTGCCGCTATTGAGGAGATCAACAATCGATTCTTTATTGGTGAGGGCTGAAACAACAAGAACGGGCGTATCGGTTAAAGCACGAATTCCTTGCAATGTCGCTTTTCCATCCATTTCAGGCATCATCAAATCCAACAAAATCGCATCCGGTTTAACCCGGGAAAGAATCTGCATTGTTTCCTTTCCACTCTGAGCGCTGGCTACATCAAAATCCGCAAGAATAAGAATATGTTTAATAAGGTTCACTGTATCAAAATCATCATCAATAACCAGCACGCGTTTGTTAGATTCGTGGCGGGTATCTAAGTCTATGCCCTTACTTTTTATCTGAATAGATGATGAATCCAATGCGACCTCTCAATAAAAAAAACCGACCTGTTATCTGGGCCGGTTTCGCTACTTAGCTCGACGAATGCTTCTGAATAATCAGATAAGCGACCAATTGACATTCGCGTCTTTGCTTCCAAAAAAATATTTAATTGCGATAAAAAATAATAAATTGCTTTCTATAAAATACTAACCAAATTCTAACCGATTTACAAACCGAATTCAATAGGTATATAAGGTTTGGTTTGTCCACTATTCCTTGATAACAGTATTTTTTAAGATTCCAAGTTCTTCGATTTCGATTTCAATCACGTCACCGCTATTAATAACACCAACTCCGGCGGGAGTTCCGGTTAAAATTACATCACCCGGCAAAAGTGTCATAACACTCGAAACAAACGAAATCAAATGCGAGACTGGAAAAATCATATCGCGGGTTGTTCCCATCTGCCGTACTTCACCATTTACCTTGCAGGTAATAAGGCTGTCAACGGGATTCAGGTCAGTCTCTATCCAGGGTCCTAGAGGGCAAAAGGTATCAAAACCTTTGGCGCGCGTCCACTGCCCATCCGTTCTTTGTAAATCTCGGGCAGTGACATCATTGGCGATAGTGAAGCCCAAAATATGGCCGGCTGCCTCTTCAGTATCAATCCAGCGTCCTGCCTTGCCAATAACAACTGCCAACTCAGCTTCATGCTCAACCTGGGAAGACTGGGGCGGTAAAATGATAGCACCCCCCGGTCCAATTACGGCACTCGCAGGTTTCATGAAAAGTAATGGTATTTGCGGTACTTCCACGCCATGTTCAGCTGCATGTGCGCCGTAATTGCGGCCTACACAGATGATCTTTCCGGGTGCGACTGGGGCAGCCAGCTTTACTTTTTCCAATGGCAAATTGACTTCCAGGCGGCGGAATTCAGAAAAAATATCTCCATCAATCGCACCAATCCGGCCATCGTAGTACCATCCGGTTTGAATTTTATTTCCTACCCAATATCGCACAATTTTCATAAAAAACCTTCTCCCGCGTTCATTCAATAGTTAACACGAACATAATTAGACAATAAAGGTTGTCGATTGGCAAGCCTGGCATTATAATTCGCTTATTATTATGGGCGGGTAGCTCAGTTGGTTAGAGCACATGTTTTACACACATGAGGTCGCAGGTTCGAGCCCTGTCCCGCCCACAGGTGGTCCAGAAAAAATCTTCAAAAAAACAGGTGATTGTTTTAATTTTTTAACATCCTCGTATAAAGTTAGCTCTCTAGAAATTTTTTTCTTTTCATCATAAATAGCCAGCCTTTTTCCCTGATTAAAATACACCTTGCATGCTTTGGGCATAACCGGTCAATTCAACATAACCATATCCGGCCACATTTTGTCCCTGATATGTGCCCTCAATGCGAACAGCGCCCTCCCAGTACCGAAAGAAGAAACGATTTTCCTGATCATCCATGACTGGTGTTACGAACAGATCAAAATCCTTCGTTTTGGATATGACCCGCCATTTACTGGGGTACGTAAAACCGTCGTCCGTTTTCCAATTCTGCAGTACTTGAATTTCAAAATCCATTTGCTTAAGTGGCATGGATGAGCCGTCACCTGCAATGAGAGTACCGCCAGACGTGGAACTGATGCTGCCATCTTCTTCCCTTATTTGAAAGAGCATCAACTCTTGATTATTATCCATCTGAAGCGAGAACCAATCCCAACCGATTTGAGAAGACCCGAGCGTGCTGCTACCAAACTCATGGTCCATCCAGCTATTTCCACTTACTTGAAAATCCCGCCCGCTGATTGTTACCGTACCGTTTGATTTCAAGCGCGTCTGGCTAAAATAATATGAAGCCTCCCCAATCTGCGCACCTTTTTTACTTAATCCCTCGTCGCCATTCAAGATGAAACCTTTCTCATCTTGCAGAAGAAGTTGAATAGAATAATCTTCGCTTTCGGCCTTAAGCTCATAATGTGATTCATCGGTTTGTCGGATGGCCCAATCGAATAAATTCACCTGAAAATTAGGAGAGAATTCAACTCCGGCCAACCCTAAGGCACCTCTTGAGATGGTTTCTTTTTGATAATGTTGTTTCTGCAATACATCCGTGAGGGTAAAATGAGCAAGATAAACCTGGTTCGTTGCCCAACTGGACGTCCGCCCAATCTGTGGATCGGGTCGCAAGGCACGGCGGAAGAATGTCAGCTGGTAACCAAAATGGCGGCCAGTTTGATCAAACAAATTGCCGGTGTAATACCACCATTCGGTCTGGAATTGCGGATGAGCACCAAGATCGCGCGGAAAAACAAAGTTCCACTGCTCGTCGGCAACTGCATAAGCTCCGTCATTCGTCGCAGGTAATAACGAAATTCCTTCATTAACCACAGGAACATTAGAATCTACTGGCACGCGGAAGAAAGTGGCTGCAAGCAAAATCAGAATTAATAGCAAAAGAGTAATTCCAATTGCCTTCTTACTCATTTCGTATCACCTCAATAATCTGCATCTTATTGATTGTCAGGATCGGGAATATACCAGCCACCAATGAAGCTACCCAGGCAATCAATAATGTTTGCAAGATGTAAATCCAATCAAATTGAAATTGAATTGTCCATCCAAATGAGCGTAAATTAATGATATAGACGAGGATCAAAGAAACGACATAGCCGGTAGGAATGGCAAAGATACCTGCGAAGAGACCCATTAATCCGGTTTCTGTCAGAATTAAACGCCACATTTCAGAAGCGCTCAACCCGAGAGCCTTAAGAATCCCAAATTCACGCTTTCGATCATAGAGTATCAAGAGTACGGCACTCACAATCCCGATGATCGAAATAATCGTGGCAATAAAACGCAGCGCATCCGTTATTCGGAATGTCCGATCAAACACACTTAACGCGTCGCTTTGCAGCGTCTTGTTATCTCGGATAACAAGACGCTGCAGCTGATTTTGATTTAATAATATCAAATCATTTACCGCTCCCCCAACATCAACACCTTGGCGTACATCCAGAGAGAGCGCTGTGATACCTGCTGGCACCCAATGGCGTTCATAAAAATCTTTGGCAATTAACAAATGACCCTGGTTGGAGGCATAATCATAAAAAATGCCAGCCACCGAAAGAGAAACTGGCCCACTATTTGAATTCAATTCAAAAACATCACCTGCGGTCAAATCAAGTCGATTTGCGAGCGGTTCCGATAACAATACCGCCCCATTTTGCATGGCAGCCCAAATATTTCCTTCTTCCATTGTCGAAGTGATGAACAATCGCTCATTTGCGATCTTCTCATTGGTAATTACATTAATTTGAATATCACCTGCAGGTGTATTTTGATAGGTTGTCGCCAGAGAATTCCAACTGGCGATCGCCGGGTATTCAAGAATCTGGGCGGCCACTGCAGGATCAATAACGGCATTTGATTGGTTACTGAATTGGTTGGGCACGGAAATATATATATTGCCCACCAGAGTTTCCTTCAGCCAGATGTCGACTGTATTGCGAAAGCTTTCTATCATGATCGTCATTCCCATTGTGACCGAGATGGCGACCATCAAAGATGAGATGGCGATTGCCGTCCGGCTCAGTGAACGATGTAGTTCGCGTACAGCCATTCCAGCAATCAAACCAAAAAAACGTTTAACCACCTGCGCAATGACCGGAAGGATGAATTTTAACAGCACCGATGAAAATAATGAAAAAGCGACAACAATTAAGAATGTTGCAGTAAATGCCCACCAGAGGTTTGAAAATATAGGTGCAGCAAGCAAAATAACTGCTGCTATTAGCAAAATGATGGCCAGTATCACCAGGCGGTTGATGGACGTATTCGTTTTCTGTTCAAGACCTGAGCGTATGATTGCATTTCGCGGAGTAACGCGAGTCGCCTCCCAGGCCGGTGGCAGCGACACCGCCACAGTTGCCACAATCCCCAGGATCAAACCTTTTACCAGGCTGATGATGGGTAAGCCAACTTCCTTGACCGTGGTGACAAAATAAAGGTCATTTATCGTCTGTAAAATAAGGCCGATCGTTTGCCGCCCAAGTAAAATTCCAAGTGCCAGACCGCCCGCAGTGCCAAGTATAGCGATAATTAAAGCCTCAAATACGATCATGAGAAAGATTTCACGGCGATAAAAACCAAAACTGCGATAATAGCCGATTAATTCCCGTCGTTGAACAACAGAAAAAGTCATGGTGTTGTAAATAAGGAACATCCCCACTACCAGTGCCAGCAGGCTTAATGCAGTTAAATTGAGTTGAAAGGCGGAGACCATCTGGTTTACTTGCACGCTCTGCTGATTGCTTGGGATTAATAAAGTGCCTTTTGGAAGGGAATCTGTAAGCTTAGCAATTTCCAGATCCTCCGTCAAACGGACATCAATCCGGTCCAGCAATCCTTGGCGATTGAATATTTCCTGAGCTGAGCTTATATCCATGATGATCAAACCATTTAATGATTGCTGTGCTAAAGGATCCTGGCTGGTGACCAATCCAACTATTTCCAAGTTAAATTGTTTTCCTTCAAACTCAATAGTCAACATTTGACCCAAAGAGAGGTCATATCGTGAAGCTAAATCTTTGGAAAGGATCGCCTGAAATGGTTGCGCAAAAGAATTAATTAATTGCGGCAAAACAGCTGTATCCTGACCGTAGATATCACGAATCTGATAATCCAGGAGCGGGTCAATGCCCAACAAAAGCAGAGCTTGATCCTGCGAAGCAGGTAGAGTTATGTAACCTTCAACAACTGGCGAAGCATACTCCAGCCTGCGCGTATTTTTTAAATTTACAAAGACAGTTTCCTCAATGCCCCCATTCGCAGCAATAATCTGATGGGTGCTCTTTCCAACCAGACTTTGCGTGCTGAGATCCAGTGCAATTTTTGCGCTGGCATTCGAAAAATCAATTGCAACGACGACTGCCACGCCCAGCATAATACCGGTAACCAGCAAAATTGTTTGCCAGCAATTTCTGGCCAGGTATCTGAGACTGAACCGCAACAATTTCATAGGCGCAGCTTACTGCTGAACTAGTTTTCCATTCATAATAGTAAAAACTCGGTCAGCATACATGGAAGCATCCTTACTATGAGTAACAAAAATCATATTATTGCCATTTTCTTTAGTAAGCCGAATGAGAAGCTGCATGATTATGCCGGCATTTTGCTCATCCAAATTACCGGTTGGCTCATCAGCCAAAATTAAACTTGGATTGTGTACCAAAGCGCGGGCAATAGCTACCCGCTGCTGCTCTCCACCGGATAATTTATCCGGAAACTCATTTTTTCGATCCACCATCCCCACTTCAGATAGAAAGGATTCAGCTCGCTGATAATCCTGAGGTGTAAGCATATTCTTTAATTCAAGCGGCAGGCAAACATTCTCCCAGACGGTTAATGTTGGCAAGAGGTTGAAGAACTGAAAAATAAAACCAATCTGATTTCTGCGCAAGGTAGTCAATTGGCGTTCATCCATACCGGTTGTGTTTTTTCCATACAATTCAATATCTCCCGAAGTTACCTGGTCGATCCCGGAAATAAGATTGAGCAATGTGCTTTTTCCGCTGCCACTTTTCCCAACAATACCGATAATCTCCCCTTCAAAAAACCGCTCATCAATATTGTCTAAGACTACACGTTTTTGCCGGGCTCCATCCAGATAAGATTTTGAGAGTGATTTAAATTCCAGAAAAATTTTTTCGTTTGACATAATTTCAGATTCTATGATTGAAGACCATTGTTGAGCAAGGTTTTGTATAAGATATGTACAATCTTCCTAAAAAACTTGAAATGTAATGATAACTACACGCATTTTTATATTATCGATTGCCAATTTATTATACTTACATGATATAATATTGCTATCGGGGATGACAGGCTTCGACGGAGGAGGCTGATCCCGGACTGCAAGTCGAGAGGTACCGACCTCGTAAACTCAGTACACAAAACAAGTGCCAATCGCACAAACACGTACGCTGCTATGCCCCTCGCTGCTTAGTGAGTAATTAGTAGCCGAATGGGTCTTACGAGATCCACGTCCGCCTACCCCGTCCCCTAATCGGTGGTAAAGTGGGCGTCACAAGATTAGGGTGCCGGTCAGCCTGCAGTATTCTGGCCGAAAGAGAGCTTTCGGGCTCATGCTGATAGTACCAGTACAGTTTTGTTGGTTCGCTGTTCTGGATACGAATTGATGAACTAACTAAACTTGTAGATGTCTGCTGATTTATTCTTTCGGACGCGGGTTCAATTCCCGCCATCTCCACAAAACGGTTGACTTGTGTTCAGCCGTTTTTATTAATCACGCATACAGATTAGACCTTTTAAATAGGCACCTTCTGGAAAATTCAAGCCAATGGGGTGATCAGGACCTTGTTGCAGGCGTTCCAGAATAAGCGCATCTACCCCTCCATCCAGAGCTGCATCGGCAACTATTTTTTGAAAAAGCGACTCACTTAACCCACCGGAACAGGAAAAGGTCGCAAGAATACCGCCTGGCCGCAGTAGTTGAAACGCCAGCATATTGATATCCTTGTATCCCCTTGCCGCTTTATCCACCTGTTTGGCTGTGGCTGCGAACTTGGGCGGATCTAAAATAATCACGTCGAATTGGCGTTGCTGATTCCGCAACTTGCGCAGATATTGAAATGCATCATCAACCACCCATTCCGCAGATAAATCATCCAAACCATTTAAAAGATAATTCCTTCTGGCAACCTCAAGCGCGGCAGAACTACTGTCAACCGAGACAACATGGGCTGCTTTGTTAGCAGCAGCATAAACGCTGAAACCTCCCGTATAAGCAAAAACATTTAAAGCTTCTTTTTGTTCGCAGAAGCCAGCCACAATTTTCCTGTTTACACGCTGATCCAAATAGAAACCCGTTTTTTGTCCGGCCGCTACCTGAACCAGAAAATTAAAGCCGCCTTCAGTAATTGTTAATTCCTCTGCGACATTTCCAGAGACTAAGCCACTGCGTTCTTGCAAACCCTCCAGCCGGCGTACATCTACATCTGAGCGCTCATAAATTGAATCAAGACCGGTCACTTCTTTCAATGCAGACAGAATTGGTACGCGATTATGCTCAGCCCCGCTGGATAGAAATTGCACAACCAATTTGTTGTTATATTGGTCTACCACCAATCCTGGAAGAAGGTCGGATTCACCATGAACCAATCGCCAGGCAGAATCATTGCATTCTCTTCTATATTTTCCACGTTTCTCCAAGCTATTTTGGATACGCTGGCAAAAGAACTGCTGATCAATAGGTTCCTTTCGAAAAGACCAGACCCGCGACCTGATCTGGGAATGGGGACTGAAAGACCCGATCGCCAGAAATTGATTCTTTGAATCAAAAATCTGAATTGTCTCGCCATTTTCTGGTGAACCAATCACAGTCTCGATAGCCCCGGAAAAAATCCAGGGATGACGGTGTCTGATCGCTTTGTCTTTTTTCGGCTTGAGTATGATGGAATTCATAAACTTGTAACCATCGCACTTAATTGGCTTTCACTAATGATCTCTATTCCTAAATCGCGCGCTTTATCCAGCTTGGAGCCGGGATTCTCGCCTGCCAACACAAAGGTTGTACTCTTGCTGACGCTACCGGCGACTTTACCTCCATTTTTCTCAATGAATTCCTTTATCTCAGTCCTTGAAAAATTATCCAGCGTACCGGTCACGACAAATATCATGCCACTTAATGGAAGTATTCCAGACGGTTCATTCGCTAATTCAGCCATGGGCCAGACTCCATGCGCCTTCAGCTTATTCAAAATCTGCTGGTTATTTGGCCGCGTAAACCAATCAACGATCTGTTTGGCAATGTTTGGCCCCACACCTTCAATTAGCATAAGTGTGGCTACATTGGCCTGAGAAAGCTGATCCAGGTCCGTATAATTTTTCGCTAATTCGACACCCATGACTTCGCCGACACCATGAATACCCAGGGCTGTGATTAAGCGTGCAAGAGATTGATGCTTTGAATTTTCAATGGCGAGGATCAAATTTTCTGCTTTTTTCTGGGCAAAACCCTCCAAAGGCAATAAGTCTTCCAGTTTCAGACCATACAAATCAGCCACATCTCCCAGCAATTGATCAGCCACCAGTTGCTCCACGATTTTTATACCCATCCCGACGATATCCATTGCGCCACGTGAGACAAAATATTCAATGTTCCTAACCAATTGAGCCGGGCAGGCGGCATTCACACAGAAAACAGCAACTTCCCCCGGCACCTTTTCTGCCGGTTGGCCACAGACCGGACAATTCTCGGGTGGTACATACACTTCCTCGTTGCCAGTCCTGGATTGCAAAATTGGACCAATTACATAGGGAATCACATCACCGGCACGCTTGACCATTACGCGATCACCCACGCGTATATCCTTTTCACTTACATAATCAAAGTTATGCAGTGTAGCTTGTTTTACGATGACGCCACCAATTTCGACCGGTTCCAAAATTGCATAAGGTGTCAAAACACCTGTTCGGCCAACATTCACCCCAATTGCATTCATTTTTGTAATTTCTTCCCTGGCCGGGAATTTTAAGGCAATCGCTCCCCGCGGGTCCTTTCCGACAATCCCAAGGTCATGTGCTATTTCCAGATCGTTGATTTTTATCACCACACCATCGATCTCATAATCCAGTCGATCGCGCAAATCACCCCAAAGCTTTACCTGTTTAAGCACTTCATCGAAATTCTCACAAAAAACTGCTTCCCGGGCAACCGGGAATCCAACTTCTCTTAAAAAATTTAGTGTTTCCCATTGAGTTCTGATTTCAGGGCCGGAAGATTGCACGATTGCATAAGCCAGTAAACGCAAGGGTCTCTCAGCAGTAATGCGCGGATCCAGCTGCCGTAAAGAACCCGCCGCCGTGTTGCGGGGATTAAGGTATTCCTTTTCTTCACTTTCCAACATTTTCTGATTAAGTTGCTCAAAATCAGTGAGCGTTATATACACTTCGCCACGAACAATCAAACTGGCTGGAATTTCTCTGGCCGTTTCATGAACAGGAATATGCATCGGAATGGATTTAATGGTACGAATATTGCTGCTGATATCCTCGCCAATTTCGCCGTTACCACGCGTTGCGCCAAGTGAAAAAACGCCATCCTGGTAATGCAGGACTACGGTCAAGCCATCAATTTTTGGTTCGAGAACATAACTGGTTGATGTTACCCGCTGATCCAGCCGGGCAATTCGGTCTCGCCAGGCAATCAGATCCACTTCACTGAAGGCATTTGCCAGACTCATAATTGGCTCAGGATGATTCACCTTGTTAAATTTTGAAATGGGAACCGCCCCAACGCGTTGAGATGGTGATTCAGAAACAATCCATTCAAGGTGTTGTTCTTCGATAATTCGCAGTTCTTTTAATAACCGGTCGAACTCGGCATCGCTGATCAGCGGCTGATCCAGAACATGATATAAGTAATTATGGTTGTTGATTTCCCTTACTAAATTCAAGTATTCCTGATGTGTATAATTTTCCATATCCATGACTCATATTTCCTTCATATTTAAATTGCCAGGCAAACCAGTGACCATAAATAGTTTTTTTTGATAAAATAATTCTAGTCGATCTTATAAAATATTCAAATAAATATATCTCATACCCAATTGTGAATAATTTACAACGGAGAAAAGAATGAAAACCATCAGTTACATTGCAGCAGCAATTCTAATTGGATTTGGCGTGTTGTTCATTTGGAGCGCATTCAGCCCCCAGGGGCAAACCAGCAGCTTAATTGTTGGTATGATTTCAGTAGGTATAGGTTTTGTCATCATTTATTTTGTTACCAGGAAAGCGAAAGAAGCGCAAAAGCAAACCAATAATGTCACGCTGAATATCGATTTGCCGGGAAATGTTTCGCTCGACTCACTAAAATGCCAATCCTGCGGGGGTGTTCTCACTTCCGATGCGATTTCAATGGTGAACGGTGCACCGATGGTGACCTGTCCATACTGTCATACAACCTATCAAATTACAGAAGAACCAAAATGGTAGAAGTAGATCATGGGAGGGAAAACGATGATTAACAAATTAAGAATCCTTTCAATGCTTTTGATTTTGGCACTGCTGGCAGGAAGCTCATCGGTTGTTTCCGCACAGGACTACTATTTCGCTGTTGAGCGACAACTGGTTGATGTAATAGTCAATGAAGATGGTTCACTCTCAGTCGAATACACGATGGACCTGGTCAACCAACCCAGTGGTGGTCCAATTGAGTATGTTGATATTGGTCTTCCAAATAATAACTATGTGATAGATAGCATAAATGCCGAAATTGATGGTATTCCATTAACAGATATCAGCCGTTCGGATTATGTTGATATTGGCGTTGCCATCGGTCTGGGTGCAAACGCAATTCCACCCGGTGGACGCGGTCAACTTCATGTTTACGTCGGGACAATCAACAAGTCCTTATACCCCTCCGAAGTTGAGGCTGATGTGCCCTATACCAGCTTCGAATTTTCTCCCAGCTATTTTGGTAGTCAATATGTAACCGGAAACACGGATATGACGATAACACTTTATTTGCCAACCGGATTAAATTCGGATGAGCCGCGTTACCATACACCCAAAAATTGGCCCGGGTCAGATCAACCGGAAAGTGGATATGACAACGTGGGCGGTGTTTATTATCGCTGGCAGTCAGCCGACGCCGATGTGCATAGTGTTTATACATTCGGTGCCAGTTTCCCAGCCCGTAACCTGCCTGAGTCCCAAATTGTTACTCCTCCCGCCATCAGCATTGATACGAATGCCATTTGTCCTGCTTTGATGTGCCTTGGTTTTCTGGGCTTCTTCATACTGACAGTGTATTCCGCTACGATAGGTGCCAAAAAACGCAAATTGAAATACCTTCCCCCAAAAATCGCCCTGGAGGGTCAGGGTATCAAACGCGGGCTGACTGCTGTTGAAGCCGGCATACTTATGGAACAACCGATGGATAAGATCTTAACCATGATTTTATTCTCGACCCTCAAAAAAGAAGCTGCCGAGGTTATAACCAGGGAACCATTAAAAATCAAGACCGTATCCCCGGCTCCGGCTGAATTACAACTCTATGAAAAACAATTCCTGGATGCTATGCTGCTCGAATCAAAAGCGCAAAGGCTGGCTTTACAAACCATGATGACAGATCTGATTAATGGTGTTTCCAAAAAAATGAAAGGCTTTAGTCGCAAAGAGACAGTGGAATACTACAAGGATATTATGGAACGCGCCTGGAACCAGGTTGAGGCGGCGCAAACACCGGAAGTCAAATCGGAAAAATACGAAGAGAACATGGATTGGACCATGCTTGATCGTAAATATGATGATCGCACACGCGATACCTTTGGCACAGGACCTGTCATTCTTCCGACATGGTGGTGGCGCTATGACCCCGGGGTTCGACCAGTTAGCAGCAGCAGCGGCGGCATTCGCCCCTCCGTTACACCATCTATTGGCTCTGGAAAAACAACAATCAATTTGCCCAACCTGCCAGGCTCTGAATTTGCCGCTTCGATCACCAATGGTGTTCAGGCATTTTCGGCCGGCGTGGTCGGGGATATCTCCAAATTTACAGGGGCGATCACGAATAAAACCAATCCAATACCAAAAACCACATCTGGGCGGTCTACTGGAGGTCGCAGCGGCGGTGGTGGCAGTTCATGTGCCTGTGCATGTGCATGTGCTGGTTGTGCCTGCGCCTGCGCTGGAGGCGGTCGTTAATGAGTGTTCCCGTCTGGTTGGGAAAATTAAGAAAAAGAGAGTTTCAGAAAGTTCCTGCAGCAGGTATCTATCACTTTGCCAACCAGCAAGAGGAGAGTAAAAACAGAATCCATTTAAGAGTAGAAAACGATGGTAATGGGTTATTGATGGTTAATGCTGCCCGTGCTTACCACCTTAACCCCAGCGCAAGTGCAATGGCATTCTGGTATCTCAATGGAGAGAGAGAACCGCAAATTGTCCATTCTTTGAAAAAGAACTTCGAGGTTTCAAGCGAACAAGCCTCATTGGATACTGCATCATTTATCAATCAAATAGCAGTCATCGCAGACCCGAATGAATCATGCGTCATCTGTGATCTGGATCTTGATTTGGATTTACCGTTCAGCCATACGCCCAGCGCACCTTACCGGATGGACCTGGCCGTCACCTATCGTTGCAATAACGACTGCACCCATTGTTATAATGCGCGCAGCCGCAATCACCCTGAGCTGGAAACGAAGGAATGGTTAAGAATCATTGACCGGTTGTGGGATATTGGCATTCCGCACATTGTTTTTACCGGCGGAGAACCAACTTTACGCGATGATTTGAGTATTTTGATCGACTATACGCAAAAAAAGGGGCAAATTGCCGGCATAAATACGAACGGCCGTAAACTGGCCAATCGAGATTATCTTCGAAAATTGGTAGATTCCGGTCTGGATCATATTCAAATTACGCTCGAATCGGTTGATCCCGCCATTCATGATGCAATGGTCAACCGGCAGGGAGCCTGGCTAAAAACCACAGAAGGAATCAAGAATGTGGTCGCGGAAGAAATATACATGATGACCAATACCACCATGTTGACCACCAATATTGCAACAATACCAGCAACATTAGATTTTCTGGCAGAGCTAAAAGTTCCAACGGTTGGCCTGAATGCGCTCATTTATTCCGGAAAGGGGCGGGATGTGGGTACCGGTTTACGAGAGCAAGAATTAGGTATTATTCTGGATATTGCCCGTGAAAAAACAACGTGCAATTATCAAAAACTGATCTGGTACACACCGACCGAGTATTGCAAATTCAACCCCATTACCAACGAACTGGGAGTCAAGGGTTGCTCAGCAGCTCTGTACAACATGTGTATTGAACCGGATGGGGCTGTTTTGCCATGCCAATCCTATTATCATTCACTTGGAAATATTCTTCATGATCCATGGGATTCAATCTGGAATCATGATCTCGCCCTTCAATTGCGGAACAGAGAGAAACTGCCTTTCAAATGTGAGGGTTGTGATTTACAAAGAGAATGCGGGGGCGGATGCCCCTTAACACATATGGAAATTGAATAATCAATTGATTCGAGGAGGAACAAATGTCTGCAATTATGGATAAGATTAAAGCGGTTTTCTTCGAAAAGGCCAGGCCTTTATCTTCAGGGTTCTATAGCTTTTCAGCTCCCCCGGAAAGCGAGCTTCCCTATCGTTTGCATCTGCGCATTGATGCGAATGCAGAAGGCGTTTTGATTATCAACGCCAGCACAGTTCTCCATCTCAATCAAACCGCGACAGAGTTTGCCTACCACTTTATCAAGCAAACACCAAAAAATGAGGTAGTGCAATCTTTTATTGACCGCTACCAGACATCTTATAGCGACGCACAACGTGATTATGAATCGTTTTTTGAAAGAATTGAAACATTGATCAACATGCCCGATCTTGATCCCGTGACTTATCTGGATATTGAGCGCGAAAATCCGTTTGATCATGCGTTGAGTGCTCCCTACCGGCTCGATTGTGCGCTCACTTATAACCTTTCCTCAAGTAATGGAGAGGGCATTTCACCTCAAAGACGGGTCGAAAGAGAATTAACAACCGAGGAGTGGAAAAAAGTTGCCACTACAGCCTGGGAGGCCGGAATTCCCCACTTGGTCTTTACCGGTGGCGAACCAACGACCAGACCGGATCTGGTAGATTTGCTGCAATATTCGCAGGATCTTGGGCAGGTAACCGGCTTAATTACCGATGGTGTAAAACTTTCCGACTGGGATTACCTGGAACGGCTTTTAAATGCTGGTCTCGATCACCTTCAAATCACCTTCGATCCGCACTTGGATTCCGTCTGGCAGGCGCTTAAAAACGCACTGGACGAAGACATTCACGTGACTGCCCACATGACCGTTAATGAAGAAAATGCTGAATTGATCGAAAAGGTAATGAATGAATTAAAAGAGCTTGGTTTGGAAAACATCTCCCTCTCCAGCAGTTCAATCAATTTGTTGGAAAAAACCAGATATTTGCGTGACCTCAGCGCAGAATTGGGCTTCAACTTTATCTGGAATCTTCCGGTGCCTTATTCACAATACAATCCGGTATCTCAGGAAACCCAAAAAGTAAACGAAATTCCTGAAGGAGCCGGCGTTGGCTGGTTATATATCGAGCCGGATGGCGATGTTTTACCCACGCAGGGAATAAATCAGGTGATTGGAAATATGGTTACGGACGATTGGGCTACCATCTGGGAGAAAGCCAGACAGCAGGTAAAAGAAAGTAGTTGAACACCTACGAATGGCACGCTCGCTTCGTTCAACAAGCTGGTTGGACCGCCGAAGCAAGATCGTTAATACTCAAAGAGATCAATTTAGCAGAAAATTCTAAAATTCTCGAAATTGGCAGCGGAACTGGCGCAGTTTTGGATTATTTTCATGAGAAACAATCCGGGTTGTTAGTTGGGCTTGACATTCATTTGCCCTCTTTGCGTTTCAACCAAAAAAGGAGGCAAGAGTATGAACTGCTCAATGCTGATGGATTCATAACACCTTTTGCGGATAGCTGCTTTCATTTTGTCTACTGCCATTATCTTTTGCTCTGGTTGCGGCAACCGGTCAATCTGCTGCGAGAAATGAAACGGGTGACCCAGCGCGGTGGTTGGGTTGCCTGCTTTGCCGAACCGGATTACAACAGCCGGATAGACTACCCGGAAAATTTCTTGCACATTGGGCTCCAACAAAATCAATCATTATCCAATCAGGGTATTAACCTCAGTACTGGCCGCCAATTAGCTCAGCACATGAGGCTGGCAGGATTTTCTAACGCCACCTGGGGCATCATCGGCGCACATCATACTCCAAGTCAGACTGCGAACAATGATCAATTGGAAGAACTGGTGCTGTCAGAGGACTTGCGGAAACTAGCTTTTGAGAAAAAAGAATTGATTAAAGGATCTTTATTCCAGAGAAAAGTTGAAGGCGAGGATAGGGTTCAATTTATTCCCACCTTTTATGCCTATGCGCAAAATGAATAGTTCATCAAGTATATCCCTGATCTTCTGCTCACAGAAGTTTGATGGATCAAGGATTGCATTCCAGGAAACCATGCGCGGGTCATCAAGGAAAGTTATCCGGCGTATTTTTAAGGGTTGTCAAATACGCCATCTATGACTATAATTACCTTCGTAATTCGGGGCGTGGCGCAGTCCGGCTAGCGTGCTTGCATGGGGTGCAAGAGGTCGAAGGTTCAAATCCTTTCGCCCCGACAAAAAGACTGATCTGATGGATCAGTCTTTTCTTTAATACGCAGATTTCTCGGATCAGGTATGTCGAAAATTACGATTATCCCTGAGCTAACCAGCCGCCATCGACCGGCAGGATAGCGCCATTAATAAAACTGGCTTTATCAGAAGCAACCATCAAAATTGCATTCGCCAGTTCTGCCGGCTGCCCAACCCGCGGGATGGTGCCCATACCTGCTTGAAGAACGCCATTGCCATATTCGGAAGGATTACCACCTAATGGGATACCGGTATCGACTGCACCAGGGGCAATTGCAACACATCGAATCCCCTTTTTGCCATACATAACCGCCGTGTTCCTGGTCAACCCAACGACTGCGTGTTTTGAAGCTGTGTAAGCTGCTCCGGCAAACCCGCCGCCTAAACCGGCTGCGGACGCCAAATTAACGATCACGCCACCACCCTGTTCCATCATGATCGGAATTGCTAATCTTATGGTAAAAAAGACGCCATTCAAGTTGACTGCAAATACTTTCTCCCAGGTCGCATTATCCATTTTACCAACAGGCAAAAACCGATCCATGATTCCAGCATTATTGACAAGAATGTCCAACCGGCCAAAATTTTGGGTAGCCGATTCGATCAGTTTCTTACAATCATCTTCCTTAGACACATCACCCTGGATACCGATAACGTTCTTGCCATCCGCTTTAAGTTTTGCCACCAGGTCATCAACCAGTTTTCCATCAATGTCCGTAACCATAAGGCTTGCGTTTTCTTTTGCGAATGCCTCTGCCGTTGCCTTGCCAATCCCAGCACCAGCCCCGGTTACAATAACAACTTTATTTTCGAATTCCATTTTTAGTACCTTCCTTTGGTTGAAAGTTGATTATGTGTCATTTCAAACAACTCCCTACCCATCATTTTTGAAAAGATACTGCGTTTGTTTACCTTTATTACGAAAATTATCTGTTATTAAATTTTTCCAAACAACGGATTGTAAAATGTCACTTCTCCTGACTACTTCGCATTATTCCATTCGAAATAAGTGAATTTCTCAAAAATTTGTTACTGCCTAGAAGAATATTTGCAGATATAAAACTGAATACAAAACAGCATGCATGCAAGCACCTACTACACAAATTGCGCCTTTGGCGTAAAATTACTTTTCACTCTCCAATGAAAAGTTCTTCAAAGAACCTTTGCTCACAAATTAATTGGATTGGATTTATCTAATTTGGTATAATAACGCTATGTTCAAAAAACCGCTCACTCGCCGAGAATTTTTACAAAGTACGCTGATTGGGGCTGCTGCACTCTCAACACAGGCATTTCGGCCTCATTTCCGCTCAGAGGATGAACAATTTGCCAACAGTATCGCCAGAGTTTGCAGTGACTCAGTCAGCGTGTATGCAGAGCCATCAGACGAAAGCAAAATTCTCTACCAGCGTACCCGTGATGAAATCGTTAACATCTACGATGAGGTCGTTTCAGAGGATGGACCTGGCTATAACCCGCGCTGGTATCGAGTTTGGAGTGGGTACATGCACAGTGCCTATCTCCAAAAGGTGCAGGTTCGTTACAACCCGATCGCGTCTGTTTTTCCACCGGAAGGTTTATTGGCTGAGGTCACAGTTCCTTACACGCAGACTATGCGAAACATCGCCAACAAATACTGGGATCCTGTTTACCGTCTTTACTACCAATCGGTTCATTGGATCACAGGCATCGAAGATGGTCCGGATGGTCAACCCTGGTATAAATTAAAAGACGAGCTGCTTGAAGTTGAGTATGATGTACCAGCCGAGCATATGCGCATTATCACCGCCGAAGAAATGGAACCCATCTCACCCGAACTGCCGCATCAAATGAAAAAATTGGAAGTTTCAATTGCTCACCAGCGCTTACGGGCATTCGAGGATGGAGAATTAATTTTTGAAACCAATATTTCCTCGGGCGTTCCGAATCGCAATCCCGACCCAAACGGAATTCCAACAGACACACCCAAAGGAAAATTCAATATCCAATCGAAAATGCCATCCAAACATATGGGCAATGGCCAATTAACCGCTGATATTTTCGCTTATGAACTCCCTGGCGTGCCCTGGGCTTGCTTCTTTGAGCCGAAAACGGGAGTAGCCTTTCATGGAACCTATTGGCATCACAATTTTGGATTACAAATGAGCCGTGGCTGTGTCAACATGAAAACAGAAGATGCAAAATGGCTCTTTCGTTGGGCTTTACCTCCGTCCGATTCTGTGACCGTCGAAAAAAGAGGATTTGGGACCGAGGTAACGGTCATTTAATCAATTCCTCAAACGAAATATCGAAAAACCTGGTTGCTGATCATTGCTTTGCCGGCGGCAAGCCGAATGAACTCATTTTTCTTAATCTCGATCAGATTTTTATTAATTAATGTGGAAATCTCATTTTGAAAAACATCCAGAGGAGAGACATTAAACCTTTCCTTGAACAGTGGAATTGAAACCCCTTCTTGCAGTAGACGCAGCCCCAACATCATAGTCTCCTGCATCTCAGTAAATCGATCAATTTCAGTGATTCTTGCAACCGCCGGACTGATCTTGTAGTTCTCAAAATCACTCGTTTTGGAAAGGGCTTTGATATAAGCAGGAACACCTTTTATATTTTCAGTCCGTTGCTGTTCAATAAATCCATGAGCACCCGCACCCAGGCCGATATATGGCAAATTGTGCCAATATTGCAGATTATGGCGGCAACGATAATCAAGATTTATTGTATTTTTGGCAAAATTAGAAATTTCATAAGCCAGGTAGTCATGATTTTTCAACAAAGCAACCGCGGAATCATACATATCAGCGCTCAGATCATCATCCGGATCTGCGATCAACCCCTTATCGATCCATTCAGCCAATGGAGTTCCCTCTTCAACACCCAGCGCATACATGGAGATATGCTGAATATCCAATGCTAAAACTTGCTTGATGGAATCCAACCAGATTTCTTGGGTTTGATTTGGCAAACCATAGATCAAATCCACATTGATATTGTCAAATCCTGCCTTTTTCGCCCATTCAATAGCATTCAGCGAATCTTGATTGTTATGAATTCGCCGCAATAAATGTAACTCGGCGCTATGGACAGACTGAACCCCAAAACTGATTCTCGAAAATCCTAGTTGGTGTAAGTCATTCAGATAATCTTGATCAACTGTGCCAGGATTCGCTTCCAGACTGATTTCGTTAACGGTTGAGAGATCAAAGGTTTTCGCGAGACTCTCCAAAATCATCTCAAATTGATCTGAAAGCAATAAAGAAGGCGTTCCTCCGCCAAAAAAAATGGTGTGAATCGATACAGGACTATTTAAAAATCGTCCTAAAAAGGATATCTCACGTGTAAGAGCGGCAAGATAGCCTGAAATTAAGTGATTAATACCTTCATATGTGTTAAAATCGCAATATGAGCACCGTTTTTCACAAAACGGAATATGGATATAGATACTGTGTTCTTTCATAGAATATTGAGGATATCACAATATTTTACTGCGTTCAAAAACCATTTGGTAACTTATATTAAAATTCCTGCGTGTTATAATCTGCAGCCAGGATAGTAAGTCCTTAAGCATAGATATAATAAGGATATCGTATGACTATTGATAAAAAAACTCAAAAAAATACCACTTGCCCGGTCTGTGGTTCGCGTGTAAGTTCAAGCGCGACCCGCTGCCTGGTATGCGGAACGAATTTGCAAAGTATTGAAGAAACACCGGAAAAGAAAAAAGAAGTTCAAAGTCCAAAGATGCCCGCCATCACGCTCAATTTGCCTCTTTTCATTGGCATGATCATTATCTTGTTGGCAATCGGTGCCGGTGTCGTGTATGCATTTCTCAATCAAACCGGTATGGTTGTAGAACCAACTGCAACGGTGACGGTGACAACCACAGCAACCATCACGGTGACACCAACCACCACTATGACCCCAACATTGGAACCAACCATTACGCCATTGCCGGATATCGAGTATAAGGTCCAGACAAATGACGATTGTCTCTCGATTGCGTATTTGTTCAATGTGACGGTCAATAGCATTATCACCCGTAATAATTTATCCTCAAGCTGCGATAATTTGCAGGTAGGCGCTACTTTGCTCATCCCTCAACCGACGCCAACGCCCTCACCTCAGCCGACGGCGACGCTAAGTGCTGTCGATTCGACCGAGGCAGCATGTACAAAAATCACATATACGGTGGTTTCAGGCGATACGCTTAGTTCGATCGCTCGAAATTACAATGTCTCGATCGAATCAATCAAAGATTGGAACAGCCTACCGGGAGATACGGTCTTTGAGGGTCAGAACCTGTCAATTCCGCTTTGTGAACGCTTACCAACGGCCGGACCTACACCGACAGCGACCCTACCTCCCCCTTATTCCCCACCCAGTCTATTGTTGCCTGTAGATGGAGCACCGTTTACAGCAGCGAACGATACCATCACATTGCAATGGGCTTCCGTGGGAACTCTCCGTGAAAACGAAGCGTATGCTGTCATGGTGGAAGATGTTACAGAGGGAGAAGGTCGTAAATTAATCCAATATGTCGCCGATACGAAATTTATCGTTCCAACAACGTTCCGACCAAATGATACCATCCCACATGTCATCCGCTGGACGATTGTACCCGTGCGCCAGGTAAGGACCGGCGAAGATGGGCAACCAGTTTATGAACCGGCTGGGACAGTCAGCGCTCCCCGAACCTTTATCTGGTGGGCGAACGTAATTGCCTCACCCACCCCCTAATTTTCAATAATAAAATAGCATCTTAAATCAAATAGAGGTGTCCAAGAATGGGCACCTCTTCCATTTATCCTTCCAACAATTCAAGGTAACGGGTAGCTTCTATCGCCGCAGCTGCCCCCATCCCGGCTGAGACAACTACCTGCTTATAGTGCGGATCCATCACCTCACCGGCAGCGAAGACACCAGGCTTATTGGTATGCATATTTTCATCGGCTATCAAGAATCCTTCGGAATCCATATCCAAAAATCCTTCGAACATGGACGTATTAGGGGTATGCCCGATAAAGATGAAGACCCCATCCGTTTCCAGAACAGAGGTTTCGCCACTTTTCACATTCTCAAGCACGACGGATTTAACTTCCTTTTCACCTTGGATCTCTTTCACAACCGAATCCCAGATATAGGATATTTTTTCATTTTCCATGGCTCGGGATTGCAATATTTTTCCCGCTCGCAGCTGATCACGGCGATGAATGACGATAACTGAAGTAGCAAAGCGGGTCAGGAAAATTCCTTCTTCCAGGGCACTATCGCCGCCCCCAATCACAACCACCTTCTTGCCCTTAAAAAACCAGCCGTCACACGTTCCACAATAAGAAACACCTTTGCCGGTTAATTCTTTTTCTCCGGGGACATTTAAGTAGTTTGGGTTGGCCCCTGTAGTGACAATCAGAGATCTGGTCTTAAATTGCTGGCCATACGTTTTGATGACAAATGGGCTGTTGATTAAATCCACTTCAGTGACCACGTCAAATTCCAGGCGGGCACCAAAACGTTCTGCCTGTTTTTGAAACAATTCACCCAACTCACTTCCGCCGACACCATCCGGAAAACCGGGATAATTCTCAATTGTATTTGTTAGCGAAGCCTGGCCGCCCAGAGACATACCGGTTAAAACCAATGGAGATAACTCTGCGCGGGCAGCATATAAAGCAGCCGAAAGACCAGCCGGACCTGCGCCGAGAATGATAACATTTTCTATTTTTTGATCTTCTTTTTCTTCTCTATTGATCAAGTTTTCAAAATTCAAATCCATTGGTTTCTCCTTAAAAAGCTATTCATTCATATATTGATGCTTTGCAGAATAATAAAGTTACAGCTTTATAACAACTTCCTGATCTGTAATATACAAAGCCTGATCGATAACCTCAAAGCCTGCACGTAATTGCTCCTCGGTGATAATCAAAGGAGGGACGATCAAAAGTGTATGCCAATGCGTATATATGAAGACACCCTGATCCAATATAAACTTACGCAATTTATCCATTACCGGGCTGGAGCCATCGTAAGGAGCCATGGGCTCTTTGGTCTCGCGGTCCTTGACAATTTCAATTGCCCCAAAAAGTCCAATTGAGCGAACCGCACCGATGGAGGGATGGCGTGTATACAAATCTTGCATAAGTGATTTTAATAGTTCGCCCATTTTTGCCGCATGCTCCACCAGACGATCTTGTTTCATTACCTTAATGACGGCATAGGCGGCCATCAGAGAAACTGCATGACCATTGTAGGTCAAACCGCCCTGATAAACCTTGTTATTAAATGCCTGTGCAATTTCCTTACGCATCGCAACAGCGCCAAGCGGAGCGTAGCCCGATGAGAGTCCCTTCGCCATGGTGACAATATCGGGAATGACATTCCAATGCTCAAATGCAAACCATTTTCCGGTGCGGCCAAATCCACTCATGACTTCATCGCAGATCATGACAATTCCATACCGGTCACATATCTCACGTACGCCTGCCAGGTATCCAGCCGGCGGAATGATTACCCCATTCGTTCCTGTAACCGTTTCAAGAATAATCGCTGCAATTGTCTGGGGACCTTCGTACATGATAATTTCTTCCAGGTGGTCCAGATAAAAACGCGAAAATTCCTCTTCGGTAATATCACACTGATTTTTAAGAAATGTGGAACGATAGCGGTAAGGGTCAAGAAAATGAACAACCCCCATCATAACTGAGGGTTCCCACGCCAGCCTGCGGGGATCACCGGTTAAAGCCACAGCCCCGTAGGTAGCCCCATGATAAGAACGATAGCGCGCCAGAATCTTAAATTTACCAGTATATGCCCGCGCCAACTTAATGGCATTCTCATTTGCATCCGCGCCGCCGAGCGTATACAAGAAATGATCGAGCTGCTCGGGAAGAATTGTTTTCAGCATTTTTCCCAACAGTGCTCGCGGGCGGGAAGCCATTTTGGGGCCAGAAAACGGCAAATCATAGGCTTGTTTCACCATGGCCTGAATAACCCGTTCATCCTCATGTCCGATATTCACACACATGACCATGGAATTTAAGTCCAGGTATTTCTTACCATGCACATCCCAAAAATATACACCTTTGGCATGGTCGATCGCCAACGGCCTCACATCTTTTTGAACCGACCACGTCCAGAAGTTCGTTTGAACACAAAGATCGTAAATTTCGTCCTGACTCAAATTTTCGAACTCTTCATAGTCATCAATTTCAATCACACGAATTCTCCTGATATTTTTTTATTTGGTACTATTGCCTATCTTAACATATATTGGTAGGATATTATAATCATTATGACACTTGGATCGGCGTTTTTTGAACGTAATTTCTTTTCACAGAGAAAAAAATTAAATGGTGACTGATAATAATTCACTCCCAATTCATCCTTTGGCACTTAAAGGAATTAAACTTTTTAATGAAAGCAAATATTTTGAAGCGCATGAAGAATTAGAGCTTGCCTGGCGCGCTGAGCGCGGTCCAATTCGTGAATTGTATCGCGGTATTCTACAGGTTGGAGTCGCCTACTACCATATTCTCAATGGAAATTATCGCGGGGGCAAAATTATGATTGAACGTGCGCAAAAATGGCTAAAACTATTTCCAAATATCTGCCTGGGAGTTGATGTACAAAAACTAAGGGTCGATGCCGACCTGGTATATCGTGCTTTGCTTGCCAAAAAAGAAGAAAACATCAACAGTTTTAACCCCCAATTATTGCAACCTGTTCGCTTTTCAATAAATCCGCCAAAAAAAGTTTAGCGCTCATCAATTAGAATTACTCGCGCAGGGGCAGCTTCGGTGCCAACAAACTTTAAGGGAAGGCATACCAACGTATATTCACCAGGCTCAATCGCTTCCAGGTTAATGCTTTCCAGGATAATGATTTCATCACTTAATAGCTCCAGGTGCACAGACAGCGGGTCATTAAATGGCGCAATCGAAAGATAATCTATTCCAACCAATTTAACAGATTTTCCCACAAGAAATTTGGCTGCGGATAAATCCAGCGCACAAAAATCCTTTTGGAAAAAATGCGGTTTTTTTTGCCAGAAGGATGAATTCCTGGTCTTAAATAAAATTCGCTCAGGCCAGGCTGTGAAATTTAAACCCTTCAAAGTTTGTTCGCTAATTGAACCGACTGAATCTTCAATTTCAACTACCGTGACCGGACCAATCAATCGTTCAAGTTCAATCTGATCAAGCTTTGCCCCATCTTGCAAAAAGTGAAAAGGCGCATCGATGTGGGTACCTGTATGCAAGCCTAATTTTGTCGAACTGATGTTCACGGAAGATCCCCGGCTTATTGCGCTTTCCAGGTTGATTTCCACACCTGGATCACCCGGCCAAACAGGCAAATCGATTGAAATAGGTACACTGATATCAAATATTTTGGGATTCATCTTTATTGTCCTCTCACCAACTGGAAATATTCAAAAGAATCCAACAAAAGGCTGTCTCGCTCCGATTTTGTCATTGGTCGCGGCTGTGAGTAATCTTCCAGCATGGCAGTCAGGAGTTGCACGCCCAAATACTTGCCATCATAAAAAATATGGCGATCCAAAAATTCTCGTCGCGTTCCCACCACCGGAATGTCCATTTGATCGAAAAACAGATTGCCCAGCCCATAATGGATGAAAGCACCCTGGTATATTTCCATTGACATCGGCAGATGCGCCTGACTACCGCTAACTATGGTTGCGCCTGCAGCCGCCATCTGGCGAAAGTCTCTTTTCTGATAAGGGAAAGCCTCAAACTGGTATGATTCACCATATTGGAAGGTGACTATCGGTATGTAGCCTGCATCGACTTCCGCCCGTACCAGTTCTGCCATTCTATCCATATCACATGCCAGAACGCCGGATCGGGTGTCTGTTAACCAAACAAATGTTGGACCAGCCTGGTTACAACCAAGAAATGAGATATTATTCCCATTGATACCAAATCGGACTGCCTGCTCTGCCTCCTCGCGGTTATGACCGGCCGCATAATAAGGAATTCCCTGCTCCCGCAGGATGGCAAAGGTGTTTTCGAGCGCTGGAACTCCCTTATCTGCCAGGTGATTTCCGGATAATTCAACAATATCTACGCCCATATAGCTGAATAATTGCGCATATTCTGGCCGGCTGCAAAAAAGTAAATCTTTTTGGTATTGATCTGCCGGCGGACAATTAACATTAAAAGATACTTCATTGGAAACATGAGCGATATCAGCCTGATCAAACCAGAATTTTATCAGTTCACCAGGATAATTCATTCCATTAAGCTCCATTTTCGCGCCGATGGCACGCGTCAATGCTGTTGTCCCTGTCATCAGCACTGAAGTGAATTTCGCAGGATCGCGGTTGCTTATAAATGGTTGAATCAGTGAATCTAGCAGAGCTTGATCTTCAGGTTGCTCGCAAGCATAGCCGACCGGAACACTGAGAGGATAGATTTGTG
The DNA here is from genome assembly GCA_038329785.1 of Anaerolineales bacterium. GTDB lineage: Bacteria > Chloroflexota > Anaerolineae > Anaerolineales > Anaerolineaceae > UBA6170. The sequence goes on along the minus strand of JBBQNI010000001.1, from coordinate 87,586 downwards.
AATTAAAATCCTGATCATAAGGTGATTGGCCATCCAGTGACATCACTTTATATGCCGGGACGGCCATCTCAAATGGGATAATGGCGTAATGGTCTTTATTTTCATAAAGGAAATCGATCAGCGCATCTGAACTTCCTTGAAACAAATTTCCATCTTCCAGGGAAAGTTTCGTCTCTGCAAACTGGAATATGCTTTCCTCGACTAACACGCGCACATGCGATCCATTCTCATCATTATTAAGGAGATCACGCAGCTCTTCCATCGTCAGCTCATCCTGGGTGGTAGTGAATTGCTTCACCACGCTTAAAACGACCTCACCTGCAGGCTTTGTAAACCCTTCCGCGGATAATTGACAATCTGAATCTGTCTGTGTGGTCGTAATGTTAATTGTCTCCCCCCGCATCACAATCAAATCTTCCAAAGGCCAGTAATTCGGAATATTGACAATCAGATTTTTTACGGGTTCCAGCGTAGACAGCGATGTCAACGGTAAAAAAGGGGTGGGCGTTACCGGCATAACGGTCGCTGGTTCTTTCATCTGAATTTTTTCTGGCATTTCAGAAAGCTCATTTTGCGAAATGCAACCTACAAGAATAATCATCAAAATCACCAATATTAAGAAGGCTCGCATTCTCATTTTCCTGTACCTTGATAATAAAAACTGTATTGATACATCTTTCCAAAAAATTGACGTGCTTCATCCGTTGTCATCAATCGCGGTTGGCCAAAATTCTCATTGATGATACCAATGATTTCCGAATTTATATAACGACCTTCATAAAAATAATGGATATCGAGGGTGCCCTTACGCAGCCAGTTGTCCATTTGATCAAAAAACAAATTTCCTACGCCGTAATGAATAAAGGTTTGATCCACAAAATCAAACCCCTGTGGAAAATGTGCCTGACTGCCACTAACAATAGCAGCCCCTGCTTGCGCGTATGCCCAAAAATCCTTCTTCACCTGGGTAAGTGGAGCAAAGTCTTCCACTTCGTAGTGTTGTATTGTGATGATTGGCAGATATCCCTGCGCTCTCAGCGTTTTGATTTCTTCCAACAATTGCTCCGGTACGCATTTATTTGCCCCGGGCCGGCTGGCTGTAGCCCAATCATTGACCGGACCAGCAACATTGCAACCGAGGAATGCGAACCGGTTACCATTTACAGACAAGTACAATGGTTTGCTTGCATCCCGCATATTTCTGCCGCCGCCGTAATAAAACAGGCTATTGCGATCATACAAATCTAACGTTTCAATAAATGCTTGCGGACCCCAATCCAATAAATGATTTCCGGTCAACTCTATCACGTCAGCTCCAATAAAATTTAATAAACCAATATAATCCGGGTCGCTGCAGAAGCGCATTTCTTTTCGAAGCGGCTTTGCCGGCGGGCAGGCACTGTAAAATGGAACTTCATTTGAAATATGAGTTATGTCTGCTGACCGCAATACATCGCCCAGATTTTGAGCCGGAAACTCAATCCCCTGTTCCTCCATCTGCAAGGCCGTGTTACGCACCAGAGCTGTCGTACCGCTTATTAAGAGTGAAGTTATTTGATCCGGTTGAAAATTAGAGATGAATTCTTCTTGCTCTTGGTTCAAACGCATCATTGTTAGTGGTGGGTTTACGTTGTATCCAAGACGGAAGACCAACGGATATTGATCGATATCAAATGATTTGTGTAAAGGATGATTCCCATCCATAGCCAGAATACGCCAATCGGGAATAATGTCCTCAAACGAGGATATGCGATAACACGCTATTACGCTGCACACCTCAGGATAATCCGCTGAAAGGATGAAGCGATTTGGATCGACTGCCGGATACATCATCTGAATATATTGAAAATCCTGCTCGCCAATCCATATCTTGTTTTCCATGCCATCAGAATCAATTTGGAGCAACAAATTAAAAAAATCTAAAGTGGAAATATCGGTTTCATAGCGTTGAAATGGAGCGCTAATCACAAACAATTTTAGAAAAATAAGGTTTTCTGCTTTTTCCCCAACCGGAATTTGCTCTATCCAAAAGTTAGCCCTATTTTTTTCCAACGTTAACTGCAAATTGTTTTCTTCAGCGATAAAATTTGAAATCTCACCGTTAATCTCTGGAGAAGACCACCACAATGGAATCAGATTTTCAGGATTATCTCTTGTTGTTTGCGATTGGGTTGGAGTCAGGAATTGAATAGTCTCCGTTCCCACAGGAGTGATAAGAGACCCTGGTGACTGATTCTGAATATCAACCGGTGGAATTGTACAAGCAGTAATGATCGCTCCAATAAGCAATAGGAGCATGAATAAAATTTGCCATGAACGTCGCCGAAGTCTCATAAAGATTCTGGTCAAAATCCATCAAGTTTCTAATAATCCCAGCCTTCCCGTTAATCTGAGAGGATTCAGTGGATTATAAAAGTTATTGCAGCTATTAATTCACCATTTGGCAGCAAACTGTAAGGAAAGGAGTTTCTCGTTTTCAGCTTTTCATCCTATCTATAAAGTTCAATAAGTCATTATACATGAGAGCTTAATATCCGAAGCTTCATCAACTTGATAGTTCTTGATAGATTGATACCGTATAATTCAGCTTAAATCCGGTTTGAAAGGAAAGAATACATGCGAACAGTAGCTTTGATCGGAATTGGACAGACGAAAGTTGATGAACACTGGGATAAGTCGCTGCGCGAACTGGCTGGAGATGCTGTTCTAGCGGCCGTTCAGGATTCAGGTATAAACCAGGTCGAATCACTTTTTGTTGGAAATATGATGTCCGGATCCGCCAATCACCAACAACAATTGGGTGCCTATATTGCAGATTGGGTCGGGTTACGCTATGCCGAAGCAATGAAACTTGAATCAGCCTGTTCCTCGGGTGCGGCCGCTTTTCGCGCTGCTCTCCTGGCAGTTTCCTCCGGAGCGATTGATTCAGCCGTTGCTGTTGGAGTAGAGAAGATGACCGATTCCCCTGGGGCTGAAATTACGGCAGAATTGGCTACGGCAGCCGACTCGGATTGGGAGCTCGCCCAGGGGGTTTCGTTTGTGGCCTTGAACGCTTTGATCATGCGTCGCTATATGCATGAATATGGCTGGCAAAAAAGTGATTTCGCGCCTTTTTCGATCAACGCGCATGCCAACGCGGTGCATAATCCGTTTGCCCGCTTCCGAAAACCCATCACTGAAAAACAATATTTGAATGCCGGCATGGTTGCTGATCCTATCAACTTGATGGATGCATCCGCAATAGGGGATGGATCAGCTGCAATTGTAATGGTACCACTGGACAAATTGGATGGGACTTCACCCTTTCCCATCATCAAAGTCATCGGCTCGGCCGGGGCAACCGATTCGATTGCGATTCATGATCGCAAAGATCCACTCTGGCTCAAAGCTGCCGAAATTTCCAGCAAAAAAGCCTATTCGCAAGCTGGTATTGGCCCCCAAGATATTGATGTATTCGAACTGCACGATGCATTTTCAATCATGGCAGCTTTATCATTGGAGGCCAGTGGTTTTGCTGAGCGTGGAAAAGGGCCTACCCTGGCGTTGGATGGCTCAATTTTACCAACAGGAAGAATACCCGTTGCCACGCGCGGTGGTTTGAAAGCTCGCGGTCATCCGGTTGGCGCAACCGGGATTTATCAGTTGGTGGAGGTAATTGAACAATTACGCCATACAGCTGAAGGTACCCAGGTTGAGAATGCCACCATTGGTATGGCGCAAAACATTGGCGGAAGTGGCTCAAATATATATACGCACATATTACAAAGAGTTAACTGAACCTCACTTCTTCACTGATCTACACGAATATCTATACCCATAGAATGATCCACCAGAATTGATCCTATGTTTGCATTGCCTTCGGAAGTAGCTCTATAGCTGAGATTCGGGGACTAAACACTCTACAAGTTTTGCAAAGCCACCAGAAAGGCAACACCGTTCCCGAATCTCAGCTTGGGTATTAAATAAGCTCATGTTTCAACCCGGAGCTGAGATTAGGGGACATTACATTCTTCAGTCTTTGCCAAGCAACCAGAAAGACAAACTCATTCCCAAAGCTCGTGCTGCCATAGGCACGCACAGCGAGAACGCGCCCTTGGCGGATTGGAAGGTGAACCCGCGTTCGCGCGGCGTCAACCCGAATCTGACCTAGGAACCCAGTTGATTGCCAGGTTGGTTTCCGATTCTATGTGAGTCTGCTTGTCCCAAACCGCCCGCAAAGCATGCTGCTGAAGGCACGCAAAACGAGCACGGCGCGCAAAGCTAGCTTCGGAAGTAGTTCTCTGGCTGAGGTGCGAAGCGAACTACCCGGGAAGCTCGTGATTCTATTTTTAAAGTTTGCAATGGCGGTAATGATAAATATTCCGTGCCAAACCCTACAAACACAGGTCTCATTTGTATGAACAAATATATAGTTTCTTCAATCATTCAGCGTAGGCCGCCAGGGCGCGACACGCTTATGCATAATTTTTTTCTTCCAATTACAAGTAAATTATTACCCAATGAGTGAAAGGCCGAATGTGTTTAGTAAAAATGGCTCTCCCTGAGCAAACTGAGACCTATTGATGCAAATCACAATCCTTTAAATTTTGTTTTTGGTGCCGGAGAACTATTTTGAAGGATATAATAAATTAAGCATCAGCCCCCGGAGGACAATTATGCAAAATTTTATTTACGAATTTCATATCTCCCGGCACGAGCGCAAAAAATACAAGTTTGATCAGAGTCTTTTTCAGACCGATGGCAACGTCATTATTTCAAATTTTCATGCTGCTCGATTGTTATCTTCGCACATCAACGAGGAAAGAGATCTCATAAATTTTCCAGAGAAAGCTGCCCGTGCCAGTGAAATTTATGCAATGGGTTTAATGGATGAAATCTTTCATCATCTTTTCAAGAATTATCGAGAACAATTTAATAAGGGCAGTATTTTTGAGGATGCGTACAAATTTCTGCTTGAGAAAATGACCAAAGCGGAAATAGACCGTGTCATCGAATTGTTTCTTTCATCGTTTCCGCCCAGTGAAGTATTTCTACAAAAGAAAACCCTGTCTGAATACATCTCCACTCTTAAGAAAAATAAACAATACGAGCTTATTATGGAGGAAATTATCCTCTTGTGGGTAGAAAACCAAAACCCGGCTCTGGAGAATTATGTGGAGCTTTTTCCAGAGGCTCTTCTTGCGCATGAAAGTGTTTATCCTGAATTCATGCAACTCATCAATATATTCTTCAGTCAGCAAGCTCCGGTAGGCCCTCAACAAATGAATATAATTGATATGCTGCTTGCTCCTGCACGGGCGGTACCGAACTCCATAAGCGACCAATTGGAGTATATTCGTAAACGATGGGGTTCATTGCTGGGAGACCTGATCTATCGCTTGATCAGTAGTATGGATTTTTTGCAGGAAGAAGAAAAAGTTGTTTTTGCTGGTCCGGGGCCGGCACTGATACCGAGTTACAACCAGACCTGGGACTTTGATCTTGAGAAGTTCAGTCCGGATCGCGAATGGATGCCCAGTCTTGTGCTGATGGCAAAAAATGCCTTTGTCTGGCTTGACCAACTGGCAAAAAAATACAAACGTATAATCGACAAGCTTGACCTGGTACCTGATGAAGAATTGGATTTGCTCAGTAGGCGCGGCTTTACTGGACTCTGGCTGATTGGCTTATGGGAACGCAGTGAGGCATCAGCTACAATTAAACGGCTTTGTGGAAACCCGGAAGCGATCGCTTCCGCCTACTCTTTAGCCAGTTATCAAATTGCCGGGCAATTGGGAGGTGAAGAAGCTTATAAGAATCTGCAGCAGCGTGCCTGGCAGCGCGGAATCCGCCTGGCTTCTGATATGGTTCCCAATCATATGGGTATCGATTCCAACTGGGTGCACGAGCATCCCGATTGGTTCATTCATTTGGATTACAGTCCTTTCCCATCCTATAGCTTTAATGGACCCAATCTTTCCAACTCAGCGGACGTCGAAATAAAAATTGAAGACCATTACTATGATCGCAGTGATGCCGCCGTTGTTTTCCAGTATAAGAATAAATACAAAGGGATAACCAAATTTATTTACCACGGGAACGATGGCACTACGATGCCCTGGAATGATACCGCCCAATTAAATTATCTAATTCCTGAGGTTCGTGAGGCAGTCTATCAAACGATTCTGTCTGTAGCCCAAAGGTTTCCTATCATCCGCTTTGATGCTGCTATGACGCTTGCAAAAAAGCACTATCAACGTCTCTGGTTTCCGGAGCCGGGCAGCGGCGGTGCAATTCCATCCAGATCGGAATTTGGCTTGACCAAAGAACAATTCGATCAAATTATGCCCAACGAATTTTGGCGTGAGGTAGTTGATCGATTGGCTATTGATGCACCTGACACGCTCTTATTGGCCGAGGCTTTCTGGTTGATGGAAAGCTATTTTGTGCGAACATTGGGCATGCATAGGGTGTATAACTCCGCCTTTATGAATATGCTTCGAAACGAAGATAATGCCAACTACCGGCGCTTAATTAAGAACACACTCGAATTTGACCCGCAGATTCTGAAACGCTTCGTCAATTTCATGAACAATCCTGATGAAAAAACCGCTGTTGAACAATTTGGGAAGGGTGATAAATACTTTGGGATTTGCACAATCATGACTACGTTGCCCGGCCTACCGATGTTCGGCCATGGTCAAATTGAAGGATATGCAGAAAAATACGGGATGGAGTTTAAGAAAGCCTATTGGGATGAACAAATTGACGAAACCCTGGTTCAACGCCATGAACAACAAATCGTCCCCATCCTCCACCGGCGAAGAATATTCTCAGAGGTGGAAAACTTCCAATTTTACGATCTAATCACACCGGATCAGGGTGTCAATGAAGATGTCTTTGTCTATAGCAATTTTGTTGGCGGACAAGCATCACTGGTTGTTTATCACAATAAGTATGCCGAGACAAATGGATGGGTGAATTTCGCCTGTACGTTAGGGGATAATCCATCAATTGATGACTCGATCGGCAGTGATCTGAGATTATTTAATGCAATCAGATTGGATCCAAATGCTGATTTTATCGTCTACAAAGATATTTGCTCTGGTCTTGAATTTATACGTTCAAAAGAAGAATTTGCGGCCGGCGGTATCCATTTTCACCTGCTCGCCTACCAAACCTTTGTATTGGTGGATTTTCGAGGTCTGAAGGATGATGAATGGGGTTCTTACAGACATTTGGTGGAATACCTGCATGGAAATGGCGTACCGAACATCGAAGACGCACTGAAAGAACTGCTGCTGAGACCGGTACACCAACCCTTACGCGAAATAATCAACCGTGGTTATTTTGATTATTTGCTTGAAAATCTTCTAGAAAGAAACAATCTCAAAGTAAACCCTGAAATCCTCGAGGAGGCATCCCAAAAAGGCAGTAATCTGGCGGCTGGTATTTTTAAATTGACCGGGAGTCTTAATAAAAAGGAAATTGTTTTATCCGGAACGAACCAGACGTTGAAAACTGTTTTATCACTAACGGTGATTGAGAAATTGTTTCCCAACCCAACCAGTAAAAAGTACGAGGAAGCCATTAAATATTTGCAAAACAATCTGATTGCCGAAGAATCTAACTGGTTGACTCTGTTGATATTTGTTTTCATCAATGATCTGGGCGCTTTGTCCACCGAGAAAAATGCTGACCTGCAAACACAAAGCTGGTTCAGTGAATGGCGCTTTTCCAATATTATTCATGAATTGGGTCAACAATACGGTTTTTCCAGCAAACAACAACATGATCTCGCAGATTTAGTGTATGTTTTGCTGGGATTAAAGGATTGGTTTAACGATTACAAAACGCTGGGATATGAAAATTGGCTGCGAAAACTGGTCAGCAAACAAGAAATCCAATCGTATTTAATCATTAACCGTTTTCAAGGAACGGTCTGGTTTAACAAGGAACGTTTTGAGAATCTGGCTTTCTGGCTTTTCTTGATTGAGACAGTCATGATTGCTGCAGACCCCAAAGAATCTGCAACCGCTTTCGTTGAGGAGGTGATAACCCTCAATCATCTCTCCCAAAAGTTATTAGATGCAATTCAAGCCTCCGAATTTCAGCTCGAGAAATTATTAACTTCACCAAAAGTTTCAGGAAAATAATGCATGTTATGACGTCTAACAAAAGGACTCAAATTTTTCAAATTATTGTAATTCCCCATAAATTGATTTTGAGGAATTCTCTTTTACAGACGATTGAAGTCTGACCCGCGCTGTGATAGATTGATGACATCAAAGATTAGATATCATTAAAACTGTCTTGAGGAGGCTTATGGCACATATCGTTCGAGACTGGATGAGTAACCCGGTAATAATTATTGATGCGGATAGCAGTGTTTCCTATGCATTGACATTAATGCGGCGAAGAAATATTCATAGTCTGGTTGTACAAATTGATCCCATCACGAATGAATTTGGCATCGTCACCACTACTGACATCCGAGATAAAATTATTTCCGGTGAGCGCAACCCTGCCAATACGACAATCCGCGAGATTATGACAAAAAACATTGTCACTGCCGATCCCAATTGGAGTTTAAAAGAATGCTCCCAGAAGATGCAGCAAGAAAACATACACCACCTGCCAGTCGTCGATGAAAACCGTAATCTCCTGGGGTTAATTTCAGCAACTGACCTCTTTATCGCCGCTGAAGAAATCGGCTGGGATGGAGAATAAGCTGAAATTAAAGGAATAAGTATCCGCGCTGGGGTGCCAGAGTAAAGCTGATCCTGTCTCCATTTCCATCGACTGCAATGGTTTCATCTCCCAACAGATTATTTAAAACCTTACCTTGATGAAAATAAGGGTGCTGCAAGTCCAATTGGATATTTTCGTAGCGGCTGGAGCGATTGATAAGGATCAAGAAAACACGCGCTTCATCTGTACGAAAATATGCGAAAATATGCGGGTTTTTCTCATCCGTTAATGGGATGTAGGAACCAGTTTGAAGAGTCTGAAATATCTTTCTTAATTGAATTAACTTCTTTGCCCAACTTAATAGCTCGCGATTTTGCTTGCCAGTATTCCAGTTAAACGCTCTCCGGCTGGCTGGGTCCTTTCCACCAGTTAACCCAATTTCATCACCATAATAGATGGCAGGTATGCCCGGAAAAGTGAATAAAAACAAGAAAATTAACTTTACCAGCTCTGTATTGTTTTGTAATAATGTCAATATCCGTTCAGTATCGTGCGAGCCAGTCAGGTTATAGAGAGAGAATTCAGATCCAGGCGGGTATAGAGCCCACATCGCAAACAATTTGTTTTGAATATCTATGGAGCTGGTCTTTCCGGAGAGAAACTCAATAAGTCCGTCACGCAAGGGATAATCCATCAAGCTGTCAAAATAGCCTTCTTCCAACCAGCGCGGCGAAATATCCCAGATTTCACCTAACAGAAATGCGTCTGGATTCTCATCTTTCACCTGGCGGCGAAATTCTGCCCAAAAAACATCGTCATTAATTTCATTTGGTACATCAAGCCGCCAACCATCGGCGCCCTGTGACAACCAGTAGCGAGCTACCGAAAAAATGAATTTCCGGACGTCCGGATTGTCAGTATTCAATTTGGGCAGGCTTTTATAGCCCCACCAGGCTTCGTAATCCCTGGCTTTACCTGCGCTGTAAGCATCCACCGGAAAATGGTGGATATGGTACCAATCTTTGTACGGGGATTCTTCACCATTTTCAAGAATATCTACAAAGGCAAAAAAACCACGACCGGTATGATTAAAAACCCCATCGAGGATTACTTTTATTCCAAGTGCATGTGTTCTGTCAATTAATTGCTTAAAGATATCCAAATTGCCCAACATGGGGTCGATTTTAAAATAATCATTTGTGTTATATCGATGTGTAGAACTTGAGAGGAAAATAGGGTTCAAATAGATGGCATTAATGCCAAGCTCCACCAGATAATCCATGTTGGCAATAATGCCAGCCAAATCGCCTCCCTGATATCCGGAGATGGTCGGTGGACTGCCCCAGGATCTGACATTTGGCGGATCATTTCCCGGGTCAGCATTTGCAAATCGATCCGGAAATATCTGATAAAAAACAGCCCCCTTTACCCAATCTGGAATCATACTCCGCCTTATTAAAAATGAGCAATTATTTTTTCAGGTTTATGTCGAAACTCTTCGTGTTTGATGGCTCCAGTGGTAATTCCCATGAGAACCTCAGTCAAATAACGATTGATCGGTGTCGCGATATTCTTGCTTTCACCAAATCGGACAACTGCCCCATTAAGATAATTGACTTCGGATTTTCCCCGACCGCTCTGGAGGTCGATATAAAAAGAAGGCATTTTCTCACCCCTGCCTTTTGCAATAAAATTCACTAGAAGCGGCTGGCTGATAAATAAAGGTAAATTTTTAGCGGCAAAGGCTAGCAAACGTACCGGAGTTTTTGGCAGATCAACCACAGGAATTTGATAGGCAGCCATTACATCCAGTGCTTCGCGAATTTGACCCATTTCAATCCGGAAAAGATCTTTATTTCTTAAGATTTCGCCCGGAGGCATATCCAAAATGGCTGATAGTGCGTTCGAAGTCAAATTTGTGACCATTTTTGACCACTTCATCGCCCATGCATCATTATAAAGCTGGCAATTGAGCCCGGCACGATTGAAAGCCACCTGTATTTTTTCTGAAAGAGGAGAGGTTGAGCTAAGTCCAATTCCACGAAGCCTTTCAACCACAATGGTATTATCTTCTGATTTCCCTATGGCAGTCGTCACGGATGCTGCGATGACATGGTCCCGGCCAAGCACTTCTTGAATTGAGGCTTCGTTTTCCACCCCGTTTTGCAAACAGACGATTGGAGGAATAAATTTTTTATAAGGAGCCATTTGCTGCAGCAAATTCTGCGTATCATAAGATTTGACAGCCATCAAAGCAAAATCAAAAGGGCTTGCATTTTCCACTTTTTTAAAATCTGAGATTATTGTCGGGTATTCAACCCTGGATAGGAATTGATCTACCTGGCTGATCGTGATGCCGCTTTCTTCGATACGCCGCTTCATTTCTGGCCGATCAAAGAAGACAACCTCTTCGCCGCTAACTGCCAGGCTGCCGCCAATATATGAACCAATCGCGCCAGCTCCCAGCACAAGGATTCGCTCAGGCATACATATTTACCCTTCCAAACTTCACAAAATGCATATTTACCACTTTCTAAAGCCTAACAAGAAATCCTTACCAGACATGGGCTTCTTCCCAGCAAGCTGCAATCTGGTGATTAGCAATGCGCCTTTTGCTGTCATTAAGGCAGGATCTCCCTCCACGACAGTACGTTCACCTGCCGTAAGCCCAAGATCGGGCTCTACTTTGGTACTGAGAATCTTGATTCTTTCATTCTCGATATTCATGAAAGAGCCTGGCCAGGGTGTAAATGCACGCACCTGTCGCTCAAGTTCTACAGCGCTTTTGGTCGTATCCAGCAAGCCTTCTTCCTTCTTAATTTGGGGAGCATAGGTTGCCAGGGCATCATCCTGCCGTTTTGGAAGCAACGTTCCATCCAAGTATGACTCCAGGGTTTCCATTAAAAGATCTGCCCCCAACTGTGCCAGTTTCCCGGATAAGCTCTCCGTGGTCTCGTCAACATCCAGCACGATTGCTCGCTGTGAAAGTATATCTCCTGTGTCAATTCCAGCATCTATTTTCATGATTGTTACACCGCTTATTCGGTCTCCATGGAGAATTACTGCTTGCATGGGAGCCGCGCCACGCCAGCGTGGTAACAGTGAACCGTGCACATTAATACATCCATACTGCGGTAAATCAAGTACTCTTTGGCGCAGTATTTGCCCAAAAGCTACCACCACAATTAAATCTGGTGCCCAGGCGGATAATTGTGCAAATACACCTTCATCTCGCAGCCGGTTTGGTTGAATAAATGGGATACTTTTCGTTTCAGTCAGCAGTTTAACTGGCGGGGCTGTCATCACTTTCCCGCGTCCAGCCGGGCGGTCAGGCTGGGTCACTACTCCCACAACTTCATATTTTTCACTCAATACAGCTAAAGAAGGTAATGAAAAATCAGGAGACCCCATGAAAACAATACGTTTTTTCATTTTTCGATTTTACTATACAACTTGTGATTATCAAAAAATCAGTCGTATAACCGAAAAACCGCAATGATAAATTACAAAATAAATTTGTGAAAGACTTCGCGTCGAATAAAATTATCACCATAAAATGATCGCATCATGGCAGATAACACAGAAGGATGGACAAAATAGAAGTGTTTCTCATCGAAGAGATCAACGTTTTTCGGTAGTAGGCGCATTGTTATTCACGGAAATTGGAAGGGCAAAATATTTAGACAGGCTGACCTCGAAATGCTTGAATATTTCAAGAGTTGTAATTGTAATGAAATTATGGTTGATAATTTTCTAAATCAACATATAATAAATAAACAATCATTATTTTTTCCCAAAGGAGATCAAGGCATGAGTGAATTTAATCCCGGAGAGGTAACCAGTGACGATCGATTAATGGCAGCACTGGCTTACATTTTTGCGCCATTAGTCCCGATAATTTTTCTCTTCCTCGAAGATAAGAAAAATCGGCCATTTATTAAAGCCCATAATGCACAGGCATTGGCTGTCGGGGTAATCATGATCATTATCGTCCCAATAATCGCAGCAGTTACGTTCGGATGTGGTGGAATATTATGGTTTATTATGCTTTATTGGGCCTATAAAGCCTATAAAGGTGAATATGTCAATATCCCCCTGATTACTGATTTCGTTAAGAATCAGGGCTGGGCATAGTTCCAATTAATTTCCAATAAAGGGTGTCGTAAATCAGGCACCCTTTTTTCTTTTATTGGATACCTTTTGAATGATTCAACCAAATAAAATCGCTCAAATCAAAGCGGAGCTACAAAAAGCGAAGGCTTTTCTGGAAAATGGTGAAATAGGAAAAGCCAGAGTCTCAGCACGAAAAGCTGCTGGTCAGGCTGCTCAAATATGGATCTCAGAAAACCACCTGCTTGCAGGACCGCACTTGAATCCCTTGCAGGCACTAGCGAGACTGTACGATTTGAGAATAGGTGACGCAGAATTCAATAACCACCTTGAGCACCTGCTTATGAAAGTTGATACGAATTACAATCTTCCCGCAGATGTAAATTTAATTACCAGCGCTGAATTTATCATGGATAAAATCTTGGAAGAGGATTGATAGATGGCACCCAATTCGAAAATTATCGTCTACGGCACCGAATGGTGTGGGGACACACGCCGGGCGAAAAGAATTTTAAATGAGAACCACATTGATTACGAATATATTAATATTGATAAAGATAAAGAAGCGGAAGCTTTGGTGAAGCAAATCAACAACGGCTATCGCAGTGTGCCGACCATTTTCCTTCCGGACGGCAGTACTATCACAGAACCGTCGAATGAAGAACTTAAAACCTACCTTGCGGAATTTGGATTGATTAATAAACTAAAATAAGCGGCGGAAGAACCACAAAGATAATATCCCCATAAATAAACCAAAACTAACTGTAACCAGCGCCATCCCATAATTGCGCTCTTCGATTTGAATTCTTTTTTGGGTGGTTAAATTACTCTGTAATCGATTTACAAATTCAGATCGAGGTTGAACAGGTCTTAATCTTTTTGATAGTTCATTTTCCAGATTTACAAAAATATTTTGCGTGTTCAATTTCTCTCCAATAATTATTAATTTTTTCTTTGCGGAATTTCCTGATTATCAATTTTTTCGACTTCCTTGCGAACCGACTCCAAAGTACGGTGATAAAGACTTTTTATAGCCCCTTCTGAGCGTCTCATGATAGTTCCGATTTCTGCATTACTCAAACCTTCCACAAACTTCAAAATGATCAACTGTTGTCGCTCAGCTGGTAACCTTCGTAAAGCAAGCAGCAGACGTTCGTTTTCTTGATTTTTTTCAACTGCTTTTTCCGGAAAATCAAAATGGAAATTGGAGGGTATGTTCTCTTCCAGAATCACTTCTTTTTTTCGGCTGCGGTCACGATACCAGTTGGCTACCAAATTATGAGCAATGCGATAAAGCCAGGCAGAAAAAGGAACTCCGCGATCATCATATTTTTGGATGTGTCGGAATGAGCGATGAAATACCCTGGCTGTCAGATCTTCCGCTTCGTTCATGTTACCTGTCCGATAGTAAATATAGTTATAGATTCTACGAACATACCGCTCGTAAAGAATACCAAAAGATTCATTATCTCCTTCGGCCGCCTTTTTAATTAGAATTGCATCTTCAATGGATTCGGTCACATATCAGCCTTCTGGAAGGATCATAAACAATAACCCCAACCAATTCAATTCGTTATCCTTTAACGTACTGTATTTTTTATGGACAGGCAACTCTGTGAAGAAAGTTAATTTAGTTTTGATCCAGGGTATCAGAAAAAATGAGAAAATTTTTTCTCCTGTGTAAACAGTAACATTGAAATTGTCTTTTACCTTCACAAAAAGAAAGAGTTGTAAACAAATATTATTTGACCTTTTTTCAACCTGAGCATACACTTAACACCATAGAAAAAATGCAAATGGAGGGTAAAAAATGTCAATCCAATCCACCTTCGAATGGACGACAGGTCAATATAATATGTTTTCTCAAAAATGGCTTCCTGAAAGTACACCGGCGGCTAAAGTCATTTTGGTTCATGGGCTCGGTGAACATATTACACGCTACGAACATGTGGCAAAATTCTTCAATGATCTTAACATTGCCATGTATAGCTTTGATCATCGCGGCCACGGCAAAAGTAGTGGGAAGCGTGGAGATATCGCATCGTATGAGACTGCATGTGGCGATGTGCAGAGAATGGTTGACTTTGCCAATGAAGAGTTTCCACAAATACCAACTTTTCTGTATGGCCATTCTCTCGGTGGTGCCATTGTCCTCTATTACGCGTTGACAAAAACATCTCCATTGACTGGCGTAATATGCACCAGCCCGGGGCTTGCCTCCGGAGATCCATTGCCACCGTTTAAATTATTCATGGCCAGGACATTAAATAAAATCATGCCAACTTTCCTGATCAATAATGGCTTGGACGTAAATAATCTTTCTCACGATCAAGCAGTTGTTGATCGCTACATCAATGACCCACTGGTTCACCCCCAAATTTCCGCCCGACTGGGCATGGAATTAATCACTAAAGGCGCATGGTTGGTGGAGAACGCCGGTCAACTAAAATATGATCTTCTTTTGTTGCAAGGTGGAAAAGACAAGCTTGTCAACCCTGAAATGACAGCGCAATTTGCACAAAATGCACCAAAAAATCTGATTACCTATCACCAATTCCCGCTTCTTTATCATGAAATGCACAATGAAATTGAAAGTGAAGAGTTTTTTAACATGATTAAAGAATGGGTCAACACGCGATTACGAGAAGTTTTGCCCTCTTGATCTTAAGATGGGCTCATCAAACGGAATATCGAGGTTTTCTTCGATTCGACAAGTTATGAACAAAAAAATCACAACACAAACCCACTTAAATTTTTAGCGTTTGCAACTATGGAGATTGTGTTTGCAAGATTGGCTACACCATCACAACACGCAGGTAATATATTTAATTGTGTTGTACACTTTAGGTGAACATTCTCATTTCGTCCTGGTCACAAAAACATGACCAGAATTTTCCTTACAAATTAAGGATTAAAACAGTAACATTTATGACTTGACCCTTGCACAAACCCTTCCTAAAATAAATGGAGACACACGTCGATACTTTACTATTTACTTTACTACCAATGGATGGCGATTTGACCTTATTTTTTTTCTGGTCGAACCCCTGCAAAAAACATGAAATCACATTTCTTTAAGGAGTATCTAATGGATGACTTTCTCTTTCGTGGCGACCTGGCCAGTTTGGATCCGGATATTTATGAGCTGACACAAATTGAAGCGGAACGCCAGGTTCGCAAATTAATCCTGATCCCCAGTGAAAGCACTGCACCTGCAGCCGTACGAGAATTACTGGGTTCAGTTTTTCAAAATCTCTATGCGGAAGGCTATTCGGATGAACGGACACGCACCATGTCTGAGAAGGAAATCCTGGACTATGATGAACAACTGGCTTACTACCGCCGCTATTCAGACCCACGTTACTACAAAGGTGTGGAGTATGTCGATATCGTAGAAGCCCTAGCCCGCCGACGCTGCGCCGAAGCTTTTGCAGCTAATGGGATAAAACCTGATCAATTATTCGTAAATGTGCAACCACTTTCTGGTGCACCGGCAAATAATGCGGTTTATCACCTGATTAATCCAGGTGATACCGTTCTTGGAATGAATTTATTACATGGTGGCCACTTAACACACGGGTCACCTGTGAACCGCTCAGGCAAGCTTTACACAGCTGTCCATTACAACATTGATCCGGAAACAAAAAAAATCAATTATGACACGCTGGCTCAATTGGCCCTTGATCACAAACCGAAATTGATCATCGCCGGTTATTCATCCTATCCATTCGTACCTGATTGGAAGAAATTTAGAGAAATTGCCGATTCGGTTGGTGCAATCTTGCTGGCAGATATATCTCACATTGCCGGCCTGGTAGCCGCCGGTACAATTCCAAGCCCGATCGGCATAGCCCACGTTGTCTCTTTTACAACCCACAAGACCTTAACCGGTCCGCGCGGTGCCTGTATTATTACCGATAACGCAGCCATGGCCAGGAAACTCGATCGCGCTGTCTTCCCGGGAGAGCAGGGAGGTCCACACGTGCATGCGATTGCGGCGATGGCGCTTACATTTAAGCTGACACAAACTGAGCAGTTCAAGCAGCTCCAAAATCAGATTGTAAAGAATTGTCAGGTATTGACTGATCGTTTAAAAGAGCGAGGATTAACCATTCCATTTGGCGGTACCGATACACATCTGGGGAACATCGATTGTTCCACCTTTGTTGGTCCGGATGGAACCCGCCTATCTGGAGATATGGCTGCAAGAATCCTTGATCTGGCTGGACTCGTATTGAATCGCAACACAATACCAGGAGATCAATCTGCATTGAATGCATCCGGCGTCCGTTACGGGACACCCTGGATGACCCAACGAGGGTTAACAGAAGCCGATATGGTGACCGTTGCGGATATAATCGCCGATTTGCTTTACGCAACGTTTCCCTATAGTGTCGATTCGCGCTCCGGCCCCACCCAACGAGCCAAAGTTGATTTTGTGATATTTGAGTCAGCCAGGATGCGCGTGCGAGATCTGGCAGAAAAGGCGGGATCGGATTTAACGATCGAAAAGCATGGCTATCCGCATTTTTACTATCTTGATGAGCAATGCGATTCCCCCACGTGTGCATATGATATCAGCGGCAAGAACCTGATTTCATTCTTGAACTATGCTTTTGCCAGCAACGTGGAAGAACTTGCTGAAGGCGATAGTCAAAACACATTGTTAATCGCCAATGGCGAGAGTATTGAAGGAATACTGACCTGCGTGACCATGGAGCATTACCGCTTCACTACAAGCGCGGTAAAAGCCAACCTGGCAGCGACATGGTTGCGGGATCTTTCAGATGCATTTGTGAAATTTGATGATGATTTACTCAAGCGTCTGCCCGGGCCGATTATGGTCAAACCTTCACCGGTTACGCAAACCCTTTCAGCAGAAAATGAAGCATTGGATAATTCCAAGCCCTACTTTGTTGGCCAAAACAAAATAGATCAGAAGCCTCCATCGAAAGCGGCGTTCAAATGGAATGAACCCACCGAAAGCCAGGTCAAACGGACCAGCTTGTACGACACTCATGTAGCCCTTGGCGCAAAAATAATTTCATTCGCAGGCTGGGAAATGCCGGTTTGGTACACATCTGTTGCCGAGGAACACAACGCCACGCGCAAGGCGGCTGGTTTGTTCGATGTTTCTCATATGGGTGTGTATCAGGCGGAAGGCCCATTTGCTTTAGCTTTTCTCGATAGCGTCTGTGGAAATGATATCAGCCTGCTGGAAGTCGGCGAATCTTGCTACACGCATTTTTTGACGCCCGACGCCGATGTGATAGACGACCTTCTGGTTTACAGGCGCCAGAAAGAAATCTACCTGGTGGTAGTAAATGCCTCAAATGATGATAAAGATTGGGCCTGGTTAAACGCTGTCAAAAATGAAGAAATATTAATCGATCTCGAGAAACCCTGGGCAGAAACATTTGGTAAACCCGTTCTCTTGCGAAATTTACGGGACGAAGCAGCAGGTGCGGAAATGCGCG
Source organism: Anaerolineales bacterium (assembly GCA_038329785.1). Classification (GTDB taxonomy): domain Bacteria; phylum Chloroflexota; class Anaerolineae; order Anaerolineales; family Anaerolineaceae; genus UBA6170. Next base: position 69,329 of record JBBQNI010000001.1, on the reverse strand, counting down.
TCGATATCGCCCTACAAGGACCCAAATCCCGTGATATATTGCTGGCATTGGGTTGTGACGCAGCCACCCGCAAGATGATCATGAAGTTAAAACGAACCAACCTTTGTGAAGCGATTGTTGGCGGCTACGATCTGGTTGTCTCACGGACAGGCTACACCGGTGAAAAAATGAGCTTTGAATTATTTATTCATCCTTCCCAGGCGCCTGCATTCTGGCAAGAGCTGATGCGTGTTGGCGAACCGTTGGGTCTCAAACCTTGTGGTCTGGGCGCTCGCGACTCATTGCGTACGGAGGCAGGCTTACCCTTATACGGGCATGAAATGGGTGGCGAACTCAATTTGGGTGTTGCGGAAGCCAATTTCGGTTCGTTCATTAAGACGTATAAACCCTGGTTTATCGGCCGCAATGCCTATCTTGAACGTGAGAAAAGTCGCCGGAAGATCGTGATACGCTTCCGCTTTGATGAAAAAGGTGTCAGAATGGCGCACAATGGTGACCCGGTTCTGGATAAAAAAGGCAAGGTAATCGGGGTCGTGACAAGCTGTGCCATCGATTCTGAAGGCTTCCTCACTGGCCTGGCCTACATCGACGAAAAGGCGAATGAAGAAGGAGCTTCAATCTCCATTTTCCAGGGATCACCTGAGACAATCGGAAAACAACCGAACTTGCTTGAATTTGGTGACAGGGTCAAGCTTCCTTCCAGTGCAACTATTGTATCGAGATTTGCAAAATTATAATATCACTGAAAACTACTTCCCTTCTTCAGGGAAGTAGTTTTCTAAATTGAAACCAACCAGAAGCAGAAAATGGAGAAAACAAATGCAGACCTTATGGGATCATCGTTATGCCCTCCGCACCCAAAATATGAAAGGCTCTACCATTCGAGAGTTGCTGAAATTCACCCAATTTCCTGACGTCATTTCCTTCGCAGGTGGAATGCCCGCACCTGATATTTTCCCTATTCAGGAATTTCAAGACGCGTGTATACGTGTTTTACAGGAAAATGGTCAGGAAGCTCTGCAATACGGTACAACCGAAGGCTATTTGCCCCTGAGGGAGATGATTGCCCGCCACTCCAACCAATACGGCATAAAGGTCACAGCGGAAAATATCATGATCACAAATGGCTCCCAACAGGCATTGGATCTGATTGGCAAGATATTCATCAACCCCGGTGACCGGGTACTGGTGGAATCGCCAACCTACCTGGGTGCTTTGCAGGCATGGAACGCCTATAGCGCTCAATATGTTGCGGTGGAATCGGATGATAACGGAATTCAAGTGGATAAAGTTGAAAGCGCTCTTCGCGCCGGTCCCAAATTCATGTATGTACTCCCCAATTTTCAAAATCCGACCGGCGTGACCATACCACTGGAGCGCCGGCTGCGACTGGTGGAATTGGCTGATCGTTATGGCGTTCCCATTATTGAAGACGACCCTTATGGTCAGCTTCGTTTTGAGGGTAAACATTTGCCTGCGCTTGAGGTGCTCGATGACCAATTGCGTGGAAATAACGGCTGCTATCACGGCAACGTCATTTATCTGAGCACTTTTTCGAAGATTTTAGCCCCAGGTTTACGGCTTGCCTGGGTAGTCGCAACACCCGAAATCATCCAAAAGCTGGTAACAGCCAAACAGGGAACTGATCTGCAACCACCCACCTTCAATCAATTTGTGACTTACGAATTTGGCCGCCGAGGTTTTTTGGAACAGCACATCAAGAAAATTGTATCAGTGTATCGTGAGCGTAGAGACATCATGCTGGAAGAATTGGAAAAAAACATGCCGGATGGAGTTCACTGGACTCACCCGCAGGGTGGCCTATTTCTATGGGCAACCCTCCCAGAAGGTTACAACACCCAGGAATTGCTGCAAAAAGCCGTGGAAAAAAAGGTTGCCTTTGTTCCTGGCCATTCCTTCCACCCGAACGGTGGTGGTGAGAACACGATGCGCTTGAATTTTTCCAATGCTCAACCGGATAAACTGCGTGAAGGCATCCGGCGCCTGGCTGAAACGCTAAAAGAGTCTCTGTAAATACCAGGAGCCGGCTAATTACTGAATTCCACCCGCTAATTAATATAAGTTTCGGCTCTTGGTTTCCCAAAGTCGAAAATCTTTCAAAATTGAGTTTCCCAAAAATTCTTGCAAAATAGAGTTGTCTGGGATCAATTCATTATCCAATGGTAGAAACCATTCCAAAAAGCTTAGTAGGCGCTTTGCTTCGATATGAGCCGGCGTACCATAAGGCACCTGCCGCAACAAAGGCTCTGCCAGACGTTTTAATACCGCCATTTCATACACCAGGGCAGAATTGAATACTTCATCCGCATTTTGCTGAAATGGGAAAATATGCCGTTTTTCACCCCTACGAACCGACTCCCACCTTTGAATGGTTTCATTGGCCGAATAACCACGTTCTCGGGCGTCCCGTATGATTCTGCGAATTAAACGGGTATCTGTAGTCGAAATGCGATTGTGACGGTCTAAATTGAGCTGGGTCAGGCAGCTGATGTATATCCGGAAGGTTTGTTCTGGCGAAATCTCGCGTAGCAAATTAGGATTCAACCCATGAATACCTTCCAGAATTATCAGCTGATCAGGTTGTAATCGCACTACGTCTCCAGGTTCGCTGCGTCCAAGCTGAAAACTGAATTTTGGCAGCTGAACCTCCTCGCCTACGATTAAGCCCTTCAAATGCTGCTCTAAAAGTAAAGTATCCAGGGCACCTAAGGCTTCAAAATCGAACTCCCCATTTTCATCTTTCGGGGTTAATTCGCGGTTAACAAAATAATTATCTAACTCGAGCGGGAAAGGTGATACTCCCTGTGCCAATAACTGCACGGAAAGCCTTTTTGAAAAGGTGGTTTTTCCGGATGAACTTGGGCCGGCAATTAAGACGATACGAGATTTATTAATATTGTGGCTGATTCGTCTGGCTATTTCGGTTATGCGCAATTCATGCAAGGCTTCAGAGACCAGGATCAGTTCGCGAATTCGACTTTCTTGAATCGCATCGTTCAATGCACCAACACTCTCAACGCCCAGACGATTCAACCATTCGCTATATTGCTTAAAAGTTGAAAGCAAATACTGGATCTTTGGCATCGGTAATAGGCGATCTGGCGTATGCCGGCGCGGGTAACGGATGACAAATGCGTGATCATCCATCGGCGCGAGAGCAAAAAGCTGTAGATATCCCGTAGAAGGGACCATATATCCGTGGTGATAATCTTTTTGGGCACCCATTTGGTAAAGCACCAGGTGCTTTTTTTGACGATACTTCAACAGACGTACTTTATCTAATTGGCCAATTTCCGAAAAATATTGAATTGCCTCTTGCAAAGGGACTTCTTTTCTTTGAAAGGGGATATCTTGTTCAACATATTCACGCATTTTTTGTTCGAGGTCCGCAATCTCTTTTTCCGTGAGCATTGGCATTCCGGATACATGACAATAATAACCGCCGAATTCAACTGCGTGATCGATTGTCAAAGAAGCTTTCGGATACATGGCTTGAAAGGCTGCTTCAAGTAGAAATGTCAGGGATCGCCGGTAAATTCTGGCTCCATCCGCTTCGGCTACGGTGATGTATTTAACTTCGGAATCCATATAAATGGGATAGGTAAGCTCACGTAAGAGACCATTGACCACTGCCGCCACAATTTGGGGCTTATCCCATTCAGGTAGTTGTTTAAAGAACTCTCCTACCGCTGTGTTTCGCGGACCTTCCAATACCCGTCCGTCCGGTAAATGAATTTCAACCGTAGGACGTGGTTGCACAAACGAAATTTCAGTCATTTTTTTACCCTTTGGCATAAAAATTAGCGCACTAAAGTATACCTGAATATCAGCTTACCTTTTTCCTTTGTTTATCATTCAATCAAGAGCAAATCAATGACACCATAATCATCCGCGGATAACTCACCGGGTGCGGCACTGCTGCCAGTGTAATCTGAAAGCATTTCCTCCTGAGAAGTAGATGCACCTGCAGGCCAGATTAAATCGATCACGCGCGTATGGTTAAGGTCATTTGGAGCACCACCAAACCGCCATTGGGCGCTGTTTGGCTCCACATCACGGATCCTCCAAACACCTGTCGAAGGGTAGCCTTCCTGCCCCATAACCATCACAGCAAAACCCCATTTCTCATAATCTTGCGTTTGGAAGAATGTTTTCGGAATTCGTATGCTTACAGAACGTCCAGCGGGATCCACTATCAACTTGTATTCGGCATCGGTGATTTGCATCGGTTCAAGCGAGTCATTGGTAGGGGCCAAAATTTGTGGAGTCCAACCTTCTACCCATAAAGCGTATTCCCATCCATCATTTTTTGATAATGAAAGGTTCCTGCCAGGCAGCAGCTTGCGCGCGCCACTCCCTGCTCCCGGATCAATATCGATGTAGATATCAATTGTCTGAATGGAAAGTCCGTTGGGTGAACCCCAAGGATTTTGAATTGGTCCAAATAAATCTACTTTGAAAATGACATTTTTGTCATCGTAAGAAACCTTGAATGCTTTCAAATCGAATGCCTTGCTTAGAAACACCGCATCACTCGGATAGGTATAAGTGCCAGGGCCATGATCATCCCCTTCAGGATCCTGTACTTCCAGAATTAGGGTGGAAAGTCCAAGATCAGGAATTACTACCTGACCGGGACCCTCCTTTGGAATACGATTGTTTTTCGCATCCATGAGCAAGAATTGGATTTGATCCCCGGTCTCCAATTCACCGAAAAGCGAAAAGGGAACCTGAAACTCAACTACGCCTGCATTCCTCTTTGCAGCACTTTTCGATTCTATTTGCTGCCATCCATCTTCACTTGCCTGGAAAAAGGTGACCCCATCGGATGTCAACTGCAAAAGATGGGTCATGGCACTACCCAGTAATGTCCCATTCCCTTCTTCAGAATAGCTGTATGGATATCCCACACTCATCTTTGGAGATTTAAAGTACAAAGAAAAAGTATTTTCCTTCGTTTCTGTACCCCCTTCCAACAGAAGATAGAGATTTTGAGCATCCTGGGTGAATCGCAACGTACTTAAAGAGGCGCCCTCTTTGTTCTGGTATATGCCTGCTTTTTCCCATTCACCCGCAGAATTGATTCCGTCCACAATCGGAGAAGATAGACCATCCGGAGCAACCTCCGCTGCTACCGCACGAACTTGGATGATGGGTGTTTCCACAAATACAGGCACGGGTTCACCCAGAGATTCAAACATTTTGCGCAGCAGCGCTCGATAGCCTTCATCAAAGTAATTATCCTGGCCTGAATCCTGATCGGCGCCATACCACCAGAACCAATCCGAACCTTCTGCAAGGTACATGAAATCCTGAGCTGCTTTCAGGTTTTCAGGGCTGGTTTGTCTGACCCGGGTAACATCGTATTTTGCTAGAATCTCACGCGTTTTTCGCAAGTATTCCCAGGCCTGGTTCTCTTCAGGTTCACCAATCCAGGTATCGTAATTGGGACTGAACCATGCTCCCGGGAACAGATCAGTGAGCATATTTTGTTCAGGGAATAATTGCAAATATTCGCTGGGTGTGATTGTTTTAATCGAATCACTTTCACTGAGGATCTGATACAAGGCATGGAAAAATTCTTTGCCATCATTATCATAATTCTCCCAGGCATTTTCCCCATCCAGAATCACGCTGACAATGTGTTGTCCACTGGCGTTCTCTGACTTCAGTTGAGCTTTGATATTTTCCAAACGTTGCAGAAAATCACTGGCGGCAGCTTTTCCAGAAACACCGGAGTAGGTAAAGCCAATTTTGTCTGATATAACCCCATCCCGAAAGAATACCGCCAGTTTATCACCATCCTGGTTGGTGACGTAATAAGGACGGTAAAGTAAATCTGCTTCTTTGACTGTTTCTTTTGCATCACGGGTAAATGTGCCAATCCCCAATGATTTCGCTAATACCGGTTCACCGGTAGCCATCCATTGATAACCACTTTTAATCACGAAAGGCACCATTAATTGCGCGACCGAGCCTTCACCCGGCCATAACCCTCGTGGGGATATGCCATAATGTTCTTCGTAAATTTCGACGCTTTTTTGCAAATGAGCAAGTGCATCCTGTGGGTAACTAAACTTCTGAGGCAATTCGGCACTGGGGTTTCCAACCGAGGCGATATTGCTATCAATCAACAAAGGCAGAATCGGGTGGGCATATGGCGTAGTGATAACTTCTATTTGTCCCGCCTCCTGCATAGCCTTATGTAAGGGAATAATATCCGCAATCACTTTTTCCACTTCCGCAAACAAAAGAGCTTTATCCGTTTCACTGTAGTTGCGTTCCTTTTGCACCAATTGGCTTAATGGTTCCTGCGCCAATAAGTCCGGATCAAACCAGGCCAGATTAAACCAGATTTGTAAATCCAGATAATCCTTTTCTTCAAAAGTAGCCAAAGCCTGGTTAATCGATTCCTCATCACCCGTACCGCGTTTATCAAGAAGCTCCTGGTAACGGGGAAAACGGGCAATGATATGGTCCCAATTGGCATCAAAGAAGCGTGTCAGAATAAATATTTCCTCTTCGGTCGTCAACTCTGCTGGTGGAATTAATGAAAGCAGCCAGTATTTATCAATGGCACCATTTTGGCTGAAATCATCCAACTGTTTTATTAACACAGGTGTCAGATTAAATGTAACTTTCACATCAGGATATTGCTGTAAGATGGCAGCCATATCATAATAATCCTTGGTTGCATGCGCCCTTACCCAAGGACGTGTATATACGCCATTTTCATCTTTGTAATAAAGGGGCTGGTGCTGATGCCAAACCAAATTCAAATAAAGCAAATCGGGTTTTGTTTCCACCGTCGGAATTGGCGCAACGGTTGCGGTCGGCACTAAAACGGTAGGCAAATCGGTCGGCACCGATTCTGTCACCTGGCTGGTGCAAGCACTGAAAATGAAAACAAAAATCATCACCCAGGATATTAATGAAAGCTTTTTCATGGTTCTCTCCTTTTTTTAATCTTCAAAATAATAAGTCTGAAATCCCTGACCATTTGTCGCAATCCATAATCTTCCAAATTGATCAAATTCCAAATCGACGGGTTCTCCCTCCTGAAAACCAGAGGTATTAAGAAAATATTTTTGCCACTTACCTTGCGAATCCAGTTCTAATAAATAACCGCCAGGTTCGGTTGGGTAGCCCAGACCAAACCAGAAATCATGACCAGGAGATTCGGTCAGCGCTAAAACAGTATTGCTGCGCATTGGGCTGTTGCTATTGCGATAAAAAGTCCAGTTATCGTTGTCCCAAATGCCGATTCCACCACCGGACGTAGCTGCAACAATTTTTCCATCATCACTTGCGATGATATCTTGAACCCCACCCCATCCGAAGAAATTGCTTGCCCAATTCGTATTCGTCCATGATTTCGAAGTGTATTCATAATGAGAAATACCCGCTAATGTTCCTGCCCAAACAGCTGGGTGTGATTCATTTTCCAATACCAGTATGCTCAGCACTACCTGACTTTGCAATCCAGGATTCTCAGCAGAAAAATTGTGCCAGTTTCCGAAAGAGTATAGAAAAATCCCTTCATTCGTAGCAGCCCAAACCTGACTCAATGAATCCACTGCCAGATCATTAACAGAACATATCTGACATCCGATATCTTTGTTTTCAAAATGCGTAATTTGCTCACCCACTCTTGAAATTCCACCCTCAGACCCCAACCAATAGACATCAGCAGTTGCGTCATAAGCAATCTGCCTGAGTTGCTGACCGGGTAAGCCTAAATTCATTAAAGAAAATTGCTGCGGTGTTTCACCCCAAACTGGAATTTGTAGACTGGACTCCCAAATTTCCAATCCCTGACGCGAAGCAATGGCAATCGATCCCTTTTTCTCGGTATTAATATCAGCGACAAAGTCATTTAGAAGGGGAGAGTTTTTCGATGTGTAAGTTTCCCAACCTCGGCGGGCATTGGCCAATTGATATTCATACACGACCTTGCCCAGTAGTAAACCGCTTACAAATATGATTAGAATCCACCAGGTGATACGCGGTGGTTGTGGCAGCATTTCTTCCAGATAGTTCCAATAATCTTCTTTCGGACGAATCCATGCAATAGCCCGCTCGACACTATTACCTGCTACCATCGCTAAAGCGGGCGTTAACATCATTGTGTACTGCGGCCATTTCGTAGGCCATAAAAGAAGAAAGAGAAGCACCCCAATCAACCAGAGAGCTTCCCATTTTCCAGCCTTAACTTCCCAATATAATCCTACAAACGCAATCCAAAAAATGAATTCATCCAGCGTCAGAAAAAAGAAAACCTGGGGATGCCAGGGAACAGATGTGGCCAAAAATAAAACCGGCTGGTACCAAACATAATTACTCAATTGCACGTGTAAACTCTGGCTGTAGCTGGTATGAAAATTGATTACTTTAACAATTTCAGCAAATGGTGATGTCCAGAAGTTCGGGTTGAAGACCACAAAGGCTGTTAAAGCGGTCAAAAAATAAACGCTTATTTCTTGTATATTCATTCCGCGCTTCCGGATCAGCATATACAACAAGACGAAGGCGATGATTAAATATGGGTATTTTGCTGCTCCTGCCAAACCCAAAAAAACTGCCGATAACCAAAAGTACTTTCCTCGTCCCTGCTGCGCCTTTTCTAGCGAAAGTACTGCCAGAATCACCATCAACATGGGTAACGCTTCCAGGTAAGCCTGACTGGTATATTTTAAGGTCATGGAATGGAATGCCAGGAAAAAACCTGCCCATAAATTTCTCCTGGCTAAAAAATAAATAGCCAGAACACCGAATAATGCCGAAATAGAGCGGGCTGCGTATAAGTAAAAGTCGTTGCCAGGTAGTTCATCCGCCAACAGGAAAGGAATACTATACAGCAGTTTGGTAAGTGGAGGATGTTCACGGTTATCCTGGTATTCGATTATTTCACCCAGACTTCCAGTCTTGATGAAACGAGCATAATCATGGCCGGCCTTTAAATACACAGGTTCGTCATAATCAACTGGCAGCTGCCAAACCGACCAGCCATGCAGCAGGATGGAGAACAATACGATGGCAGTCAGCGTAAAACTTCTTGTCCACCAGCGTGGGATCGCGGGAAGGTTTAACAGGCGGGTACTCATGATTTACTTTTTCTGTAAGGTTAGCAGTATAAAATCTTGTGGTTGCAGGTATTGCTCACTCTGTAAAAGAAAATTGCTTTCGCTCACATCAATTTCAAAATCGATTATCAAAAAAGATGAAAGCAATGATGAAACGCTATATTTCCCAGGCGATAATATTCCGGAAGGAAGATCCAGCCTAAACGGCACTTCGTTTTTGCCCGCATTCATCACAATCAATATAGTTTCCTGTTCGGATTGGCGCATAAATGCGACAACACCAGCATCCTGAGAATCCAGTAAAGTGAACTCACCGGTTCTTAACGCAGAATGATCATTACGCAGATGAATTAACTGGCGATACAAATTGAACATTGAATCTGGATCTGCTCTTTGCACCTCAACATTATCCACTTCATAACCAGAATTAAGTGGTCGCCAGGGTGTACCATTTGAAAAGCCTCCATTTTCCCTTGAATCCCACTGCATCGGTTTGCGAATATCCTCGTCGGGTTTTGAACCGATCATGCCAATTTCTTCGCCATAATAGACAAATGGTACCCCTGGAGAGGTGAACAATATTATCGCGGCTAATTTAGCTTTTGCTGCATCTTTAAATAAGGTATCCATGACCCGATTCATATCATGATTGGTCAAGAAATTGGCTTTCTGTAATGGCGGATAAAGTTTACTGTTAAATTCAAGTGCATTCGCAATCTTTTTTCCGTCATTGCGATTGAGCCCTTCTAAAATCGATTCCGAAAGTTCAAAATCAAAAACGAGATTGAAAGCTTCATTCTTCACATATTTTGCTGCTGCAAAATTGCTATCCCAAACCTCTCCGACTGTTAAGAAATCGGGGTTCTGTTGGTCAATATTTGATTGGAATTGTTCAAACCAGGTATATGTAGCGTTGCTATTGGCCTGAGTTTGCCCGTCTTCAATCAAGTGCCGAGCGCCATCTACGCGAAAACCATCCACGCCAACTTCTTCAATCCAAAAGTTGGCAATTTTATACACTTCCTGAGTAACTTCTGTATTGGCAAAATTGAGATCCGGCATTTCTGCAGTAAAAACACCATAATAATAGTAATTATCATAATTAAAATGCCAGACTCGTTCCCCCCATGGCCCGCTATAACCTGGATTTTCTTCTGACCAGATATACCAATCGCGATACGGTGATGTAGAACCTGATCTCGCATCCACGAACCAGGGATGTTTACTTGAAGTATGGTTGATGACAAAATCAATAATCACACGGATACCGCGTTTGTGAGCTTCTGCCATGAGGTTATGCAGATCTTGTAAGGCTCCGTATTGTGGGTTGACATCATAATAATCGATAACGTCATAGCCATGATATGACGAGGCGGGAAAAATGGGCATTAACCAAATGGCATTTATACCTAAATCGGAATCTGTTTCAGGATCGCCATCATTAAGATAATCCAGTTTTTGAATAATCCCATTTAGATCGCCGATGCCATCGTCATTGCTGTCGGCAAAACTACGCACAAAAATCTCGAAAAAAACAACATTATTCCACCAATAGAAACCCTCACTCGCCCGCGGCATGGGATCATATGGCATCGCTGTAGGAATTGCGGGTGTGGCAGGAACCACAGTTGCAGGCGCAATTGCAGGCAAATTAACGCCACCATTACAGCCAGTCATCTGTACAAGTAAGACCAGCACTAAAAATAGAAAGAATTTCGGAGGGATATTAATCAACGGGTTCATTTTTGGAAGAGCTTCAAATTCATTGATTTTTAATCCAGGCCAGTTGAATTGTATATCAGCCTGGCCTGGACATTTCTTGGATTGAGCTTATTACGTCTTTAAATAATTCTTCTCGAATTTTCTTACCCTTTGACACCACCCAGCGTGAGGCCACCTTCAAAATAGCGATTCATCGCCAGGTAAACAAGGATGGTAGGAATAATCACAATGACTGCACCGGCGGCGAAATAGCCCCAAGGTACGCTCATCGAGTTTGCCAACGCATATAAGGCCGGTACTGCCAGCTTCATCGAGTCGGGGGCTGGCACGAGCACTGAGGCAAATACAAAATCACCCCAACCAGCCATGAAACCCAAAATTGCGGTGACTGCTAACGCCGGTTTGGCAAGCGGCAATGCAATCAATAAGAATGCCTGCACAGGGCCGGCACCATCCAGCATGGCTGATTCTTCAAGTTCAATTGGGATGGTGTCAAAATAACCTTTCAAGTTCCAGGTGGAAAAAACAATGGTTCCGGACGTGTACGCCAGAATGAGACCCAGATGCTTGCCATATAAGCCTAAAGCCGTTAAAAGTTGTGCAATTGCCACCAGGGAGAGCAAACCAGGGAAGGTAGAAATGGCCAGCAGAAAAACAAGAAAGAATTCACGTCCCTTAAATCGAAATCGCGAGAGCGCAAAAGCCGCGGATGTGCAAACCAAAAGGCTCGCGATGGTTGTAATAGAAGCAACCTTAAAACTGTTTGTCAACCAGGTAAGAAATGGCCGTTCGAACAACATGACCCGGTAGTTTTCGAATGTCCATTGGGTCGGCACAAACATACCGGAAAGATTAAGCGTGTACAAGCGATCACCCAGACGGCCAGAAGCCAGAATGGCAAACCAGACTGGATAAAAAGCATACAGAACGGCAATTATAAGAATTGCATATTGCATTACACGGATCCACGGCTTGGTTTTTCTTTTCATTCGTATGCTCCTTTCGTCATGCGGGTAACCCGCAGGCTATATAAGGTGGCCAGGAACAGCAAAATGAAGATCAGCACAGCAAAAGCTGTCGCCGTGCCATAATTTTGCTGTTGGAAGATCTGTTTGAAGGCGTATACCATCACAAATTCAGTGGCTCCGGGTACGCCGGCACCACGCACCGGTCCGCCGTTGGTAATCGCAAATGCTGTTCCAAACATCTGGAAGGCTGTAATGGAGGTAAGTACAGCAGCTGGTAAAACTGCCGGCCTAATCAGAGGCAGCGTAATCCTGGAAAGCTGTGTCCACCAATCGGCACCATCCACCTCGGCTGCTTCATAAAGCTCCTTGGGAATGGATTGTAATGCGCCAAGGATCGAGACCATGAAAAAGGGATAGGAGAACCAGATGTCAGCCAGAACAATCACACCAAAAGCCAGAACCGGATTATTCAACCAGATTGGACCAGTTCCGCCGAATAATGAAATAATCTGGTTGATAGTTCCTTGCTGTCGAAAGAGGAATTGCCAAACTAACGCCATTAATATTGCTACGGATGAAGCGCCCCAGGGAATAAAAAGGACTACCCGAAAAAAAGTCTTCCCTGGTAAATTATCGGAATTGAGGATTAACGCTAGTATTAATCCAATTAAAAAAGTTAACGGCACCCTTAATGCGACAAAGAGGATGGTGCGAAACACAACGGTTAAGAAGTCGCCGGTGGCCATCAATTCGTTGATAGACCTGGGTATGTTAAGTACGAAGAATAATGCCACAGCGGTGAGAAGGCCAAACAACCAAATCGTTCCAGAAGGAATTTTCTTATGGATTTTCCTTTCCTGCTTTTTACTGAAATAATTGGCTGCAATAATAGGGCTAAATACCAGCACAACAAAAAGCAACGCCAGTAACGCTTCCGGTGTAAACAACTTGCCCATCAGGGTGTCATAGTTTCCCAAAATGGGATCTTGCAGCACATACGGGCTCCCTAGCCCTTTTGGTGCATTTTCCCGAAAGCTTGGCCAACAAAGCGGGTCTAAAAGACCGGTTAAAGCTACATCGCAATTCGGGTTTGGCCGGAATTTATTCCGGTTGGTAAAAGATATATAGGTGTTAAGTAAAATCGGGTAGACGTTGAAAACGAGAATTGCAATAATTGTGGGAAGCAGAAACAAAATGATCGTGATCCACTTCCGACGACCTAACCATCCATTCATGTAGCACTCCTTTTCTCCCCGGTAAAAAGGATTGAAGGGAAGAGTTGTAACTCTTCCCTTCAATAAAACTTGAGATTTTTACTACTTCATACCAGCAACTTTTTCTTCAATTGCTGACTGGGCATCAGCCATAGCAACCGCAGGTTCCTGCGCACCGGTCCATACTGCGGCGGAGGCATTCCCTACTGGATCCCATTGTGCAGATGAAAATGGCGATGGGGACATAGGCACACCCAGATTAAGGGCGGCTCCGAATCCAACAACAGCAGTCAAAGCAGCAACTTCAGGATCTTGCAGAGCAGCTGTAGCGGCCGGGATAGTTTTGTTTACCAGCGACAATTTCTTCTGAACTTCTGCACTGGTAAAGTACTTCATCACATCGATGGCGATATCAGTATTACCACGGGTGACAGCATTTGTGGTGAGCAGTAAGGTTTTGATTCCGACAAAGGGGCGTCCAAAAGGCAAAATACCAAGATTGACACCGCTTTCTTCGATACCGGCAACTGCCCATGGGCCAGTCCACCACATACCAACCTTACCTTCAGCCAGAGCTGCGTTACAAATGTCATAGCTGTTTTCAGCAAACGAGACGGCAGATAGTTTTTTCAACCACTCAGCAGCAGCAATTGCTTCCGGGGTATCCATATATCCTTTGCCTTCTTCATCCACATAAGCAGGCACACCAAAACCAAAGTAAATGGGAGACATATGATAAGCATCATTTGCGCCAAAACCCTGGTTACAAATCAATGGATTACCAGTATCTTCTTTGAATTTTGTAGCACTCGCCAGCAAACCTTCGAAATCAAGCGGGTCGGTCGGGAGATATTCTTCGGTCACCAGATCTTTATTGTAGATCAGCGCAATTCCTTCCTGCGTTTCGGGAAGACCCCAGATGGAGCCCATCCAGGTCACACCATTTACAGCAGCCGGTTCGTAGGTGCTGGAAAGGAATTCTGAAGTAATGCCGTAATCGCTGAGTGCAACAATGTTCCCAATCAGCGCTTGTTCACCAATGGCATCATTCGCCCAACCAATGATATCAGGGCCTTCACCGGCCGGAATTGCAACTGTAAGAGCACTCTTTACATCTTCCGGCTTGGAAAGATCAATAACTACATTCGGATGTGCGGCTTCGTAATCCTTGAATGCGGCTTCAATGGCTTCCAGATATTTACCATCCCACTGGTTCCAAATTGTGATGGTAGTTTTATCCATGGGTGGTTCAGTGGTGGGTTCTCCGGGTGCCATAGTGGGGGCCATAGTCGGCTCATCAGGCATAGAGGTTGGTTCCACCGGCATTGTCGCTTCTTCTGTTGGGGTTGCTGCCGGTTTACAAGCAGCCAACAAAAATACTGCGATCAATAAAACACTTGTGATAGTTAGTAACTTCTTAGACATCATTTTCCTCCATAAAAATTTGTGATAGTAAAAAATTTTGTTACTTTTAGCATATTTTATTTATTCGAAAAAGGCAACCACCTCCTTTCAAATTTAGCTATCAAATTTATGTAAACAATATGAAAGAGCCTGAACTACCGCACCCATAGCAGAGGCTCTTTTTCCTAATAATGATGCAGAAATTTTTACAAGCCTGGCTGCTACTGGCAAACTTCTGTTCGTCACAGTTGAGCGGATTGGGTTCAGTAATAAATCCCCACTTTGTGAAAGTGATCCTCCAATAATTACCATGCTGGGATTAATAAGATTTACCAGACTCGCAATCGCGATTCCAAGGTAGCTGCCTGCCTCGGCGATAATCTGTTGCGAGAGAACATCCCCTTTTCTGGCTGCTGAAATGATATCAGCAACAGTAATCTGGTAAATATCTCCAAAGCCAATCAATTGAGATCTTCTTCCTTTACTTAATTCTTCATATGCTCTTTTGATAACAGCCTGTCCGCCGGCGAATGCTTCCAGACAACCGTGATTTCCACATGTACACAATGGACCTTTTTCGTTGATCGTTATGTGGCCAATCTCTCCAGCTGAACCTGTTGTACCTTGATAAATATTACTCTTAAACATCAATCCGGCACCAATCCCTGTACCAACTTTGACATAGGCAAGATTTTGCTGTCCACGGCCAACGCCATATGCCCATTCGCCCAACGCGCCTAATTCAGCATCGTTGTTCATGTGGACGTAACACCCCCATGCGTTTTCTAAGGTCGTACGTATTGGAAAATCATCCCATCCGGGCATAATCGGAGACGCACAAACCACACCTTGCTCGGTCACCAACGGTCCGGGAACCCCTAGCCCAACAGAACCAATATCGGAAAGCTGCAATTCAGCTTCTAATAGTACCTGCCTTACAAGACGGTCTACCTGGTTGAGGCAAACATTTGGACCTCTGGAGATATCGATGGAAATTTCTTTTTCTTTTATTACATTCGATGAATAATCAGCCACAACTACCATTACGTGAGTGGCACCCATATCCACACCGACAACATAACCCTGGCTCGGAACCAGTTCCAACGTCACAGGTCGTCGACCGCCGTTATGATTTGTGCGGGATTCACGGACGATACCAATTTCGTTCAGGTCATTGATGATTGCCGTGACAGCAGCCCGAGTGAGACCAAGTTTTCGAGCAAGTTCTATGCGTGAAATCCCCCCAGGTGTAAATCGAATCATATCCAAAACAATATGTTTGTTAAGTGATTTAACATGCATTTTCGGAATAGGCCAATTATTACCGTCCAAGTTGCATTTTCTCCATATTTATTATTAAATTTTAGCATTAGGAAATTTTTTGTCAAGTTCATTAACACAAACCAGTTTTGAAAACATTTTTAATCGACTACGAACATTTCCATTAAGATATGAACCGCAATCCAAGCTCTTCCATTGGCTGCTAATTTGAGCTTCATCCTTTATAATATAAAGAAAATTATTTCAAAAATAATTGACGCGACATATTTTTTGAATATCACTGAAAATTACTCCGCCTTTTTATGATGAAAAGCAGTAATTGCAGTTATTGTTTTGAGAAACGAAAAGCTTTTGAAAATGAGAATAGCCAGGAAGAGAAAAATTAGCCAACCAATTACCAAACTGTCCTTCAGTATGATTCTGATTCTCTTGATGTTTTCACTGATTAGTTGTTCCACGCAAACAGCGCCAGCCACGCCAACTATCACCTCCGTCCCTCCCACCGCAACCGATATCTTTATCCCGAAAGAAACCAGTATTCCACCCGGTTCACTTGAGAATCCGATCACAATAGCCCACATCGTCACTACCAACCCGAGCGACATCCAGAGTGCGGGGTTGGAAATGATCGATTTTTTGGAAAATGAAACAGGCTATGTTTTTTCTTATAAAGTTTATGATGACCCGAAACAGGCTTTTGAATTGTTGCGCGAAGGTGAAATCGACTTCCTCTGGCTCCCACCAATCACCTATCTGGCTGCTTATGAACGTGATCTTGTCAACCCGCTCTTTGTCAGCAATCACTTTGGCTTGTTCAAATATGGCACCCAGTTTTTGGCTAATAAATCTTCAGGATTTATCCAATATTTCGATGAAGGCTCCAATAAAAACACAACATCGGAGGAATTTTCCCTGCCGCAATTCGAAGGTAAGCGCCCATGTTGGACAGAACCATCATCTCTCTCAGGAACGATTGTCCCTTTTGGTTTATTAGCCCGCAATGGCGTCCATTTTTCACCACCAGCCTATACGCAAAATCACTCTGCATCAGTGCGTGCATTGTATATAAAAGGAATTTGTGATTTCGCAGCTGTTTTTGCTTACTCTGGCGATCCACGCACCTCCTCTGCCGTAATAAATGATCTCTCTGATGCTATTGACCAGATCATTATCGTCTGGCGTTCAGAACCAATAATTCCAAGTCTTTCCTTTCATGCTGCAACAAAAATGCCTTCTGATATTGTGGAAAAGGTCGCCTCATCCATGTTGAAATTATCTGAATCAGAAAATGGCCATGAAATTATTACCCGGGCTTTGGATTATGATTTTCAGGGTATGATCGCCATTGACAACGACTACTTCACCCAGCTGCGCGAACTTGTCCGCGCAGCCAATGTTACCCCTTTTCAACATCTCGGTTATTAAAGGCATTCAATTTGAGAAAATTTTGGCGATTTTTATACAAATTTTTCCTGGTTTTAGTGCTTATTAGCGTCATTTTTCCACCATTTATCTGGCTAATCATTCAGTTTGTCTTCTCATTCAAAATTAATTCCATTGAAAAAACTGCACCTGCACGAGTAGCTATTGTATTTGGTGCCGGTTTACAACGTGATGGCACACCTTCACCCATTTTGCGGGATCGGGTAACCACTGCCGTAAAGCTATTAAAAGAAAATAAAGTAGAAAAATTGCTTCTAAGTGGCGATAACCGTTTTGTGGAATATAACGAACCGGGCGCTATGCAAGAATACGCTCTTCAGCTCGGTGCCCCTGAAGACGCCCTGGTACTGGATTACGCAGGCAGACGAACCTATGACACTTGCTATCGAGCCAAGCATATTTTCAAAGTGGATCAGGCAATACTGGTGACTCAGAAATACCACCTGCCGCGCGCACTCTTCCTATGCCGAAATATGAAAATCGATGCAAACGGCGTCAATTCCGATTTGCGAAGTTATTCACAACGATCTTACAGTATTTGGGTTTTTCGCGAAATTCTTGCCACTGGCGCGGCTGTCTGGGACGCCTGGTTTGCCAAACCCCTGCCTGTTTTAGGTGATCCACTGCCAATTTTTCCAGAATGACAACGGAGACAATATGAATAGAGAAACATGCCTGCAAATTGTAAAAGATTATGTCAAGAACGAGAACCTTATCCACCATATGTTATCAGTTGAAGCTGCCATGCGCTTTTACGCCAACCTCTTCGACCAGGACCCCGATGAATGGGGAAATGTGGGTCTTTTGCATGACTTTGATTGGGAGATTCACCCAACCCTGGAGCAACATCCCCAAGATGGAGCGCAGATTTTAAGAGACAAGGGTGTACCAGAACACTGGATCAGAGCCATTCTCAGCCACGCTGACCACACAGGGTTAATGCGTCAAACACCGATGGAAAAAGCCCTGGCGGCCTGTGATGAGATCACCGGCTTGATTACAGCAGTTGCATTGGTACGTCCCTCACGCTCGCTCTACGATCTGGAAGCGTCTTCGGTCAAGAAGAAGTGGAAGGACAAAGCCTTTGCCGCCGGAGCCAATCGTACCGAAATTGAGAACACCACCCGCGAATTTGGCATCGAACTGTGGCAACACACCACCAATGTTATTACCGCGATGAGAACGATCGCTTCTGGAATAAATCTTGCAGGTAATTTAAGCGAATAATCTTTTCAATTCGTGACCTGCTGGATGGAATATGAGCATAAACGGCAAAGGTTTTTTTATTTGGAAAATTAAAGACTGCGAAAAGGGTGACCCCAATGCAATTGTGAAAGCTGCCCAGGATGCCGGGATGACTCACATATTGATAAAAATTGCAGACGGCGCTTATCCGTACAACGTGGTCCGTGAAACAAAACAGGATTTAATTGAACCTGTAGCTGCGGCATTGAAAGCGGCTGGTATAGCTGTGTGGGGATGGCATTATGTCTATGGTGAATACCCGATCAATGAGGCCAATATCGCTGTCTCGCAAATGAAAAGATTCAACCTGGATGGTTATGTAATCGATGCTGAGTGGGAGTACAAAGAACCGGGCAAGAAAAACGCTGCTTCAACCTACATGAAAATCCTGAGAAAAAATTTACCTGACATACCCATTGCACTTAGCTCCTACAGATTTCCAGCCTATCATCCGCAATTACCTTGGAAGACATTCCTCGAATATTGCGACTACAATATGCCGCAGGTCTATTGGGAAAAAGCCCACAATCCCGAAGCCCAATTGGTACGAACACTTCGTGAGTTTCAAGCATTGACACCCAACCGGCCCGTCATTCCAACCGGGCCAACCTACCGCGCTGGATCCTGGATTCCAACCGCGAAGGATTTGAAAGAATTCTTGCTGACATCAAAAAAACTAAATTTCCCGGCAGCCAATTTCTTTAGTTGGGATGAGTGCCGGCCAGCCCTGGAAAATTTGTGGGAAACAATCGCTGAATTTAACTGGGAGAAACCGGAAAGCGAACCCCAGGATATCACCGAACAATGGGTTGCTGCCCTCAACAGCCGAAACCCGGATAGGGTAATGGAAATCTACACGAAAAATGCAGTTCATATCACCGCCGATCACACACTACAAGGTCTGCTGAACCTGCGTGGTTGGTACGAAACCTTTCTGAGCAGCCTTTCGTCAAAATCCTCTTTTGCGCTCACCAACCATAGCGGTAATGGCAGCTCACGGCATATGAACTGGATTTGTAAAGATAACGGCAAGGTTATCTTGAATGGCAGCGACACTTTAGGCTTGCTAAACCACAAGATTGCTTATCATTACACATATCTGACACAAGCAGTTTAGACCACCGAAAAATATAAATCTAAACCTTTAAAACCTTTTCATGATTAATGGGGTGTTTGTAAAGAGGCAAGTGATTACGGCCTGAAAGGAAATCGTCAGCATCCCCGCCAGGCTAATTCACTATCCTTACGTTGATAATCAGGAAATGGCAGCTTTTGTGCCTCATCAGTACGAATTTATCCTGATCTTCGCCTCTCATGACAATACAATTTTTTCGATGTCATGGTCCGATCAACAAAGAGAACTGACCTGCTGCTTTTCAGACTCGACTATTGAGATTGTTAATATGGACAAAATTTATAATGAGGTACCCAAGAATCCAAATAGCAGGTCGCGCCTTTTCGGAGGCAAAGCGCCTAAAATTATCCTTATCAAGAAACTTGAGAAAAATTTCGTCGGTATTTTGATCTCATTTACACTTACCATGAAATATCAAAATAAAAAATCGAGAGCGTTTTACTAATTCGAAAGGGAAATATTTAACTCTTAAAAAAGGAGACCTGACGTTTTTGTGATCAGGTCTCCTCTTTATGATTATTTCTGCTAATCTGCTGCTGGGATAACATCCTCAGCTTCAACTACATCCGTTACTTCCGCCCCTTCTTCCGGCGGAATGGTAAAGCGACCATGCACAAAACCAGTTCCGGCAGGGATCAGTTTGCCAATGATGACATTCTCTTTCAGACCAAAGAGCGGATCTTCTTCACCGCCGATGGCTGCGCTTGCCAGTACTTTGATGGTATGCTGGAAGGATGCGGCTGATAGGAATGAGTCAGTCGTCAAAGAAGCTTTGGTTACGCCCAGTAATACTTCATTGTATTTAGCTTCCTGTTTCCCTTCGGTTATCAACTTTTCATTGACCCGTTTAATGACCAGTCTTTCGACAAAGTCCATCGGCAGGAAGGGCGAATCACCGGCCCGAATAACCTGTACGCGACCTAACATCTTACGCACAATGACTTCATAGTGCTTATCATTAATGTTCTGACCCTGCGAGCGATAAACCTTCTGAATCTCTGTCATCAGATACATCATACAGGCATCGCGACCCTTGATTTTTAGAACAGTATGCGGGTTGAGTGAACCTTCGGTCAGAGCCTGTCCTGCTTCCACCTCATCGCCGTCTTTGATTAAGAGTCGACTGGTGGTCGGAATCTCATATTCCTCGGTCTCACGCTCATCAAAACTAACCACTACCTGACGGTCTTCAATGCGTACTCGGCCGGCGTGATGGGAAGCTAATTTCGATTCGCCTGAGGAGGCGATTGTATCTCCTTGCGAAATGGCGTCTTCATCCTTTAATTCAATCGTCCACTCGTCAGGAACATTGTAAACGTCTGAGTGAATCTCACTGTGTTCTACGCGCACAATTCGCTGTTCGCTGTAGCGATCAGATTGCATCACTCGGGCGATACCAGAAATGGTTGCAATAACCGCCTCACCTTTCGGTGCACGTCGGGCTTCAAACAACTCCTCAACACGTGGAAGCCCAGTCGTGATATCTCCACCTGCGGCAACGCCACCGGTGTGGAACGTACGCAGGGTTAGCTGAGTACCTGGTTCACCAATCGATTGGGCAGCTACAATACCAACTGCAGAACCTAAATTGACAATCTTTCCTCGGCCAAGATCCATCCCATAACATTGGGCACAGATGCCATGTTCCAGTTCACATGTCATTGGCGAACGAACGAGAACTTTATCAACATTGTGATTCGTCAGTCTTCGGATGCATACATGATCCAAAATATCATTACGCTCAGCCAGTACTTCGCCAGTCTCCGGATCGAGAACCCGTTTTGCAACCACACGGCCATAAAGACGGGTAGCCAGTGATTGACCGGCCACATCATCCGAACTGCGGATAAAAATACCTTCTTCAGTTCCGCAATCAAACTCGTTGATGATTACATCCTGAGCTACATCTACCAGCCGGCGGGTAAGATACCCTGCATCAGCTGTACGTAAAGCTGTATCTGCCAGACCTTTACGCGCGCCATGTGTTGAAATGAAGTACTCCAATGCGGTCAGGCCTTCACGGAAGTTGGACTGAATGGGTAAACGAATGATTCGGCCGGATGGATCTGCCATCAAACCGCGCATACCGGCTAACTGTGAGATTGGACCGAACCCACCCTTGGTGGCCCCGGAATTGGCCATTGTGCTCAAATTACCATTCGGATCCATATTCTGACGAACAGCTGCCGCGACCTCTTTGGTTGTTTTCTGCCAGATTTCAATCTCGCGTTCGTTGCGTTCCTGTTCGGTCAGCAGACCGCGGCGGTATGATCGTTGAATGTTCTCAACATCTGATTGAGCCCTGCTCAAAATTTCACCTTTTGCAATTGGCATCGAAATGTCAGCAACGGCTAAGGTTGACCCTGAGCGCATGGCGTATTGGAAACCAATATCTTTGACATCATCAGCTACGGTGGTGGTGACATCTTCGCCGCAGACTTCGTAAGCATGGGCGATTAAATCTTTCACTGCGCCTTTATCAAGGACATTATTGACATATTGAATCTCGGGCGGCAAAATGCGATTGAAAAGAATACGACCCATGGTCGTATCTATCATTTTTCGCTCAGCCTTTTCCATGCGATTGCCATTTTCGTCGTACCAGGTATCAGCGACGAACTTAACATTCGCGTGTACATCAATCTGATCGAGGGAATAAGCCAGGTCCGCCTCATCCATAGTGGCGAAGATACGACCATCTCCCTTGTGTTTGAGATCATTTTTCATCGTCAGATAATAAACACCCAAAACCATATCTTTGGATGGGCTGATGATTGGCTCGCCATCGGCGGGTTTGAGCAGATTCTTGGAAGACAGCATTAAATTACGGGCTTCCCATACTGCCTTGTCTGATAAAGGCACGTGGACTGCCATCTGGTCACCGTCGAAGTCAGCGTTGAAAGCAGTGGTGACGAGAGGATGTAATTGAATGGCACTTCCTTCAATCAAAATTGGCTCGAATGCTTGAATACCAAGGCGATGCAAAGTAGGTGCACGATTTAACAACACCGGCCGCTCACGAATCACCTCTTCCAATACTTCCCAAACTTCCGGGCGATTACGTTCGATGAAGCGGCGGGCTCCTTTTACATTGGCTGCATAGCCATGAGAAACCAGGCGTGAGATTACAAATGGGCGATACAGCTCCAGAGACATATTCTTGGGCAAACCGCATTGATATAACTTGAGTGAAGGACCGACAACAATTACTGATCGGCCGGAATAATCCACACGTTTACCCAACAGGTTACGGCGGAAGCGGCCTTTCTTGCCCTTCAACATATCGCTTAACGATTTGAGTTCACGTCTTCCGCGGCGGGAAAGTGCTTTGCCACGCTGAGAATTGTCAATTAGAGAATCGACTGCTTCCTGCAACATACGTTTTTCGTTACGTACTATCACATCCGGAGCACCTAACTCCAACAATCTCTTCAAACGATTGTTTCGGTTGATCACACGCCGGTAAAGGTCATTTAGATCGGATGTGGCAAAACGACCACCATCCAATTGAACCATTGGGCGTAAATCGGGCGGGATAACCGGCAGCACTGTCATGACCATCCATTCGGGACGGTTTTTCGAACGACGGAACGCTTCAACCACTTTCAAGCGTGTGGTGGCTTTTTTCCGCTTTTGTTTACTCTTGGTCGTTCTTAATTCAACCCAGAGCTCTTCAGAGAGTTTATCCAGATCAATCCGCTTGAGGATATCAAAGTAGGCTTCCGCGCCCATGTCAGCCCGGAAGACCTGTCCCCAGCGTTGTTTTAATTCGCGGAAGCGGCTTTCGCTCAAGAAAGTAAAGGGTTTTAAATCCTGTAATTCATCACGCAGGCGTGCGTTTTGATCCTGCGAGACTGTAGATTGATCTTCGAGCTGATTGCGGAGAGTTTCCATCTCTGTATCGGCGGAAGCTTTGATTTCTTCAATTTCCATCTTGATGAGATCAATTTCACGAACGATCTGATCGCGAGTCTCGTTCTCGAGCTCATCTAAATGTTCCTTGACTGCTTTTTGGACCAGACTGATATGCTGATTGGCGATTGTTTCACCGGCTTTTACGATCGGAGTATTTTTTACTTTTGTGAAGTAAATATCAGCGCGTGCAGGTGAACCGATTTTTTCCTGTAAATCACGTTCCAGTGTCTGACCTTCTCGCATAACAGGCGAAAGAGACTGGGCGATCTGTTCCTCGCGCCGGTCTTCAATTTCCTTTTGCTGCTTGCGCAATTCTTCAATCCTGCGGTCTTTGGCCTGCTTAATTTCCAGAATGCGCGCATTAATTTGCGTCGCCTGCTCTCGTTCCGACACACTGATTTCGTCATCCAGTCGCTTCAATGCCTTTTGGCGAGCATCTTCGTCAACATAGGTGACGATATATTGAGCAAAATAGAGGACGCGATCCAGGTTTCGACGCGATATATCCAGTAACAACCCCAAATATGAAGGGATGCGACGGGTATACCAAATATGCGCAACCGGTGCGGCAAGATCAATATGACCCATTCGTTCACGGCGTACAGCCGAGCGTGTTACTTCAACACCGCATTTATCACAAACGATCCCCTTGTAACGTGGATTTTTATATTTTCCACAATAACACTGGTAATCACGCGTGGGGCCAAAAATTGCCTCACAAAAAAGACCATCCTTTTCAGGACGCAAACGACGATAGTTTATCGTTTCCGGTTTCAAGACTTCGCCATACGACCAGCTTCGAATCGTTTCTGGTGAAGTCAGGCTTATCCGTAGTGCAACAAGACTCTTGGTTTCCACTAAAAAGCCTCCTCAGTTAGAACCCTTCAGAATAAAACAAAGATAAGCGCAAGAGCTTTTTTTCTTTGCGCTTACTTATTTTTGACAAATCCAATAGCATACATGCAAAGGCAAATTATAACACATTTCCCTTAATATCAATCTTTGATTATACAGTTTAATTTATTTAATTTCAAGTACCACTTTTCTCTGCGTCAGGCGTAAAGCTTTTTGGAATTTCCAGAAAGAAGCTTGAACCCCTGCCCAACTTGCTATCCACCCAGGTGCGACCATGATGACGTTCTGCAATTGATTTGACAATCGCCAGACCCAAACCTGTGCCTCGATTCTTATAAGATTCGCGCCGATTGCTGCGGTAAAATTTATCAAAAATATGCGGTCTGTCAAGCGGGGCTACCCCAATACCGGTATCACGGACTTCAAATAGAATGGTTTTATCCGTTGATGTCAGCTGAATATTAACTTTCCCAGCCATGCCGGTAAATTTGATTGCATTTTCGATCAGATTGAAAACCGCTTGATTAAGCATTTCAACATCGGCATCTATTAATACTTCACCATTTGTATCTGCATTTATAGTGAGGACGATATTTTTTTGTAATGCGGCCGGTTGTAAGAGGTTTACAACTTGCTCTACAACTGAAACCGGAGAAATCTTTTCGATTTTCAAACGAACGCCAGATTCAATTCTGCCGATATCTAATATATCCGTCACAGTTTTTGTCATATTTTCGACACCGGAAACTATTTTACCAACATATTCACGCTGTTGTTCGTTTAGTTCTCCAACCATTTGCATCATGGTGGCATAGCCCTTGATAAAAGTCAGTGGTGTTCGCAAATCATGGCTTACCGATGAGAGAACATCCGTTTTCATCGCGTCCAATTCGCGAAAATCGGTGATGTCACGCAAAAGGCACACTTTTCCAACCATACGCTGATTATTGTTGACAGCCGAGACAGAGATGGAATAGGTGCGTTGGTTTGCCAAACGTAATTCTCTAGTTGAATCACGGTTTTCGGTAAAATCCGCCAGCAGATTATACAATTCCTCATTCGAAACCACCTCAGCCAGGCTCTGTCCTGGTGTGGTAGAGCTCACCAAACTGCGCAGTTGGCAGGCTGCCGGGTTAATGAGTAACAAACGATCGGCTTCATCAAACACCATGACAGGTTCCGGGGTTGATGTGAGCACAGCTTCCAGCCGTTGGCGGCCCAGTTCTGCTGTGGCATACAATTTAGCGTTTGCTGCTGCCATTGCAGTCTGGCTGGCAAGCGTCGCTATAAACCGGACTTCCTCCTCAGAAATCAAACGTGTCTCTGAATAACCAACCCACAATACGCCGTAATATTGATTCTCATGCCGCAATGCAATCGCCAACAAGGCTGCCGGAGCAAGAGAACTACTGGCTGGCAGCAAACGGCGCATTCTGGCCAAATTTGGAACAACCAACTCTTCATGAGTCTTCATACTTTCAAACAACTGCTGGTCGAGTGCTTGAATCGCTTCCTGCTCGCCACCTAGACCGATGGCTAGAAAAGGTTTATCAAGGTGATCGGTTATTACTTCTTTTATCAGGACAACCCGGGCATATGTAGCGCCACTGGTTTGAGCTGCCTGCAATAAAATCTGAAATGATTGATTGATATCCAGATTCTGACCTATTGCCTGACTGGAAATCAACAATTGATTGAGTTCATCCAACCGGTTTTTCAAGCGTAAGCGCATTTGCTCAAATGAATCCGCTAATTGGCCAAATTCATCCTCACTTCCCAGCCGGACAGGGTTTTCGAGGTTACCTTGAGCGATCAGACTTGCCTGAGCGGTCAGCGCGTGCAGGGTGTTAGAGATCGGTTTCAGACTTAATCGCAATAAGACAAAGACCAGGATAAGAATGACAATTAAAAACAATAATAATGGCCCCGCGATTCGCAGCGCAAGCTCATACGATTGTTGGGCAGGAATACTGACCAGCACCGACCAGGTACTACCCACTACCGGTTGGTAATAGACAATTTGACGGATGGACTGAGGAGAGTAACTCTCAAATATGCCTTTTTTCTCAGGCAGCTGTCCCTGATAAGTCGTGCGGGCATCATTCGCGTTTGATGAAGTCTGATAGATGATTCGTCCTTTATTATCGACGATCAGCCCAGACCCGCTCTCAGCGGTAATTTTTTGTAAAGCATTCAGTGACGGGTAAGTAAATGGATTTGTATTGAAGTCTGTCCGGGCGAGGAGCACACCAACAGTTGACCCAATTTCATTTTTGATAGCAGCCATGAAAGAAATCTGGACAGAATTTGAGCCAGATAGGGAATAATTGGTGTACGTTTGAATCTCAACACCCTGGCGAGCAAGCTCAATTCCGGCCAATTCCTCCGTCGAGAGGGAGAGCTTGGCCAATTGCTTCAAAGGATATCCATCTACAGGCTGCCCGGACGCATCGAAAAGATAGAGCTGTGAAAAGAAAGGGGTGGAGCGTAATTTCTCGGCCAGAACTGGATAGGGTGGAATTTCTGTATCCAACAGATTTTCATTCGCCATGGATAAAGTCAAGTTCTGGCCAGCTTCCATAAAAAAAGGGATGCTGGCTGCAGTTGTTTCAGCCGTATTGCGAAGGCGATCCTCAATCACATCCCGTGCGGCACCGCCTGCCAGTCGCCAATCACTGACGATTAAAACTAAAATAACAAATATTATGAATGGAAATACGCTTAATAAAAATCGATTCTCAATTTTCTGTTCAAGGGGGGATGGTTCTAAACTGCGGGGAAGGATCCATAAGCTGGACTTTGCCCAATATAAAATTGAAACCAATAGACCCCCAATGACTATTTCAACCATTCGAGCCAGACTGATTGAGACGGCTTGTGAAAATCCATGATCTAGTCGAACAGCCAGGCTGCCGCCAACATTCAAGAATTGAGTGATCGTTAAAACAGGCAATATGATTATTGCTGTGGCAAACGCAGCCACAAGCGGGACACGTAACGCATGAAAGAAATAAGAACGATATTTTTGGCGCACAAAATAAGAAAATAGCAATGCCATCCCGGCAATTTCAAGAATAGTAAAATAGCTATGAGTGTGAAATCCGCCTAATACAATGCCGCTGATAATAGCCAGTATGAACGCTGGTCCCATTCCCAAAATACCTGATGCAAGCTGCCAGGTAATGGCTGCCAGTGGAAAGAGCATGGCAAGCGGCATATCCCCTGGTAAATTCGGGTAGGGAAGCGCGGAGCTCTCAATTTTGAAACCACCGATCAAGATAACCAGAGGGCTAATTGCAGCCAGTATACTGTAAAGCACCCAGTCGCGCTGAAAAGAAAGTGAAAGTTTCTCCCAGTTTCGGTGCAAGAAGAAAAGCAAGATCAGGACAAAAAATACCAGACCTGCGATGGAATAAAAATCCTGCGGGTTCGCAAAATAGAAACCTAGCTTAAATAAAGTCTGATAATCACCCATCAATTAATCGAAAAATCCTCTGTTATTGATTATAGCATTGCGATTACAATGAAAGGCATTCACTACGTTCAGAGGTTAATTTTCGCATCAAGATTATTTTTTTCCCAGGCCTTTTGATAGAACCAGGAATTTGTTACTTTGTCCATAGGTTGGGTTTTTGCGAGCCATTCTTCCATAAAATTCGAGGATTGACGCTTGACATCCACCCAAAAACCTTCAAGCTCTTCCGGGTCCTTGATCCTCTCAAAACGATTTTGAAAATCATTTTCAATCGCATTTCTTACTGATGAATATTCGCTAATGTGCTCCTGGTAATTTCGCAACATCCGCCGATGAAGAATTTCGTGCTTCCACCAATAAGAGTTATTATCAAACTTCGTTTCCGGTACAAAATCAAATAAATGGTTCTGGGTTAACCGTAACGGTGTAAAAAGACTCAGACAAGGGGCGGAGGATGCGGTTATCCAGACATCCTCAACCCCGGATTTCGAGCGCGTCACCAAAGAGCCTGTCGTTTGACTGACTCGAATAGGCCCATATCCAGCATGCATACACACATCACTACTCAAACTTGCTTTCCCAGGAGAGAACTTTTCATCCTCCCCATGATGCGTTCTTAAAATTTGGAAGGCGTCTGACACCTTGAATTTACCATCAAGATCGCGAATTTGTTGACTGGTGCAGGTATTGCGACCAACTGCATTGCTAAAACGAGTGTAAAGCCAGTCTGAGAAAACATCTGAAAAATTGAAGCTGATATTCTTCTTGTAAAGTTTGTTATCAATCGCATAGGGAATCATGTTGTCCGACGCCAGATCCCAATCGATACCAATTGTCAGGCAATTCGAAATTGAGCCATGTTTAGCAATCCGCTTGGCAGCCCAGACGCGATCAATTGTCTCCAATTTCCAGGCTTCATTACGGTCAGCAATCAGATAGCTATTGTGATAATAAAAAGGATGGCTGAAACCACAGTTTCCACTCTGACCATAGATTTCCAATAGACCAGTGATGACTTTGACAGCCTCGAGTGCGCTTTGGCTGCGTTCCAATGCAAGTCTGAGATAATCCATGCCGATCAAACCAGGTTCTTCTTTCGCTTTTATTTTGGAAAATATAGCCTCATTTCCAATCATCACCCCCCATTCATTAACGCCCATTTCTGCACCCCATATCCATACTGGCCGGCACAAAAGAACTCGATAGGTTTTTTCAACCTGAGGAATACTGACATACGTACATTCCACACTCGATCCGGCTGGAAATTTCCGTTCGGGAATAATCTCAACATAATGGGGTTCATTTACATCGCGGTCTGAGTTTTTACCAAAAATAATCGATCCGTCCTGAGTGTACTCGGGTAAAACTACGAAGGTGTCACACATAGGTTTTTCTGCCTCAATGAAAGAAAGCTGTTATAAAGTTGGATATTAAAAAAAGGATAGAAACTAACTATTCCGGGGTAATAAATTGGATGAATATGAAGCAATAATTCCACAAATATGTTCATAAACCTGATTTGCATTCATGTTATCAGAGTTGATGATAATCGCATCTTCCGCCGGTTTCAAAGGAGCAATCGGTCGAGTAGAGTCGTATTGATCGCGTTTCACCATATCCGAAAGAATCTCCTCAAAAGTAACCACTTTACCGCGATTGATGAGTTCCAGATACCTGCGGCGGGCACGCTCTTCAACCGATGCCTCCAGATAAAGTTTAATTTCAGCTTCGGGCAGAACTACAGTTCCAATGTCACGTCCGACCATCACGATGCTGCCACGTTGACCGATTCGACGTTGTTGTCTGGTCATGGCTGCCCGTACGCGCTTGTAGGCGGATACTCTGGATACACTGCGCTCCACATCCGCGTTCCGAATTGCCCAGGTGACATCGATATTTTCCAGAATAATATCATTACTACGACCATCATCAATTGAAGGTTTGCGAACATCAAGATCCATTTTTTCAGCTATCTCCGATACTGCCTGTTCATCATGGATATCCACGGATTGACTTAGCGCTGCCAGTGTGACAGCGCGGTACATGACACCGGTATCAAGATATGTAAAATTCAGGGTTTTGGCTAATCGCTCACCCAAAGTTGATTTTCCCGAAGCTGCCGGTCCGTCCAATGCTATCGTAAAACTCAAATTCTTCTCCTTCCATTTAACCTCATTGATTCAATTAAATTTTTCACTCATGTTCCAGGAAAGAGGTCATTCCTTACCCACAGAATTAGAGGCGTTCGATCAATCATATTGGCAGGAATCTGCCTGGTTAAAATCCAATCTTGCCATTCGCTGAAAATAAGTACAGTCCAATTTGGACGAGTGTAATAAGAAAAATCCTGACCACGATAACTTTCCAGCATTTCGATCTGTTGGTTGGCTGGTGTGATGATCATTTCTGGGTTGGAATTTAAGGAAAAGTTTTTTTCAAATCCGGCATTTTCAAAATTGCGCAGCTCCCATTCCAATGAGGGAGAATTGAAAGAAACAACCAGAATCTCGGCAGCAGTTTCATTTCCATGTGACCATAATGAATACTCGCGAATTGTCTCTAATAACAAATCTGAATCTTTCGGCCTCTGACTGAGCGACCACATCTCATTTTCATAGGGTATTCGTAAACCGGAGGCGTTCCAACCGGCTGAAATTGTAAACAAAAAGCTATAAAACACGGCAATAACTAACAAACTCTTTCCTGCCACCTGCCAGGATAAAGACCATCCAATTAAGAATATTGCAATCAGCACCAAGACTCCTCCTGCTATGATGAGGAACTCTTTTGAAACAGGTGTTTGGCTGGTGTTCAAGGCTCCATTAAACAAGTTATTGGATATCAAGATTAGGAAGCCAAAAACAGCTATGCCGATGCTACCAACCAGGGTGATTGAATGGAAATCATCCTGCGGTAATTTAAGTGCCTTCACCAGAAATGTGGCAGCCAGAATTAGGAGGGGTAATTCGAGCCAGAGAACATATGCGACGCTTATCGAAGGGATCAAGGCCAATTCTATGATCACCAAAACAATCCACAAGATCAAGAATGGAAGTAGCCCGGCTGATTTCTTTCTTATTGTCAACAAACCGGCCAGGCCGAAAAAGAGCAAGGGAAGCTGATACAAGACCAGCATACGAATAATTACCCCAAAGCCCGGTCGATTCCCGTCAAGAGGGGAAGTGAAAAGAACCAGAAACCCGTTGGCAATTCCGCCAAATTGAGAAAGATAGATCAACCCAAAGGTTCCAGCCAGAGTCAGCGTCAGTAGGAAGGAGATCACATATTTACGTCTGTCAAGCCAATCGAATTCCTTGGCCAGATTGACTCGGGCTGTGCTTCCAGAGGGTTTGCGCAAGTATATGAGCGCAAAGGCGATTGCGATCGGGATCAGTCCAAACCAAAAAGAGCTGTCGGTTAACAAAAGCAGCCCACTCATTATTCCCAGTAAAATTGACTTTCGCTCATGAAAAGCAAGGTAAGCTAAACCACTCACCAGAATTGCCAGCCCTGTTGAATTAATTTGACGCGACATCGCCACAAAGCCTGGGTCGATCGCAATCCAGAAAGCAATAACGATTAAGACAAGATTATTGAAGTGTCGCCGAAATAAGAAAGGTAATAAGACCAGCAACGAACCAGCCAGCGCGCTGAATAGTCTGGCTCCCCAGAGCGCATTGCCAAAAAGGTACATCCAGCCAGCCATCAAATTCGTTAATAGAACATCACCAACCGGTTGTGGTGCCAATCCCCGGCTAAGTTGCAGGGCTTGTAGTGCAGTTGCAGCCTCCACGTCGCCCGCCGGTAAACTACCGAGATTGAAGAACCGAATAAATACAGCAAATGCAAATATCAGAAAAAAGGCAGCCAGTTCAATTTGTTTTCGTTCAGTGCGCATAAAACCCTTTCAGATGCAATATTACCTGTTAATTCTATTCATGTTTTCCATTTTTCACACAGCGTTCGCAATTATCTTTCACGTTGATTGCCAGAAAAACCCTTGCGGCGAATTTTCTATCGTAAGGACATCGCTTATAGCACTTTTCTCAAGAGCACCATACAGGTGGGGGAAGATTCCATCCTGACCTGAAATTTCGTCTTTTAATAATGAAGATATTTTCCGAATTTCAATTTTCAGGACTACCAGTTTTTGATGCTGACCATAAAATCGATTGGCTGTAGCGACCACCTGACCAGAATATGAGAGGTGGATGAAACCTTCTCTTTGTAGAGAAGCTGGTTGGTAAATTTCTTCCAGATTGAATTTTTGCCACTCTTCTATGGTTAGTATATGATAAACATTGGTTTCTAGCATCATTTCTTGATGACCTCAAGAATAATCGTTTCTTTGTTTCGGTACACTTCACGCCACAGATTTTTGTTTTCTAATTCAAATTTTCGCAACCCAACACCAGGGTAGAGGGCTCTTTCAAGTTGACCGACAATAATATAACGCACATCGTACTTATCTAAGAATTTCTCAGCTTTTTCGATGTCATATGTCAGGTAAAAATCCGCAACCTCGTCTACGCGCTTCGTAATCCACTCGGAGGGCAAGACTGCCCGTTGTTGGCGTTGATGCCAGTTCCAACCAATCACATCAGCCAAACCGGTGTAGATCGAAAAGCGACTGCCCCAACGATATTCAACTGTATTTCCCTCAACAATGACCGGCGACCCTTCAACATTATCCTGCATCCAGCGAATAGCATCATAATCCTGGCTCAAATCCATTTCTTTGCCTTCATCCACATAAAATGAGGACTGCATATATTGCATGCCATCGAGGGTGAGTTTCGCCCGGTTGCTGATGCGATCATCAATTTTCGCTGTTCCAGCCAGCAATGGAAACATGGCAGTAAATGCAAACATCAACAAAAGCGCATATTTCCATATTTGCAACCCAACGTTATCTTTTTTGGTCAACAAATAACGCCACAACCACGCTGCCCCAAAAGCTGCCGAAAGCGCAAGAAAGACCCAGGCTTGAAGATAGAATTTAAAAACAGTATTCATACGAGCAATATCACCGCGCAGCACAAAAACTTCCACAAACAAAGTTAAAACCAATGCGGTACCAGTCATAAACAAAATAAAACGCTCGAAATCAGTCTGGTCATTACGTAATATCAATACAAATGCCCAAACAGCCAAAGGAAGTACCAACCAGGCAACGGCTACTTTCAACAAAATTAAAATAATCATCAAAAACAAAGCCGCAAACGCTAACATCCAGAGCCAATATTGATGTTTTTGCAACTTTCGCAAAGAGGAATAGGGCGTACTCTCCATCCACTGATACGTCTCCGCCACAAACCAACTGCTTATCACGGATAGAAAAAAGCCCCAGTGAGTAAGGAATGACCAGAAGGGTGAACGATCTCCCTTCCAGAGTTCGATCGCACTATAAGCCTGGCCATACCAATCGCTGAAGGGCTTATAGAACAACGCCGACAAAATGACCAGTGCAAGTGTACAGTTCAGGGCTTCCAGCACAGTACGCAATTGAATGCCTTTACCAGCCACTGCGGAGGTGAAAAACCCACTCTTCAGGATCGTGTATAACAGAACGATGGAGGCCAATACCAAATAGGTCGGGTAGTCCCAGGTATTGGTGGGTTTTAATGCGCCGATCACAATCGCCCCCAAACCAACGACCAGCCCTTTCTGCACGGAAGCTGATAACTTGCCATGAAACTTCCAGCGACTGGAAATCACAGCCAGACACCATCCCAACACAAGCAGAGTGATGGGGAGAGCAATCATGTGAGCGTGGAGGTCACCGTATAGAAAGGTAAAAAATGGAAATTCCGTAATTGGGGACTGTGGTAAAACACGGCTGGGATTCCAATACCAATCACCAACAGAGTAAGGCAGATTTGCCCCGGAAATGAACTCTACTAGCCCTTTGATTGACCAGAAAAGACGTTCAAAAATCGTGGCCGAATCGATAACACCATTGATTGAACCCAATTTTTGAAAACCTTGCCAGAGCATCCGCAGGGTTCCCAAATTACCTATCAAAATTGTAAATAGCACGCTTAAAACGCTACCTAAAAAGGCGAATGATTTTGTAAATTTGAAAAATGATAACTTGCCAGAGGAGAAGTCAGCATTCGCCTGTCTGAATGCCAAAGTGATACTATTCCAGGTAAATCCAAAAGCTCCCAGGCCTAAGAGAGAAAACAAAAGCGGCAAAATCAAATTATACGCAGTGGATGGGATGATTCCTAAAAGCTTGACCCACACCCCAACAATAACAAAACCATAATAGTAATAATTAATATAACCACCAGCATACCACGGATCGTATGGCGGGAAAGTGGTACTCTTAATAACGGCGTTCAGGTAAGCGAAATCCATAGGTTTTTCACCACCCTTGGCCGGATGCCAGAGATCAGGGTTGCCAATACGTACTAGCAGGAAGAGCGCAAAGAGAAAGATGCCAATTATCTCTACCCAGATAAAATACTCCTTCATTGCGCGCAGGTCGGTCACAATTTCTTTCCGTTGAATGATTCCGAAAAGGATGCCGACGAACGCCAACACGCTAACCACAGCCAGGATAAAAATTCTGCTTACTGCAATCCCATTCGATCCTGCCAACCAGATAATCAATGCCAGTAACAGCA
Organism: Anaerolineales bacterium; assembly: GCA_038329785.1. Lineage (GTDB taxonomy): Bacteria > Chloroflexota > Anaerolineae > Anaerolineales > Anaerolineaceae > UBA6170. The sequence goes on along the minus strand of JBBQNI010000001.1, from coordinate 34,936 downwards.
TGGCGGCCAGCTTGCTATACGCAAAGCCACGATCAACCAAACCAGAAAGCATTACGCGCACCAGGGGGTAAAGCAGCCATCCGAAAAGGGTGATTGAAAAATACCAAAAAATAATAGTAAGGAAAGGATTTGTGTTGATGAGCGCGCCACGATCAAACAAATTCGCCCAGGTGCCGCCCTGTTGATTCACCTGTAGATTTTGAGGGGGTAATTCCAGGTCAGCCGGATAATCCGGGAATTTTGCCGGGGTTAAGTTGCGTACTTTCTGCAAATCCACCGAGGAGAGTATTGCCATCACGCTGGAAGTATTGTACTGAGGAGTTTTCTTGAAAATCATGACCTTAGGATGATCGTATACCGAGAAGGATTCCTCCGCAAATTGATCGTTGATTTCCCAATCACCAAGATGAGGGTAGGAATCAAAGACTTGAACAAGCTCAAAGCCAAGCTCGCCCTGGAACTTTCCTGGTTGCGCGACGGAATAACACCAGGTTACCTCTTCATCCTCGGGGCAGCCAAGCAGAGAGCGGTAAAACCTGGTAGTCAGCGGATACCGTTCTGGCACCCTTGTGGTTGTTCCCCATTGGCGATTGGACGACATGAAAATGTACTCAGTCTGGTTTAATGTGGAATAAAAACGGTTTAGCTTATCTTGATCATCTTTAAAGTACATTTCAAAGTTGAGCTTATCCTGATAGATTCCACCGAAAGGATCACGCCCATCCAGCCTGACCGGCAGCGGATCATCCCATGTGCTTTCCACAGCGACTGCACTGCCGAGAATTTTTATTGAGCCACTACCAATATAATCCAATACGAGTTGATAATTACGCTCCGCGGCCAGGGTCACATCCGGTTCAAGGTCTACCGAATATTGAATACCAATATCAGCTAAAGATGATAGAAATGAGTTTTTCAATTTTCCGGTTGTAAGCAGCTTGCTGCCACTTTCAATATCAAAAATTGAAATGGTTATTTCAGAAACTTTTGCGCTGGTTTTATCGGAACGAAAAACTCTACCCAGTGCGATGCCAGTTAATAGAGCGTCCTCATCCAGACTAAAAATGGAATTATAAGAAAGGTTGTTCTCAATTTCATAATTATATGGAACAGAAATTACCTCTTGTGCGCTAACACCTGCCTGAACCAGCTGCAAGTTGATCGGACCGGGAATATTGTCATAGATCCATTGTGAAGCCGCCACGCGAGTCATTGGGTCCACATAAATACGCGTGAACATGTATGCCCAAACTGCAGTGCCAAGCAAAGCTACAATCCCCAGAGAGTAACCGGCTATACGAATTAAAATTCGCAAGTGTTTTTTTACAGCCGCATTGGTAGCAAGGGTATAGGTGAACCAGGCTGCTATCAGTGCGAATAAAGGATAAACCGGCATTTGATAGCGCATCATGGGGTTACCTACAGATGATTGCCATAAGAAGTAGCCTGCTGCCCAAAACCAGATGACCGCAAATTTCTGCCATTGCCCCCGTATGATTCGCCAACCCATGAAAGCCAAACCTGACCAGAACGGGATACTTAAGGGAATCCCAAGACCCCACAATGTAATATTTTTAGCAGCAAAGAAAAAATCCCGACGCGCCCATTGCAATGCAGGCGGATAATCCACATCACCATTGGAAAGATTGCTCAGCTCTTTTATATTGCTCAACCATTTTGGATTTAATTGAAAATTAAAGAAGCTGGGACCTGCAAATGCATAGGGTTGAAATACTCGAAACGCCAGAATCGCAAATAAGGCAGCTACCACCAAATCACGTAGAATCAATTCACTTTTACGGATGGGATCCTGTTCTGGATAACGATTCCAGATGACGATATATGCGATTGGTAATAAAACCGCCGCTACAACCGTATTTACTTTTGAAGCCGCGGCCATCCCGATCACGATCCCAAACACTGCCGATACCAACAATAACTTCAAGTAAGGAACCCAAACCTTCGTGATATTCATCCGTGTGGCACCGCCCAGTTTAACTTCCTCACCATCGATTTTCCGTGCAGTAAATCGTGTTTTTACAATGACCACAGCCAGGTAAGCAGCCAGCGTGGTAAAGAAGGCAGAGAAGGTATCAACCGTATAGAAATGGGATTGTTGAATTTGCAAAACCGCAAGACCAGAGAAGGCTGCCGCCAGTAGTCCTATTTTTGAATTGAACAACTTTTTGCCAATTAGAAAAATCAAAAAGACACTTCCCAAATCAAACATGGCGGAAAGACCACGGCCAACCTGGGTTATTTGATTCCAGCTGACATTGTCAAATAAGAAGCTGGCGATATAACGGGTTAAAATGATCGGAAAATCACCATAGACATAGAAACCATTACCGGTATTATGCGGGTTCAGGGTGGATAGTGCAGTGTTAAAGTAATCACTTAGGCTTTCTACGCGGATTAAATTATTGGTTACCCCGATCAGAAAGCGTTCGTCGGGATGCAGAAATTGATAGTTTCCCCAAAATAAGCCTGTCACCCGAACGTAAATACTGGCAGCCAGGATTAATAGCAGCAAAAATGGTGCTATCCATCTGGAGAATAATGTTCCGGAATCCCGTAAATCTTTCTCAGTCATCATCATTTTGCCTACGGTGTGCTAGTCCCAGGAGGTGCAATCATTGCGGGAACATCAAAAACAAAGAAATCCTTGCCTTCGCGACCAGAATCATAGCGATAAAGCGCGCCATATGGATAAAGCGTTTGTAACTGTGCTAATGAGTCGCCATTTTCCGGTTTGAGAATAAACAATTTGTGGTCTTCAATCGAAATTGTTTCAGCAAAGTTTTCCGGCCACAGAGCGAAATCTCGCGTAGGGTAACCTGCTGCAATTCCAACCACGCGTGTATCAACCCAATGTGCTGAGGGTACCACAAAGGCATTGTCGGCGTCCCCAACTGAATCCGCAAATCCACGAATGACACCGCCAATTTGTGAGGAATTCCAGGCGTTTTTCATGAATTGCTGGTTGAATTGGTTAAATACCAGATCGTAATTCAGGCTGGCTGAGCCGATCAACAACCCCGCAGCGGCAGCCGCAATGATAACTTTTTGGTAGTTTGATCGTGCAATACTGAAGAAACGATGAAACAATCCTTCAAATCCAATCGCTATCAAGATAAAAACAGGAATGATAGCGCCACTCGTTCGATTGAGGCTGGGATTTTCCTCAGGAAATGCCAGGGACAGGATCGAAGGCATCATTAAAAGTGGTACAGATAATAACAGAAAAATATCCTCCCAATTGCGTTGACGGATGTAACGACCGATGACAATCAAGTTGCCAATAAAGAAAAATGCGGCGCTAACAATATCCAGTGCAGGCCGAAATGGGATGGAATGCACCCAGGTATTGCCATTCGAGTAAAAAAACATTGTTCCGGCGTTCCAAAGGTTTTTTAGGAAAATCACACCGACAGGTTCCGGATAATTGCGTTCCACAGTGCCCAAACGGGTTAAAGCACGATAATTTACAGCTTCCGGGTTAATCAGTGTGAACTTGAACAGCGGTAGGAAGACAATAAAACTGGCAATAATCAGGATGGTGAGCAAGAAAATCACATTCAAACGGTGACCTTTATTCCTGGCATGCATACTAAACAGGATTATTCCGGCCAGAATTAAAAATGGTAAAAAACGTGTTGAACTGTAACCATGTAAACCCAAACCAACTGCAATTCCAGCATAAATAAAGTCATTCCGACTTTTCTGCCGCAGGCCACGGACAAGAAAAAATAAAGCCGGAGCGGCAAACATCGGATAAAGTGGAAAGCGTAGACCGACTCTTGAAATAACATTATGCCAATAAGATATCCCCGCAAAGAAGAAGGCGAGCAGTCCAATCCATTTATTGCCCAATTCTTTGCCAAGTTTATATATAAATGGCAGCGCCAGGAATCCTGCCAGGGCAGTGCCCAACTTCAAACTTAAAAAAGAAATCCCTGTTTTAAAAATAATTGCGATCAGTGCTGTCCAATAAAACTGAAAGAATTCTCGTCCGGTATTTCGCACAAAAAAAACGTGGTAATCGCCATTCAGGACATCATAAACATCCAAAAGCTTTTCGGCGTGATCACTGAACATCTCACCCAAAATTTGATTTAGTTGTGAAAAGCGAAAAAACACGACCAAAAACAGAACGGCTGATACCAGCAAAAACCAGGGAGTAATCGTCAGATGAAGCTGTTTTGCTTCGATTACGTCTATTGCTCGCTTTTTTAGAGAAGAAATTCCTTGAAAATCAAACATAGCGTAAACAAAACTACCCAGGCTGAGCAGCCAGAAAAATAGATTTAGAGGATTAAAGCGCAGATCGTTATCACCAACTTTGTGAAAAGCGAAAAATGCAATAATCAGGGAAGTGAAACTTACCATCAAGGCAATATACTGGCTCTTATTTAATTCCGTGTTGATTGGTTGATCACTGCTTTCTGGAAAATGATTAAACAAACTATCTTTTTTCAGAAAAGCGATAACCAACATGGTTGCCGAAAAAAAGTATAAAATTGCAGCAACAAACGGCAATTGATCCGGTGGTTCCAATAATATCTGCGCAATTAATGCAAGAATAAGCGCTAAAAATAAATACCAGGGAATGTTGAGTGCGGGCTGAACTCTTTTCTTATCCGGGTAAGTGCCATCGTCAAGGATTTTTGAATCGATATCGCCCGCCAGGTTTTCTACATCAGAAATACGGGATATGGCTTCCATATCCCATTGATCCAGATTATATTTCCAGGGGACTAATTTCGCTTTGACGTAGTCTAATACGGAGGGTTCATTCATAAAAGTATTCAGAAGACTTTAACTAATCTTTACCGGTTATTCGATTACAAAATTTTTCAATGCAACAGTCCGCAAGTGCGAAATGTTATTTGGAGGAGTTCAAAGTAGACAGTCTCGCGACACCTTTCGGAAAAAACCTTCATCCTGATCATCTATCCTTCATCTATCTCATTATTTATAAATCATTATTCTATCATCGCATATTAAATACTTAGGCGACAATTTCTTTTACAAGCTGTTCGTATTGAGCTGCAATTTTTTCTGGCAGGTAGGTGGCTCTTATTTGCTGTGAATTTTGCTGGTAGCTGGCTGGTTGATTGAAGATCTTGATTATTGCCTGCGCTAATGCTTTGGAATCCCCAATCGGAACTACCTCGCCCATTTTATGACGCAAAACTGGTTGGCGCACCCCTGGCAGAGCGGAGGCGACAGAAGGTGTACCGCTGATCATTGCTTCGATCTGCACCAATCCGAATGCTTCGGTAGCATTCAAACTTGGCAGGATGAGTACATCAATGTTGGGATAGAAGAGCGCCATCTCTTGATGACTCTGCGGACCCAGGAATAACCAGCTCCCTTTTTCCTCCAATTGATGAACACGGGGCATTAACCGATCAATATATTGTTCTTCCCCGCGAATATCTTTATAAGGACCGGAGAATTGAAGTTGTGCTCCCGGAAAATTGGCAAGAATTTCAGGCATTGCATCCAAAATCACTTCAATCCCCTTTTCAGTCGCAAATCGGACAGCCATGCCAATGACCGGTCCTTTTGCGGAGGGATTCGTTTTTTTACGATAGTCATCAATTTGCTGCTGGGTCACTTCCGGTAATTCCACCGGAGGGGGGATAATTTCCAACTTATGACGGAACTTGCCCAAAAAGCGGGAATGATCAGCATAGTCGCTTGTGTAGGTAACTAAACGTGCAGCAAAAAAAGCAGCCACATAATTCATGAGCAGAACGGATTGATTGGCCAACCAGGGTATCAATCCCGGCGGCATGATTAAGTCGCAATGATAGGTGATTATGGTTGGCTTACGCAGCGCCCTGGCAATAAGCGAAACAACCGCCGAATCAAATTGTGGTAGGTGAAGCTGGACAACATCGTGCTCCTTGACCAGCTGAGCCACCAGTGCTGGAAAAGTCGGCATAACCACCCCTTTGCTAATTTTCACTAGAACAGGAGCGCGAATGATACGGACTTTGTTTCGGATTTCCATTAAAGGCAGGTTTTTTTCATGGCGGCTGGTTAATACTGTGACATCATGACCCCGTTCAATAAAAGCATTGGCGAGCAGCTCTGCATAAATAGTTAACCCGGATATATGGGGACGGTAATAAGTTAAAACAATTAATATTTTCATCAACCACCTTGAAACAAGTGCTGGTTTTCCTTTACCCAGGCGAATAATCGTTCTATCCCTGCCTCAACTGAGATGCCTGGCTGCCAACCAAATACTTTATTCGCTTTGCTGATGTCACTCACATAGATTTTTTGATCACCTGGTCGCCAATTAGCATAGCTAACCGGGATGGGCTTTTTCAGGAGGCCCTGCAGAATGGGTCCAAATTGAGTCCAGACCGACATGACATTGCTGGGACCACCGCCGATGTTAAATACATTGCCCGTAGTAACATCAATCCGGTCAATGACAGCATCGTAAGCATTCAAAAGATCATCGATATACAGCAGATCACGCACTTGTTTTCCATCACCGTAGATTGAAATTGGCCGGTCAAGAATCGAAGCGATCACAAACCAGGCCACCCAGCCCTGATCCTCCAATCCGAACTGGCGCGGGCCATAAATACAACTTTGACGAAGCACCACAGTCGGCAAATCATATATGCGGGCGTAATCGTGCACATATTGATCACCACAGCCCTTGGAACAACCATAAGGTGAATGGAAATCGAGATTTCGGGATTCAGAAATTCCCAATGGCAAATCTCGATAACGGTAGGAATCATTTTTTTCTTCTACCACCAGATCTTCCATACCACCATATACTTTATTGGTCGATGCGTAAAGAATAACAGGTTGTTTGTTTGAATTTCTGGCTGCTTCCAAAACATTCAATGTACCCAATGCGTTTACTTCAAAATCCTCACGCGGGTCATTGACTGACGTGGTGACCGCCACCTGCCCTGCCAGGTGCACAATGACATCTGAGGTACGGGCTGCCATTTGTAAAGCCTCACGGTCACGAATATCCTTCTGAATAAATTGAAATGCATTCGGGCCATATAGTGAATATAACCATTCCAGATTCTTCTCTGTTCCTGGTCTGGAGAGATTATCATAGATAATTAGCCTGGCACCCCGTGATATAAGACGGTTGGCATAATTTGACCCGATAAACCCGGCACCGCCAGTCAGTAAGTACTCTTTAGCCATCCTCTCCTCCATGATTTTCCTGATGCATTTGTACTTGTTTTTGTTGTTGCAGGTTGCTAAACAGTCCCCGTAAAGAATATCCATCCTGAATTAACGCGAATACTCCGATAGCCCCGGTAACGACAAATTGAGCAATATGCATGATCAAAGCATAGGCCAATGCTGTCTCCTGGTCGATTTGGAAAATTCCCAGTGCAGCTACAATGGATGATTCAAAAATACCGAGCCCGGCCGGCGCTGAAGGTAATGCCACTCCAAGGGCTAACAAAGTATTGGCAAAAGCTCCCCACCAAATTTCTACTGAAGGTAAAAGCAAGAATAGAAGCAGCGAATACTGAATAAAGCTGACTAACCAGGAGCCGATGATCCCTAAAAAACCCTTAATTAATTGCGAAGGGTGTTGTAGTGACTGAAAACCATCCAGTACTGCAAAAACGAAGGGGAGAATCCTTTTTTCGATGAAAGGCACTCGCCCGCCATGTTTTCGCAACCATTCTCGCACAACCTTGTAATTTCGGGAAACGATATAGAGCCCAATAGCAGCCAATAGAACAAAAACGAGAATTGCACTGGCAATGCCCCTGACCCATTCCATGCCAATTGCAAACGGCAATAATAATAACAAAAAAAAGGCAAGGATGAACAGATCAAAGACTCGTTCCACAAAGATTGTGGAAAGTATCTGACCCGGATTTACTTTCATCGTTGCACCCATAAAAACAGCCCGGCTGACTTCACCAAGCTTAAATGGAAAAATATTATTTATGAAATATCCTTCATTTAATTTTAAAAAGGTTTGTCCATAACTGACACCAGGCCCGAGTAATGCTCGCCAGCCAATCGCCCGCACCAGCAGAAAGCCTATTGTAAAAAGAACCATCAAAACAAAATAAAGAATATTGGTCTGTTTAAGAATGTCGATTGCACTATCAATATTGACAAATCTCGTCAAAGCATAAATCGCGATGGCGCTGATCAATAAACCAGGCAGCCAGCGTAAAATCGTATTTGATTTTGAGGATGGTTTTTTTTCAAGATCGCTCAATCACCCTCCAGGCGCAGAACAGCCATAAAAGCTTCTTGTGGAATTTCGACATTGCCAACCATTTTCATCCTGCGTTTACCACGTTTTTGCTTTTCAAGTAATTTCTTTTTACGGGAAATGTCACCGCCATAGCATTTTGCCAGAACGTCTTTACGCAAAGCCTTCACATTTGCCCGCGATATAATTCTGCCGCCGGCTGATGCTTGGATGGCTACATCAAACAGTTGGCGCGGAATAAGTTCTTTTAATTTGGTCACCAGAGCCTGCCCTTTATGGTAGGCATTTTCTTTGTGCACAATCGTCGCAAGCGCATCGACAGGTTCTCCTCCCACCAGCACTTCCAACTTGACCAGGTTTTCGACGCGGTAATCCGCAAAGGAATAATCCATCGAAGCATATCCACGTGTTCGCGATTTTAATTCATCAAAAAAATTGATGATTAATTCAGAAAGAGGGATTTCAAGGTTAAGCTGCACGCGGTTACTGGAAGGATATTCCTGATCCTTGAAGATGCCGCGGCGCTTGCGCACCAGGTCCATGACGGTTCCATAGTAATCGGTGGGCGAAATGATTTGCAAGTTCATCCACGGTTCTCGTATTTCAACTATTTCATCTTCTTCCGGTAAAAGAGCCGGTGAATCAATCCGAATTGTCTCACCACTTTTTATTTCAACCTCGTATTCAACGGATGGTGCGGTGACGACAATGTCAAGATCATACTCGCGCTCGATGCGTTCCTGGATAATCTCCATGTGGAATAGGCCTAGAAAACCAATACGAAAACCGAAATTAAGCGCCTGAGATGTCTCCGGTACATAATCCAGTGAGGCATCATTAAGTTGCAACTTTTCAAGTGCATCCCGCAAATCCGGGTAATCTTCTCCATCAACAGGGTAAATTCCGGCAAAAACCATCGGCTTGGGGTGGTGATAACCTGGCAAGGGTTTCTGCGCCGGATTCTTGGCCAAAGTGACTGTATCTCCAACCCGGCATTCACCAACGGATTTCAGACCTGTGGCGATATATCCCACCTCTCCATCATGCAAGGCACCAATTTCACGCATATCCGGTGAAAAAACACCCAGCTCAACCGGTCGCAGCACCAGGCCATTCGACATGATGCGAATGTTATCTCCGGCTTCCATAGCGCCTTCCATGATACGAATATAGGCAACCACACCTTTATAGGAATCATAGTGAGAATCAAAGATCAAAGCCCGCATTGGTAAATCATTTTCACCCTTTGGCGCTGGAATGAGGTCGACAATTGATTCCAGCACTTTATCTACATTAATACCAGATTTGGCAGAGATTTTAATGATGTCTGCTTCCGGGACACCTAAAAGATTGGAAATTTCTTGGGCCACCAAATCAGGTTGCGCCGACGGTAGATCAATTTTATTAATTACGGGAATAATAATCAGATCCGATTCAAGTGCCAGATACAGGTTTGCGAGTGTTTGTGCCTCAATCCCCTGGGATGCATCCACAACCAGCAAAGCACCTTCGCATGCTAATAATGCCCGGCTGACTTCATAGTTAAAGTCAACATGCCCGGGTGTATCAATCAAGTTTAATTCATATCGCAATCCATTGTTGGCCGTGTAATGCATTCGCACTGCAGAGGCTTTAATGGTGACACCCTTTTCGCGTTCCAGATCCATGGTGTCTAAAATCTGCTCTTTCATATCCCGATCAGCAATGGTATCCGTCAATTGTAAAAGGCGATCGGCAAGCGTCGATTTGCCATGATCTATATGTGCAATAATGCAAAAATTGCGGATTAAATCTCTTTCCATAAGCGTACTGAAGTATACCTCAGAAAGCCTTTGGGTTCAGTTGTAGAAATTCACTCAGAAGATTCGGTTTCAAAAAAAGTTGTAACTTGTTCAATAAGCTGGTCATCAATATCCTGAAGCCCTTCTGCTTTTTGAAGATCCAACAAGAACTCAATGTTTCCCTTGGGGCCGGTGATCGGTGATTGCATAAAATCTCGCACCAGAAACCCTTCCAATGCAGCGGAATTGACGATATCCAGCAAGATTTTTTTATGTAAATCATGATCTCGAATCACGCCGGATCCTTTGGCGGCATCCTTACGCCCGGCTTCGAACTGCGGCTTGACCAATGCGATCACCCTGCCATTGGATTTCAGCCAGTCGTGGATAACCGGCAGTAACACCTTCAAAGAAATAAAGGATGCATCCACCGTAACAAGATCAATCGCCTGCGGAAAATCCTGAACATAGCGCGCATTCGTGCGTTCACGCACCACAACCCGCGGGTCATTTCTCAATTTCCAATGTAAAATTCCATAGCCTACATCAACCGCATAGACCAGCCTGGCTCCATGTTGCAGCAGACAATCGGTGAACCCACCAGTCGACGCGCCTACATCCACGCAGACCTGATTGCTGAGATCAACAAGCGAAAATTTCTCCAGAGCAGGTTCTAATTTCTCACCCCCACGTGAGACAAATTTAGGACCTGCATCAACGCTGATAATGGCATTCCTGGAAACTTTTTGAGAGGGCTTATCAACGGGTTGACCATCTACACGCACATTGCCAGCCATCACAATTCTTTGCGCCAGGCTGCGCGATTCTACCAATCCGCGTTCAAACAGGAGAATATCAATCCGTTCTTTTTGCATTCTCAAATTGTACCTTATCCCTGGCTGCCGCTCTATTTTCCCCGCCTGAATTTGATCCCCAAATAAACGAGTTATGATAAGATCATTTTATGGTCAAAGCAATCATAAAAGAGTTACGCATTCACCAATGGCTGAAGAACTCATTCGTTCTCATCCCCCTTGTTTTTGATCGCCAGTTATTCAGAATTGACTCTTTTCTTCAATCTTTATTGGGTTTTTTCTTATTTTGCTTTGTCTCCTCCAGTGTTTATATCATCAATGACATTATGGATCTCGAAGCGGACCGAAAACACCCCAAAAAACGCAACCGGCCAATTGCCGCCGGGAAATTACCGGTCAAACTCGCCTGGGCAATCGCCATTATTCTCATTCTGGGATCCGTGGCAGCCGCCTTATTTTTATCACCCTGGTTTACGCTCATTCTTGTCATCTATTTCTTAATTAATTTAGCCTATTCGCTCAAATTGAAACATTTTGCATTAATTGATGTGATGATTATTGCCGCAGGTTTTGTTCTACGTGTTGCTGCCGGCGTTTCGTTATTGGTGGTCGAACGTTTTTCACCCTGGTTGTATGTAGTGACCACACTTTTTGCCCTCTTCCTTGGGTTAGGGAAACGAAGAGGAGAGCTGGTAACCGTTCTAAATAACGATCACAGCCAACGCAAGGTTCTGGATGGATACACGATACCCTTCCTTGACCAATTAATCACAATCGTTTCCGCAACGACCATAGTCGCTTACAGTCTGTACACATTTTCTGCGCCGAATTTACCTGAAAACCACGCAATGATGTTGACCATTCCCTTCGCGCTATATGGTATCTTCCGATACATCTACTTGCTTCAAGTTAAGAATGAAGGTGGTGCACCGGATGAGTTGGTATTGGTGGATCGTCCCTTGCAAATTGCATTTTTATTGTTCGGTCTCTCGATTCTCGTTATTTTCTATATTTTCTAGCATCCATGCCAGCTACCATCGCAACTGCCCCGGCAAAGTCCATCCTGGTTGGTGAACATGCGGTGGTCTACAACCAACCGGCTATTGCTTTCCCAATAAATACCATCCACGCTCAAACGAAAATATTTGCCAATCCACTCGGCGCGCCGAATGAGATCCAGATTATTGCACAAGATATCCACCTGAATACAAACTTGTTTTCACTGCCTTCTGACAATCCCTTCGTAATAACCTTGAAAGGTCTCATGCAGGCGGCTCATATTTCATCTTTCCCAGCCTGTAAAATCATGCTTACTTCAACCATTCCAATCGCCTCGGGATTGGGATCCAGCGCGGCCACATCAGTCTCACTTATTCGAGCAATGGCAAGTTTTATCGGATTCCCAGCGGATAATCACTTAATTTCAGACCTGGCATATCAGGTTGAGGTTCAATACCATGGAACACCTTCTGGCATTGACAATACGGTCATCGCGCACAATCAAATCATATACTTCATCAAGTCACATCCTTACAAGACAATCCACCCGGTGAAACCTTTGACAATCGTCGTTGCAAACAGCGGAATACAAGGTAATACTAAAGAAGCAGTAAATCGGGTACGTCAATTATGGCTGAAGGACAAAGAAAAAACTGAATCAGTTTTTTTCCAGATTGGAGAAATCACAAAGATGGCAGAATTGACATTTCAGCATGGTGATGTAGCCTTGCTCGGTCAATACCTGAATGCCAACCAGGAATTATTAAGGCAGTTAGGCGTTTCACATCCAAAATTGGAAGTGCTGATTGAACAAGCCCTTCTAAACGACGCTTACGGAGCAAAATTATGCGGCGGCGGGTTAGGCGGAAATTTGATTGCACTTGTACCACCTGAGAAAGCAAGTCTTATCGCAAATGCTTTAACAAAAGCAGGGGCAACGCAAACAATTATTGAAACGCTCAAGGCAGGTAAAAATGAATGAGTTGGTATTTATCAAATGGGGCGGCTCGCTCATTACGGACAAGGATCAAGCTGAAACCCCCAATTTTGAGATGATTCGCAACCTGGCCAATCAATTTCTGCAAATCATTCAACTGTACCCCCAGACCAAATTTGTGCTTGGTCATGGATCAGGTTCATTCGGTCATTTTGTAGCCAATAAATATCATACCAGGCAGGGGGTATCCACACCTGCCGAATGGAATGGCTTTTGGCAGGTATGGAAGGCTGCCCGCGCATTGAATCAGATTGTGCTATCCGCGCTGGATAAATTGCATATTCCACATATTGCAATCCCGGCTTCAGCCACGTTCATGGCAGATAAAATGGCTCCTGTTTCTTTTTTTGATGAACCATTCAGGAATGCCTTACAACGCGGTATCGTTCCGGTGATATATGGCGACGTGGTCTTTGACCGTACCCTCGGCGGAACTATCTTATCAACAGAAGATATATTTTTCCATCTCGCCCACAGCCTTCATCCGGATAAAATTCTACTGGCCGGTCTGAATGATGCAATTTTTTACGATTTCCCAAAAAACAAGAGGCGAATACCAACAATTACACCTCAAAATTTCATGGAAATTCAGCCTTTCATCGGTGCTTCAAAGAGTATCGATGTGACCGGCGGCATGATTAGCAAAGTAAAAAGAATGTTGGAAGTAATTGAAGAACAACCGCAATTAAAAGTAACCATTTTCTCAGGTAAACATCCAGATGCAATGCAAACAGCTTTACAGGATGGTGATATTGGCACATGTATCAGACAGGAGTAATAAATGACTGTTTACACACTTGAAATGTTGGAAGAAGTTGAAGACAAGATTCTGGCCCCTTATGGGGTCCACAGTAAAAATTCCAAGGGCAGATTGTTTCCGGATAATGAACCCGGCTACCGAACGAAATTTCAACGAGACCGTGATCGTATAATCCACACTTCCGCATTCCGGCGGCTGGAATACAAAACCCAGGTTTTTATCAATTACGAAGGAGATCATTACCGGACGAGATTAACCCACACACTGGAAGTCGCGCAGATTGGACGTACACTTGCCCGCGCATTGGGAGCAAACGAAGATTTAGTCGAGGCAATTTGTCTGGCGCATGATTTAGGGCATTCACCATTTGGGCACTCAGGGGAAACAACCTTGAACCGCTTGCTAACTGAAGCTGGTGGTTTTGATCATAATAAACAATCATTTCGAATTGTGACCAAACTGGAAAAACGCTACCCTGATTTTCCCGGGTTGAACCTTTCCTGGGAAGTTCTGGAGGGGATGGTTAAGCACGAGTCTGAATATGATATCTCCGACGCCAAAGACTTTGACCCGGATCTAAGAGGAAATATTGAAGCACAAATCGCCAATGTTGCTGATGAACTGGCATATACCGCCCATGATCTGGATGATGGCTTACGCTCCGGGCTGATAACGCCAGAAATGCTATCCGGAATTGAGTTATGGGAAATTCTGTCGGAAAATGCGGCTTATAGAGGCGGTCCGCTGGATGACCTTACCAGACATATTATGATCCGTCGATTGATAGGAATGGAAATAAATGATGTTTTAAATAGCGCTGAAAATCTTATCCGTGACAACACAATCCGGTCCGTAGAACAGGTGCAGAAAATGCCATATAACCTTGTTGTTTTCAGTGAGGACATGACACGCCGGAATCGGAAATTAAAAGATTTTCTATACAGCAATCTTTACCGCCATTACCGGGTTCAACGCATGTCAGTCAAAGCAGACCGCCTGTTGACGCAATTATTTCAACTTTATATGACACAACCTGCAATTCTGCCAGTACAGGTCCAAGAAAAATTTGGTGAGAGTTCACAGGAGCGAGCAATCTGCGATTTTATCGCCGGTATGACAGATCGATACGCCATCGACGAATATAACAAACTTTTCGATCCGACGATTCTCCCATGATACAATTTCTTCTATTCAATATCCATTGCACAGCATGAAAGGCAATTATGGCTGAAACATCATTTTTAACTGCAGAAGGTCTCGAAAAGTTACAAAAAGAGCTAATTCAATTGAAAGGTCCGGCACGCGATGACCTCTCACATCGTCTGCGCGAAGCAATTCAAATGGGCGATCTCTCAGAAAACGCTGATTATATTCAAGCGAAAGAAGATCAAGGTTTTCTGGAAGGTCGTATTCAGGAGCTGGAACAGCTGCTATCCAACGTCCAGATTATCGATGAGAATGAAAAAAGCAGAGATGTAATCGACATTGGCGCCACAGTAATCGTTCAAGAAGAAACCTACCCTGAAGAAGAATATTTTCTTGTCGGACCAAAAGAAGCCGATCCACTCAATGGACGCATCTCTTACGAATCACCGATTGGAAAAGCATTAATTGGTCACAAGGTTGGAGACTCCGTAAAGATCGAAACACCGGGTGGTTCTTTAAATCTAAAAATAAAAAAGATCACATAGAGATATTATGAAAAAGTCGGCCTACAAAGTACAGGCCGACTTTTTTTTATTTATCAAAAGAAATTTCGTTTACTTCTGCCAGATCGCCAGTTCGATTGTAATGCGATCAATCACGCTGCCCTCTGGTAAAGCACCTTGAGCATAGATAATATCTACAACTCTGGCTTCCATCTGCAATGTTTCTGATTCCAGTACAACTCGACCACCAGGTAGAATTAAAACGGGTTCTCCCTTTGAGGCTAGGCGCTGTGAAAGGGCAGGGTCATCATATGCATGCTGACTCATTAAGACTTTGGTGACGGTTTCAATATCGTTTTTATCAAAGAGCCAGGCTTCGATTGCTGTTACTTTCTTAGGTTCGCCAACACCAATGATCTCCGAAATACTGACACCACACTCTCCCAGGAACTCACCCGAAGGTGAATCGATACTAAAAGAATCATCGTACAAATCATCACCGGCAACATATGTGCTCATAAACTGTGCGACAGGTGGTTCTGATCCAGCTTCTTCATCCAAAGTCGAAACTTTTTGGGGCATGTTTACTGCTGCTGGATAAGTGGGTTGCGGACGTGTTGGGGTGCTGCCTGTCCTCTTGTTTCGTACCAGAAAAAGATAAGCCAAAGCGCCACCAATTAATAAAGTTACCAGGCAGAATAATCCTACCAATAAAAATGGGCTAATCCCGCCTTTTTCTTTATCATCCGCGGAAGGAGCTACGTCAACTCTAGGAAGTGGAGCAGAAACGGCACCCAGTGCGGTTTTAAAAGAATTGATCTCTTCGGAGGATAAACCACAATCATTTGGCAAAAGAGAATTCAGTTTCGCTTCGCTATAGGAGCCTAATCCCTCCAATCGTGATTTTGCGACTGCAGCATCACCATTGCGTGCAAATGAATCCGCAACCATGCAAAAATAATCGCTCTTTATATCCGCCCGTAAATATGAGGGATCGGCATCTTTCCATTGGACCGGCATCAGTCCCCATCCCAATACGGGCAGACCGATAATCAATCCGACAACAAAGCCTATGGCTGCTGCAATTAGAGGTCTTTTAATAAGTTCCTGGATCTTTTCCATTCTTCAACTCCTGCTGGTTGGTTTTAACAA
The DNA here is from genome assembly GCA_038329785.1 of Anaerolineales bacterium. Taxonomy (GTDB): domain Bacteria; phylum Chloroflexota; class Anaerolineae; order Anaerolineales; family Anaerolineaceae; genus UBA6170. Next base: position 18,541 of record JBBQNI010000001.1, on the reverse strand, counting down.
ATATCAACGCGATAAACACATTGTAGAACAAAGCTACTATAGATGCAACTTAATTCTACTCTCGATCTGCATTATTTGTTGCAAATTTTATGCCAACTCTTCGCTATCCGCTTCCGCAATAGACTCCTGTAAAAAAGTCTCATTACAATTCACGCACGCATATTCTTTTTTATTCGATACAACCAGTAAGCCGCCACAATTGGGGCAGGGTTGCGCAATGGGTAATTTCCATGAGGTAAATTGACATTCAGGGTAATTGGAACAGCCATAAAAGATACGGCCTTTTCGGGTTCTCCGGACAACAACATCACCAGCTTTACAGTCGGGACAGGATACACCTATTTTTTCGAGCAGCGGTTCGGTATATCGGCAGGTTGGAAAATCACTGCAACTGATAAATTTGCCAAATCTACCAAAGCGAATAACAAGATCGTGTCCGCATTGCGGACATTGCCGGCCGACTTGTTCCAGCTCAGTTTTTGTTTCGGGCATTTCTTCTTTCGCTTTTTCGAGCTGCACCGAAAAACGGCTGTAAAAATCGCTGATGACATCTTCCCAAATTTTCTCACCGGCAGCTACCAGATCAAGGTCAGATTCCATTGTGGCTGTAAAGCCGGGGTCTACAACCTCATTGAAATGATCAACCAGTAAATCATTGACGATCACCCCGGTCTCGGTTGGGAAGAGACGTTTCTTCTCTCTTTCAACATACCCGCGTTCCTGGATGGTCGAGAGAATTGGCGCATAGGTCGAAGGGCGGCCAATTCCGTATTCTTCCAGAAGCTGAACAAGGGATGCTTCTGTGAAACGCGGAGGAGCTTGCGTAAAGTGTTGTTCATGGATAATACGTACCAGATCTAATTTTTGCCCGTCGCTTAAATTAGATGGCAAGTTGACATCATTCCCATTGCCATTAACCTTATCATCATCCTTTGCTTCCTCATAAACGACCAGGAATCCTGGAAAACGAAGAGTGGATCCGGACGACCGAAAATCATAATTATGATCAGTGCCTTTTGCAAGAATTTCTATTGTGAGCGTATCAAAAACTGCCGCCGCCATCTGTGAAGCTACAAATCGCTTCCAAATCAATTGGTATAATTTGAATTGATCCGTTTTCAGGCGGCTTTTCAGCTTTTCTGGGGTCCGCATGACCGAGGTGGGACGAATAGCTTCATGAGCTTCCTGGGCTTTTACAGCACGAGTTTTGTGTTGAACAGGTTCATCTGGCAAATAATCTTTGCCATATTTACCCAAAAGGTACTTGCGAGTTTCATCCTGAGCAATTGTTGAGACATTCACTGAATCGGTTCGCATGTATGTAATTAAGCCGGTACTACCACCATCGCCGACATCAAGACCTTCGTATAACTGCTGTGCGAGGGCCATTGTGCGACGCGCAGTAAACCCTAAGCGGCGCGAAGCTTCCTGCTGTAAGCTGCTGGTAATGAAAGGTGCTGGTGCTTTACGTTTACGCTCACCACGTTTTACTTTGCTTATAGTGAAGTCTGCCGATTCCAAATCGGAAAGATACTGCTCAACTTCCTCCCTTGTATTAAGAGTTGGTTCAACATCATCAATGCGGAACAATCTTGCCCGGAACGATTTCTTAGAAGTAAGTGGCTGCAATTCAGCCTCAACCGTCCAATATTCAACCGGTACAAAATTTTCAATTTCTCTTTCTCGTTCAACAACCATCCGTAAGGCTACAGATTGAACCCGTCCTGCGGAAAGCCGGCTGCGTACTTTTTGCCACAACAGGGGGCTGAGACTATAACCGACCAATCGATCCAGTATACGGCGGCCTTGCTGAGCATTCACCAGATCCATATTGACATTTCTGGGTTCATTGAAGGCTTCTTCAATCGCAGGTTTCGTGATCTCATGAAAAACCACTCGATGTGCTCTTTCAGGGTCAATTTCTGCCGCTTCTAAGAGGTGCCAGGCAATCGCCTCCCCTTCCCGGTCAGGGTCTGTAGCCAGATAAACCTGTTCTGCAGTTTTTGCCAGTTGCTTTAGCTCTTTCACCACTGGTCTTTTTTCGTTAGGGACTCTATATTTTGGCGTAAAATTATTATCCACATCCACGGACAATTCCGACCGTAGCAGATCACGAACATGACCGATGGAAGCACGTACTGTATATTTGTTGCCCAAAAACCGTTGAACCGTTTTTGCTTTAGCAGGAGACTCCACGATCACCAATTTACCGTTTCGCTTTACTTCCCTTTTTGCAACTTTCGGGTCAGGCAAATCATCATGATCTTTGGTCCTGCCTGTACGGTACAGAACAGTTCCACACACAGGGCAAACACCTTTCGTAACCGGGGCACCAATTTTATTAAATGCAGCCACGGGATTCTTCATTTCTTGTTTTTTTCTACACTTTACGCAATATGCTTCCAAAACGCTTCCTCCTACAGATAGGATTGCAAACCTTTTTCGGAAAGATAATTTACAATCTTTTTTACTTCCTGGGCTTGATTGCGGTGGCAAACCAACGTTACATTTCCTGCTTCGACGATGATTGTATCTTTCATCCCAATTGTGACAATCAATTTCTCAGGAGTTTGCGAGTATACCAGAGAATTTTCTGTTTCAAAACCCACATGATTGGCGCCGATGACAATGGTTCCATCCTTATCGACCGGAAGCACATCAAATAAAGACTCCCAGCTACCGACATCATTCCACCCTAAATTTTTAGCTCTCAGTACAATAACATGACTTGCATGTTCCATTATTCCGTAATCAATTGTTTGGGGCTTAATTTTTCCCCATTCTTCTAAAATGACATCCTTTAATTTATTTTCCCGTATCGCCTGTTGAAGTGTGATTAAAATACTGTTTAAGGCAGGCATTTGCCGCTCAAATTCCGTCATAATTGTCAGCACGCTCCAGATAAACATGCCGGAATTCCAGTCATGATCACCAGTGCTGATGAAGAGCCGTGCTTCTTCCTCTCTAGGTTTTTCCTTAAATTTCTTAACAGAATAAGTTTGTCCATCTACAAACCCGGTGATTGGTTGATCATGTTGAATATAACCAAACCCGGTAGCCGGGTAGGTAGGTTGAATTCCGATCGTGACCAGATTACCTTTTTTTGCAGCCAAAAATGCCTGTGCCAGCAGATTGCGAAATTCATCTTCATTTTCGATAAAGTGATCAGCTGTTAATACCGCCATGACCGCTTCCGGATGATAAACACCTAAGTGGGCAGCTGCCAGACCTACAACCGAGGCTGTACCACGCGGGAATGGTTCAATCAGGTAATTTTCGCTGGGAATATGGGGAGCTTGTTCTCTTAGCAATTCCACCTGATCCGCAATCGTCACGACAAAGACATGATCATCAGCAAACAAGCCTTTTAAGCGATCAATCGAAAGCTGAAAGAGAGTTTTGTCACCCATTATGTTAACGACTTGTTTGGGAGTAGCTTTGCGAGAAAGTGGCCAAAGACGGGTACCCCCACCGCCAGCCATAATGACCGCGTAGAAATCCGAGTAATTATTCATGCGTTATATTCCCCTCTTTCTTCCTTGATGGCAACATATTTCATTCCCCCGACCTGCCTGGATACGCCTTTTAATTCCAACATCGAAAGACATGCAGAAACTTGCGATACCGGCATTTCACTTAATTGCGTAATTTCATCCACGTGTAAGGGTTGGTCGGATAATAGACTTAAGATTTTCTGTTCAAACGTATCCAGTGGGTATGTCATGCGCATTTGTTTGTGCTCCTGGATTAGTTCCACCTGTAAGTCAATCAGTAAGTCACGGATCTCCAGAATCGGTTTTGCGCCATTCTGTATCAATCGATTGGTGCCTTTACTCTGTAAAGAAAAAATCTGACCCGGCAAAGCATATACATCGCGTCCTTGATCTGAGGCAAACTCCGCCGTGATTAACGCACCACTTTTTTCGCCAGCCTCAATGACCACCACAGCCCGTGACAAACCAGAGATAATGCGGTTGCGAGGTGGAAAATTACTGCTTTCGGGAGAGGTACCCGGGGCATAATCGCTTATTATTGCCCCATGGTTCATAATTTTTTCTGCAAGGGCTGTGTGTTCCGGTGGATAGATGCGATCCACGCCACTGCCAAGCACTGCAATTGAACGGCCGCCGGCTTCAATCGCTGCTTTATGAGCGACTGCATCTATACCACGTGCCAACCCGCTGACAACAGTAATATGGTGATCAGCTAACTGCCTGGAGAATTCTTCGGCAGCTTGACGGCCGTAATGCGTTAATTTACGCGTGCCTACAATAGCAACAGCCCACTCATCATCAAGGCTCAGTTCACCGCGCACATACAAAACAGGTGGTGGTTGATTAATTTCTCTCAATAATCGAGGATAAAGATCATCATCGCGAGTAATTACCTTAATACCTTGCGAGATTATCTTGTTCCAATATTTTTCAAGATCAACCTGTTTACGCAGTTGAACAATCCGCTCGCATAATTTTGCAGGTATTCCAGTCTCCAGCAGGGAATCGTAGGATGCATTCCAGGCACGTTCAAGATCCCCATAAAAATCTTCCAATGCCTGCATACGCACTGAACCAATTCCTTTAACCAGGCTGAATCCGACCCAATAGACATGTGAATCCATTATTTAATCCTGATGATAATATTTTAGAACCTTAACCACCATTTGTTTTTGAGCGAGATCCACTCGAATAAGGTGACTTTTTAAAGCCGGGATCAACTCTTCTTTCCCATCGGCTTGTTTGACAACGTAAACGTCATTTGCGCCAGTCTCCAATATTTCGGTGAGCACGCCTAATTCCTGCCCATTTTCGTCAAAAACAATCATCCCTAATAGCTGATGGTGGTAATATTCGCCTTCAGGGAGAGATGGTAAGGAATTCGCTTTGATGAACACATCCATACCTCGTAAAGGTTCGAGATCTTCAATCGTATCTAAATTTTCAAACTTAATTAATAATCCCCTGGAATGATTGCGAACGCTCTCGATAACATAGGATGCATGTTCTTCCCCCAAAAACACATATTTACCTTTACGGATTCTTTCCGGGAAATCGGTACGAACAAAAAACAGGGTTTCGCCTTTTATACCGTGTGGTTTACCGATAATGCCAATCGTCAAGTATACAGGCTCGTCCATGGCGGGCGAGCCTGTATCAATATCTTGAGTTTCTCCCAGATGCCCTGAATCCGCACTCATCGCGGTTCCATAACATCCAGGGAAGCTTGTTTGCCTTCACGGGCGGCAGCAACACGTAAGAGAACTCGCATGGAATTAGCAACCCTTCCATTTTTTCCAATTACGCGGCCCATATCCTCTTTGGCGACACGTAATTCAATCCGTGATTTGCCAATACTTTTTTCTTGATTGACTGATACCTGGGTTGGGTCATCCACCAGTGATCGGGCGATGTATTCGATTAATTCTTTCATGGACATTTCCTTTCTCAGAAATCGATCAGGATCCGAAAGGTGTCAGTAATTATTGTTGCAGATTTGTTTTTACTGTGATTGAATGTTTTTTGTATACTTCAGCAGCTTCACCCAGCAATGTTTCAACAGATTCGCCTTTTTTGAAGCGGTCAAAGCGCTCCATAACACCAACAGTCCGGAAAATTTGGCCGACACTATCACTTGGTTGAGCGCCATTACTCATCCAATGATAAACACGGTCTTCCTGAATATTGATAGTTGACGGTTCTGTACGTGGATTGTAAAATCCAATATTTTCAATGAAACGTCCATCACGAGGGCTTTCTTGATCAGCCACTATGATACGATAACTGGGTTGTCCCTTTAAGCCAATACGGCGCAAGCGAATGCGAACCATTTGTATAATCTCCTGTCTATTTCTTAATAATCAGTATTCTACCCTATTTTTATTAACTTGCCGCATGGATTGCTTTGCGAGGAACGCTGAAGGAAGCGTCTGAAGACAACCACAGACATCAGTTAACCGAAAAGTCGCGGTAAACCGCGTCCTCCGGATTTTTGAAAAGTCTTCATAAGTTTCTTTATATCACGGAATTGTTTAATCAGGCGATTGACATCCTGTACTTCGGTACCCGAGCCACGGGCAATTCTTCTACGCCTGGATGCATTCAGAACATCCGGGTTACGGCGTTCTTGCCTGGTCATTGAAAAAATAATTGCTTCGGTTTGTTTCATTTGACTTTCGGCATCCTGGGGATTCACATTTCGAGCCATCTGCCCCATACTGCCTGGCATCATTTCCAAAATTTGTGACATGGAACCCATTTTTTTTATTTGCTTTAATTGCGTCAGGAAATCTTCAAGCGAAAAATCTCCGCTCATCATCCTGGCAGCTTGCTTTTCCGCTTCCTTCTGGTCAAAGGCACTTTCCGCCTTCTCAATCAGGCCAATCATGTCCCCCATTCCAAGAATGCGAGATGAAAGGCGGGAAGGATCAAACGCTTCCATGGCGTCCAGGCCTTCACCAGTACTGAGGAATTTGATTGGGACACCGGTCACACTGCGGATTGAAATTGCCGCACCACCCCGTGAATCACCATCCATCTTTGCCAGAACAAGCCCCGTGATTGAAATTGCATCGCGAAAACCTTCTGCCACATGCAGAGCTTCTTGACCAATCATCGCATCCACAACCAGGAGGATTTCAACTGCTTTTACGTTTAGGTGGATCGCCTGCAACTCATCCATCAGAGTTTGGTCTAATTGTGAACGACCGGCTGTGTCAATGATAATGACGGAATAACCGCCATTTTGGCCAAATTTGAGCGCATCTGCACTCAATTGTGGCGGTTTGATACCCTCTTCACTGAACACTGGCACATCTATGCGCTCACCCAGTGTCTGTAGCTGCTTAATCGCCGCCGGACGGTATGGATCGGCTGCAACCAACAAAACTCTTTCACCCTGAGATCGTAATTTTTTGCCCAATTTGGCTGCAGCTGTCGTTTTCCCAGAGCCTTGCAGTCCAACCAGCATGATGACATGCGGTTTTTGCCCGGACAGGTTGATCCGTGACGGATCTCCAAGGGTATTAATTAACTCTTCATTGACAATCTTTATAACTTGTTGGCCTGGATTAAGTGCTTTTGAGACTTCAGCACCAATAGCCCGTTCTCTGATGCGAGCAATCAAGTTTTTGGCAACACTGTAATGCACATCAGCTTCCAGCAATGCCAGGCGGACTTCTCTTAATGCAACGTCAACATCCGCTTCTGAGAGTTTACCCCTCCGGCGCAATTGCTTAAAAACGTCTTCCAGTCTTTCAGTTAGATTCTCAAACATATTCATCCAGTGCAAAAATAGCCTTTTCGGCTCATTGTGCGCCCGTGATTTTAGCCTGATCAGGCCTAAAGGTCAAGGGACACGGGGACGTGGCACAGACATGGAACATAAATGTTATCACATGCACATACTGATGATTGCATCGCAAAGACAGAAGATATCATACAACAACCAACCAATTTGGACTACAAACTATAGCAATATACTTCCTCAGGCGTAACCGGTAAGACTTATCAGGGTTAAGTATTGGTATCAATATAAAAAATATGGAGAGAATATGTCCCAGGTTATGATTGTTACCGATAGTACCGCCTATATCCCAGAAGATATCCTTCATGGATTACCGATTCGCATTGTACCCCTCCAGGTTATCTGGGGTGAAGAACAATTTCGAGACGGTGTGGATATCCTGCCTACTGAGTTCTATAAACGTCTCGAAACCGCTGAAGTAATGCCTAGCACCTCCCAGACCACCCCGGCCACATTCATCGACATGTACAAACAAATTCGCGAAGAAGGATATGATATTTTCAGCATTCACATATCCTCCAAACTTTCGGGCACAATTGATTCTGCTCTCCAGGCAAAAGCAGCGCTTGAACTTGATAACCTGGAAATCTTTGACTCAGAAGCATCTGGAATGGCGCTTGGGTTCCAGGTTCTTTCGGTTGCCCGGGCTTCAGCCAATGGCGCTTCTTTAAAAGAATGCTGGAAAATTGCAGAGAAAGCCCGAAAACAAACTGGAATTCTGTTCGCCGTAAAAACACTTGAATTCCTTCATCGCGGAGGACGTATCGGCGGGGCTGCCGCGTTTGTCGGAACCATGTTGAATCTCAAGCCAATTCTGGAATTACGTGAAGGAAAGATTGAATCAATTGATAAAGTCCGTACGATGAGCAAGGCACTGGATCGGGTTGTTGAGCTTTTGATTGAAAAAGTGGATGGACAATATCCAGTGCGTGTTTCTGTTCAGCATGCCAACGCATATGCAGAAGCAGCGCAATTGTTAGAGAAAATCCAGGCAAAATTCCCCAACGGAAAATTGGTCGAGACAATGATTTCAGAAGTAAGTCCTGTTATTGGTGTACACACCGGACCGGGTTTATTAGGAATTTCCTATATGTTTGGTATGTAGAATTTTTGGCGAATTGTCGATCTAAAAAGTTCTTTAAAGCGTGCCAAAAAAGCTTCCACCTCGAAAGCTTTTTTGACATAAATCCTCGCTTTCACTGATAGAAATCTTAACTCAGCCTATAAGGTGAATTTGATCAATTAAATTCGCTACAATAAACCTATTCCAATTAACTGCTGAGGTGAAAATGAAGAAATTTGAAAAATCGGGTTTCCAGATTGCTGATATTCTGCTTCCTGCCAACGGAGTGGATATGGCCAGGTGGTCTGTGATAGCCTGTGACCAATTTACCTCACAGCCTGATTATTGGCAGCAAGTACAGGAATTAATCGGGAAAGAACCATCAACCTTTAAAATGATCCTGCCTGAAGTTTTTTTGGAATCTGCTGACATCGAACAAAGAATTGTCAGAACCCAAAAAACCATGGACAATTATCTCGCCAATGGCATGCTACAGAATTTTTCGGGATTAATTTTGGTAGAACGACATGTTGCCGGAAAAACCCGTTTTGGATTAATGCTGGCATTGGACCTTGAAAAGTATGATTTTTCTAAAGGCTCGCAGACCCTTATCCGAGCGACGGAAGGTACCATCATCGAAAGAATTCCGCCACGCGTGCGGATTCGCGAAGCAGCTTCCCTTGAATTTCCGCACATTTTAGTCTTAATCGATGACCCCTTCAAAACCGTAATAGAGCCCATTATTGCACAAAGGGGAAATTTGCGGGTACTTTATGACTTCGAATTGATGCAAGGCAGCGGTCACCTGAAAGGGTACGCAATCGACAATGAAATGATTGAGAACCAGATATGCCAGGCACTTAAAAATCTGGCAGACCCGGATGCTTTTAATCTTAAATACAATCTTTCAGAAAATGAAGGTGTTTTGCTCTTTGCTATGGGCGATGGCAATCATTCTCTGGCAACCGCAAAAACAATTTGGGAAAAGAAGAAAAATCTGGTTGGAATGGATGACCTATCGCGATTTGCCTTGGTGGAGGTTGAGAATGTGCACGGAGAGGGTCTTGAATTTGAGCCAATCCATCGCGTTTTGTTTCGCTGCAATGAAAACCTCCTTGACGATATGAAAGTTTTTTTTGGTGAAAACATGTCAATTCTCACTGGAATGAATCAAACTTCCATGCTCTCAAAGGTTGATGGTAATGCTACAGACAAATTCCAGATCGGTTTCATTTGCAATGGTGAATATTCTGTCATCCAGCTTGACAACCCAACCAGTAATTTGCCGGTCGGTGAGCTTCAAACCTTCCTGGATCAATGGCTAAAAAAGTCACCCGGCACGAAAATCGATTATGTACATGGCGCTGATGTCACCTGTCAGTTGGGAGGCTTGCCGGGTAATTGTGGATTTTATCTGCCGGCAATGGCAAAAGAAGATTTATTCAAGACGGTGATTATGGATGGTGCCCTGCCTCGCAAAACATTTTCCATGGGTGCTGCCAAAGAAAAACGCTTTTACCTGGAAGGTCGTCGAATTAAGTAAAGGTAAAAGGTTGATATTTGCGCATTCCGCATTTTTTGATAGATAATGAGTTAAAAATATTTAAACAAGGATCATTATGGAAAAAGATGCGGATAGCAAATCTGTCAACCCGGTAAATACAAAAATTGGTGAGATCACTGCCCGTCAATGGCCAGATCAAACCAGAGTAACTCTCAAGATCACCCTGCTGGATTTGGGACAACCGGTGTCACTCTCACTAGCCATTCAAAATAGCCGGGGAGAATTATTAGTCGAAACAACCATTATCGAAACGCTTGATTCTGCCTTTGAATTGACTATGCATCTGCCTTCCGGGCAAAATGATAATCCCATGACCATTACGGCAAGCCTGTATGATGAAGAACATGGTCAAATCGATCAGAAATCAATTCCTTTCGGTGATTAAAACCAAAAGGTTGAGGTTCCCTCTCTATTCAAGGGATTGAAACCGCATTGGAAAACATTCGTTTCTACAAATTGCTATTCTCGTTGACCGCCTTGCTGATGGCAAGCTGCCAGGTTGGCACTACTACAGGAATACCATCCAAACCATTGCCGCCGGCTACACCAAGCCCCTCGAGTAGTACTTTATTTACACCGATTCCAACACAAAAGCCAACGGTTACACCATTTCCATTGATTCCAACTGGTCATTTGAATCCAAAAGACTCTGCCACTAAGAATCCTGTCACATATGATCCTGTCTCTCCCCTGAAGAATATTGAGCTTGACCAATTAACCGAAATCCTTTCAAGCCCCTTCAGCCAGCCTGGTCCGGGGCAGGATGACGGTCACCATGGTGCCGACTTTTCTTTTTATCGTTTTGGCGCATTTAATTCAATAGAACACCAATCAATTGTCGCCATTTTACCTGGGATTGTGAGCGCTGTCATTAATGATAGTCCACCTTACGGAAACGCAATCATCATTGAGACAAGCTGGAGCAAGCTCTCGAACACTGTCCAAATGATAATTGGCGATCCGCAATTTCCAGAAGAAATCATATACACTTCCTATATCAATTGTCCAATGCTCAGTCCGAATGCTGTTGTAGCCAAGACTACTGATAAATCTCTGTATGTTTTATACGGGCATATGGAGTCGGCTGCTGCTTACCTTCCAGGGGATGAAATTTTGCAATCACAAGAAATAGGGACAGTCGGTAACAGCGGTATGTCCGGAAATCCTCATCTGCACCTCGAAACACGGGTTGGCCCTGCTCATGCAACCTTCAGTTCCATGGCACATTATGACAACAAGGCCACCATTGAGGAAATGGCGAATTATTGCTTCTGGAGGGTATCAAAAACATTCATCTTATTTGACCCGATGCTTTTTTTCCCTTGAGCCTGACAAAATCGTTAACTGCCATTGTTAAGAAATCGCATTTTTTTAATGCTACAATCACCTCAATAAAGTAAAGTTCGCCTTTACTGGTTCAATTTATGAAACAACAAAATCCATTCACAAGTCGCGTCCCGTTCCAGGTTTGGGCCATTTTGATACTCTTAAATATCGGCTTGATTATTGCTGTCTTAAATTCGCAAATTCTGAAAAATAAAAATACTGCCTCATTTGAGGAAACCAGGATCTCTTCATCAACCCTGGTTCCTGCAACTGACACTAGAATTGTCTCAATTACCCCATCCGAAACCCTTGAAAATACGGAGAACGATAATCAAACTGTCCCTATTTCAGATTATGAGAATGAAAATCTCTTTTTCTTTTCATTGAATGCCAACAGCAAATATCAGATTTATGCATTTAGCCCGGGAAATTTAGCCTTTACACGTTTATTCGAAAATGATTATGAAGAAATCCATCCGGCTTTAAACCCCTCTAACACAAAAATTGCATATAGTGCCCGCAAGAACGGTTATTGGGATCTTTATATCTACGATTTTAGTAACGGACAGGATTTACGGGTGACCGATTCCCCTGAATATGAAGGTCATCCTAGCTGGTCTCCAGATGGGCAATTTCTGGCATATGAAATATATCGCGGCAATAACTTTGACATTGAAATCCAGCCACTGGAAGACCTCAATCAGACTCCAATTCGATTAACCGAAGGGGGTGATGCAGATTTTTCTCCAGCCTGGTCTCCCAATGGCAGAGAAATTGCATTCGTTTCCACTCGCTCCGGTGAGGAAGAGATTTGGGTAGCGCGGTTGGATTCGATCGAAAATCGTTTTGCAAATATCAGCCTCGATCCGGAAAAACCTGATCTCCACCCAGCCTGGTCACCCGATGGGAACACGGTCATCTGGAGTACAGATACAGATGGGTATCCTGTTTTGAAAACATTTAATCGTGCTGCGACAAATCAAATCATACAAACATTTTCTGAAGGAGATTGCCCGTATTGGACTGTAGATCAGGTTTATTACCTGCAGTTGGAGGGCAACCAGAGTTATCTTACATCCAGGTCGACATCTGTGAGTGCTGTCAATTTACCATCCACCTTCATACCCGCTAATGTGAACGGCTTCAGTTTGATGGAATTTTCAACTTTAGGTCAGCAAGTGATTGCAGATTTACGGCAATCAAAAAATGCAATCAAAGTTTTTCAAACATTACAAAATGATCAAATTTCAAATGCGAAGTATACCCTCCAAAGGATTGAAGATATCGAAGCTCCCTATCCTTATTTTATTTCGGATGTCACAGATAAATTTAGCAAATTACGGGAGAAAACTACCGAAATAATCGGCTGGGATTTTCTTCAGAATTTGGAGCAAGCCTTTGTACCGATTACCGAACCTGGCAACCCTGGAATTGAACACGATTGGAAATTTACCGGTCGAGCTTTCGAATTTAATCCCCTGACGATTTATGCGGACCTGACTCAAGTAGTAAGAGAAGAACGAAACGGGCAAACATTCTGGCGTATCTACTTAAAAACAAGATATCAGGATGGGTCACAAGGGTTGCCCATGCAGCAAATGCCCTGGCAATTGGATTCCCGTTATTCCAGCGAAGCTTCAACTTACGAAAGTGGGGGCGCGCGAGCACAAATCCCTGCTGGCTATTGGATCGACTTTACAGCCCTGACCCAATCCTTCGGTTGGGAACGAGTTCCAGCCGTTTCCAATTGGCGCACATATTTTTCAGCAGCCCGGTTTAACCAATTCGTTTTCAGCGGCGGACTGGATTGGTATGCAGCCATGAATCAGATATATCCGGTTGAAGCGTTACGTTCTCCCACACCACTCCCTTCCATAACGATCACTCCCTCTTTAACCGCGACTATCCGTTACTACCGATCACCCACAGCCACCGAGATCCCAATCGAGACGCCTATTCCTACCCGCCGGCCGACCTGGACCCCGGTCCCAGAAGGATGATATGAAAAACTGTTACGCCTTTTACATATGGTTGATAACATTGGTGATCCTTGGCGGAATGACGATTTATTCAAATCAGGATGTCCAAGAAATTGTCAAAGAAACTTTCAGTCAACCAGAATACAACAATACGCAAGATAATTTGCAGGTGTTTTTGATCAACAACAATCAAGTGGCAGAAGATAATGAAATCGTTACGGAAGAACGACCCCTGCAATTCGTTTTTCCCACGCCTGGATCACCCCCTGTTTCATTCTGGCGGCCCCCACTTTACGAAACACCCTGGGGCTTGACCCCCTATGACCACTTTCTATTTTCACGTCCGATATCAGCCGATGAGGTCAATTGGCCTCTGGCCGATTATCGCTACGGTTATTTCTTCCCTGGAACGGATATCGTCCACACCGGGATTGATATTGATGCACCGCGGAAGACACCTGTTCTGGCAGCCGCCGCTGGCACTGTGGTCTGGACGGGATATGGCTTATATTACGGAAGCTATAATGAGGATGACCCGTATGGGATTTCTGTCGCCATCCGGCATGATTTCGGTTGGGGAGACAATCGTTTATTGACTGTCTATGCGCATATGGATGAGGTTACCGTGACTGTCGGTCAAAAAGTAGAAACAGGCACTCAGATTGGAATCGTGGGTAACACCGGTTTCACCACAGGTCCGCATTTACACTTTGAAGTCAGAATGGCTCTTAATAGCTATTACCGTACTCGCAACCCGGAGTTATGGCTGGCTCCCCCGCAAGGTTGGGGCGTCCTGGTCGGTCAAATACGAAAATCTGATTATTCCTACATCCAGTACCAGGATGTTTATATCAAAAATACAGGAACGAATCAACTCTGGATGGTAAGAACCTACGGGCCATCAAGCGTGAACCGGGATGATTACTATCAGGAAAATCTTGTGCTGAGTGACCTTCCTCAAGGAGATTACATCCTCTATTTCAATTATGAAGGTGACAATTACAAATATGAGTTTTCAATTTATCCCGGTGCGGTCTCTTTTTTCAAATTTCAAGAAAATATTGGCTTTTCAGACAAACTTCCTGCACCGAAAACCCCGGAAAACATGCAAAATGTCATTCTAATGGGTGATTTTTTGGATTGATTGTTGACCAGACCTTGACAGAAGATGGTGAAATGCCTGAGAATCGATGATAACGACCATTCGATATGAAAAAAAACGACTCTAAAATTGGAGGAAAACTATGAAATTCAATAGAAAAAAAACCGGCACCACCATGGTAATGCTGGCCTTAACCCTCGTATTAATCATTTCTGCCTGTTCACCCAAAGCGACACCAGAACCAACTCTGGATGCAAATATGATCTTCACCCAGGCAGCAATCACTGTCGCGGCAAAATTGACCAGCACCGCATTAAGTATGCCAACAGCCACACCCACGGCAACATTGGCACCCACCAACACCCAGATGCCCCCAACAGAAACAGCCACTTTCGCGTTGACCAACGAAGCTCCGCCGATTGCTGGCTCTGCCACGCTGGCACCAAACCCGAATAAAATGGAGTTTTTGGGTGATGTCACTATCCCGGATGGTCAGGTAATTCCAGCTGGCTCCAAATTCATTAAGACCTGGCGGGTTAAAAATATTGGCACCACAACCTGGACAGCTAATTATAAAATCCGTAACTGGGCTGGCGCTCGCTATGGGGCTGCAGCTTCAATCCTGCTCGGAAAAGAAGTGAAACCAAATGAGACAACAGAGATTTCAATCGAATTCACAGCCCCACTTAATAGTGGTGAGTATACGTCCTGGTGGATTCTATCTGA
The DNA here is from genome assembly GCA_038329785.1 of Anaerolineales bacterium. Taxonomy (GTDB): domain Bacteria; phylum Chloroflexota; class Anaerolineae; order Anaerolineales; family Anaerolineaceae; genus UBA6170. The sequence goes on along the minus strand of JBBQNI010000001.1, from coordinate 3,482 downwards.
TGAGGATGAGGCCAATTTCGGCCAGACATTTTATGTTAAATTTGTTGTTGGTGTAGTCGCCTCTCCCACTATTACGCAGCAGCCGCCGGCAGCCACAACGGAAGCACCAACGGTTGAGCCGTCTACGACTCCGACATCATAAAAGATGCCCACAAACACGGGAGACAATCTAAAACACATGATAAAAACCGAGGCTCAGAGCCTCGGTTTTTCCCATATTGGCTTCAGTACTGCAGTGCCACTTTCGGATTTTCCCCTATATGAGAATTGGCTCGCAAATGGTAACGCAGCTGACATGCACTACCTCAGCAGAGATGATGCGATTCAAAAACGAAGAGATCCAAAATTAATCTTGAATTCGGCCAGATCTATCCTTTCTCTGGCAATGCCTTATCCATCCCATCAGATCGAAATGCCCGGCAGCGGATCAGGATTGATTGCAAGTTATGCCTGGGAAACAGATTATCACTTCCGTATTCCCCCTAAATTGGAACTTTTGGCAAAAAAGATTCAGGAGTTAATACCCGACCAAACACTGGAGTACCGAACGCACACCGATACAGGGCCGCTTTTAGAGCGTTCGATTGCAAAGAATGGAGGTATTGGTTGGATTGGTAAAAATTCCTGCCTGCTCATCCCTGGGGCTGGATCATATTTTTTTCTGGCTGAAATCCTTATCAATATCGATTTTGCTGCTGACGCACCTTTCAACCTGGATTTATGTGGGACTTGCTCACGCTGCGTTGATAGCTGCCCAACTGGCTGCATTCTTCCTGATCGCACAATTGATTCCAGACGGTGCATATCCTATCTGACCATCGAAAATCGCGCTGGTATCGCCCCGGATCTGCGGGAACCAATCGGCGCATGGATGTTTGGCTGTGATGTTTGCCAGCAGGTTTGTCCCTGGAACATTCGCTTCGCTGAAATTCTTTCGCAAAATACTTTTGATTTATCAGCAACAATCAAAAATTTTGACCCAAAAAAGATTCTAATAATGGAGCAGGACCAATTCAAAGCGATTTTTCGGGACAGCCCTTTATACCGCGCAAAATTACGGGGATTAAAGCGAAATATTATCGTCGCCTATGCGAAAATCATGCAACTTGAAGATCTTGAATATATGGAAGAAATACTGAGTTATGAAAGCGACGATATGCTGAGTGAACTCTTGAAATGGGCAATAAACAGAATAAAAAAGTCACAATTGCCTTAAGATAACCCGAATGATGTCCGTTTTCATGGCAACCATTTAGGCATAAATGCGTCTGAAACATAAATTTCAGGTTCATCGCCCTCGTAATTCCAAATGCCGATTTCAGGACTGGCTGCAGTTTGATTAAAGGCGTAGCGTTGAAAGAGTACGGTTTTCCCATCAGCAGACCAGCTGATATTCCCATAGCTGGCACTCGGGTCATCCGTTTGGGCAATCACCTTCTGCTTTTCCAGGTCATACACAACCATCTTTTGCCCGGGTGAGAGAGCAGAAGTTCTGACACTGAATAGAAACAAACCACTTTGCACAGAAATCTTCAACCCATTAATGACTTCATTTCGGGCGAAATCGACTGCCAGTCTTTGAAATTGCTTTTGCGGTAAAAAAACCTGTTCGATGATGGTCAGTGGTAAATCCGCGTTTATTTCATCAATGAGAAAGTAAAAATAGTCTGAATCTCTGCCCCAGGCATAGGCATTGGCAATCGTGGTGCCGCTTACCGTGAGAATCTCATTTCCTTGTAAATCAATTATTCTAATCCCTGGAGATTCGAAGGAATAATAAACCAAATTCTTTCCGTCCCTCGACCAGAGCACATTACTGCCAAAAATTATTTCTCCGCTTCCAAAATTAATATTTTGCGCTTGTGTGAGATTAAATAATTCAATGCGGGTATCTTTTTCAAAATTGGGTGCTTCAGATGGGAAAGATCCCCGCAAATAACTGAATATCTCACCTGTTGGAGAGAAACGCGGGCTGGAGCATGTTTCAGAGCCACAATCTACCACCAGCTTCGAATTTTGGGTTTCAAAATCCAAATACCAAATATCGCCTCCATCGTTTTCATTGACCGCACTATAAAGAACACCTGTACCATCTGGTGGCAGATCATAATCAAAGATATGCAGTCCTGAGGCAGTTAATTGCGTTGAAATTCCAGTGGATATCGAATACAGGAATAAATTCGCAGGTTTTTTTGTAGATTTTAAATAAAAGAATTCGCGATCGGCAACTACGCTCGCGTTTCCAGAATCTGTGAGCGTTAGATTCTGCGATCGACAACTGCTCAGAAACAAAGTTCCAATTAAAAAAAGATACAGAGTTTTATTCAAAATAGGTTTAAAAACTGCAATCAACTCCTTCAAAGGAATCTAAAGAAGATCGATTGAAACAAACATCGTTTTATGGCGTTGGTGAGTTGCTCGGATCAGGTGTTACCGTCGCCACTTTGGTTGGAGTTGGTGTTACCAGATTAACCGGAACATTGAGTATTTGCCCGGCAAAGATCTGGTTTGCATTTTCCAATTTGTTTTCCGTCATGATGGCATCCACAGTACTTAGGAACTTATCTGCAATGGTATCCAGGGTGTCACCAAATTGAACTATATAAGGAAGCTTGGTTCCTCTTGGTAAATTTTCTGGCCAGGGAGTGGCCGTAGGCAATTCCTGATTTGGCGCGGGAATAATAATTTTATCTCCTGGATTTATAGGACATGAACCGGCATCAAAATTATTAATGGCCAGCAAAACCATCATATCAATTTCAAAAGTCGCGGCGATATCATAGCAAGTGTCGCCCTCCTGAATTGTGTATTCCACCGGTCCAGACCGGGTTGGAGTTACCGTGATTGTCGGGGTATCAGTTACCGTTGGTGTAATTGTAGCGGTAGCAGTTGGGGTAACAGGCGTAGCAGTATTTGTGGCTGTTGCTGTGGGTGTTGCCGAGGCAAACAATGATATTTGCGGTTTATTTGGTCCAATCAACCAGACAATTAAAATGATCACTCCCACCAGTATCAACAAAACGGCCAGGCCCCACATCACGAAGGGTAAAACCTGCTGCCTGCGCTTGTAGGAATTTATCATCTTCTGAGGATCTTCTTTTTTACTCATAGGGGTTCCTATTATTTTTTCACTGCAATTTGTTTGGATTTAAATGTCTTTATTTTTTGTCATTGTATTCTGAATTCATTTTTTTTGCAATAAGCGCATGATATAATTAAAATCACCTTATATAGTTGGATTAAGTCCATTTATCCCATGGAGGCGAACACATGGAAATTGAAGTTGTCAATTTTAAGCGGTGTGCAATTGTAAGTGTAAAAGGGCGGATTGATAGTTCCAATTCAACCGAATTATTGAATAAATTCAATTCATTGATTGAAAAAGGAAGTTACCGCATCGTTTTCAATATGAGCGCAGTAACGTTTATTTCCAGTGCGGGTTTGCGTGTTCTGATCACGACGCAAAAAATGTGTAAGCGTTA